>NZ_JBIWFK010000005.1:0-672283 GCF_044763015.1 Streptomyces sp. NPDC096324 | reverse complement strand
ACGTCTCCTACAAGCCCTTCACCCGCCCCCTGGACCTCCTGCAGATCCCCTGACCAGCGACGCAGCACGAGCATCAAGACTTTGAATCAGCCCTGGCCGACAGCGCTGGGATGCAGACGTCATCCGGGCCCTCCAGATCCCCGTCCCATGGTCCACGCAGGAACGAGCACGACAATTGATCCAGCAGGGGAAGTGGCGGGCAGCAAGCACTGAGATCACGGAAGCGACGGGCTACGACCGCCGGGATACGAGATGCGTCGTACTCGCCCTGGCGCACGGTTGCGAGGTCCCCACCCCTTGCCGCCTTCGTTGGACTCGGAGGCGACCGACCCCGAACGCCTCTGACATCCACAGGTGACATCAACGACTCCGGACGGAGGCGTACGTCGGCGTCTCTGTCCGCCCTTCGCACCCATGGACGGCAGCAGCGGGAGCGGGCTCGGATCGAACTCCTAAAGCGGCGGTCAGCCAGCTGTACAGCAGCGAAGTACCGCAACCTTCGCGACCAGCCCCGAACGCCATCGCCCCTGGGTGACCATCTGACGTGCCCGGCAGACCTCAGCGACCGCCGTGCCCATAGTTCGCATCGAGGGGGTCAGGCGACGGAAAGCGCGGACGGCCCCAGGGAGATCCCTGGGGCCGTCCGTGGGCCGTCCGAGAGGAACCGGCGACGACAAACAACGACAGACGCCGACAGTCGGACCGCAGGTCAGAGGGCCGTCAGGCCCCGGTGACCGACGCCAGGTACGCGTTCGTCTTCTCCGGGTCGAAGAAGAAGTTCTCGAAGTCGGCCGGGTCGTTGAAGCCGTTGGCGAAGCGGTCGGCCACGGGCGGGAGTTGGCCCGCCGCTCCGATCAGGTTGAGCACGTGCTCCGGCGGGACGCCCAGCATCGCGTTGGTCCACTTGGTGACGTGCTGCGCGGTGTCCCAGTAGCGGTCGAACGTCGCCTGCATCCACTCCTCGTCGAAGGGCTTGTCGCCCTGCTCGACGATCGAGGCGAGGTAGGCGGCGGCGCACTTGGAGGCCGAGTTGGAACCCTGGCCGGTGATCGGGTCGTTGGCCACGACGACGTCGGCGACACCGAGGACCAGTCCGCCGCCGGGGAGACGGCCGATCGGGTTGCGGACGGTGGGGGCGTACCGGCCGGACAACGTGCCGCCCGCGTCGGTGAGTTCGACGTTGGTGGCGCGCGCGTACTCCCAGGGCGTGAACCGCTCCATGAGTTCCAGGGTCAGCGAGAGGTGCTCGGCCGGGTCCTTGACGCCGTTGAAGGCGTCCAGCGGGCCGCCGGGGATGCCCTCCCAGAAGAGGATGTCGGCGCGGCCCGACGTGGTGAGGGTCGGCATGATGAAGAGCTCGCCGACGCCGGGGACCAGGTTGCAGCGGACCGCGTCGTAGTCCGGGTGCTCCGGACGCGGGCCCAGGCCGTGCACGTACGACACCGCGAGGGCGCGCTGCGGCTCGGTGTACGGGGAGCGGGAGGCGTCACGGCCGAACATCGAGACGAGTTCGCCCTTGCCCGCCGAGACCAGGACCAGGTCGTACGCGCGGGAGAAGTAGTCGAGGTCGGAGACCGCGGCACCGTGGATGACCAACTGGCCGCCGCGCTGCGCGAACGTCTCCATCCAGCCGGCCATCTTGACCCGCTGGTCGACCGACTGCGCGTAGCCGTCGAGCTTGCCGACCCAGTCGATGGCGCGCTGCGAGGGGCCCGGGTCGAACGAGCCGGGGACCGCGACGGAGACCCCGAGCCCCTCGATCTTCGGGGCCTGGGTCTCCCAGAAGTTGAGCTGAAGATCGCGCTCGTGCTGGAGCGCCGTGTCGAACATGCACTGCGTCGACATGACCCGGCCGGAACGGATCTCGTCCGCCGTCCGGTTCGACATCAGGGTGACCTCGTACCCCTGCGACTGGAGTCCGAGGGCGAGCTGGAGGCCGGACTGGCCGGCCCCCACGACGAGTATCTTCCGCATGCGGGGTGCTTCTCCTAGGAGTCGGGCGTCCCTATTCGGGGCTGACTTCGAGCGCGTGGCCGACGAGCGCGAGCAGGGTCTCGACGACCGAGATCTTGCGGCGCGCGTCCATGATCATGACAGGTATGTGCGGAGGAACCGTGAGGGCCTCGCGCACATCGTCGGGCTCGAACTCGTCGGTTCCTTCGAAGTGGTTGACGGCGACGACGTACGGCAGCCCGCAGCTCTCGAAGTAGTCGAGCGCCGGGAAGCAGTCCGAGAGGCGGCGGGTGTCGGCGAGGACCACCGCGCCGATCGCGCCGCGCACCAGGTCGTCCCACATGAACCAGAACCGCTGCTGGCCCGGCGTGCCGAAGAGGTAGAGCACCAGGTCGTCGTCGAGCGTGATGCGCCCGAAGTCCATGGCCACGGTGGTGGTCAGCTTGTCCGGCGTACCCGAGAGGTCGTCGGTTTCCTCGCTGGCCTGGGTCATCAGCGCCTCCGTCTGGAGAGGCGTGATCTCCGAGACGGACGTCACGAGCGTGGTCTTGCCGACGCCGAAGCCGCCGGCCACCACGATCTTCGTGGCGATCGGCGCGCGCGTGCGGTCCGTCTGCCAGGCCTGCAGATTCTCCTCATCGTCGAGGAGGGGAGCGACGCCAGGTTCGGCGTCAGAGACGACGGAGTCCACTCAGCACCCTTTCCAGCAGGGCACGGTCGGGCTGTCCCGGTCCGTGGCCTGTTCCGTACACGCGGATCTTTCCCTGATCCGCCAGATCACTCAAGAGCACGCGGACCACTCCCAGCGGCATCCTGAGAAGCGCGGCGATCTCGGCCACCGTACGCATCCGGCGGCAGAGCTCGACGATGGCCCGCATCTCGGGCATGACCCGGGTGGTGAGCGAGCCGTTGGTCAGCTCCTTGCGCGCCTCGGGGGCGTCCAGCGCGGCCACGAACGTCTCGACCAGCAGGACGTGGCCGAAGCGCGTCCGTCCGCCGGTGAGCGAATAGGGGCGCACGCGGGCGGGCTTGCGGTCGCCGCCGCGGACCGGAAGCTTCTTGACGCCGTTCGACACGGTCATCAGGCACTCCCGGGAGCGTCGGCCTCGAGGGATTTTCGGAGCTCGATGCGCAGCTCGGGGGTCAGGACGTGTCCGGCCCGGCCGACGAAGAGCGCCATGTGGTACGCCACCACGCTCATGTCGCAGTCCGCGGAGCCGTGCACGCCGAGCAGCGAACCGTCGCTGATCGCCATGACGAAGAGGCTGCCCTCGTCCATCGCGACCATGGTCTGCTTGACGCCGCCGTTGTCCATCAGCTTGGCGGCGCCGAGGGTGAGGCTGCCGATGCCGGAGACGATGGTGGCGAGGTCGGCCGCGGAGCCCTTGGGTCCGGTCGGCCTGGCGCTGTCGGCCGTCCTCGCCTCGGCGTTGCGGCCGGGGTCGGAGGAGAGCAGCAGCAGGCCGTCGGAGGAGACGACCGCGACCGACTGGAGGCCGGGCACCTCCTCGACGAGATTGGTCAGAAGCCAGTGCAGGTTACGTGCTTCGCTGCTCAGGCCGAAGGTACTGGTCGCGGTCAACTGCTTGCCTCCTCGACGGTGCCCCCAGGTGCTTTCACGTCCTGTGCGCTGGGCTGGTGCCCGGTGGGCGCGGGTCCTGCGGGCACGTGTGCGGGTGTGGGGGCCGGCGGGGTCGGTCCTTCGGGCGTGGGGGTCTCCGCCGTCCGGTCGGCGATCTCGGCCTCCACGTCGCGACGGCCTTCGATCGCACCCCGGTGGAACCCGCCGAGCCTGCGGCGCAGGGCCTCAGCGTCAACGCCGCCCGCGCGGGGCCGCGGGGCGGCGGCGGGGGCGGAGATCTTCGGTGTGCGTTTGGGCAGGCCCTTGTCGGTGAGCCTGGGGTGCTCGTCGGCGACCCGTTCGTCGTCGTCGGAGACCCGTTCGTGGTCGTCGGAGACCCGCTCGTGGTCGTCGGGGCCGATGGCGTACGGGTCGGCGGCCGCCGGATCCACGGGCGTGCCGGCCGGGTGCGGGGCGGCGGCGGTGGCGCCCACGGCGTGGGCGGTGCCGGCGGCGGCGTCCGTGGGTGCCTCGGTGGCGGTCCCGGGTGCCTCAGGCGCCTCGAAGGTGGCCGGGGCGGGCGCGTCGAACGCGTCGGTCGGCTCTTCGGCCGCGGCCGGGGCGGGGGCCTCCGGGGCCAGCTCCGGGAGCAGCAGCTCCATCGTCGTCTCGGAGCTGAGTTCCGGCTCCGGCTCGCGGGGGGCCGGGATCCGGGCGGCCGGCCCGGGCTCGGGGGACGGCGTCGGCTCGGGTGCCGTCTCCGGTTCGGTGACGGATTCCTGAAGGGTCGCCTCGGCCGCCGCGATCAGTGGGTCCTCGGCGTCGGCCGAGGCCGTCACCGAGCCGCGCAGGATCGAACGGCCGCGCAGCACGTTGGAGTTGGCCTCGGCGTCCGCCCCGGGCAGGGCCACCGCGGGGGCGCCGCCGGCCAGCCGGACGGAGGCGGGGACGGTGGACGCCGGTGCGGCGGCGAGCAGCGCCTTCGGGAGGACGACCACGGCGGCCACCCCGCCCTGCTTCTGCTCGCGCAGCTTCACCCGTACGCCGTGCCGGTGGGCGAGCCGGGCCACGACGTACAGGCCGAGGCCGAGGCCTTCGCCGCTCTCCTGGTCGTACGTGTCCTCGGGGTCGAACTCGGAGAGGCGGGCGTTGAGATGCCTCATCCGGTCGTCGGTCATGCCGATGCCCTCGTCCTGCACGGAGAGCATCACGTCACCGCTCTCCAGCAGCCAGCCGGAGACCTCGACGGGTACGTCGGGCGGCGAGAACGAGGTGGCGTTCTCCAGGAGTTCGGCCACCAGGTGGCTGATGTCGTCGGCGGCGTACCCGGCGATGTGCGCGTGCGGGGGCAGCGCGGCGATCCGTACCCGTTCGTACCGTTCGATCTCGCTGACCGAGGCCCGCGCGATGTCGATGAGCGGGACCGGGCCCGCGTGGTGCTGGACGTGCTCGGCGCCCGCGAGGACGAGGAGGTTCTCGCTGTGCCGTCGCATGACGGTGGCGAAGTGGTCGAGCTTGAAGAGGGTGGAGAGGCGGTCCGGGTCCTGCTCGCGCTCCTCCAGGCCCTCGATGACGCCGAGCTGGCGCTCGACGAGGCCGAGGGTGCGCAGCGCGAGGTTCACGAAGGTGCTGTGGATGGTGCCGCGCACCTGCTCCAGGTGGGCGGCCGCCTCGGCGAGTTCGCCGCGCAGCCGGTCGCGCTCGTCGGCCATCTGCTGGCGCTGGCCGATGAGGTGCTTGCGGTCGCCTTCGAGGGTGGCGTTCCGCTCGTGCAGCGTGGTCAGGTGCCGGTGCAGCGCGTTGACGGAGCGGACGACCTGGGCGAACTCGTCGTTGCGGCCGGTGAACTTGACCGGTTCCGCGGCGGCCGGGTCGGCGGCGAGCCGGGCCGAGCCGAGCCGCAGGACGGCGAGCGGCCGGGTGAGGCTGCGGGCCATGGCCGTCGTCATGCCGGCCGCGACGAGCATCAGGACGCCGAGGAGGGTGACGCGCAGCTCCAGCGCGGTGACGTCGTCGTCCCGCAGCTTCGCGAGGTCCTTGGTGCGGTGGTCGTTG
Source organism: Streptomyces sp. NPDC096324 (assembly GCF_044763015.1). Lineage (NCBI taxonomy): Bacteria > Bacillati > Actinomycetota > Actinomycetes > Kitasatosporales > Streptomycetaceae > Streptomyces > Streptomyces sp. NPDC096324. The sequence goes on along the minus strand of NZ_JBIWFK010000005.1, from coordinate 666,714 downwards.
AGGGAGGCCTCCGCGCCGCGCATCAGCTCGATCCGGGCGGACAGGGCCGCGTCCAGCTTCTTGGTGTTGGTGCCGAGCGTGGAGTCGGAGAGCGTGGACTGTCCGGTGAGGTTCGTCAGGTACTTCTCCGCGGAGCCGACGTCGGGGCCGGTGACCGTGGAGTCGTACGACGTGGCGGCCTGCTTGGGCGCGGTCTCGCGGAAGTCCGCGATGGCCGCGTCGGAGCGGAGGCGTGCCTGCTGGGCGGCGGCGCTCAGCGCGTCGCGCCGCTTGGTGTCGGCGGCCGACGAGACGTTCGCGGTGCTCGTCAGACCCGTGACCGGGTTGTAGACGCTCTGGGTGGTGTGGGGGACGCCGAGGGCCGCCAGGAGCAGTCCGCGGGCGGCGGCGGACTGCTGGACGGCGGTGTCCAGCTCGGCGAGGGAGTGCGCGCCGGAGCCCGCGCGGGGCGGCATCCGGTCGGCCAGGTCCTCGGCGAGGGCGTGGAGTTCGGCGATGGCGTCGGAGTACGACTGGTGCGCTTCGAGAGCGGTGCTCTTGCCGGTGAGCGCCGCTCGCCTGAGCGTCGCGATGCCGTCGAGGTCCTTGAGCAGGGCGGCGGGGGCGTCCGCGTCCGCGCGCAGCTCGTCGACCTGCCGGTCGACCAGGGCGCTGCGCTTCTCGGAGGGGGCCTTGGCCTGGGGCCTGCCGGCGGCGACGTACGAGGTGACCTCGTCGCGCTCGTCGGCCAGCGCGTGCGCGAGGGTCAGCGCCTGCTGGGTGCGCTCGGCGAGCGTCACCAGGTTCTGGGAGTCGTTCAGTTGCTGTGAGGCGGACAGCACCATGGGCGCGCCGGCTCCGGCGATGGCGGCCGCGACGACCGCCACGGCCACGATCAGCCGGTTGCGTACGTGGGCGGTCCTGCCCCGGCCCGTGGAGTCGGTGGCGTCGCCGACGGCGCCACCCTCTGTGGAGTTGGAGGCCGTCTTCTTGCCTGTGCGCCTCGGCCGCGTCTTCTGCACCGGTGCTCGCATTCCTGACTCGTGTACCCATTTGGGGCCCGGGTGACGTCCCGTCAATCGCGGCGTAAGCCCGGTACGGCTCCCGACCCTCCCAGTGCCGGTGGGCAGTGGTCCCGCATCATCTGACCCGCCACCCGAAGGAGTGAACATCGGAGGGGAGTTGGCGGGCAAGTCTCCCCGGTGCTCGCGACCGGCCCGCACGGCGGGCCGGTTGGACGTCGGGGACGGGCTTTGGCAGTATTCGCCGCCACGCCTTGCCGGAGTCGATCATTCCAGGCCAAACCCGGCGCCCGCACGGCTGAACCGCACGTCGGGCGTTCCCCGGCGTCCTGCCGGAGCCCTTGTGAAGGGCTCGTGCAGACTGGCGGAATGCGCACTGAACTCGTGTCGGAGCCCGGAGACCCGGACCGCCCCAATGAGGACTTCGCATCGGTCGGACTTCCCGCTCCAGGACAAGGCGGTTCCCTGGTCGTGCTCGACGGGGTGACACCGCCCCGGGGTGACGACGGCTGTCTGCATTCGGTCCCCTGGTTCTGCGCACGACTCGGCGGAGCACTGACCGAACTGTCCGTTTCGCAGGGGGATTTGCCCCTGCCGGAGGTCCTGTCCCGGGCGATTCGCCGCGTCGCCGACGCGCACGCCGACACTTGTGACCTTTCTCACCCACGCACGCCCCAGGCAACCGTGGTCCTCGCCCGGTGGTCCGCGTCGCAGGTGGAGTACCTGATCCTCTCGGACTCGGCCCTGCTGGTGGAGTCCCCCGCGGGCGAGGTCACCGCCCTGCTGGACGACCGCCTCTCCCGGCTCCCCCGCGCGTCCCTCGTCTCGGACGCCGTCGCCGACTCCACCGTCCGCAACAAGGAGGGCGGGTTCTTCACGGCGGCCGCGGACCCCTCGGTGGCCTCGCGCGCGGTGACGGGCACGCTCCCCCGGTCCTCGGTCCGTGCCCTGACGGCTCTCACGGACGGAGCGACCCGCTGGGTGGAGCGGTTCCACGCGGGTGACTGGTCCGAGCTGTTCGCGCTGGTGCGCGAGGAGGGCTCGGCCTCGCTCGTCGAGCGCGTACGGCGTCTGGAGCGCGCGGACGCGACGGAGCGGCCGGGGTCGCGGCGCGGCAAGGCGTACGACGACGCGACGGTGGTCTTCGTGGAGCTGGGAGGAGGGCCGGACGGAGCGGCCCGGGAGCCTGAGGGGTTGTGAGCGGCCGACGTGGCGAACGGCCGAAGGGGTGCGAGTGACTGAAAGGGTGCGAGCAGTCGGGGGCGGTGAGTCGAGCCGCCGGGGGAGAGCCGCGACAGCCGGTCGGGCGGGGGCTACTTCTCCATGCCGCGGTTGAGCTGGTTCAGCAGCCGGGCGAGTTCCGCCACCTCGTTCTGGTCCCAGTGGGCGAGCTGGCGGACATAGCGGGCCCGGCGGGCCTCCCGGACACTGGAGACACGGCCGCGGCCCTCGTCGGTGAGGTGGACGAGCCAGGCGCGGCCGTCGGCGGGGTCGGGTTCGCGCGCGACCAGGCCCAGTTCCTCCAGGGCGCGGAGCTGCCGGGACATCGTGGCCTTGCCGACGCCGATGTAGGCGGCGAGTTCCGTGGCGCGCTGGCGGCCGCACTCCTCCAGACGGACGAGGAGGCCGTACGCGGCGGACTCCAGGTCCGGATGCACCTCGCGGGCCATCTCCCCCTGGTTGGCACGGGCGCGGCGCAGGAAAACGGTCAACTCGCGCTCCAGGGACAGGAATTCGCGGTCCCCGACGCCGGCCGTCGCGGGCCGGTCCATACCATTTCCCGACACGCCGGATTCGACCGGACGTCCGCCGTCGTTTCCGCCCTCGTGCACGTCAGCACCCCTGACCCGGTTTCCCGATCCTGAAAGTTTCTGCCAGAACTCACCGTTGCCGCAGCTCCGCCAGTATTTCGCAGGCGTAGACCAACGGCAGCCTCCGGCCCCTCTTCCCACGCCGTCGGCTACGTGCGTAGCTTCTTTATCAGACACCTTTACTGGCATGCGCACGCCACTCCCAGGTCGAGGACGACCTGATCCCCCCGGGGCTCGCATGCCCGCGCTCTCCCCCCACCGAGCTCCGCCGAGCTCCCCCAGGACTCCGGAGCTCCCTCGCCCTTCGGAGGCACGCACATGTCCGTGCACAGATCCGGAACGGCCCGCCGCCTGCGCGTGCTCGCGGCCGGAACCCTGCTCGCCGCCTTCTCCCTCCTCTCCACCCTCCCCTCCTCCGCCGCCGACGTCCCCGCCCGGGGCACCGCCCGGATGGGCATGGGAGTCATCGCCCACGACGGTCAGGGCGGCACCCCGACCACCGGTGACGCCACGCAGACGGAAGGGGTCGACGTCGCCGGGTACCAGGGCAACGTCGCCTGGTCGACGCTGTGGAACAGCGGGGTCAGATGGGCCTACACCAAGGCGAGCGAGGGGACGTACTACACGAACCCGTACTTCGCCCAGCAGTACAACGGCGCCTACAACATCGGCATGATCCGCGGGTCGTACCACTTCGCGACCCCGGACACCACGACGGGCGCCACCCAGGCCAACTACTTCGTCGACCACGGCGGCGGCTGGTCGGGCGACGGCAGGACACTGCCGGGCACGCTCGACATCGAGTGGAACCCGTACGGGGCCGCCTGCTACGGCAAGACCCAGAGCGCGATGGTGAGCTGGATCAGCGGCTTCCTCACCCAGTACAGGGCCCGGACCGGCCGTGACGCGGTGATCTACACGGCCGCGAGCTGGTGGACGCAGTGCACCGGCAACTACGGAGGCTTCGCCTCCGCCAGCCCTCTGTGGATCGCGCGGTACGCCTCCGATCCGGGGACGCTCCCGGCGGGCTGGGACTACTACACGATCTGGCAGTACACGTCGTCGGGACCGACGGTCGGGGACCACGACAAGTTCAACGGGGCACTCGACCGGGTGCAGGCACTGGCCAACGGCTGAGAGACACCTGCCGTACGGCACGGCGGCCGGCCCGGAGCCGGCCGCCGGTCGTACGGCGAAGGTGCTCGACGTGCCGGCACGCGGCACGGCGAAGGCCCGGGCCTCCCTCACGGGACCCGGGCCCTCCCTTCCGGCAGCCTCCGTCACGCGGCTACCGGAACCTCCGGCACGGCGCCGTTCGTCGCCGGCGCCAGTGCCAGCTCCAGGACCTGGCGGACGTCCGTGACGGTGTGGACGTCGAGCTTCTCCAGGACCTCGGCCGGGACGTCGTCCAGATCGGCCTCGTTGCGCTTGGGGATGATCACGGTCGTGACACCCGCCCGGTGCGCGGCGAGCAGCTTCTGCTTCACCCCGCCGATCGGCAGGACCCGCCCGGTCAGCGAGACCTCACCGGTCATGGCGACGTCCGTGCGGACCTGCCGGCCCGACAGCAGCGAGGCCAGGGCGGTCGTCATGGTGACACCCGCGCTCGGACCGTCCTTCGGGACCGCGCCCGCCGGGAAGTGGATGTGCGCTCCCCGGTCCTTCAGGTCGCCGACGGGCAGTTCGAGCTCCGCGCCGTGCGAGCGCAGGAAGGAGAGCGCGATCTGCGCCGACTCCTTCATCACGTCACCGAGCTGGCCCGTGAGGGTCAGTCCGGCCGCGCCCGTCTCCGGGTCGGCCAGCGACGCCTCCACGTAGAGGACGTCACCGCCCGCGCCGGTGACCGCCAGGCCGGTGGCGACACCGGGCACCGCCGTGCGGCGCTCGGCCGGATCCTGCGCCGACTCGGGCACGTGGTGCGGGCGCCCGATGAGCTCGCGCAGATCGGCGTCGGACACCGTGAACGGCAGCTCCCTGCGGCCCAGTTCGTGCTGGGCGGCGACCTTGCGCAGCAGCCGGGCGATGCCCCGCTCCAGGTTCCGTACGCCCGCTTCCCGGGTGTACTCCCCCGCGAGCTTGCGCAGCGCGCTCTCGTCGAGGACGACCTCGTCCTTCTCCAGGCCCGCTCGCTCGAGCTGACGCGGCAGCAGGTGGTCCCGGGCGATGACGACCTTCTCGTCCTCGGTGTAGCCGTCGAGGCGGACCAGCTCCATACGGTCGAGCAGGGCCTCCGGGATGGCCTCCAGGACGTTGGCGGTGGCGAGGAACACCACGTCGGAGAGGTCGAGTTCGACCTCCAGGTAGTGGTCGCGGAAGGTGTGGTTCTGCGCCGGGTCGAGGACTTCGAGCAGCGCCGCCGCCGGGTCGCCCCGGAAGTCGGAGCCGACCTTGTCGATCTCGTCGAGCAGGACCACCGGGTTCATCGACCCGGCCTCCTTGATGGCGCGGACGATCCGGCCGGGCAGCGCGCCCACGTACGTACGGCGGTGTCCGCGGATCTCGGCCTCGTCCCGGACGCCGCCGAGGGCGACGCGGACGAACTTGCGGCCCATGGCGTGCGCGACGGACTCGCCGAGCGAGGTCTTGCCGACGCCGGGCGGGCCGACTAGCGCGAGCACGGCGCCACCGCGCCGGCCGCCGACGACTCCGAGACCGCGCTCGGAACGCCGCTTGCGCACCGCCAGGTACTCGGTGATGCGCTCCTTCACGTCCTCCAGACCGGCGTGCTCGGCGTCGAGCACGGCCTGGGCGCCCCTGATGTCGTACGCGTCCTCGGTCCGTTCGTTCCACGGCAGTTCCAGGACGGTGTCGAGCCAGGTCCGGATCCAGCTTCCCTCGGGCGACTGGTCACTGGAGCGCTCCAGCTTCTCGACCTCCTTGAGGGCGGCCTCGCGGACGCTCTCGGGAAGGTCGGCGACCTCGACACGGGCGCGGTAGTCGTCGGACTCGTCCTCGCCGTCCTCTCCCTTGAGGTCGCGCAGCTCCTTGCGTACGGCTTCGAGCTGGCGGCGCAGCAGGAACTCGCGCTGCTGCTTGTCGACGCCCTCCTGGACGTCCTTGGCGATGGACTCGGCGACGTCCTGCTCGGCGAGGTGCTCGCGGAGGTGCTCGGTGGCGAGCTTGAGCCGGGCCACCGGATCAGCGGTCTCCAGCAGTTCGACCTTCTGCTCCACGGTGAGGAACGGTGAGTAACCGGAATTGTCGGCAAGGGCGGAGACGTCGTCGATCTGCTGCACCCTGTCCACGACCTGCCAGGCGGCGCGCTTGCGCAGCCAGCTCGTCGCCAGGGCCTTGTATTCCTTCACCAGGTCGGTGACCCGGCCGGGCAAGGGGTCGGGCACGGTCTCCTCGACGCGGGTGCCCTCGACCCACAGCGCGGCACCGGGACCGGTGGTCCCCGCGCCCACCCTCACGCGCCCACGCCCTCGGATCAGCGCTCCCGGGTCGCCGTCGGCCAGCCGGCCGACCTGCTCGACCGTGCCGAGCACGCCGGTGCTCGCGTAGGTCCCGTCGATGCGTGGCACCAGGAGTACCTGAGGCTTTCCCGGCGTTGAACGGGCGGCGGCCTGAGCGGCCTCCACCGCGGCACGCACGTCGGTGTCGTTCAGATCCAGCGGCACCACCATTCCGGGCAGCACGACCTCGTCATCGAGCGGCAGCACGGGCAGGGTGAGTGATGTGGACGTCGAAGCCATGATCTCCCCTTCGGCAGTCAAGTTGAGTTATGTCGACTCAATGCACGGGGCCCACGCAATGTTCCCCGGGGGGCGTTCGCTGTGAGCGATCAGCTTCGGGCCGCTGATCCGCGGGCCGGCGTCCGGGCCTCGTGGCCGTCGCGGACGTCGTCCGGGATGCGGGGTGGCCGTCCGGCTCGGATCGTGGAGTCATGAACCATCACCTCGCCCAGAGCAAGCTCGAGATCGACACCCGGCTCGTCACGACCGGTGCCGTGCTGACCGCCGCCGGTGCCCTGGTGGCGTGCACCGGAATGGTCATCGCGGCCGCCGCCGTGTTCAGCGCGGGCCGGCGCATGATCCGCGCCATGGATGTGCCTCCGTCGCAGGTGGCGGCCATCAAGTGGCGGCAGGCCAAGGAGGCCTCCCTGGCGGGCATGCAGGCATGGCAGTCCGCGACCGACGCCCGGAACGGGGCGCCCATCCGCTAGCCGGCGCTCCCCCGGCCCCCCTCGGCCCTCGCTCCGATGGCTCAACGGGTCGCTTCTTGTCCGCTCCAGTGCTCCGGGGCGGGGAAGCGACCCATGAGCCGGTCGGAGCGGGGCCCGGCCGAGGCGCGACCCGGTCGAGGCGTGGCCCGGTCGAGAGGCGCGTCAATCTCGTGCGGCCCGCCGTCACCCGGGGCCGGGGAGCCGTTCCCCGCGATTCCCGCGACCCGTACAGGTGAAAATGCCAGGATGGCGGCCATGACCGCCTCGTACGAGAGTCCCGAAGTCATCGACCGACGCCAGGGCCCGTACGGCGAGGTCGTACTTCGGCGCCACGGCGGCCTCCTTCAGATCATCGCCAACGGATGCTTCCTGATGGACACCTCCGACGGGCGTTCCGAGCGACTTCTCATGGACGCGGCGTACGACGCGCTGGACGGGCGCCCGGAGCCGAGCGTGCTGATCGGCGGCCTCGGCGTCGGGTTCTCGCTGACGCACGCCGCGGCCGGTGACCGCTGGGGGCGCATCACCGTTGTCGAGCGCGAACGAGCGATCATCGACTGGCACCGGGACGGCCCCCTCGCCGCGCTCTCCGCCGGGGCGCTCGCCGACCCGCGAACCGACATCGTCGAGAGAGACCTCGTCGACTACGTCAATGAGATCTCCGACACGTTCGACGCCCTGTGCCTCGACATCGACAACGGGCCGGACTGGACGGTCACCGACGGCAACGCGGGCCTATACGGGGCGTCCGGACTGGCAAGCTGCGCAAGGGCGTTGAGGCCCGGCGGCGTCCTCGCCGTGTGGTCCGCGCAGCCCTCTCCGGAATTTGAAGGAACCTTGCGGAATGCCGGATTCCGACGGGTCCGTACCGAAGTGGTCCCCGTTGCCCGGGGCGTTCCCGACGTGGTGCATCTCGCGGTGAGGCCTGGATAGCCGAGCCGCACCCACTGCCCGTACCCTGCTTGCCTGACGCGGATCATTCAAGCGTCAAGCGCAGTCATGGGATCACCCCACGGATTCCGGAACGCACACTTCAGGGGCGGGCGATGGAGCAGACACACACCTCCCAGAACGGCACGGCGGCGACTCCCGGCGCCCAACGCCGGGTATTGGTCGTCGAGGACGATCCGACGATCGTCGACGCCATCGCGGCCCGCCTGCGAGCCGAGGGATTCCTCGTGCAAACCGCGGGCGACGGCCCGGCCGCCGTCGACACCGCCGAGGCATGGCAGCCCGATCTGCTGATCCTCGACATCATGCTGCCCGGCTTCGACGGTCTGGAGGTCTGCCGTCGCGTGCAGGCCGCCCGCCCGGTGCCGGTGCTGATGCTCACCGCGCGCGACGACGAGACCGACATGCTGGTCGGGCTCGGGGTCGGCGCCGACGACTACATGACCAAGCCGTTCTCGATGCGCGAGCTGGCCGCCCGGGTGCACGTCCTTCTCCGCAGGGTCGAGCGCGCGGTCGTCGCGGCCTCCACCCCGCGCAGCGGCATCCTGCGGCTCGGTGAGCTGGAGGTCGACCACGCGCAGCGCCGGGTGCGGGTCCGCAGCGAGGACGTGCACCTCACGCCCACCGAGTTCGACCTGCTGGTCTGCCTCGCGAACACCCCGCGTGCCGTACTGTCGCGCGAGCAGCTGCTCGCCGAGGTGTGGGACTGGGCGGACGCCTCCGGCACCCGGACCGTCGACAGTCACATCAAGGCGCTGCGCCGCAAGATCGGTGCCGAGCGGATCCGTACGGTGCACGGCGTCGGCTACGCGTTGGAGACCCCCACTCCCTGAGCGGGGCCTCCACAGGATCGTCGCGACCCGTGGGAGCGGGTCCCGCGTGAGGGGCTGATGTGATGAGCGGACCCGCAGAGCGGGGGCGCGGGCTCGGCGAGCGCGCGTCCACGGAGCGCAGGAGCTCGGGCTGGGGCGAGGTGCGGCCCTTCTCGATCAAGACCAAGCTGGGCGCGCTCGTCGTCATCTCCGTGCTCATCACCACCGGTCTGTCGATGATCGCGGTGCACACGAAGACGGAACTCCGCTTCATCACGGTCTTCTCGATGATCGCCACGCTGCTGATCACCCAGTTCGTGGCGCACTCGCTGACCGCGCCGCTGGACGAGATGAACGCGGTGGCCCGGTCGATCTGGCACGGGGACTACACCCGCCGGGTGCGGGACGACCGGCGGGACGAGCTGGGCGACCTGGCCCAGACGATCAACCTCATGGCCGACGAGCTGGAGGCCCAGGACCATCAGCGCAAGGAGCTCGTGGCGAACGTCTCGCACGAGCTGCGGACCCCCATCGCGGCTCTGCGCGCCGTCCTGGAGAACGTCGTGGACGGTGTCTCGGAGGCCGATCCCGAGACGATGCGCACCGCGCTGAAGCAGACGGAGCGCCTCGGCCGGCTGGTGGAGACCCTTCTCGACCTGTCGCGGCTGGACAACGGCGTCGTACCGCTGCGCAGGCGGCGCTTCGAGGTGTGGCCGTATCTGTCCGGGGTGCTGAAGGAGGCCAACATGGTCGCCTCCGCGCGCGCGGACCTCGCCTCGGGCTCCGGCGGCGGCCACACCCGCACGGACGTCCATCTGCACCTCGACGTGTCCCCGCCGGAGCTGACCGCGCACGCGGACCCGGAGCGGATCCACCAGGTCGTGGCGAATCTCATCGACAACGCGGTCAAGCACAGCCCGCCGCACGGCCGGGTGACGGTACGGGCCCGGCGGGGCGACCATCCCGAGTCGCTGGCCCTGGAGGTCCTGGACGAGGGGCCCGGCATCCCGAAGTCGGAGTGGCACCGCGTCTTCGAGCGGTTCAACCGCGGCGGGGTGCCCGCGCCGCACGGTCCGGGCAGTGACGGCGGTACGGGACTGGGGCTCGCGATCGCCCGCTGGGCGGTGGATCTGCACGGCGGACGCATAGGTGTGGCCGAATCTCAGCGGGGCTGCCGGATCCAGGTCATCCTTCCGGGCCTCCCTTCTCTGCCAAGTTGACGTAAAGTTCGAACCGGAGCCGCAAGATCCACCACTGTCGCCGTGTGCGTACACGTGTGATCAGGCACAGGGCCGCGTGAAGCACGCCGCGACCCGTGGTCGACGTACCCGTTCCGAAGCGGAACCTCGCTTGTTTCCCGCCATTTCCCTGGGCGAAACACGGATTCCGATGTGACTTACGCGACGTTGGACGGGCCCGGCCTGACCTTCCCGGCCAGGGAGGCGTAGCCTTTATTCCCGCTGTCCATCACCTTGCGAAGCGGAAGAGGGCGGTTAGCGCCGTGTCGCCACAGTCCCCCAGTAACTCGAGTATCTCGACCGATGACCAAGCCGCCGGGAAGAACCCCGCGGCCGCCTTCGGTGCCAACGAGTGGCTCGTCGACGAGATCTATCAGCAGTACCTCCAGGACCCGAATTCGGTAGACCGAGCCTGGTGGGACTTCTTCGCCGATTACAAGCCGGGGGCGCCCGCCGCCTCGGCTCCGGCGGGTACTGCGGCCGCGGGGGCCGCAGGGACCACCACCACGGCCGCGCCGGCCGCTCCCGTGCCGCCCGCGGCGCGCCAGGCTCCTCCCCAGGCCCCGGCCGCGCCCGCGCCCGCTCCGGCCGCCGCTCCCGCGGCTCCGAAGCCCGCCGCCGCCGCGCCGGCTCCCGCCGCTGCCGCTCCGGCAGCCGCGAAGCCGAAGGCCGCTCCGGCCACCGAGGCGCCCGAGGGCCCCGAGTACGTGACCCTCCGCGGTCCCGCCGGTGCCGTCGCGAAGAACATGAACGCCTCCCTGGAGCTGCCCACGGCCACGTCCGTGCGCGCGGTCCCGGTGAAGCTGCTCTTCGACAACCGCATCGTCATCAACAACCATCTGAAGCGCGCCCGGGGCGGGAAGATCTCCTTCACCCACCTCATCGGGTACGCGATGGTGCAGGCCATCAAGGCCATGCCGTCGATGAACTGGCACTTCGTGGAGAAGGACGGGAAGCCCACCCTCGTCAAGCCTCCGCACGTCAACTTCGGCCTCGCCATCGACCTGGTGAAGCCCAACGGCGACCGCCAGCTCGTCGTCGCGGGCATCAAGAAGGCCGAGACGCTGAACTTCTTCGAGTTCTGGCAGGCCTACGAGGACATCGTCCGCCGCGCCCGTGACGGCAAGCTGACGATGGACGACTTCACCGGAGTCACGGTCTCGCTGACCAACCCCGGCGGCCTCGGCACCGTCCACTCGGTCCCGCGTCTGATGCCCGGACAGTCGGTCATCATGGGCGTCGGCTCGATGGACTACCCGGCGGAGTTCCAGGGCACCTCCCAGGACACCCTGAACAAGCTCGGCATCGCGAAGGTCATGACGCTCACGTCGACCTACGACCACCGGGTCATCCAGGGCGCCGCCTCCGGCGAGTTCCTGCGCATCGTCGCGAACTACCTGCTCGGCGAGACCGGCTTCTACGACGAGATCTTCGAGTCGCTGCGGATCCCCTACGAGCCGGTCCGCTGGCTCAAGGACATCGACGCCAGCCACGACGACGACGTCACGAAGGCCGCCCGCGTCTTCGAGCTGATCCACTCCTACCGGGTCCGCGGCCACGTCATGGCCGACACCGACCCGCTGGAGTACAAGCAGCGCAAGCACCCCGACCTGGACATCACCGAGCACGGGCTCACCCTGTGGGACCTGGAGCGCGAGTTCGCGGTCGGCGGCTTCTCCGGCAAGTCCCTGATGAAGCTGCGCGACATCCTCGGCGTGCTGCGCGACTCGTACTGCCGCACCACCGGCATCGAGTTCATGCACATCCAGGACCCGAAGCAGCGCAAGTGGATCCAGGACCGCATCGAGCGCCCGCACTCCAAGCCCGAGCGCGAGGAGCAGCTGCGCATCCTGCGCCGGCTGAACTCCGCCGAGGCGTTCGAGACCTTCCTGCAGACGAAGTACGTCGGCCAGAAGCGCTTCTCCCTGGAGGGCGGCGAGTCCGTCATCCCGCTCCTGGACGCCGTCATCGACAGCGCCGCGGAGTCCCGCCTGGACGAGGTCGTCATCGGCATGGCCCACCGCGGCCGCCTGAACGTCCTCGCGAACATCGTCGGCAAGTCGTACGCGCAGATCTTCCGCGAGTTCGAGGGCAACCTCGACCCGAAGTCGATGCACGGCTCCGGCGACGTGAAGTACCACCTGGGCGCCCACGGCACCTTCACCGGCCTGGACGGCGAGCAGATCAAGGTCTCGCTGGCCGCCAACCCGTCCCACCTGGAGACGGTCGACCCGGTCATCGAGGGCATCGTCCGCGCCCGCCAGGACATCATCAACAAGGGCGGCACGGACTTCACCGTCCTGCCCGTCGCCCTGCACGGTGACGCGGCCTTCGCCGGCCAGGGTGTGGTCGCCGAGACGCTCAACATGTCGCAGCTCCGCGGCTACCGCACGGGCGGCACGGTCCACATCGTCATCAACAACCAGGTCGGCTTCACCGCCGCCCCGGAGTCGTCGCGCTCCTCCATGTACGCCACCGACGTGGCCCGCATGATCGAGGCGCCGATCTTCCACGTGAACGGTGACGACCCCGAGGCCGTCGTCCGTGTCGCGCGTCTGGCCTTCGAGTTCCGTCAGGCGTTCAACAAGGACGTCGTGATCGACCTCATCTGCTACCGCCGCCGCGGGCACAACGAGTCCGACAACCCGGCGTTCACGCAGCCGCTGATGTACGACCTGATCGACAAGAAGCGCTCGGTGCGCAAGCTCTACACCGAGTCCCTCATCGGTCGCGGCGACATCACCCTCGAAGAGGCCGAGCAGGCGCTCCAGGACTTCCAGGGCCAGCTCGAGAAGGTCTTCACCGAGGTCCGCGAGGCCGTCGCGCAGGCGCCCGAGGCCCACGTCCCGGACGTCCAGGCCGAGTTCCCGGTCGCCGTGTCCACCGCGGTCTCCCAGGAGATCGTGAAGCGGATCGCCGAGTCCCAGGTCAACATCCCCGACAACGTCACCGTGCACCCGCGGCTGCTCCCGCAGCTCCAGCGCCGTGCGTCGATGATCGAGGACGGCACGATCGACTGGGGCATGGGCGAGACCCTCGCCATCGGTTCGCTGCTCCTGGAGGGCACGCCGGTCCGGCTGTCCGGCCAGGATTCGCGCCGCGGCACCTTCGGCCAGCGCCACGCGGTGCTGATCGACCGGGTCACGGGCGAGGACTACACCCCGCTCCAGTACCTCTCGGACGAGCAGGCCCGCCTGAACGTCTACGACTCGCTGCTCTCCGAGTACGCGGTCATGGGCTTCGAGTACGGCTACTCGCTGGCCCGCCCGGACGCGCTCGTGCTGTGGGAGGCGCAGTTCGGCGACTTCGTCAACGGCGCGCAGACGATCGTCGACGAGTACATCTCGGCGGCGGAGCAGAAGTGGGGCCAGACGTCCGGCGTCACCCTGCTGCTCCCGCACGGCTACGAGGGCCAGGGCCCGGACCACTCCTCGGCCCGGATCGAGCGCTTCCTCCAGCTGTGCGCGCAGAACAACATGACGGTCGCCCAGCCGACGTCGCCGTCGAACTACTTCCACCTCCTGCGGTGGCAGGTTCACAACCCGCACCACAAGCCGCTGGTGGTCTTCACCCCGAAGTCGATGCTGCGCCTCAAGGCCGCCGCGTCGAAGGCGGAGGAATTCACGACGGGCCAGTTCCGCCCGGTCATCGGTGACGACACGGTCGAGGCGTCCGCCGTGCGCAAGGTCGTCTTCTGCGCCGGCAAGCTGTACTACGACCTGGAGGCCGAGCGGAAGAAGCGCGGCTCCACGGACACGGCGATCATCCGTATCGAGCGCCTGTACCCGCTCCCGGGTGCCGAGCTCCAGGCGGAGATCGCCAAGTACCCGAACGCCGAGAAGTACCTGTGGGCCCAGGAGGAGCCGGCGAACCAGGGTGCCTGGCCGTTCATCGCGCTCAACCTGATCGACCACCTGGACCTGGCGGTCGGCGCGGACGTCCCGGGCGCCGAGCGCCTGCGCCGCATCTCGCGTCCGCACTCCTCCTCGCCCGCCGTCGGTTCCGCGAAGCGGCACCAGGCGGAGCAGGAGCAGCTTGTGCGTGAGGTGTTCGAGGCGTAGGCCTCCGGCACGGCAGTACGAAGGGGCCTGGCCCCGAGTCCGGACGGACTCGGGGCCAGGCCCCTTCGGTGTTCCGGGCGGTGCCGGGAGCAGGGGCTGCCGGCACCGGACCTCACGTCTCCTGCGGTTCGAAGTCCCAGAAGGGCCGGTTCCGGGAGCGGGCGGAGATGGTGTGGACGTGCTGGGCGCCCAGGGTGGCGGCCAGGTCGTCGAGAGCCGCCTGTTCGACCTTCTCCGCCTGCTGGCGGTCCCGCAGACCGCGCAGATCCGCCGCGAGGGCGATACGGGCCGAGAGGGTCAGCGGGTGGGTGCGGCCGAGGACCTCGGTGGCACGGGTGACCGTGTCCTGGGTGAGCGCCGCGGCCGACTCCGGGTCGCCGATGAGGTTGCGCAGGGCGGCGGCGTTGATGGCGCAGCCGAGCGTCCAGGGGTGGTTCTCGCCGACCGCCACGGTCATGTCGGCCAGCGCTTCTTCGATGACGACATGGGCGTGATCGCGTTCGCCGACGCTCCGCAGGACCAGGGCGTGGTTGGCGCGGACTCCGGCGATGTAGGGGTGCCCCTCGGCGAGCATCACCTCGTAGCGGGCGATGACGGACTCGCCGATCTCCCGTGCCTGGTCGATGTCGCCGTGCTCGCGCACGAAGCAGCTCGTGTTGGCGGCGAACCGCAGGGTCTGCGGATGGGTCTCGCCCAGCACGCGTTCACAGCGCTCCAGTACGCGGGCGAACAGCGCCCCCGCGGCCGGGCGGTCACCGCCGCGGTACTGGCACAGGGCCAGGTTGTGTTCGGCGTCCAGGGTCTGCGGGTTGTCGGGCCCCATGACGATGCGGTGTTCGCGCACGCTCTCCGTCTGGATGGATTCCGCCTCGGAGTAGCGCCCGAGGTACCGCAGGTCCGTCGCGTAGTGGATCTGGGAGGAGAGGGTCCACAGGTGCCGGCCGCGCAGCAGTTGTCTGCGCGACTCCATGGTGCGCCGGTCGATGTCCAGGGCTTCCTCGAAACGACCGAGCAGGCGCAGGGACACCGCCAGGTTGTTCTGGGCGCCCAGGGTGCGGGAGTCGGCGTCGCCCAGGAGGTCCCGGTAGGCCGCGAAGATCCACTGGGAGATCTCCAGTGCCTCGTCGTAGCGGGCGAGGCCGCGCAGGTCGGCGGCGAGGCCGGTGGCGGCGCGAAGATGCTCCAGGTCCTGGGAGCCGCGCTCCTCGCGCAGGTGCTCGACGGCGGCGCGTTCGATGGCCTCGGTGCGTTGGTAGTCGCCGACCACGCGCAGCAGGTTGGCGTAGTGGTGGGTCAGCTCCCAGACCCGCGGGTGGTTCTCGCCGAGCAGGACCCGCCAGGCCTCCATGGCGCGTTCGCCGAGCTTGATGCCGGCCACGTACTCGCCCGAGAGGTACATGTAGCGGAGGCAGTTGAAGACCAGCCCCTGCACCGCCGGGTCCTTGCTCTGCAGGACGTCCGCGTACTTGAGGTGGGGCACGATCTCCGCGTAGCCGCTCCACAGCCGGGTGTCCGTGGGCCTGCGCGGGTCCGCCGCGGCCAGGGCGCGCCGGACCACGTCGATGAACTCGCGGCGGTCCTCGTCGGGCATGTCCTTGTGGACGATCTGGTGGACCATGCGGTGCAGGTACAGGGACTCGCCGGAGGAGGCCGCCTCGTCGCCGGCCGCCTCGTGGGACTCCAGGCGGACGACGGAGTACTGGCGGAGCTGGTTGATGGCCTTGTTCCACAGCAGCGGGTCGTTGAGCAGTCCCGCGATCTGTTCCGGCAGTTGGTCGTGCGGCATCTCCTTCAGGAGGCGTACGGGGATGAAGCCCGGCGCGAAGAAGGTGCACAGGCGAAGCAGGTCGACGGACTCCGGGACGGTGTCGCGGAGTTTGTTCAGCAGTATCGACCAGGCGGTCTGGAAGGCGACCGGGAAGTCGGCGGAGATCTTGACGACGTCCTGGTCGATGCCGCCGTCCAGCAGGGCGATGTACTCCTGGACGGAGAGGTCCGAGTCGTTGAGCCAGCCGGCCGTCTGGTCCAGCAGGAGGGGCAAGTCCTCCAGCGCCTCGGCGAGTTGGTCCGCCTCGGGTTCGGTCAGGCGGGGTGCGCGGCGGCGGATGAAGGCGACGGACTCGTCGCGCGCGTAGACCGGCACCTCCAGCAGTTTGCTGTTGTGCTCGCTCCACTCGGGGTTGCGCGAGGTGATCAGGACGTGGCCGGGTCCGGTGGGGACGAGGTCGTAGATCTGGTCGGGTTCGTCCGCGCCGTCCAGGATCAGCAGCCAGCGCGAGTACGGGGCGCCCCGGCGCAGCGAGTCGCGTACGGCACGCAGCCGTTCGCCGTACTCGGCGCCGGTGCTGAGGCCCAACTGCGGTGCGAGCTCGGCCAGTCGGCGCCGGTAGGTCACCCGCTTCTCGGCGTTGACCCACCACACCACGTCGTACTCGGAACCGAAGCGGTAGACGTACTCGGCGGCGAGCTGGGTCTTGCCGACGCCGGACATGCCGTGCAGCGTGACCACGCCCGCGCCCGCCTCGGCGCCCTGGAGCAGGTGGTAGGCGTCGTTCAGGAGCGGCTCGCGGCCCGTGAAGCGGGTGTTGCGGCGCGGTACTCCGCCCCAGACCTCGGGCATGGCGGCCGGGAAGCGGGGGCCGCGCCGGGCGCCTTCGACGGACTCGGGGAGCGGTTCGGAGGGCAGGTCGAGGCGTTCGAGGACGCGGCGCTCGGCTTCGTCGGAGCCCATGTTGTTCAGGTCGACCGCGCCGAGCACGGTGGTGGCCGTCGGCAGCGTGCTGTTGGTGACGGAGACGGCCGCGAAGCGGGACGGGTCGGGCGCGACGACCTCGCGCAGCGCGGCGTTCCACTCCTCGTGGGTGCGCGGGCCGAGCTGGAAGTACCACTCGCTCACGACGATCAGGATGCGGCCCTTGGCCAGCGTCAGGTCGCGCAGCAGGTCGACGAGGGGCACCTCGGCCGGGGAGTCCCAGCGCTGGTACACCACACGATGTCCACGCCGCTCCAGACGGTCCCCGATCCAGGCCGCCCAGGCCCGGTTGAAACCGGCGAAGCTGATGGTGACGGTCTGCTTCGCGGACCCCCTCTCGGCTGGCCCGACCGGCGTACGAGCTCCAGACATGCAGCGGCCTCCCCGCGCGTGATTTTAGAACCGCCGCGAGGGTCGGCGATAGGGCGCCGACGCACACCAGTCGCTTGCTCCACGGTTCCTTCTCAAAGGTGTTCAGCGCCGATCTTGGCGCACGGTCCGCCTCGCGTCCGGGAACCCACTTCTTTCGGCGAGGATGGCTCAATCGTGACGGGTCATGGCCGGTTCGACCGGCGCGCGGGGCGCGTACCGAGGGGGCGATGTGACTCGACCGGCTTCCGCCGCGCCCCCCTTGGGGTGCGGGCCTCATCCGCCCGGCGCGTGGCGCCGGTTCCACAGCGCCCGGGCGGCCTGTACGTACCCCGTCGCGCGTGCCGCGTGTCCGCGTGGCGGCGGCTGTTCGGCGAGCTGTTCGTACACCTCGACCATGCGGTCGACGAACCGGCGCCCCCGCACGGTGAGATCACCCGATCCGACGAGCGCGGGCAGGACGGCCCCGACCTGTGCCTGACAGCGCGCGTGCTGTGTCCAGGCGGCGTCGCGGCGGGTGGGATGCGTGGTGGCGAGCGCGCTGCGCTGGAAGAAGTCGGCGAGCGCGAGGTGGGAGTAGGCACCCTGCAACAGCCCGTCGTAGGGGCGGGGATCGGGGCGCCAGGGCGCGAAGTGGCGCGCCTCCGAGCTCGCGTGATGGAGCGTCACCATGTCGCCGAGCGCGGCGAGTTTCGTGTGCTGGATCTCGTGGACGAGGGTGGCCGCGAACTCGGTCGCCGTCGCGGGCGCGCTGCTGAGGACCGCGCCGAAGGCCTCGCGGCGGGTGCCGCTGCAGCTTCCCCCGCCGCCCGGTACCGAGCCGGGCGGGGCGGCCAGGGGGACCAGACAGCTCAACAGGGTCACGGCCTCCGCGAGCCGCCGTTCGCCGCCGAGACCGAGCGCCGCCGCGGTGCCCGACCACGTGTGCAGCCAGTGCTTGCGGTCGGCGTCGTCGAGGACGGCCGGGCCGCTCAGCGCGTCCGGGCGGGGTCCGCCGCGTGCGGTCCGGTACGGGTCGAGGTCGTCCAGCGGGACGGCGGCGGAGCCCGGCACCAGACCGGGCAGCGCGTACGCCGGCGTCCAGGCCGCGGCCTCCGACCAGGCGCCGGCACCGCTCTGCAGGCGAACGACGACGTCTGCCTCGCCGGGCCGCCGGAGGGTCAGCCGTCCCCGTCGGTGCACGACGCCCACCTCCGTGTCCCCGGAACCGGGACCGCCCGTCCGCAGGGCGCCGAGCGAGGGCAGCGCCAGCACGCCGTCGTGGGCGGTCAGCCGCACCGCGTAGGACACCCCTGAACGGGCGGCGGCCGCGGCGGCGAGCGCCCCGAAGTGCGCGAGCGCGCGGGCCGGTTCACGGGTGTCCCGGTCGGTGCCCGGGCCCGTTCCGGACCCGAGCGCGCGCAGGGTGTCCCGGGCCCAGGGGCCGATGAACGGGTGAAGGAGGAGGGCCCGGACGGGGGACGTCGGAGGGCGGGTCCCGGACGCCGCGTCCCCCTCGGACACCGGCTCGGAACCACCGGACCGGCCGGCCCCGGGCGCGGAGTCGCCCGGTCGCGTGAACTCCGCGGCGGATCCGGCCGGCCCTCCGGACACCGGCGAGGCCGCACCTGGCCGGACGGGTCCCCGCGCGGAACCGTCCCGCGGCGCGGACACCCGGCCGCCCGGCCGCCCCGCCCCCGGCCCACCCCCGTAGGACCGTCCCCGGAGGTGGGCGGACGGTTCCCGTCGTTCGGCCTCCTCCAGCAGGGCCCAGTCCTCGCGCAGCCGGGTCAGGGCGGCGGCCGGGCAGACGCCCGGGCCGGCCGCCTCGGCCGCGTCGAGGACCGCGCGGAGCAGGAGCAGGCGTCGGGTGTGCTGGTCGCGGACGAGGAGCCGGAGGGTCTCGGGGCCGCCTTCGGTGCGGCCGAGTTCGGTCAGGGCCCGTTCCGGGACCGCCGGCGGGATCACGGGACGCCTCCTTCGGAAGCGGCGGGGGCGGCGGCCCCGGCCAGCCCGCGAGCGACGTGGTGGATGAGGCGCTGGAGGTCGGCGCAGTACACGGAGGGGTTGGCGAATCCGTGTCCGGCCCGGTATCGATGCGCGTAGTGTCCGCCGCCGCAGACGTGGAGCAGCGGGCAGGCCCGGCAGCGCCCGGCCAGCGAGGCGGCGCCCGCCTGCCGGGCCGCGACGCCGGGGTGGCGCAGCGCCTCGTCGAAACGGTGCCGGAAGACGTCGAGGCCGGTCCTGGCCGCCCCCTCGTAGCAGGACTTGAGGGAGTCGACCTGCTCGATGGAGCCGTCCGTCTCCACGACGAGTGCGTCGAAGGGCGCGAGGCCGAGGGACTCGGTGGCGGCGGGCAGCCCGAGGAGCAGCGCGAGGCACTCCTCGAAGAGCCGCACGCGCGTCTCGCGTCGCCCGGCCCGCCACCAGCGGTCGAAGACGGCGCACAGCCAGTCGCCGTAGGGGGTTCCCGGTCCCTGCCGGTGCGGTGGGGGCGCGGACCAGTTGCCGTGCGGGAGCAGCAGGTCGAGGGCCGGCGGCCGGAGCGTGAGCAGGGACTCGTACAGCTCGACCGGGTCCGTCGTGGGGTCGACGACGGTGAGGATCCCGGCGTACGCCTCCGGGTGGCGTTCGGCGATGAGCCGGGCGCCGCGCGCGGCGGCGGGCCAGGACGGGCGGCCGGCGTGGTCGGTGCGCAGCGTGTTGTGCTCGGGCAGGCCGCCGTCCAGGCTGATGCCGACCCGGACGGAGTGCCGGGCCAGGACGGCGAGCCGCCGTTCGGTGAGCAGGGTGGCGTTGGTCTGGACGGTGGCGTGCACGGTACAGCCGTCCGGGACCCGGTCGCGTACGAGGCCGGTGAACCGGGCGAGGGTGTCGACGCCGGCCAGCAGGGGTTCGCCGCCGTGCAGGACCAGGGACAGATCCGTCAGGCCGTGGGCGGCCGCGTGTTCGCCGATCCTCCGCGCGGTCCGCTCCAGGACGTCGGGCGGGGTGGCGGCGGGGCGGGTGCGCCAACTGCGGTCGGGGCCCTCGTAGAGGTAGCAGTAGCGGCAGGCGAGGTTGCAGCGGCCGTGCATCTTCACGATGAACTGCCGGAAAGGGAAGGGCGGTTCGGGTATCGACGGCCCGGAGGAGGCCCGTTCGGGCAGCGGCGGTTCGAGGGGCGGCACGGAGATCACGGGGATCGGGGAGGTCACCTCTGCAGACACTCCGGCACCCCCATGATGTACGGCCGCGCGACCCCACGCCGCGAACCGCGCCACGGCCCCCTGCCCGTACGGGGGCGACATTCCCGGACGCGCACCGGACACAAACGTCACCCTTTCGAAGTTGTCCGGTTCAGTCATGAGGGGAGACCGGAACTGACTGCTCGTGAGTGATGTCTGCCAGGGCCCTCCCTCGTTCCGCCGCTCAGAAAGCGCTGTTGAACCCCCACAGGATCTCGCTCGGCTCTGCGGACCGCGTCCGCAGTTCGGCCAGCACCTCCGCCAGTACCGGGTGGTGAACGGTCCGCAGCTCCGCCAGGTCCAGGTCCAGCAGTTCGGGGAGCTCCGCGGGATCCGGCGCCTCCGCCGGACCGCCCGGCGCTCCATCGGACCTCGGCGCCCGTGACGGGCCCGGTTCGAGTCCCGGCGCCTGTGACGGGTCCGGGGTCTGCGGCGGCTCCGCTGACCACGGCTGCCGGTCCCCCGCGACATCGCGGTCCTGTGCGCCGTCCCCTACGTCGCCCACGTCGCCCACGTCGTCCCGTATGCCCATGGCTTCTCCCTCGCCTTCCCTGACTCCGCCCCCGACGGCCGCCGGCAGGCGCTCTCACTCCAGCTCGGCCAGCCGCTGTGCCGTCTGCCGGGCCGTCGGCTCTCCCGTGCTCGCGACGCCCTCCGGGAGCCTGGACCACTCGGTCCGTGCGGCCCGGTAGGCCTCGCGCGCGGCACGCGGGCGCGCCGCCGCTTCGTAGGACATACCCCGCCAGTGCTGTGCCCGAGCGGCCAGTTCCACGGCTTCCTGGCGCGTGCGCTCCGTCTCCGCCTCCTCCTCGGCCTCGCGGGCCGACTCGGCCGCGGCCCGGAAGGCGTCGATGGCCTCGTCGAGCCGCGCCTTGCGGCCGAGGCTCTGGTACGCCTCGAACTGGGCCTGCCCGAGCTCCAGCCAGCAGCGGGCGGTCGTGAGCGGCGGGCCGTCCTCCAAGGCCGCGAGGCCGAAGAGGTGCTCGGCCTCGCGCAGGTCGACCCGGTCACCGCGGGCGCGGTAGCGCAGCATCAGCGCCCGGCCGAGGAGCAGCAGGCGGTGGGCGAGTTCGCCGCTGCCCGCGGGCGTCTCGGTACGGCAGTCCCGCAGCACCCGGATGGCCCGGTACAGCGAGTCGCCAGGGACGCGTCCGCTGTCCGCCACGGCGTGACGCAGCAGGGCCTCGCCCCATTCGGCGAGGACGTCGGCGTGCGTGGGGGCGTCCCGGGGCACGCCGCGGGAGGCCTGCTCGAACCGCGCGGCGGCGTCCTGGAGTTCGCGCGGGTCGCCCGTGTCGGCGTACCGGGCGACGTGGACGCGCCCAGCACGCACCAGCAGGGCGGAGCGCAGCCCCTGGTCGCGGGTGAGGGCGAGCCCCTCCTCGACGTGGTCCCGGGCGTCGTCCAGCGCGCCGCCGGACCTCAGGAGCGCGTCGACGAGGTCGAGGAGGATACGGACGCGTGAGGACGCGCCGTCGGGCGCGGGCGGGTCCTCGGGGCCGGTCTCCAGGGCGGCGCGCAGGGAGCGCGCGCCCTGTTCCGCGTACAGCCTGGCCTGTTCGTGGTCGGCCGTGGCGCCCGACAGGCGCAGCAGGACACGGCCGTGGGCGAGCGGGAGTCCGGAGGGGCGGCTCCGCCGGTCGGGCCAGACGTCGGCGAACGCCTCCAGCATGCCGACGGCGCCCTGGAGGAGCGCGCTGTCGCCGCCGAGTCGCCACTGCGCCTCCAGCGCCCGTACCCGTTCGAGGGTGAGCCGCAGGGCCTCGGCGGCGTCCAGGTCGGGCGCGGCGCAGGCCACCGCGTACTCGCGGTCCCCGCGTTGCAGCAGGTCGAGCGCGCCGCGCCGGTCGCCGCGCCGCCTGCGGTCGGTGGCGGCGGCGTGCAGGACCCGGGCCAGGACGGCCCTCTCGCGCAGGGCGCGGGGGTGCGCGACGGCGCGTTCGGCGGCGGCCTCCGCCTCGCGCAGCAGGTCGGCGCCGCCCTGCACCTCCCACAGCAGCAGGACGCAGTTGGCGTACTCGGCCCACAGTTCCGGGTCGGCGCCGGGGAGCACCTCGTGTTCGGTCGCGCCGCGCAGCAGTTGTACGGCGTCGATGAGGTCCTGGACCATGCGGTCGCTGCCGAACTGGCCGGCCAGTGAGCGGGCCCTGAGCACGGCGGGGTGGGTGGGCCGCCGGCCGGGCGGGGCGTCGGGGCCGCGGGTGGGCGCGTAGCTCGCGAAGTGTTCGGGCAGCGGCATGAATCGCTCCAGTACCCGTGCGGCGACCTCGGCGAAGGGCTGGGGCACGAGGGTGGCGCCGCCGTTGTCACCGTTCTCGCCCGGGTATCCGGCGCCTGGCGAGAACGGCGGTCCGGAGCCGCCCTCGCCGAGCTGTGCCAGGGCCAGGGCGGGGAAGTTGGGGCCTCCCTTGCCGAAGCGGTGCTCGATGTATTCGGAGCAGTGCTTGAGCACCAGCATGGCCTCGTCGAGGCCCAGCGGGGACAGCAGGGCCTCCTGCGCGCCGGGCGCGAACTCGTACCACTGGGTGCCGTCCGCGCCGTGGTCCTCGGTCTTGGCGCGCGAGACCAGCCCGCTGAGCAGGACCTCGGCCAGTTCGGCGGGCCCGGAGTCGGGGAGCATGGTGCGCTGGACGAGCTGCATGACGGGGAGGCTGAGCGGGGCCGCGGCCAGATAGCCGGCCAGTCGCCCGGCCGTCTTGGAGGCGTTGGAGCGGAACCGGCTGACCAGTTCGAGCCCGGACATCCGGCGTCCGGGCCGGGCGCTCGGGGCGGGTTCGTGCCGCATGCGCACCCAGCCGACGGCGCCGGCCACGGGTCCGGCGCCGGCTCCGGACAGCAGTCGTGCCCAGGCGCCGAGCGCGGCGGGCTCGGGCGGCAGGACGGGCACCGGGAGCGCGCCGCCGCGTGCCTCCGGCGGGGTGCCCGCGGGCAGCCGGACCTTGAGGGTGGCGGCGCCCGCGAGGGCTTCGCCGCGGGTCAGTTCGCCGTACGACACGGGGAGCCGGGTGCGGTTCCACATGCGTTGCGGCAGCGGCTGGAGTACGGCGGCGGGGCCGAGTCGGGACAGGTGGTGCAGGAGGCGGTGCGCGTGGCCGCTGTGCCACAGGGGGCCGGCGCAGTCGCTGACGAGGAGGGTGACGCGGCGGCCCGTCGGGTCGCTCAGCCGGTCGGCGGAGTGCAGGGGGGCCGCGCCGGGTTCGGGGCTGCGGCTGACGGCGGGTTCTCCGTCGGGGCCCTGGTGGAGGTGGCTGATCTGAATGTCCCGGAAAGCGCCGAGCCGGCCGAAGACCTGTTCCAGTTCGGCGAACATCCGGTCCCACACGCGCATGGACGAGGAGGCGTCCATGACGAGCTGGAGCGCGGCGTCGGCCCGGGTCACCCCGCGGAACACCGGCAGGACCAACCCTCCCGCCCGGGCGGTCCGTTCGGCGGTCTCGGTCTCGTCGAGGACGCTGCGCAGGGGCGGTGCGGCGGTGCGATAGGCCTGCAACGGGCGCAATGCGCGCTGGAGTTCGAGGGGGGAGGGGAAGGCGGGCGCGGCCGGGACGCCGACCGGCAGCACCGCCGACCGGCCCTGCCCGTAGCCGCGCCGGGCGCCGTCGCGCGGCACCGGGTAGAGCGCGACGCGCCGGTCGGGCTCCGTGTCCCGCCACGCCGGTCCGGGCCGGTCGCCGGGCGCCGGCCCGTCTTCTCCCCGCGGGTCCGGGCGCCCGGCGGCGGAGTCCTCGGCCGCCGTTCCCTGGCCGGACGGCGGTACGCTCGCCCGCTCGTCGCCGGTCCCGTCCGTCGGGCGCGACCAGCGGGCCAGCCACAGCGCGTCGGCCAGTTGCCGGGCATCGGGATCCAGCCCGGTCCGCCGTATCCGGGCGATGAGTTCGGCGATCGGGTCGCCGCCGGGCATCAGCGCGTCACCTCGGGCGGTCGAGTCGCTGGATGAGCAGGTCGGCGAGCCGGTCGCGACTGGGCGGGGCCGCGGCGTCGGTGAGGTGGATGGCGTTCAGGAGCTGGTCCGCGGCGACGAGTTCACTGCGCGAGCGCTCCAGGAAGTGGGTGATCAGGTCGTCCCCGGCCCGCGCCGCCTCGTCGCCCAGGTGGGCGCGTACGAAGGTGGCGAGCCGCTTGTGGTCGGGGCGGCCCAGTTCGAGGTGGATGCAGCGGCGCATGAGCGGGGCGGGGAAGTCGCGTTCGCCGTTGCTGGTCAGGACCACGAAGGGGAAGGCGTGGCAGCGCACCCGGCCGTCGCGCACCCGTGCCTTGGTGCCGTCGGCGGTGAGCACCGCGGCCTCGCCGCCGGGCAGCCGGTCGGCGACGCGCTGCAGTTCGGGAATCTCGAACTCGCCTTCCTCCAGCACGTTCAGGAGGTCGTTGGGCAGGTCGATGTCGCTCTTGTCCAGCTCGTCGATGAGCAGCACGCGCGGGGTCTCGGAGGGCAGCAGCGCGGTGCCGAGCGGGCCGAGCCGGATGTAGCTGCCGATCCCCTCGACGGAACCGGGGGCGCCGGGTGCGGCGGGGTCCGCGCCGTGCGGGGCGGCGAGCTGCACGTCCTGGAGCCGGGCGATCGCGTCGTAGTGGTAGAGGCCGTCCCGCAGCGTGGAGCGGCTGACGATCGGCCAGCGCAGGACGTTGCCGAGGCCGAGTTCGTACGCGACCGAGTGCGCGAGCGTGCTCTTGCCCGCGCCGGGGCTGCCGGTGACCAGCAGGGGCCGGCGCAGATAGAGCGCCGCGTTGATCATTTCGAGTTCCTCGGCGCCGGGCCGGTGCAGTTCGGCCAGATGCCGGTAGGCACCCAGCCTGCGGTCCTCGGAGCCGTCGCCGTCGGCGGTGTCCCGGCTCGCGAAGTCGCGCCACGGCGGCGGGGCCGGCAGCCGGTTCAGGCCGTCGTGGGGTTCGCCTGCACCTCGGTAGATGAGCCACTCGCTGGAATCGGTCATTGCCCAGTCCTCGTCGTCACTCGTCCACCCCGGAAGCCGTCGATCGTCGCCTCACCGTATCGATCCACGGAGGGCCCCGTAAGGCCCCAAGAGGGGCTCGTGGCAGCCCACTTCGGCCTCTTTCGAGCATCGCGCGACAACGGCTCCACCGATGTGGTCATGGCGCCTCCAGCAGGTCTCCGGTCCCGGGCAGGGGCCGGCCCGGGTCGTCGTAGAACAGGGCGATCCCATGGGCCCAGTAGGTCTCCGGCCGGCCCTCGCGCAGTCCGGCCCGCAGGGCGTGCACCAGGGCGGGGAGCCGGTCCGCGCCGCCCGCGCCCGCCACCGTGTCGCCGGCTCTTCGGTGGAACTCGCCGCAGACCGCCTCGGACTGTCCGCGCCAGCGACGCCACAGCGCGACGCCGTATCCGCCGTGCACGATCCGGACGAGCGCGACCGGGTCGTCCTCGAAACGGTGGTCCCCGTAGCGGCAGAGCACCGGGACGGTCTTGTGCGGCAGGCCGCGCAGCGACTCCGCCGCCGGTACCGGCACCCGCAGGCCGTCCTCGCAGTCGACGACCTCGGCCTGCGCGCCGTGCGCGTGGATCCACCGCCAGCGGTCCTCGCGCTCGTGCCGCTCCTCGTCGGCGGGGAGCGGCTTTCGGGCGTGGGCCGCCGTGTCGGCGGGTTCGGGGAGCTGCTCCCGGTCGGCGCAGCGCACGACGACGGGCCGTTGGGCGCCGAGCGGCGCCTCGTCCGGCCCGAACCGCCAGGCGTCGACGTCGAGTCCGAGCAGTAGATGGGGCAGCGCCACCTGGAGGTCCACGGGCCGTCCGGGTTCGTCGCACTGGCGGAAGGCTTCCGTCAGGGGTGCAGCGAGAACGGCCGGCAGCTCCTCCAGAGGGGTGCGTTCGCCGTCCCGCAGCCGCACCACCTCCCCGGTCGGCCGGCCCACGGAGACGTGCCAGTCGCAGCGGCCCGGCTCCCAGCCGAGCTGCTCCAGTTCGAGCAGGACGAAGAGGCGGGGCGCACGGTCGGCGCTCCGCGCGGTGCCGTGCGCCGCTTCTGCTTCCGTCGCCGAGGGGCCGCGGGGCGCCAACTGGAGCCGTTCGATCCACTGTTGGCCGAGGCGGCGCCGGTAGGCGGGGCCCGGACGGCCCTCGGCCGTCTGCCGCACCCACTCCCACAGCGCCCGTTCGGCGGCCCGTGTGCCCGGCGTGACGAAGGGGCGTTCGGCGGACATCGCCCGCATGGCGTAGTCGAGGACGAGGTCGAGGGCCGCGTCCTGGCGCGAGCTCTCGTACAGCGCACCGAGCCCGTCGCGCCAGCCGCGCGGGGCCGGGTGCGGGATCGCCGCCTGGTCGCCGAGCAGGGATTCGAGCAGGCCGAGCAGCGCGCGGGTGCTGGCCGGCGGCGGCAGGTCGGCGAGTCTGCCGAGGAGCTGGGTCCGCTCCTCGGGGCTGAGGGCCCGGCCGGGCCGGGCGCCGAGCTGGTTCTGGACGTCGGCCCAGGTGCTGCGGTCGGTGTCCGGGTGGCGTTGCCGGTCCCGGTGGTAGCGGTCGTGCGCCTGGAAGACGGCATGGTACGGGTCGTCGTGCTCGGCGGCCGGCTCCTCGGCCGGCACCGGGAGCGACCGTAACTGCTCCACGCCCGTACAGGTCCCGCCGAGCCCCCGGTCGGTGCGCGACTTCAGGACACCGACGACCTCACCGCGTACGGGGTCCACGACCGGCCCGCCCGAGACGCCGGGCGGCAGCACGTCGCCGCCGAGGCGGATCTGCTCGTCGTCGGACCAGCCGCCGAGCGTGCCCTGGACGGTGCAGGTGCCGCTCAGCCGGCGCAGCTCCCCGCCGACCACGGACCAGCCCGAGTAGAGGACGACGGCCTCCTCGTAGTAGGCGGCCGGGCGCTCGGTGACGTACGCGCAGTCGTGGTCCACCGGTTCGCTCAGCCGCACCAGGGCGAGGTCGGGGGACGGCCACGTGCCGCGGGCCGGCAGCCCGGCGCGGTCCGGGAGGACCGTCGCGACCTCGCCGGTGACGGCGGACGTACCGCGGCCCGGCCCCCTCTCGTACACCACCGTCACCTCGTTCCCCTCCCCGCTCCGGACCACATGCGCGCAGGTCAGAACCCAGTTCGGAGCGATGAAGAAGCCGCTCCCGAGGAACGTGCCGGGTTCGTCGAGGGCATACCCGGAGCCCGCGCGATGGATGCGTACGGTGGCGGCCATGACGAGATCACGCAGCGCACGGTGAGCGTTCCCGGAGCCGCCCGGTGCGCCCGGGGCGTGCCCGTCCGTCATGCCCCGCCCCCGCCGGAGGGGTCGGTGGCCGCGCCGTGCGCCGGGGCGCCGGGAGACGCGCCCGCGTGCGGGGCGGTCCCGGGACCTTGCGGGTCGGGCCGTCCCGCGTACGGAGCGGCGGTTCCGAGCCCGTCCGGGTCGGGTGACCCCGCGCGGGGGGCGGCGATACCGGCCCCTCGCAGGCCGGCGGGCCTCACCTGCGGGGTGGCCCCGGGCCTCTCCGGGTCGGGTGACCCCACGTGGGGGGCCGTGGTTCCGGCGGCTTCCAGGTCGGGTGGGGCGCCGTTCCAGGTGAGCGTCACCGTGATGCCCGCCTTGGCCTCGCCGTCCGCGAGCAGCCCGACCACCTTGCCCGCCTTCGCCGTCAGCTCGATGCCGAACTCGACGCTGACCTCGTCGGGCCGCACCGCGCGCAGCGGGGCGGCGAGCGAGCGGGCGACCCCGGTGATCAGCGACTGCAAGGACTCGACCTGCGCCTCGACGCGCTCCGCGAAGCCGACGTCCGTCAGCGACAGCTCGCCGCCGGGATCCTCCAGTTCGTCCGCTCCCGAGATCCGCGCCCACACCGGTGTCCCGTCGGGCATCTCGATCCGTGCGATGCGCGTCACCGCGTCGCTCATGGCATCCCCCGTTCCCCACGCCCCCGTGGTTCGAGCCGACCTTGCAGGCTAGCGTCGGCGGCCCGCGCACGACAGGGGCCCTCCCGGCGTTCCTCGCCCCCGGAGCCCCTCCGCCCGTTCCTCGCCCCCGCCTATCCTTTTCCCAGCGTTCCACTTCCCTTTCACCCACGGAGCACCATCCATGTACTTCACCGACCGCGGCATCGAGGAACTTGAGAAGCGGCGTGGCGAGGAAGAGGTCACCTTCGAGTGGCTCGCCGAGCAGTTGCGTACGTTCGTCGACCTGAACCCGGACTTCGAGGTACCCGTGGAGCGGCTGGCGACCTGGCTGGCCCGCCTGGACGACGACGAGGACGACGAGGAGTAGGAGCGGGAGCTCCGGGCACCGTCCTCGAGCGGGGACCGGTCAGTCGTACGCGCGCAGGTGGTCGTACGCCAGACCGAGGGCGCCGCGGAGCATCAGGACGGCTCCGGCGACGATCCAGCCGCCGCTGTGCCGCCGGATCCCCCAGGCGGTGAGCGGAAGGCCCACGGCGAGCTGGGCCGTGGCGAGGGTGCGGGCCCTGGGGCCGCGCAGCCAGGGCCCGAGACCGCCGCTCTCCACGACGTCGAGTTCGGCACCGACCGCGGCACGCCAGCCGTTCCACTCGATCTGCTCGGCGTCCGGCAGGATCCGGACCGCGTCACGCAGCCGTTCCACGGGTTCTCCGGGATCGGCCCCGGCCGGGAGGATCACCCCCGCGCGCGTGAGGACGGCGAACAGCCCGCTCACGCGCGCGTGCGCGTCGGCCACGGGGTCGGGCCGCGTCAGCGGCTCCAGCAGTTGCATGTCGAGCACCGGGTCGAGGCCCAGCCGGGCGGCGAAGGTGCGCATCGCCTCGTCCTCGCCGACCGGGGTGCCGTTCGCCAGCCACTCGTAGCCCACGGTGCGCCGGAAGCCCGAGGCCAGGGTGAAACCGCTGCGGTCGGTGTCCCACCACAGCGCGAGGACGGGCCAGGGCGCGCCGACGGCGAGCGCCGCGGCCCAGCCGGTGAGCACGCGGTCGACGGGTTCCGCGCCGTCCTGCCAGGGCTTGCCCTCGGGGACCAGCACACTCCAGTCGGGGCCCGCTCCGGCGAGCAGCATGCGCTCGCGCAGCAGTTGGACGGCGGGGCCGACCGACTCCGGGCGGGCCCGGCACAGCAACAGGGCGCCGGGGGCCGGACGGCCGCCCCTGGACACGCCGGAGGGACCGGTGGGAGTCGACATAGCCCCACTTTAGGGCGAATTGCCCGCTTCGACGCACCCATGATCCCCAGAACGGGTGTCTTGACTTTGCGTATCCGCGATATATCGTGAATACGGAAGACGCGATATGCCGCGTCGAGTTCGGGCTCGCACGAGGGTCCGGTCCGGTCGAGGAGGTCTGCACCATGTCCGAGTGGTCCGTGACAGAGCCGAGGAAGCTCTCC
This sequence comes from Streptomyces sp. NPDC096324, assembly GCF_044763015.1. Taxonomy (NCBI): domain Bacteria; kingdom Bacillati; phylum Actinomycetota; class Actinomycetes; order Kitasatosporales; family Streptomycetaceae; genus Streptomyces; species Streptomyces sp. NPDC096324. The sequence continues at coordinate 637,064 of NZ_JBIWFK010000005.1, read as the reverse complement.
TTCGACGGCCCCGTCCAGACGCTGCACGTACGCATCGTCAACGGAACAGTGAACGTCGTGGGGACCGACGAGGGTTCCGCCCGGCTGGAGGTGTCCGAGCTGGACGGCCCCCCGCTCCAGGTCACCCAGGAGGGCGGCACGCTCACGGTCGCCTATGACGACCTTCCCTGGAAGGGCTTCCTGAAGTGGCTCGACCGCAAGGGCTGGCGCCGTGCGGCCGTGGTCTCCCTGACCGTCCCGACCCGCACGCACGTCGAGGTGGGCGTGGTCGGCGCCGCCGCCGTGATCTCGGGGACGGACGGACGGGTCCAGGTCAAGGGCGTCACCGGAGACACCACGCTCGTCCGTGTCGCCGGCCCCGTGCGTGTGGAGACCGTCTCGGGGAACCTGGAGGCGCAGGCCGTCACCGGCGACCTCCACTTCAACTCCGTCTCCGGCGACCTGACCGTCGTCGAGGGCTCCGGCACCTCCGTGCGGGCCGAGTCGGTGAGCGGTTCGATGATCGTGGACCTCGACGCCACGGGCTCCCCCACCGACGTCCGGCTGTCGAACGTCTCGGGCGAGATCGCCATCCGGCTCCCCCACCCCGCGGACGCCGAGGTGGAGGCGAACACCGCGAGCGGCAGCGTCTCCAGCGCCTTCGAGGACCTGCGGGTCAACGGCCAGTGGGGCGCCAAGAAGATCACCGGCCGGCTCGGCGCGGGCAACGGCAGACTGCGGGCGATGACGGTCTCGGGCTCGATCGCCCTGCTGCGCAGGCCCCCGACGGAGGACGAACCGTACGAGGACGTTCCCGAACCTCGGGACACGGCCCCGCCGACCGGCCCGGACACGACCGCGGACACCGCCCCGGGCGCGACCACGGACACCGCCTCGGACGGCACGGCGGCGGGCTCGACAAGCGGCTCGGCGGACGACGGGGCGAGCGGCCCCACGACCGGCAGCACCGATGACGAACCCGGTTCCGCGACCGGCGGCACCGACGAGGCGGCCGGTGACTCCGCCACCGCCACGACGGCCGGCGCGGCAGGCGGCACACCGGGCGACGACGCCACCGAGGGCCGGACGGCCGGCTCGACCGACAAGAAGGTGCTCTGACATGGCCCCCGTCTTCGCCCACGGCCGACTGCGCCTGTACCTCCTCAAGCTGCTGGACGAGGCCCCGCGCCACGGATACGAGGTGATCCGCCTCCTGGAGGAGCGCTTCCAGGGCCTGTACGCGCCCTCGGCGGGCACCGTCTACCCCCGGCTGGCGAAGCTGGAGGCCGAGGGACTCGTCACCCACACCTCCGAGGGCGGCCGCAAGGTGTACGCGATCACCGACGCGGGCCGCGCCGAACTGGCCGACCGGAGCGGCGAGCTGGCCGATCTGGAGCTGGAGATCCGCGAGTCGGTCGCGGAGCTCGCGGCGGAGATCCGCGCGGACGTCCGGGGCGCGGCCGGTGATCTGCGCCGCGAGATGCGGGCGGCGGCCACCGAGGCACGGCACGGCTCCGGGGCGGGCGCCCGGCCGAAGCAGCACGCCGATCCGGCGGGCGGGCCCGGCCTCGACGACTTCCAGGACAAGGAGTCGTGGCGGGCGGCGAAGGAGGAGATGCGGCGCGTCCGTCAGGAGTGGAAGGAACAGGCCCGCCGCGCGAAGGACGAGAGCCGCCGCGCCCGCGACGAGGCGCAGCGCGCCCGCCGCCAGGCCAAGGAGGCCCAGGAGAAGGCCCGTGCGCAGGCCCAGGAGGAGATGCAGCGCATGGCCAAGCGCGTCCAGGACCAGGTCCAGGATCATTTCGCGCGGGGTGACTGGCCGACGGGCGTGCGCGAGGGACTGACCGAACTGGCCAAGGAGTTCGGCGACTTCGGGAAGAACTTCGGCAAGGACTTCGGGAAGGATCTCGGCAAGGACTTCGGCTTCGGCCGCACGCCTTCCGGAGCGCCCGTGGACGCGGAGTACTCGGCCACGCCGGAGGACTTCCCCGCCGCGTACGAACCGGCCTGGGCCCACGAGGACTCCACGGGCGAACCCGCCCGGGACCTCGACCGGCTGCTGGACCGCTTCCGTGACGACATCCGCGACACGTCCCGCGACCACGGGATCACCGAGGACCAACTCCGCGATGTCCGCCGCCACTTGTCGGCGGCGGCGGCCCACATCGGCTCGACGCTGCGAAGCAGGCGCCCGTAGCTCTCCCCCGGGCGCCGAGCACATGGCCGGCGGGACCACGAACACGGCCCCGCCACCCCGCTCGGCCCCGGCCCCGACCTCACTGGGGCCCGCCCCTCTCCACTCCGACGACCTGGGCCGGGACTTCCCTCGGCCCGGGGTCCAGGCGGGTCCGCCCAGGTCACGCGGGCCCGCGTGGCTCACTCCGGACCCCACCCCGGCCGGACCAGCGCGGTCCCGCGGCCGCAGCCTCACAGGACCGTCACCGATCACGCCCGCCCGCCGCCGGCGATCACCCCGCCTCCGCCACCCCGGTCTCGCCGGCCGGTCCGGATTCGCCGTACAGCACGCGTGTCACCGATGCGTAGGTGACGTTGTGGTCGGCCAGTACCTCGGCGGCGACCCCGCCCCGCAGGGTGACCGCCAGGAGCAGGTGTTCGTCCCCGATGTGCCGGTCCCGACGGGCGGCGGCGATCCGCAGGGCTCGTACCAGCACGTCCTTCGCCTCCTGCCCGAAGGGCCGTCGGCGGGCCCGCCTGCCGTTCGCCCCGCGCCTGCCCGACTCCAGCGCCCCTTCCCCGTGCGCCTCCTCGATCCGGGAGATGATCTCCGACAGGTCGATTCCGAGCCCGGAGAGGGCGTCCGCGTCGGCACGCGAGAGCCCGCCCCTGCGCCGCGCCTCGGCGAGGTCCCGTTCCAGCGACTCCCGGAACCCGGACTCCCCGAGCGAGGAGAGGGCGAAGGAGGCCCTGCTGCCCTCCCGGTCCAGGAGGGCCAGCAGCATGTGCTCCTCCTCGACCGTCTCGGCGCCCACCCGCTCGGAGTGCGCCACCGCGCCCTCGACGACGGCACGCGCATCCTTGGTGAAGCGTTCGAACATCACTGCCTCCCGTACTTCTTGTGCACGGCCTGCCTGCTCACTCCGAGTTCCGCGGCGATCTCCTGCCACGACCAGCCTTGATGGCGCGCACTGCGCACCTGTACCGCCTCCAACTGCTCCAGCAGCCTCCGCAGCGCGGAGACCGCCCGCAGCCCGATCCGCGGATCGCGATCACCCGCGCGCTCGGCAAGATCCGTTGCTTCGGTCATGATGTCAACTTACGTTGACACTCCCCTCCTGTCAACCGAGATTGACACTTTCGACGCCCGGGCGTCCACGCCAAGCAAAACGGCGGGCCCGGAGTACCCGGACCCGCCGTTCGTGTGTTCTCGCGCCCCGGGTCTCAGCTCGCCGTCAGCACGATCTTGCCGAACAGGTCGCCGGACTCCAGCCGTTCGAAGCCCTCGCGGGCCCGGTCGAGCGGCAGCACCTCGTCGACGACGGGCCGCACACCGGTGGCCGCGCAGAAGGCCAGCAGATCCTCCAGCTCGTCCTTCGTGCCCATGGTCGAGCCGACCACCTTGAGCTCGAGGAAGAAGATCCGCGTCAGCTCGGCGTGCGAGGGACGGTCCCCGCTGGTGGCGCCCGAGATGACGACGGTCCCGCCGGGACGCAGCGACTTGACCGAGTGCGACCAGGTGGCGGCGCCGACCGTCTCGATGACCGCGTCGACCCGCTGCGGCAGCCGCGCCCCGGACTCCAGGGCCTCGACGGCACCGAGTTCGAGGGCCCGCTTGCGCTTGGCCTCGTCCCGGCTGGTCGCGAAGACCCGCAGGCCGGCGGCCTTGCCGAGCACGATCGCGGCGGTGGCGACGCCTCCGCCGGCCCCCTGGACGAGGACGGAATCGCCGGGGCGTACACCGGCGTTGGTGAACAGCATGCGGTACGCCGTCAGCCACGCGGTCGGCAGACAGGCGGCCTCCGCGAAGGACAGCTCCTTGGGCTTCGGCAGCACGTTCCAGGTCGGTACGGAGACCTGCTCGGCGAAGGTGCCCTGGTAGCGCTCGGTAAGGATGGACCGGGGCTCCTCGGGGCCGACCCCGTGCCCACTCTGGCCGATGACGGAGTGCAGGACGACCTCGTTGCCGTCCTCGTCGACTCCTGCGGCGTCGCAGCCGAGGATCATCGGCAGTTTGTCCTCGGCGAGGCCGACTCCGCGCAGCGACCACAGGTCGTGGTGGTTGAGGGAGGCGGCCCGTACGTTCACGGTCGTCCAGCCCGGCCTCTGTCCGGGGGCCGGGCGCTCCCCCAACTCCAGGCCGTTCAGCGGCTGGTCACGGTCGATTCGGGCGGCATAGGCAGCGAACATGACCTTGACGATAGGCTCCGCCCCCGGCCGGGGGAACCGCCTCCGTCTGTGACACGTCCCCCACCGACCGGGTGGCCCCGCGCACAGCCGGAGCTCGCCCCCGGGAACGATGGGGGTCCCCCCTGGTCGAGCGAAGCCGAGACCTTGGGGGAGGGCAGGGGCGAAGGGGGCGAGAAAACGGACCCCGCCGGGAGGAAGCCTCCAGGCGGGGTCACGGTGAGCCTCGGCTCAGCGGCGGGCGACACCCTCGGCCCGGGCGGCGGCAGCCACCGCGGCCGTCACCGCCGGAGCCACCCGCTCGTCGAACGGCGAGGGGATGACGTAGTCCGCGGCGAGGTCGTCCCCGACGACCGCGGCCAGCGCGTCGGCGGCGGCGATCTTCATGCCCTCGGTGATCCGGGAGGCCCGGACCTGGAGCGCACCGGCGAAGATCCCCGGGAAGGCCAGCACGTTGTTGATCTGGTTCGGGAAGTCCGACCGCCCGGTCGCGACGACGGCCGCGTACTTGTGGGCGATGTCGGGGTGCACCTCGGGGTTCGGGTTGGCCATCGCGAAGACGAAGGCCCCCTTCGCCATGGAGGCGACCGCCGGCTCGGGAACCGTACCGCCGGAGACGCCGATGAAGACGTCGGCGCCCGCGAGCGCCTCCTCCAGCGAACCGGAGATCCCCGCCTTGTTGGTGATCTCCGCGAGCTCGCGCTTGACGTCCGTCAGGTCGTCCCGGTCACGGGACACGACGCCCTTGCGGTCGGCGACCGCGACATCGCCGAGACCCGCCTCCAGCAGGAACTTGGCGATGGCGATACCCGCCGCGCCCGCGCCGGAGATCACCGCGCGCAGGTCGCCGAGCGAGCGCCCGGTGAGCCTGGCGGCGTTCCGCAGGGCCGCGAGGGTGACGACCGCCGTCCCGTGCTGGTCGTCGTGGAAGACGGGAATGTCCAGCCGTTCCTGGAGCCGGCGCTCGATCTCGAAGCACCGCGGTGCCGAGATGTCCTCCAGATTGACGCCGCCGAACGAGGGAGCGAGCCGGACCACCGTCTCGACGATCTCGTCGACGTCCGTGCAGGCGAGGGCGAGCGGCACCGCGTCCACTCCGCCGAACTGCTTGAACAGGATGGCCTTGCCCTCCATGACGGGGAGCGAGGCCTCCGGGCCGATGTCACCGAGCCCGAGCACTGCCGTGCCGTCGGTCACCACAGCGACCACGGACGACTTCCACGTGTAGTCGTGGACGAGTTCCGGCTGCTCGGCGATCGCGCTGCACACCTTCGCGACGCCGGGCGTGTAAGCCAGGGACAGGTCGTCCTTGTTGCGGACGGGCACCGTGGCTTGCACAGCCATTTTGCCGCCGCGGTGCAGCGCGAAAGCCGGGTCGAAGGAATCGAGGGGCTCTGCCCCGCCTTCGTGATCCGTACTGCTGTCGCTGCGAGGATTGACGATCTCCGCTGCCACTTTGTTTTACCCCTTAAGTCTTCAATATCGAGGGTGGCCACTCCTGGTTGAGGGGTGGGCGGGCACCGCGCAGGCCCTGCCGCCGTGGTTGCGTACGGGCCGCTGCGCGACGGGCGCGCCGCACACGCGCCCTGAGCCCCGGATGAGGGGTGTAAAGAACCTTCTTACCGGACGGACCGTGCCGAGGACGAGTCCATAGAACCAAGATCACACGCCGGTGAGATGACTCATGCCTTGATCCATTGACACGTCCGGACATGTCCTCGTTCGGACAAGAGTGCCGTGTAGCGGTCTTCCGCCTGTTGCGATGTACCGAAGATCTTCCGGCCGGAAGGAGGGATTCCCGCACATGATCCGGCCGTACACGATCACCCGGTGATGCTTCGGGGGTCACCCGTTATCCGATTTTGACATAGCGGTCACCCTGAATCTCGCGGTCCGAATGGCAAGATGCCGTCATTACACGAGGTCGCGACACTCGAAGGTGTGTGTTTCCGTCGACCTATCGGCTACTCCCTGATCCGCCGGAGGAACCCTCATGACCGCACGCACCACCCGTCGTAGCAAGGCCGCTCAGTCCCGGATAGCAGCGGTCGGCGCGATCGCGGTCGCCGGCGCCCTGATCCTCACCGGTTGCGGTGACCAGACCAAGAACGACTCGAGCAGCTCGTCCAGCACGAGCACGGCGCCGCTGGCCGACAAGCTGCCCAAGGCGATCCGCGACGCGGGCGTCATCAAGGTCGGCTCGGACATCGCCTACGCGCCTGTCGAGTTCAAGGACAGCTCCGGCAAGGTCGTCGGCATCGACCCCGACCTGGCCGCGGCCATGGGCAAGCAGCTCGGCGTGAAGTTCGACTTCCAGAACGGCACCTTCGACACGCTGCTCACGGGCCTGCGCTCCAAGCGCTACGACATGGCGATGTCCGCCATGACGGACACCAAGGACCGTCAGGAGGGCATCGACTCGGACACCGGCAAGAAGGTCGGCGAGGGCGTCGACTTCGTCGACTACTTCACCGCCGGTGTGTCCATCTACACCCCCAAGGGCAAGACCCAGGACATCAAGACCTGGGCCGACCTGTGCGGCAAGAAGATCGCGGTGCAGCGCGGCACGGTCTCGGAGGACCTCGCCAAGTCCGAGTCCAAGAAGTGCACGGGCGGCAAGAAGATCGCCATCGAGGCGTACGACAACGACCAGCAGGCCCAGACCCGGCTGCGCGGCGGTGGCGCCGACGCCGGTTCCTCGGACTTCCCGGTCGCCGCGTACGCGGTGAAGACCTCGGGCGGTGGCAAGGACTTCGAGATCGTCGGCGACCAGGTCGAGGCGGCGCCTTACGGCATCGCGGTCGCCAAGTCCAACACTCAGCTTCGTGACGCCCTCCAGGCCGCCCTGGACGCCATCATCAAGAACGGCGAGTACGACAAGGTCATCGCGAAGTGGGGCGTCGACGCCGGCGCCGTGAAGACGGCCGTGGTCAACGGCGGCAAGTGACCGCGGAACCGAGCGGGCACTGAAAGGCGCAACTCCCGTGACTGTTGACATCGACAAGACGGCGGGCCCGGAGGACACTCCCCCGGCCGGACCGGAAGCCATCAGGGCGATCCCGGTCCGGCACTACGGGCGGTACGTCTCCGCGGTCATCGCGATCGCACTCCTGGTCTCCGTGATCTACGCCTTCTCCCAGGGCAAGATCAACTGGGGAGCGATCCCCGACTACTTCTTCGACCACCGCGTCATCGACGGCGTCCTCAAGACGCTGCTGCTGACGGCTCTCTCGATGGTGATCGGCATCGGCGGCGGCATCCTGCTCGCCGTGATGCGGCTGTCGAAGAACCCGGTGACCTCGTCCATCGCGTGGTTCTACATCTGGTTCTTCCGCGGTACGCCGGTCCTCGTGCAGTTGGTGGTCTGGTTCAACCTGGGCCTGGTGTTCACGTACATCAACCTCGGTCCGATCTACAAGGACTACTGGTCCAGCTTCATGACGCCGCTGCTGACGGCGCTGCTGGGTCTGGGCCTGAACGAGGCCGCGTACATGGCCGAGATCTGCCGGGCCGGTCTCCTCTCGGTCGACGAGGGCCAGACCGAGGCCTCGCAGGCCCTGGGCATGAGCCACAGCAAGACCCTGCGCCGGATCGTCATCCCGCAGGCGATGCGCGTGATCGTTCCCCCCACGGGCAACGAAGTCATCAACATGCTGAAGACGACCTCGCTGGTCGCCGTGATCCAGTACTCCGAACTGTTCCGCGTGACCCAGGACATCGGCCAGACCTCGGGTGCCCCGGTCGAGATGCTGTTCCTCGCCGCCGCCTGGTACCTGCTGCTGACCTCGGTGTTCAGCGTCGGTCAGTACTACCTCGAGCGGTACTACGCCCGGGGCAGCAGCCGCAGCCTCCCGGCAACACCGTTCCAGAAGATCAAGTCCCACATGCTGTCGCTGGGCCGTCCGAAGGGAGGCATGGCATGACCGCCAACGTGACCAAGGCGGACTCCGCCACGGCGATGGTCAAATCCGAAGGGGTCCACAAGTACTTCGGCCCCGTCGAGGTCCTCAAGGGCATCGACCTGGAGGTGAAGTCCGGCGAGGTGTTCTGCCTCATCGGCCCCTCCGGCTCCGGCAAGTCCACGTTCCTCAGGTGCATCAACCACCTGGAGAAGGTCACCGCCGGCCGCCTGTACGTCGACGGGGAGCTGGTCGGCTACCGCCAGAAGGGCGACAAGCTCTACGAGCTCAAGGACAGCGAAGTCGCCCTGAAGCGCCGGGACATCGGCATGGTCTTCCAGCGCTTCAACCTGTTCCCGCACATGACGGCCGTCGAGAACGTCATGGAAGCGCCGATCCAGGTGAAGGGCGCCAAGAAGTCCGACGCCCAGAACCGCGCGATGGAGCTGCTCGAGCGCGTCGGCCTGTCCGACAAGGCGAAGAACTACCCCTCGCAGCTCTCCGGTGGCCAGCAGCAGCGCGTGGCGATCGCCCGCGCGCTGGCGATGGACCCGAAGCTGATGCTCTTCGACGAGCCGACCTCGGCGCTGGACCCGGAGCTGGTCGGTGACGTCCTCGACGTCATGCGCGACCTCGCCGAGTCCGGCATGACGATGGTCGTCGTCACGCACGAGATGGGCTTCGCCCGCGAGGTCGGGGACAGCCTGGTCTTCATGGACGGCGGTGTGGTCGTCGAGTCCGGCAACCCGCGCGACGTCCTGACGGACCCGCAGCACGAGCGCACGAAGTCGTTCCTGTCGAAGGTCCTCTGACCGGGACGCTTGCGCTCCCGAGCGCAGGAACAAGGGGCGGTACGGATCTCCCGTACCGCCCCTTCCTCATGCCCCCCGTTCCCCCGTGTTCACGCCCTGTCCGCTACTTCAGCAGGGCGGGGTTCTGGATCAGCTTGGTCAGCTGGGCCCGGGTCAGCGGTGGGGTCTTCAGCAGGGGGCCGAGCTGGCCCTTGCCCTGGAAGCCGGTGCTGGCCCGTACCTGGAGGAAGCCGCCGTCCTTCAGTACCAGGCGCGCGTCGAACTCCCGTCCCCCGGCCGGAACCGGGTGCAGGGCCGGATCGGCCGGGGGCAGCTCCCAGACGGCCAGGAGAGCGCCGTTGGACAGCTTCTGCGTGGTGCAGCCGATGCGCCCGTCCTTGGGGGCGTCCTTGCAGGGGTTCCCCAGACCCTTGCCGCCCGTCTTCGCCGTGATCTCGGCCCCGGTGACCACCCCGACGGTGATGTAGCCGACCCCGCCGGGACGGCCGACGGCGTAGTCACCGTCGTACGGCCCGACCGGCTTGGGCTGCTGGGCCTTCGGCGCCTGCTTGAACAGACGCACCAGTGAGATCTCGCTGATCTTCCCGGTCCCGGCCGGGAGCAGTTTCGCGAAACGCCCCGCCTTGGTCGTGTACTCCCCCGCGGTGGGCGTGCTCGCCACCCCGGCCCGGTGTCCGGTGTCCAGCACTCCGGGTCCGAGGACCAGGCCGGCCGCGGCGAAGGCCGCGACGACACCGGTGGCCGCCGCGCGCCGCCGCCACCGCACCCGCGAGGCCTTCGCGAAGACGGTCTCGCTGCCGCGGCTGCCGGGCACCTGGACCTCGTCCACCGCCCGTCCCAGCAGTTCCCTCACGTACTCCTGCTCCAGTTCCTGGTTCACGCGTATTCCTCCCGCACCGCGGCCCTCAGCGCCGCGAGTCCCCTGGCCGTGTGGCTCTTGACCGTGCTCTCGCGCATGTCGAGCACCTGGGCCGTGGCGGCCACGCTCAGGTCCTCCCAGTAGCGCAGGACGAGCACGGCCCGTTGCTTCGGCGCGAGTTCCGCGAGCGCGGCCCGCACCATGAGTCCGGTGTCGCTGTCGACCGACCGCCCCGCCACGTCCGGCACCTCGCCGTACGCGTGCTCGCGCCGCCAGAACCGGCGGCGGGCGGAGATGAAGGTGTTGACCAGCGTCTTGCGCGCGTAGGCCTCGAGACTTTCGAGGCGTCCGTGCCGCCGCGCGCCGAGGACGACCTTCACCAGGGTCGTCTGGACGAGGTCCTCGGCCTCGTCGCGATTGCCGCACAGCAGATAGGCACTGCGGAACAGCGCCGCCCGTCTGCCCTCCACGAAAGCGTGCAGAGCGGCTTCGTCGCCGCGCGTCATCCCGCCCCCTTCCCGGCCCGCGCTCGCGGACCGTCTCACCCTTCCAGTGCGGCGGGAGGGGCCGCAGGACGCGGTGGAGGCGGTACGGATTCTCCGTACCGCCTCCAACAGGGCTCGCGGGGGCTCTACTTGACCGCGAGGACCAGCGCGTCCGAGGGGGAGCGCCACACCGGGCGGGCCTCGCCGAAGCCCTGTTCGCGCAGTACGCGCGCGTGCCAGTCGGCGGAGGGTGTGTCCCCGTCGGCGTGCTCGCCGTAGATCTCGAAGCGGCGGGCGGTGGGTCCGGCGAGGACCGGGTCCTGGGCGGCCACCTCCCACCATTCGGCCCAGTCGAGGGCGCCGATCCGCCTGGCCTGGTCCATGCGGGCGTGCCGCTGGGCGCGGTCGGCCGCGTTGATGCGGGGTGTCGTCTCGTCGATCATGTGGTCGGCGTTCATGAACACGCCGCCCTCGCGGACGAGTTCGGCGATCTGGCCGTAGAGGACGGTGAGGGATTCGCTGTGCAGCCAGTGCAGGGCGGTGGCGGTCAGGACGGCGTCGTACGTGTCGTACGGCAGCCGGTCACGCCACTGGGGGTCCTTGAGGTCGGCGGTGACGAGGGAGACCCGGTCGTCACCGGCGAAGGTGCCCTCGGCGATGGTGAGGAGGGCGGGGTCGAGGTCGACGCCGGTGCTGGTGGCCCGGGGGAAGCGGGCGAGCAGCCGGGCGGTGATGGTGCCGGTGCCGCAGGCGAGGTCGAGGACGCGGGGCTCGGGTCCGACGAGCGCCTCGGTCATGTCGAGCATCACCCGGAAGCGGTCCTCCCGGTCCGGCATGTACCACTCCTGCTGCCGGTCCCAGCTCTGCTGCCAGGCACGCCAGTCGGTTCCGGTGCCGATGGCCATGAAAGCCCCTCCTCCAGTCGACCACGTAATACCCTGTAAGCGCGATCAGCTGTTACCTGACCACCGTCACGACGATAGAGCGCCTCCGTAAGGACTACAAGTGGAACTGGCCTATTACTCGGATTACGCCGTCCGTCTCGTCAACACCGAGGAACCGGCCCGGGGCAAGGACTCACTGACCTCCGTCGAGGCCGTCCGTGACCTGTTCGGGGGCAACGCCTCGGCGGCCCGCCGCGCCGCGGAGGCCGACGTCACCCGCTTCCGTTCGGTACGGGGGCGGCTGCGCGCGGTCTTCGAGGCCGCGGCCGGCGGCGACGAGACGCTCGCCGTGGACCTGCTGAACTCGCTGCTCCTCGAATTCCCGGTGAGCCCGCAGATCTCGGGGCACGACCACCGGGACGACGACGGCCGCCCGCTGTGGCACATGCATCTGGCGGATCACCCGTCGAACGCGACCGCGGGCTACGCGGCGATCGCGGCGATGGGCCTCGCCTTCCATCTGACCGAGTACGGCGTGGATCGTCTCGGCCTGTGCGAGGCCGCCCCGTGCCGCAACGCCTACCTGGACACCTCGACCAACCGCTCCCGGCGCTACTGCTCGGACCGCTGCGCGACCCGCGCCAACGTCGCGGCCTACCGGGCCCGCAAGCGCCTGGAGGCGGACCGGGCGGCGAGCACGGGCCTGGCAGCCACCAGCACCCAGCGGACGACGGCGAACGGCGAACGCTGACCCGCCGCCGGCGGCCGGAAACGGAACCGCACCTTCCCGAGGACGAGTTCCTCGGGGACGGTTCCGTAGTCGGTGCTGTCCCCACCCGCGAACGCGTTGTCCCCGAGCACCCACCAGCCGCCCTCACGCCGTTCCGCGATCCGCTTCACGACGAGCAGGTCCTGCTGGAAGGGGTGCCGCAGGACCACGACGTCTCCCGGCCGCACCCTCGCCCCCCACTGAACGACCAGCCGATCCCCGTGCCGGAGTGTGGGCACCATCGAAGGGCCCGTCACCTCCGCCGCCCCGAACGGCAGCAGAGCCTTCCCCCGCTCGGTCTCCTGCGACAGCTCCGGCATCAACGGCACCTCCCCGGTCCTATCCTCCACCAGTCCCAGTCTCACCCCGGACTTTTGTCCTAAGCCCATGGGGGCACCCGCGAAATACCCTCTCCCACGGAGTAATGTCCCACCTGAGAAGACGATCACGAGGAAGGACAGCTCAATGCTCTCCCGCCTGTTTGCCCCCAAGGTCAAGGTCAGCGCGCACTGCGACCTGCCCTGCGGCGTGTACGACCCGGCCCAGGCCCGCATCGAGGCGGAGTCGGTCAAGGCCGTTCAGGACAAGATGGCCGGCAACGACGACCCGCACTTCCAGGCTCGCGCCATTGTCATCAAGGAGCAGCGCGCCGAGCTCGCGAAGCACCACGTGTCGGTGCTCTGGAGCGACTACTTCAAGCCCCCGCACTTCGAGAAGTACCCGGAGCTGCACCAGCTCGTCAACGACACCCTCAAGGCCCTCTCGGCCGCGAAGGCGTCCACCGACCCGGCGACGGGACAGAAGGCGCTGGACTACATCGCCCAGATCGACAAGATCTTCTGGGAGACCAAGAAGGCCTGACCTTCGCCCGGGCCGTCCGAACCGCGTCCGCGCGGATCGCGTCGCCCTCCTGTCCGCACCCGGTCCCCGGGCCGCCGTTCTCGGCGACCCGACGGTCCGGGTGCGTACTGCTTTCCGGGGTCGTACGGGGCGGTCGGCGTCCTCGATCACACGGGTAGCTGACGCATCTCGATCACCCGCAGGCCCAGGGCCTGGAACCGGGTGAGCAGTCCGTAGAGGTGGGCGTCGTCGATCACGGTGCCGAAGAACAGGGTCTGTTCCTTCGTACGGACCCTGTCGAGTTCGGAGAAGGCCGAGGCGAGCGTGTCCGAAACAATGCCGGCGATGCGGAATTCGTAGCGCATACGAGCACTTCCCTCGGGGCCGGGGCGCGGGGTCCGCTGCGATGCCCTGCCATCGTCGGCCGCGCGCACCGATGTGGCATCCCCCGGTGCGGGCGACATCCGCCCACCTCGGCACACTCCCGCTCGCACCCTCGCCCCTCCACCTTCCTCCCGCGCCCCGGCACCGTGCCCGCCGGGCGCGGGGAAGACGCCGAAAAATCCCGACGAGGGCCCGAAAAGGGCTTGGGAAATCCCGGAAGGGTGAGCGGAGGGCGCTCCGCGGCACTCCCGGGGGCCGGTATCCGCCCTTCCGCGGGTGACGCGAGGGTGCCCGGCGGCCCCCGCGCGAGCTCACCCGCGGAGGGTGATCCGGCGGGGCGGGGGGTGACCGCACTCTGGAGCCGAGGCAAGACGTCCGGCGTCAGAGAGGGCACCGCTCATGGCCTGCATCCAGCGGCAGATCCGGCCCGTGCCGGGTGTGCCGTGCTCCGGGCCCGTCCGCCACGGCCCGAAGGACCCCGGACCCGGGCCGTCCTTCGCCGCGCCGTGGCCCCCGGGACCCGGGCGGCGCAGGCCGTCGACGCGGCCGGCACCGCCCCCGGACGACGCCCCCGACGTCGCGCCGATCACGCCGAGTACACCGGACGACGCCGTCACGGCCCGTCCCGTGTGTCCGGGGGGTCCCGCTCGCCCCCCGCCTTCGAGCGTCTGTCCGCGGCGGACACCGCGGCACCGTCACCGTCCGCCGCACCACCGCGCTCTGCGCACCGACCCGCCAGGCCCTGCCGACCGGCCGCGAACACAGGACGGCCGGGCCCGGGCGGAATCCCCGAGATCGCGACCCGGCGCCCGGCGACAGTTCGATCCGCCCGACACCAAGGCAACGCTCGCGGAGATGTCGCACAACCGACAGGAGTTCGACCATGAACGGCTCGACGGTCAATCTGGCAGCGGACTACCCCCTGCTGCAGGTCTTCTGGACCACGATGTGGTTCTTCCTCTGGATCCTCTGGTTCATGCTGCTGTTCCGCGTCATCGGGGACATCTTCCGCGACGACGAGCTGAACGGCTGGGGCAAGGCGGGCTGGTGCGTCTTCGTCGTCATCCTGCCCTTCCTGGGCATCTTCGTGTACCTGATCGCGCGGGGCCGCGGCATGGGTGAGCGCGAGATGCGGCGCATGCAGAAGAGCCAGGAGGACATGAACACCTACATCCGCGAGACGGCCGGCTCCTCCACCGGCAAGGCCGACGAACTGGCGAAGCTCGCGGACCTCAAGAACCACGGCCACATCACGGCCGAGGAGTTCGAGAAGGCCAAGGCCAAGGTCCTCGCCGCCTGACGGCACGGACACCCCGCGCACGCACGGCCACCGCCGTCCCCCGGGCCAGTGATCCCCCGGGGGGCGGCGGTTCCGTGTGCCATTCTGGGGATGTGGCGAATCCCCGACCGCTCGACGACCTGGTCCGGCTGCGGCAGGCGCGCGACCGGATGAACCGCGCGTACGCGGAGCCGTGGGACATGGCCACGCTCGCGCGCACCGCGCTGATGTCGCCCGGACACTTCCAGCGGAGTTTCCGGGAGGCGTTCGGCGAGACGCCGTACACCTATCTGATGACCCGCCGGATCGAGCGCGCGAAGGCGCTGCTGCGGCGCGGCGACATGACGGTGACCGAGGTGTGCTTCGCGGTGGGCTGCACCTCGCTCGGTTCGTTCAGCTCGCGGTTCACGGAACTGGTGGGCGAGACCCCGAGCGCGTACCGGGCCCGCCCGCACGACCACGGCGCCCCCATCCCCTCCTGCGTGGCCCGCCGGCTCACCCGCCCGGCCCGCCACCCCAACCCGGAGGCGGAACCGGGCACCCGCCTGTGAGACCCGCAGTCCGGACTCACGGCCTAGGTTGGACGCATGGATCTGAAACTGTCCCAGTGCTTCATCTCCGTCGACGACCACGACAAGGCGCTCGCCTTCTACCGTGACGTGCTGGGCCTGGAGGTCCGGGGTGACGTCGGGTTCGAGGGAATGCGGTGGGTCACCGTCGGTTCGCCGCTCCAGCCGGACGTGGAGATCGTCCTGGAACCGCCGGCGGCGGACCCGGACGCCTCCCCCGCGGACAAGCAGGCCATGGCCGCCCTACTGGCCAAGGGGATGCTGCGCGGAGTGATCTTCTCGACGACCGACTGCGACGAACTCTTCGAGCGGGTCCGCGCCTCGGGCGCCGACGTCGTCCAGGAGCCCGAGGACCAGCCGTACGGCCTGCGGGACTGCGCGTTCCGCGACCCGGCGGGCAACCTCCTACGCTTCGCGCAGAAGCGCACGGCCGGCTGACAGGGCGGCCGGGGGGCGGCGCGCGGGCGGGATCGGCCGGGAGGGACACTACGTCCGTGTGGTCCGCGGGCCCGAGGCGCCCGCGGAGCGAACCGTCCGACCCCTCCGAGGAGCCACCCGTGCCGTCCGCGCGCCCCCGCGTCCTGTTCATCAGCGACCTGGCCTATCCGGCCAAGGGGCGGCGGTACTGCGACGAGGACATCGTCCTGACCTCGCGGCTGCGCGAGGAGTTCGACATCGCCGTCTGCCACCCGCTGGACGCGGCCGCGCTGATGACCGGCTTCGACGCCGTGGTCGTCCGCAACAGCGGACCCGTCCTGCACTACCAGGCCGCGTACGACGCGTTCCGCGAACGGGCGCTCGCGGAGGGGGTCCGCGTCCACAACCAGCTCTCGGGCAAGGGGGACATGGCCGGCAAGGGCTACCTGCTGGAGCTGACCGCGGCCGGGTTCCCCGTCATCCCGACCGTCGACCGCGCCGAGGACCTGGACCTGCTGCCCGAGGCCGGCCTGTACGCGGTGAAGCCGAAGCAGGGGGCCGACTCCATCGGCCTGGAGTTCGTGCCGCGCGAGAGGCTCGCCGCCCTGCCGTTCGGCGACCTCCTCGTCCAGCCGCGCGTCGAGTTCCGCTACGAGGTGTCGTTCTACTTCGTCGACCACACCCTGCAATACGCCCTGTACGCGCCCGACCCGGAGCGGCGCTGGGCGCTGGAGCCCTACGAACCCACCGACGAGGACCGGGAGTTCGCGCAGCGCTTCATCGAGTGGAACGACATCGCGTACGGCATCCAGCGCGTCGACGCCTGCCGGGCCCCCGGAGGCGAGCTGCTGCTCGTCGAGCTGGAGGACCTCAACCCTTATCTCTCCCTGGACGTCCTCTCCCCCGAGGCCCGGGACGCCTTCGTCGCGCGGATGAAGACCTCGCTGCGCGCCCTGATCGCCGAGGAGGCGGAATGAACCGTACGGACGTCGCGCCGGGAACGCCCCGGTGACCCCGCGGCCGGCCATCCGGTGGACCCACGTCTTCGTCGACCGGCCCGCGGCGGACCTCGGACGGGCCCTCGGCTTCTGGACGGCGGTCACCGGCACGAGGCTGTCCGAACCCCGGGGCGACCGGGGCGAGTTCGTGACACTGCTGCCCGCCGAGGGCGACGCCTACGTGAAGGCGCAGGGCGTCCGGGAGGGGCCCGGGGGCGCGCATATGTGCCTGTCCGTGGAGGACGTACCGGCGCTGGTGGAGTGGTCGCTGCGACTCGGTGCCACGGTCGTCGCGGACCACGACGGCTGGTCCGTACTGCGGTCCCCCGGAGGGCAGTTGTTCTGCGCGGTGCCGTGGAACGGCGACTCGGCGCGGCCGCCGGTGACCGAGGGGCCGGACGGGGCGACGAGCCGGCTCGACCAGGTGAGCATCGACCTGGCGCCGGGTGTGTACGACGCGGAGACCGTCTTCTGGAGCGAGCTCACGGGGTGGGAGTCCCGCCCCGGGGCGTTCCCGGAGTTCCATCTGATCAGGCCGCCCGCCGGGCTGCCGCTGCGCGTCCTGTTGCAGCGCCTCGGCACCGAACGCCCCACCTCGGCGCATCTGGACCTGGCCTGCTCTGACGTCGACGCGGTCCGGGCCCGTCACGAGGCCCTGGGAGCGACGGCGGTCGGCCGGGGCGCGCGCTGGACGGTGATGCGGGACCCCGCCGGCGGCACCTACTGTCTGACCGGCCGCGATCCCGCGACGGGCAGCCTGCCCTAGGGCCGGAGAGGCCCTAGGGACCGGTCGCGTAGACGCAGAGGACTGCCCTGCCGTCACCCGCGCTCGGACAGGGGGGCGTCGGGGAGGCCGGGGCCTCGGGGCCGCCGTGCTCGGAGTTGTACCAACCGGTGGGCGGCGGCGGCTCCGCCGAGGCCTGGAGCCGTAGCGTGAGAACGCCGCCGCCGATCACGGCGACCGCCCACACCACCAGGATCCGGCGCCACACCCGGCGCCGTCCCCCCGACGCCGTCACGCCCGAGCCGCCCCGCTCTGGTCCCAGGCCTCCACGTCCACGACCGCGTCCACCGTGATGGGCCCGTAGATGTGGGGGAACTCCTCCCCGCCGGGGGCCATCGCCTCGAAGCGGACCGGCGCCGTGAGCCGTTCGGCGTCGACCACGAGGACGACGAGTTCGTCGGGACCTGTGTAGGAGCCGTACACCATGGCGGCCACGGCGGGGAGTTGACGGCGCAGCGAGCAGTGGATGAAGCCCTCCTCCTGGAGGGTCCGGCCGCGGGTGGAGATCTCGAAGGTGCCCGACGCGCGGGCCGCTTCCCACAGGGAACGCTCGGTCAGATGCAGCAGGGGTTCGGACATGCGGACCACGCTACGACCGCAGGCGCGCCGCCCGCACCTCCAAATAGCGGCGCTCGGGCAGGCTGAGGGTCTTGGCCGCGGCCGACGCGTAGGCCTCACGCGCCGCGTCGGGTTCGCCCGCCCGCTCCAGCAGATGGCCGCGGACCGCGTCCAGCCGGTGTCCGGCGGCCGACTCGCCCTCCAGTCGGTCGAGTTCGGCGAGGGCGGCGCGCGGCCCGTGCACCATGGCCACGGCGACCGCGCGGTTGAGGTGTTCGACGGGGCCGGGGACCCGGCGGACGAGGAGGTCGTACAGGCCGAGGATCTCGGTCCAGTCCGTCGCCTCCGGGGTGGGTGCCTCGTCGTGGACCGCTGCGATCGCGGCCCGGAGCGCGTAGGGACCGGCCGGACCCAGCGCCAGCGCCTCTGTCACCAGCGCCACGCCCTCCTCGATCGCCGCCCTGTCCCAGCGGGCGCGGTCCTGTTCGTCGAGGGGTACGAGCTCTCCGTGCGGGCCGGTCCGCGCGGCGCGCCGGGCGTCGGTGAGCAGCATCAGCGCGAGCAGTCCGGTCACCTCGCCGTCCTCGGGCAGCAGGTGCCGGACGGTGCGGGTCAACCGGATGGCCTCGTGGGCGAGTTCGGCACGCTGGAGCGCCGCGCCGGAGGTCGCGGTGTAGCCCTCGTTGAAGATCAGGTAGAGGGTGTGCAGGACGGCGGGGAGCCGTTCCTCCCAGTGGTCGGGGCGGGCGAGACCGACGCCCCGGATCCGCTGCTTGGCCCGGCTGATCCGCTGCGCCATGGTCGCCTCGGGCACCAGGTAGGCCCGCGCGATCTCCGCCGTGGTCAGGCCGCCGACCGCGCGCAGGGTGAGCGCGATCTGCGCGGCCGGGGACAGGGCGGGATGGCAGCACAGGAAGAGGAGGGAGAGGGTGTCGTCCTGCGACGGGGCGCGGTCCGCGCCCGGCGGCGGCGCCGTGAAGGCGTCCCGCGGTGTCAGCGCCGCGGCCCTCTCCTCCCGCAGCCGCCGTGCCTCCTCCGCGCGCAGGGCGTCGACGAGCCGCCGCGAGGCGACCTTGATCAGCCATCCGCGGGGGTTGTCCGGCACTCCCTTTCCGGGCCACTGCCGGGCGGCGGCGAGCAGCGCCTCCTGTGTGGCGTCCTCGGCCGCGTCGAAGTGCCCGTAGCGGCGGACGAGCGCGCCGAGGACCTGCGGCGCGTGGCGGCGCAGCAGGTCCTCGGTCGTGTCCCTCATGCCGCTCAGATGTCACCGGCCCCGTCCTGGATGGGACGGATGACGACGGGGCGGCCGGTCTGGCCCTCGGGACCCGGGCACCGGGTCACCCGCTCGGCGATCTCGGTGACCCGCTCCAGGCTCGCGCAGTCGACCACCCAGTAGCCGGCCATCAGCTCCTTGGTCTCGCTGTACGGGCCGTCGGTGATCACGGCCTTGCCGTCGGGGCCCAGGGCCACCTGACGGGCCAGTGCCGGGTCGGTCAGCCCCTGGGCGTCGACGAGCTCGCCGGACTCGGAGAGGTCGTCGCTGATCGCGCCCATGTAGGCGTACATGGCCTGCAGTTCCTGTTCGCTCCAGGCCGGGGACCCCTCGGACGCCTTGCCCCGCATGGCGTCGTAGTCGGCGTGTGTTCCCTGCACCATCACCAGGTACTTCATGAGTCCGCTCCTTCGGCTTCCTCGGCTCGGACCGCCCGTGGTGGGCGGCTCTCACAGGGGACGTCGGAGCCGGCCCGCGTTTCTCTACACGTTCCGCGCGCGACTTCGCACGACGACGTGCCGCGACGCGCGGTGCCCGT
Source organism: Streptomyces sp. NPDC096324 (assembly GCF_044763015.1). Lineage (NCBI taxonomy): Bacteria > Bacillati > Actinomycetota > Actinomycetes > Kitasatosporales > Streptomycetaceae > Streptomyces > Streptomyces sp. NPDC096324. Next base: position 617,375 of record NZ_JBIWFK010000005.1, on the reverse strand, counting down.
CAGGGCTGCTCCGCCGCGGCCTCCTCCGGCAGGTCGTGCCCGTGCTCCGGTTCCTGGCCCCGCCCGTGTCCGGGCACGGCCTCGTGTCCGGGCACGGGCTCGTCCGTGCAGGCGGCGCAGTCCGGGTTGTGGCAGGGTCCGGGACCCCATTTGGGCACCCAGGCGCCCAGGGTCTTGTACCGGTGCACGATCGTGGCCACCGGTTGCCCGCATTCTGGACATACATGCTCATCCGTGCCCATGCCTTCAGGGTAGGACGGCGGACCCGCCGCTTCCTGTCGTACGTCCCTCGCCGGGCCGGGCCGGGCCGGGTGCGGACAGGACCCGGCCCGTTCCTAGGCCTGGGTCCGTCCCGTCGGACGCGGCTCGCGCCACATCGGCCACATCCGCGGGCCGTCGGGCAGGTCGAGGGGGCGGCCCGCGAGCGCGAAGCCGAGCCGTTCGTACAGGGCGCGGCTGCGGGCGTTGCTCGCCTCCAGGTAGGCGGCCAGCCCCTCACGGTCGCAGCGGTCGAGGACCGACTCGATCAGCGCGCCGCCGAGGCCTTCGCCCTGGCGCTCCGGCGTCACCCCGATCATCCACAGGTACGCGTGGGCCCGCCCCTCGGGGTGGATCCCGGCCGTCAGCCGGCCGATCAGCTCGACGCGTTCGTTGTCCGGGTCGACGGCCGCGCGGAGCTGCGCGGGGCCGTCCTCGTCCGCCCCGTCGCCCCGGCCGTTCTCACCGTCACCCTCGCCGTCGTGGTTCCCGCCGACGGGGACGGACAGCCACAGGGCGCACGCCGAACCGTCCTCGGCCAGATCGATGCGCCCATCGGCGAGCACGACATCGGTGAACGCCGCCATCAGCGCGGGGTGCTTCGCGCGGCGCCGCGCCGGATCGGGGAAGACCCAGTTGCTCACCGGATCGTCCTGGAAGGCCTCGTCCAGCAGCCGGACGACCCGCTCCCGGTCCGCCTCGCCCGCCACCCGGATCGCCACACCCATGACCAGCCCCGCCCTTCGCCCCAACCAGCCTCGACCGTACGGCGGTTGAGCCTAATACGCCGACGTGCCGGCACATCGACCCCGGGGTGCGCGGAGCCGGGCACGAGGGCCGGCGTCAGGGTCCGGCACAGAGGTCCGGCGTGGGGGGTGCGGGGCCCGCACGCCGTGGGGCCGTGCGGGGCCCGCCTCCGGAGCCGAGCACCGCACGGATGTCAGGTTCCGTGCGGAGCCCGGGGTTCCGGGGCCCTCGACCGGCCCGTCGGGCCGGTCAGTTGCTGCGGCGCGTGACGAACTCGGCGAGGGCGAGAAGCCCGCCCGCCGCCTCGGGATCGGGAACCGCGCGGGACAGTTCGTGCATCGCCCGCGACATCCGGTCGGCCGCCTGGACCTGTGCCCAGTCACGCCCGCCCGCCCGCTCGACGGCCAGCGCCGTGCGCTCCAGCTCTCCTTCCCGGTAGGGCGCCGCGTACAGCTCGGCGAGTTCGGCGGCCGCCGGGGTGCCCGAGGTGAGCGCGGCGACCACGGGCAGCGACTTCTTGCGGACGGCGAGGTCCGCCCCGGCCGGTTTGCCGGTACGGCCCGGGTCCCCCCAGATCCCGATCACGTCGTCGATGAGCTGGAAGGCTAGTCCCGCCTCCCGGCCGAACGCGTCGAGAGCATCGACGTCCTCGGCGCGCGCCCCCGCGTACAGCCCGCCGATGGCGCAGGCACTGCCGAGCAGGGCTCCCGTCTTCGCCTCGGCCATGGCGAGGCACTCGTCGAGGGTGACCTCGTGCGGGCCGAGCTTCTCCATGGCCGTGTCCGTGTGCTGTCCCGCGCACAGTTCGACGACACAGCCCGCGAGCCGCGCGGCGGCGGCCGAGGACGCCGGGTGCGGGTCCCCGGCGAGCATCCCCAGAGCCAGGGCCTGCAGGGCGTCACCGGCGAGGATCGCGTCGGCGTCGCCGAACACGGTCCACGCCGTGGGACGGTGTCTGCGGGTGGTGTCCCGGTCCATGACGTCGTCGTGCAGCAGGGTGAAGTTGTGGATCAGCTCCACCGCGGCGGCCGCCCGTACGGCCGCCGTGTGCTGTCCGCCGAGGGCCTGGACCGCGCTCAGCACGAGCGCGGGCCGGATGGCTTTGCCGGCGTTCCCCGCCCCGGGAGTGCCGTCCGCCTGCTCCCATCCGAAGTGGTAGAGCGCGATCCGGCGCATCGAGCCCGGCAGCGAGTCGACGGCCCGGCGCAGTTCGGGGTCGACGCACGCCCGCGCCCGCTCCAGGACGACCGCCGCCTCCGAGGCGTCGACCGGGCCCGGCGAGCCCGGTCCTTCCGCGGGCCTCGCGCCGGGAAGGCGTCGGTCCGCGGGCCCCGGCGGACGCCGTCCGCCGGGAAATCCGGCCGGTCCCTGTCGCGTCCGGGTCGTCACCGCCATCGGCCGATCTCGACGTTCTCCAGGATGCCGAGCGCGTCCGGCACGAGCACCGCTGCCGAGTAGTACGCCGTCACCAGGTAGGAGATGACCGCCTGTTCGTTGATGCCCATGAACCGCACCGACAGGCTCGGCTCGATCTCGTCCGGGATGCCCGCCTGCTGGAGTCCGACGACTCCCTGTTCGGCCTCGCCCGTACGCATGGCGATGATCGAGGTCGTCCGGGCGTCGCTGACCGGGATCTTGTTGCACGGGAAGATCGGCACCCCGCGCCAGGTCGGGATGCGGTTGCCGGCCACCTCGATGCTCTCGGGGACGAGCCCGCGCTTGTTCAGTTCGCGGCCGAACGCCGAGATCGCGCGCGGATGGGCGAGGAACAGCTTGGTGCCGCGGCGGCGGCTGAGCAGTTCGTCCATGTCGTCCGGGCTCGGCACGCCGTCGTGCGGCTGGAGCCGCTGGTCGTACTCGCAGTTGTTGAGCATGCCGAACTCGCGGTTGTTGATGAGCTCGTGCTCCTGGCGCTCCTTCAACGCCTCCACGGTGAGCCGCAACTGCTGCTCGGTCTGGTTCATCGGCTGGTTGTACAGGTCGGCCACACGGGTGTGCAGCCGCAGGACGGTCTGGGCGATGCTCAGTTCGTACTCGCGCGGGGACGCCTCGTAGTCCACGAAGGTGCCCGGGATGTCCTGCTCGCCGGTGTGGCCGGCCGCGAGGTCGATCTCCTTCTCGCCGTACTTGTTGGTGCGCTGCGAGGGAATCGCGCGCAGTTCCCGGAGGTGTTCGTTCAGGGACTCGGAGCGCTCCGCCACCTGTTCGAGGTCCTGGCGGGGCAGCACGAGCACGGTCACCGCCGTCACCGCGCGGGCCGTGTACTCCCAGATGGCCTCCGGGTCGATGAGTGCCTGTTCGCCGAAGTAGGCGCCGTCGGCGAGGACACCGAGCACCGCGTCGCCCCCGTAGGGGCCGGTGCCGATCTTCTCGACCTTGCCGTGCGCCAGGAGGAACACCTCCTCGGCCCGGTTGCCGAACGAGGCCAGCACCTCTCCCGGGGCGAACTCCCGCTGCTGGCACCGCTGGGCGAGCTCGCCCAGCACGTCGTGATCCTCGTACGACCGCAGCACGGACAGTTCTCCGAGTTCCGCGGGGATGACCTGGACGCGGTCCCCGGTCTTGACGAACGTCACGCGGCCGTCGCCCACCGAGTAGCTGAGCCGCCGGTTCACGCGGTACGTGCCACCCTGCACGTTCACCCACGGAAGCATGCGCAGCAGCCACCGCGAGCTGATCTCCTGCATCTGTGGCGCGGACTTGGTGGTGGTGGCCAGGTTCCGCGCGGCTGATGTGCCGAGACTCTGCTGCGGACGGTTCTGCTCCGCGCGGACCTCTTCGCCTACCGACATGAAAATTGCCCTCCCGGTCGTGCACTGATCTTCGCGGCCAAGCCTTTCATCACGGAGTGTGCTGATGCCATTACACGAATGAGGGGGAATGGATCACTCCGGAGCTGGGCAGGGAGGGTGATTCCGCTCCGTCCCGGGGTTGACCGGATCGGCTCGCACGCTGTGCGAACGGCTGGTTCCGGCCACCCGGCCGGATATAGAAGCTGCGATACCAGACGGCCGCGGCAGGGCGGCCGGCGTACAGCGCGAAGGAGTCGGCCATGGCATCGCCCATGTCCGCGGGCAGGTTCCTGGACCGGATCAGGGACGAAGGCGTCCACGTCGTCGAGGTCGGCGACTGGGAGCACCACAACCGCAATCACAAAGGTCCGTGGGGCCCGGTGCACGGGGTGATGATCCACCACACGGTGACCTCGGGCAGCGCGCCCACGGTCGGTCTGTGCCGCGAGGGCCGCGAGGACCTGCCCGGACCGCTGTGCCACGGGGTCATCACCAAGGACGGCGTCGTGCACCTGGTCGGCTACGGCCGCGCCAACCACGCGGGGCTCGGCGACGACGACGTGCTGCGCGCGGTGATCGCCGAGAAGGCGCTGCCGCACGACAACGAGGCGAACACCGACGGCAACCGCCACTTCTACGGCTTCGAGTGCGAGAACCTCGGCGACGGCCAGGACCCGTGGCCCGAGGCGCAGCTCGACGCCATCGCCAAGGTCTCCGCCGCGATCTGCCGGTTCCACGGCTGGACGGAACGCTCGGTCATCGGCCACCTGGAGTGGCAGCCGGGGAAGGTGGACCCGCGGGGCTTCACGATGAACTCCCTGCGGGCGCGCGTCCGCGAACTGCTGAAGTGACCTGACGCACCGGGGTCCGCCGCGTGTCCGGCCGTCCGTAGCCCCCGTCCGTCGCCCCCCGTCCGGCTGTTCCCGGACAGGTGTCCGACAATGGGCGGGTGATCAGTCCTGACGCCCCGCGCGGTTCCGGCGGCCCGGCAGCGCGGCTTCCGTCGCCCGTGGTGGAGGCCGTGGATTCCCGGTTCGGGCTGCGGGGGGTCCGGCTGGTCGTGAAGCGGGACGATCTGATCCACCCGGAGCTGATCGGCAACAAGTGGCGCAAGCTGACGCCGAACCTCGAAGCGGCGGCGGGCCGCACGCTGGTCACCTTCGGCGGCGCGTACTCGAACCATCTGCGCGCCACCGCCGCCGCGGGCCGTCTCCTCGGGCGGCCCACGGTGGGGGTGGTCCGCGGCCAGGAGCTGGCCGACCGCCCCCTCAACCCCTCGCTGGCCCGCTGTGCCGCCGACGGCATGCGCCTTCACTTCGTCGACAGATCGACGTACCGGCACAAGACGGAACCCGGGACGCTGACCGGGATCCTGCGCGCGGCGGGCGCCGAGGACGCGTACGTGGTGCCCGAGGGCGGCAGCAACGCCCTCGCCGTACGCGGCTGCCTGGCCCTCGGCGAGGAACTGCGGGACGAGGGCGGCATCGACGTGGCCGCCCTGGCCTGCGGCACCGGTGGCACCCTGGCGGGGATGGCCGCCGGTCTCGGCCCCGGCCGACGCGCGCTGGGCTTCCCGGTCCTGCGCGGCGGCTTCCTGGACGCCGACACCGAGGCGCTCCAGCGGGAGGCGTTCGGCGGCCGGCGCGGAACCTGGTCCCTGGACGACCGCTTCCACTTCGGCGGCTACGCCCGCACCACACCCGAACTCGACGCCTTCGCCGAGGACTTCGAGCAGCGGCACGGACTGCCCGTCGAACGTCTCTATGTCGCCAAGATGCTCTACGGACTTGTCGCCCTCGCCGGGGAAGGGGCGTTCGAGCGCGGTACGACGGTGGCGGCGGTGATCACCGGAGCGCCGTTCCCCGCCCCGGGGACCGGGCCTCAGGCCGCTTCCCGGTAGGCCGCCGCCTCCTCCAGGTCCAGTCGGCGCAGCAGCGTGCGCAGCATCTCGTCGTCGATGTAGCGGAGGTCGCGCAGCTTGACGAAGACGTCGCGCTCGGCGCCGATCATCTCGCGGGAGAGACGGCGGTAGGTGTCGTCCGCGGTCTCCCCGGTGACCGGGTTGACCGCGCCGAGCCGCTCCCAGACGGCGTTGCGGCGCCGCTCCATGACCGAGCGCAGGCGCTCGGCGAGCGGCGGCGGCAGGGCGTTGCGCTCGTCGGTGAGGAGGTCGTCGAGTCGCTCCTCGGCGGCGCGGGAGGCCTGCGCCTGGGCGTTGGCCTCGGCGAGCGTCTCGGCCTGTGTGTCGCGTCCCGGCAGTTTCAGCAGGCGGATGAGCGGGGGCAGGGTCAGTCCCTGCACGACCAGGGTGCCGATGACGGTGGTGAAGGTCAGGAAGAGGATCAGGTTGCGCCCGGGGAAGGGATCGCCGCCGTCGACGGTGAGCGGGACGGAGAAGGCGATGGCGAGCGAGACGACGCCGCGCATTCCGGCCCAGCCGATGATGAACGGCGCCTTCCAGGTGGGGTTGGCCTCCCGTTCGCGGATGCGCGCCGACAGCAGGCGGGGCAGGAAGGTGGCGGGGTACACCCACACGAAGCGGGTCACGACGACGACCAGGAAGAGGGCGAGGGCGTACCAGGCGGCGGTCGTCCCCTCGTAGGCGCCGAGGCCCTTGAGGACGACCGGGAGCTGGAGCCCGATCAGCGCGAACACCGCGGACTCCAGGACGAACGCGACCATCTTCCACACCGCCTCCTCCTGGAGCCGGGTCGCGAAGTCCACCTCCCAGGAGCGGTGTCCGAGGTAGAGCGCGACGACCACCACCGCGAGCACTCCGGAGGCGTGGAACTGCTCGGCGATGCCGTAGGCGACGAAGGGGATCAGCAGGGAGAGGGTGTTCTGCAGGAGCGCTTCGTTCATGTGGGTGCGCAGCCAGTGGATGGGGATCATCAGCACGAGTCCGACGGCGACCCCGCCGACCGCCGCGAGCAGGAACTCGCCGATGCCGCCCGCCCAGGTCGCGCCCTCGCCGACGGCCGCGGCGAGCGCCACCTTGTAGGCGGTGATCGCGGTCGCGTCGTTCACCAGGGACTCGCCCTGCAGGATGGTGGTGATCCGTGAGGGCAGGCCCACCCGGCGTGCCACGGCCGTGGCGGCCACCGCGTCCGGCGGCGCGACCACGGCGCCGAGGACGAGCGCGGCGGGCAGCGGCAGGCCGGGTACGAGCAGATAGGCGGCCCAGCCGACCGCGAGGGTCGCGAAGAGGACGTAGCCGACCGACAGCAGCGCGACCGGCCTCAACTGAGCCCTGAGGTCGAGATAGGAGCTGTCGGTGGCCGCCGTGTACAGCAGTGGCGGCAGCACCAGCGGGAGCACGACGTCGGGGTCGAGTTCGTAGGCGGGCACCCCGGGGACGTACGAGACCAGCAGCGCCACGGCGACGATCAGCAGGGGTGCCGGGACCGGGGTACGGCGGGCGGCCCCGGCGACCGCCGCGCTCCCCGCGACCAGCAACAGCAGTGGCAACACGTCCATCGTCTTCCGCCCGCCCTCATTTTTTCGCGCGGTCTCCCGCACGCCCGACAATTCCGCGCGGCATCCCGCACGCCCGACGTAACCTGGCAATCATGAAACAGTGCACGCACACCGACGCGCTGCCGCAGCCCGAACCCGGCCCCGGGAGCGAGACCTGCCTGGAGTGCGTGGCCGCCGGTACCCACCCGGTGCAGCTCCGGCTCTGTCTGGAGTGCGGGCATCTCGCCTGTTGTGACTCCTCACCGCTGCGGCACGCCTCGGAGCACCACAAGGACACCGGACATCCGATCATGCGCACGTTCGAGCAGGGGGAGAACTGGCGTTGGTGTTTCGTGGACCACGTCCTCGTCTGAGCCGTGGATCACGTACGCGTGAGCCGTCGATCGCGTACGCGCGTGACTCACGATCCGGACGGTTCGAGCGTCTGACGTCTGGGTACGTCAACCCGGCGCGCGCTCTTCCTATTTGGGGCCGCAGACCTCTAGCCACTGTCCGTACTCATGGGCTTACTATGAGTGACAGCAAGGGGCGGGGTCCCCAGGACAGGGAAGTCGGGAGCGCGGTAGCGTCACCGCTGAACGACGTAGCGCGTTACCCCGGGGGGCGACCCTCGGCCCCCGAAAGAGCTCGAATGAGCTTGTACCACCATGGAGGTGAGGGTGTCCCAGATCGCAGGCGAGCCCGCGACGAAGGACTTCGTGGAAGTCCGGCTGCCCGCCGCGGGTGCCTACCTGTCGGTACTGCGCACGGCCACGGCCGGGCTGGCGGCCCGTTTGGACTTCACCCTCGACGAGATCGAGGATCTGCGCATCGCGGTGGACGAGGCCTGCGCGATCCTGCTGCAGCAGGCCGTCCCCGGTTCGGTGCTCAGCTGTGTCTTCCGGCTGATCGACGACTCACTGGAGGTCACGGTCTCGGCGCCGACCACCGACGGTCACGCTCCGTCACGTGACACGTTCGCGTGGACCGTCCTGTCGGCTCTCGCGGGCAAGGTCGATTCCACCGTCGCCGAGGACAAGACCGTGTCGATCAGCCTCTACAAACAACGCGGCGCGGGACCCGGGCCGGCGTGAGGAACGGGGACGGGCCGGTGCGGGACGAAGAGCGCGGCACACGGGAGCCTCCCGCGGAGCGCGCCGACGGTCCGGGCGGGCCGCGGCACACGGCGGACGGCGTCGACGGCATCCCCGAACAGGCCCGGCCGCATCCGGAGATCGGCGTCTCCTCGGCGGCAGCGGCGCAGCCGGGAGCCTTCCCCGTCCTGGGAGGTCCCCCTGGTTCGAGCGCGGCCGAGGACACGGGGGAAGAGCCTCGAGCTCGGGAAATGGTGACGGGCGGGACTATGAGCGAGCACGAGCGAAACGCGGAGCAGAACGTGCAGGGCGCGCAGCACGAGCGAGAGCCTGAGCAGGGCGCGCAGGGTGTGCAGGAGGCCCACGCGCAAGAGGCCCACGCGCAAGAGGTCCATGCGCAGGAGGTCCATGCGCAGGAGGCCCAGCAGATCCTGCACGGGCCGAGCGTGCGGCACGTCCAGCACGACCCGCACGACCGCAGCGGGGCGCGGGCGATGTTCATCGAGCTGCGCAAGCTGCAGGACGGCAGCACCGAGTACGCGGAGCTGCGCAACCAGCTCGTCCGCATGCATCTGCCGCTCGTCGAGCACCTGGCCCGCCGCTTCCGCAACCGCGGGGAGCCGCTGGACGACCTGACCCAGGTCGCGACGATCGGGCTGATCAAGTCGGTCGACCGGTTCGACCCGGAGCGCGGTGTCGAGTTCTCGACGTACGCGACCCCGACGGTGGTCGGCGAGATCAAGCGGCACTTCCGCGACAAGGGCTGGGCGGTGCGCGTGCCGCGCCGTCTCCAGGAGCTGCGCCTGGCGCTGACCACGGCCACCGCGGAGCTCTCCCAGCTCCACGGCCGCTCCCCGACGGTCCACGAGCTGGCCGAGAAGCTGGCCATCTCGGAGGAGGAGGTCCTGGAGGGCCTGGAGTCCGCCAACGCGTACTCCACGCTGTCCCTGGACGTCCCCGACACGGACGACGAGTCCCCGGCGGTCGCGGACACCCTGGGCGCCGAGGACGAGGCGCTGGAGGGCGTCGAGTACCGCGAGTCGCTCAAGCCGCTCCTCGAGGACCTGCCCCCGCGGGAGAAGCGGATCCTGCTCCTTCGCTTCTTCGGCAACATGACGCAGTCGCAGATCGCGCAGGAGGTCGGCATCTCGCAGATGCACGTCTCGCGGCTGCTGGCCCGCACGCTGGCCCAGCTCCGGGAGAAGCTCCTCGTCGAGGAGTGAGCCGCGCCGGTTCCCGTGGTGCGCGCCGGGAGGCGCGTCCCGCTACTTCTCGTCGTGCACGTCGCCGCCGGGCCCTCGGATTCCGAGGGCCCGCGTCGTTTCCGGGTTCGCCAGCAGTACCAGGGCCGTCAGGGCGACCGCCGCGAGGGCGATGCCGGCGGGGATGGCGACGCTGTCGGCCTGGAGCAGGGTGTAGGCGACGGGCAGCGCCAGGATCTGGGTGGCGAGGGCCGGGCCCCGGCTCCAGGAGCGGCGCAGCAGCAGTCCGCGGGCGGCGAGCAGCGGCAGCAGCGCGAGCGCGATCAGCGTGACTCCGCCGGTGACGGCCTGCGTCCGGTCGTCGGGGTCGCCGGTGAGGCCCAGGACGAGAATGCAGACGCCGCCCGCCACGAGGGCGGCTCCTTCCAGCGCGGACAGCGCCGCGGCGGCGGTCAGCCGTCCGGGACGGGCGTCGGAGTGGGGGGCGTCGGGGGCGGGATTCTGCTCACGGCTCACCCCCGAAGAGTAGCCGCCGGCATCTCAGGCCCGGGTGCCCCGGGCCCGGGAACCGCACGGTCCCCAAGGTCGCGCCGGCCCGATTCCGCACCCCCGTGCCACCTGCGGACTCTTACTGGATCCCTACCTCGGTCTGGGACGAGTACCACCCAGTAGGTACGCTGCATCGCATGCGTGCACTTCTTGTGGTCAATCCGGCGGCAACCACCACCAGTGCGCGTACGCGTGACGTCTTGATCCACGCGTTGGCCAGTGAGATGAAGCTCGAAGTGGTCATGACCGAGTACCGCGGGCACGCCCGGGACCTCGGCCGGCAGGCCGCGGACAGCGACGACATAGACATGGTCGTGGCCCTAGGCGGGGACGGCACGGTCAACGAGGTCGTGAACGGCCTCCTGCACCGGGGCCCCGACCCCGAGCGTCTGCCCGGCCTCGCCGTGGTCCCCGGCGGCTCCACCAACGTCTTCGCCCGCGCCCTGGGGCTGCCGAACGATCCCGTGGAGGCGACCGGCGCCCTGCTGGACGCGCTGCGCGAGGAGCGTGAGCGCACGGTCGGCCTCGGTCTGGCCGCGGGCACGCCCGGCACCGAGGACGAGTCCGTCCCCTCCCGCTGGTTCACCTTCTGCGCCGGTCTCGGCTTCGACGCCGGGGTGGTGGGCCGGGTCGAACAGCAGCGCGAACTCGGCCGGCGCTCCACTCATGCGCTGTATCTGCGCCAAGTGCTGCGGCAGTTTCTGGACGATCCGCACCGCCGGCACGGAGTGATCACCCTGGAGCGCCCCGGCGCCGACCCGGTCACCGATCTGGTCCTGTCGATCATCTGCAACACCTCGCCGTGGACGTTTCTCGGCAATCGTCCGGTGTACGCGACACCTAAGGCCTCGTTCGATACCGGACTCGACGTACTCGGGCTCAGCCGCATGTCGACGCCCGCGGTCGCCCGGTATGCCACCCAGTTGCTCACTTCGTCCCCCGAGCGTGGACCCCACGGCAAGCACGCTGTCACTCTGCATGACCTGGCGGACTTCACCTTGCATTCGAAGGTCCCGCTCCCCCTTCAGATGGACGGTGACCATCTGGGGCTGCGTACGAGCGTGACGTTCACAGGCGTACGCCGTGCACTGCGTGTGATTGTGTGAGTGGAAGGGGCCAAACTCCTTTCACTCGAACGTTTAGACCACGGTCCACCCCATGGAAGTACGGCTGTGACTCAGCGCATACCGAGGAATCAAAAAAAACTTTCCGGAAGGGGTTGTATCCGCCGCTGAGGTTTGCGAGTCTCTACGTGGCGCTCGGGACGGCCCGCAACATCGGCCCCACAGAGCACCGGAACCCCTCCTCAAATCAAGGACCACACCAGTCCGTCTGGTTGTCGGCCCTTCACTTGTTGAGGGATTCGTGAAAGCGTTCACATTCACAAGCAACGTGCATGTAATACCAAGGAGAGGTAGCAGCCATGGACTGGCGTCACAACGCCGTTTGCCGCGAGGAAGACCCCGAGCTCTTCTTCCCCATCGGCAACACCGGTCCTGCGCTGCTGCAGATCGAGGAAGCCAAGGCCGTCTGCCGCCGCTGCCCCGTCATGGAGCAGTGCCTGCAGTGGGCGCTCGAGTCCGGCCAGGACTCCGGCGTCTGGGGTGGCCTCAGCGAGGACGAGCGCCGCGCAATGAAGCGCCGTGCCGCCCGCAACCGAGCTCGTCAGGCCACCGCCTGACGTTCCACCCCGCACGAGCCTGAGCTTGGCGGCGCGTACAGCGAGTACGCAACTCCCGCCCCCGAGCCGCAGCGCGCAGTACCCCGATGCGCTTGATGCAACGAGCTTTCAGCCCCGGACCACCTGGTGGTCCGGGGCTCATTGCTGTTCACGTCCGGAACCGGTCACGGTGAGTGACGATGCTCGGAGGGCTCCGACCGGCCCCGCGCGCGGGCCGCTGGTGCGGCTCGTCCGCGCGCCGGGCGCGGACCGGTCACTTGGGCACGACGACCGGGATGTCCAGGAGCACCTGGGTGCCGCGCCCGGGAGCGGGCACCATGTCGAAGCTGCCGCCCAACTCGCCCTCCACCAGCGTTCGTACGATCTGGAGGCCGAGGTTGCCCGAGCGGTGCGGGTCGAAGCCCTCGGGCAGCCCGACCCCGTCGTCCTGCACGGTGACCAGCAGCCGGGCGTCCTTGGAGGTGCCGCCGCGCACCGCGGAGACCTCGACGGTGCCCCGGTCGCCCTCGCGGAAGCCGTGCTCCAGCGCGTTCTGCAGGACCTCGGTGAGGACCATGGAGAGCGGGGTCGCGACCTCGGCGTCCAGGATGCCGAAACGTCCGGTGCGCCGGCCGGTCACCTTGCCGGGCGAGATCTCGGCGACCATGGCGAGCACCCGGTCGGCGATCTCGTCGAACTCCACCCGCTCGTCCAGGTTCTGGGAGAGCGTCTCGTGCACGATGGCGATCGAGCCGACCCGGCGCACGGCCTCCTCCAGGGCCTCCCGGCCCCGGTCCGACTCGATGCGCCGGGCCTGGAGCCGCAGCAGGGCGGCCACCGTCTGGAGGTTGTTCTTCACCCGGTGGTGGATCTCCCGGATGGTGGCGTCCTTGGTGATCAATTCGCGCTCGCGGCGGCGCAGTTCGGTAACGTCACGGAGCAGGACCAGGGAACCGACGCGGGTGCCCTTGGGCTTGAGCGGGATCGCCCGGAGCTGGATCACCCCGTCGGCGCTCTCGATCTCGAACTCGCGGGGCGCCCAGCCGCTGGCGACCTTCGACAGCGCCTCGTCCACCGGGCCCCGGGACGGGGCGAGTTCGGCGGTCGTGGAGCCGAGGTTGTGCCCCACCAGGTCGGAGGCGAGGCCGATGCGGTGGTACGCCGAGAGCGCGTTCGGCGAGGCGTACTGGACGATGCCGTCCGCGTCGAGGCGGATCAGTCCGTCGCCGACCCGGGGCGAGGCGTCCATGTCGACCTGCTGGTCGGGGAACGGGAAGGTGCCCGCCGCGATCATCTGCGCGAGGTCGGAGGCGCTCTGGAGATACGTCAGTTCGAGGCGGCTCGGGGTGCGCACGGTGAGCAGGTTGGTGTTGCGCGCGATGACACCGAGGACGCGGCCCTCACGTCGTACGGGAATGGACTCGACTCGGACCGGCACCTCCTCGCGCCACTCGGGATCGCCCTCGCGCACGATCCGGCCCTCGTCGAGCGCCGCATCCAGCAGGGGGCGGCGGCCGCGCGGGACCAGATGGCCGACCATGTCGTCCTGGTACGAGGTGGGCCCCGTGTTGGGGCGCATCTGGGCGACCGAGACGTAGCGGGTGCCGTCACGTGTGGGGACCCACAGGACGAGGTCGGCGAAGGAGAGGTCGGAGAGCAGCTGCCACTCCGAGACCAGCAGATGCAGCCACTCGAGATCGGAGTCGTCGAGGGCTGTGTGCTGGCGTACGAGGTCGTTCATGGAGGGCACGTGTGCGAGCGTACCCGGAGGATCCGACAGGTCCCGAAATCGGCCGCGCGTCCGGGGCTCCGGAGGGGCGCCGGACGCCCCCGGAAACACCCGCGGGCCGCGGCGCCTGAGAGGGACCCTCAGCCCTCCCGGCACCGCAGCCCGGAGCAACAACGGCCGTGGGGTGTGCGGTCCCGGTCGGCCGAAGAGAGGAGCCGGTGCAGTCAGGGCAGAGAGCGCCGGTTCCTCGGTCCGTCTTCCTGTGCGGGGAAGACGGAGGCTTGTTCACTTTCTCAGAGCATTGTGGACTAGACCATGGTTTCCCGTCCATGCGTCGGCGGTCGTGTCCGAGCCGCGTCCACTCCCCCCGGACCTACGGTTGCTGTGCACCGTCAGCTCATCCAACACCAGGAACTCCCCTCAGGCTATCCCGATTCGGTCCTTGATTCGGCCCTTGATTCGGTCCGGGCGCCGGGGCGACGCGAGGGTGACGCTCTGCTAGATTGGTCTATACCACATGTGTCCCCCTTCGGATTCGGATGCCTTCCTGAGTCCCCTCTCCAGATCGGCAGGCCCAGCGTGGAAGTTGTCATCGTCCCGGACGCCAAGGCGGGCGGCGAGCTGATCGCCGAGGCCATGGCGGAACTGCTCCGGCGCAAGCCCGACGCGCTCCTCGGCGTGGCCACCGGCTCGACGCCGCTGCCCATCTACGCGGCGCTGGCGGCCAAGGTGGGTTCCGGTGCCGTGGACGCCTCGGGCGCGCGCATCGCCCAGCTCGACGAGTACGTGGGACTGCCGGCCGAGCACCCCGAGTCCTACCGCTCCGTGCTGCGGCGCGAGGTGCTGGAGCCGCTGGGCATCGGCATGGACGCCTTCATGGGGCCCGACGGCACGGCGGCGGACGTCCAGGCCGCGTGCGAGGCGTACGACAGGGCGCTGGCGGCGGCCGGCGGGGTCGACCTCCAACTGCTGGGCATCGGCACGGACGGGCACATCGGGTTCAACGAACCGTGCTCCTCGCTCGCCTCGCGGACGCGCATCAAGACGCTGACCGAGCAGACCCGGGTGGACAACGCGCGGTTCTTCGACGGCGACATCGGGCAGGTGCCGCACCACGTCATCACCCAGGGCATCGGCACGATCCTGGAGGCGCGGCACCTGGTGCTGCTCGCGACCGGCGAGGGCAAGGCGGACGCCGTGGCCGCGACGGTCGAGGGGCCGGTCGCGGCGGTCTGCCCGGCGTCGGCGCTGCAACTGCACCCGCACGCGACGGTGGTCGTGGACGACGCCGCCGCCTCCAAGCTGAAGCTCGGGGACTACTTCCGGCAGACGTTCGCCGCCAAGCCGGAGTGGCAGGGGATCTGACGGGCGTGGCCCGGCGCTGGCGCCGGGCCACGGGCCACGGGCCACGACGTACCGGTGCCGGGCACTCCCCCCCGCGGAGTGCCCGGCACCGGTACGTGTGGCCCGTAGGCGGATCTAGGCGCCCGCGATGACCTCCGCCGCCGCCTGGCCGCACACCCGCGCCGCGCCGTGGGTGGCGATGTGCAGGGCCCCGCGGGGCGCCGACTGGGGGACGCCCATCTCGACCACGACGGTGTCGGGGCGGGAGGTGAGCAGCGTGTCGAGGGCGGCCGCCATCCAGGGGTGACGGTGCTCGTCGCGGACGACCGCGACGAGGGGCCGCCCGCCGGCGGCCGCGAGCGCCGAGGATGCCGCGTCCTCGCCGGCGAAGCTGCCGGTCTCGGTGCCGGGAAGCAGCCGGGCCAGCTCCGCAGCCACGCCCCAGGGGGTCTCGTCGCCGACGGCGATGTTCGCGACCGGGGTGAGCGCGGCGACGAAGGGTGCCTCGGTGAGCGGGGTGTACGAGGCGGAGCGGGTCAGGGTCAGCGCGCGCCGCGCGGCGACCAGACCCACGTCGGCCGCTCGCGCCGCCGTGGTGTCACCGGCACCGTCCGGACCGACCGCGCCGTCCGAGCTGCCCGTACCACCCGGACCGGCTGTACCGTTCGCACCGCCGATGACACCCGTACCGCCCGTACCGTTCACGCCACTTGTACCGCTCGCACCACCCGTACCGCCCGAGGTGTTCGAGCCGTTCGAGCCGTTCAAGCCATTCGTGGACGAGAGGACCGCCGGGCCCGGGAGGGCCGGGGAGGCCTTCCGGGCCGCTGAGGCCTCGGCCGTCCACTCGGCCAGGGCCCGCACCCGGTTCGCCGCGTCCGCGAGGCGTTCCTCGGGAAGCTCGCCGGCCCGGACGGCGGAGACCAGGGCGTCCCGCAGCCGGCGCACGGTGTCGTCGTCCGCCAGTCCGCCGCCGACGCAGATGGCGTCGGCGCCGGCCGCGATCGCCAGCACGCTGCCCCGCTCGATGCCGTACGTCGCCGCGATGGCCTGCATCTCCATGCCGTCGGTGACGATGAGGCCGTCGTAGCCGAGTTCCTCGCGCAGCAGGCCCGTGAGGATGCGGCGGGAGAGGGTGGCCGGGCGGTCCGGGTCCAGGGCCGGGACGAGGATGTGCGCGCTCATCACGGCCCGGCTCCCCGCGGCGATGGCGGCCCGGAAGGGGACGAGCTCGCGGGAGTGGAGGACCGACAGGTCCGCGTCGATGCGCGGCAGGGCGTGGTGGGAGTCCACCGCGGTGTCCCCGTGGCCCGGGAAGTGCTTGGTGCAGGCAGCGACGCCGGCGGCCTGGAGGCCGGTGACGTAGGCGGCCGTGTGCCGGGCCACCAGGCCGGTGTCGGCACCGAAGGACCGTACGCCGATGACCGGGTTGGCGGGGTTGGAGTTCACGTCGGCGGACGGCGCCCAGTTGAGGTTCACCCCGCACGCGGCCAGTCGGCGGCCGAGTTCGCGGGCGACCTCCTCGGTGAGCACCACGTCGTCGACGGCGCCCAGCGCGTGGTTGCCGGGGAAGGAGGACCCGGTGCGCACCTCCAGTCGGGTGACGTCACCGCCCTCCTCGTCGATGGCGACCAGGACGTCGTCACGTTCGGCACGCAACTGGGCGGTCAGGGCTGCCAGTTGTTCTGGCGAGGCGATGTTGCGGCCGAACAGGCCGACGGAGGCGAGGCCTTCACCGAGGCGGCGGAGCAGCCAGTCCGGAGCCGTGGTCCCGGTGAACCCGGGCTGGAGCACGGTCAGGGCGTCGCGCGTCAGGGTGTCTGTACCGCTGGCGAATGTCGTCATCGGGTGGCGTTATCCCTTCACGGCGCCCGCGGTCAGACCCGCGGCCATCTTGCGCTGGACGAGGAGGAACAGGACGACGATCGGCACGGCCATCATGGTGGCTCCGGCCATCATCGGGGCGTACTCGGTGCCGTGCTTGGTGGTGAAGTTGCCGAGCCAGACGGTGGCCGTCTGGTTCTGCTGGCTCAGCAGCATGAGGGCGTAGAGGTATTCGTTCCATGCCTGGATGAAGGCGTAGACGGACGTCGCGACCATGCCGGGGGCCAGCAGCGGGAAGACCACGCGGATGAAGGCGCTCGTGCGGCTGCATCCGTCGACCATCGCCGCCTCCTCCAGCTCCTTCGGGATGTTGACGATGAAGCCGCGCAGCGTCCACACCGTGAAGGGAAGGATGAAGGTCAGGTAGGTGATGATCAGACCGGAGAGCTTGTCGTACTGGTCCAGGTCGTTCAGCAGCAGGAAGACCGGGATGATCATGGCGACGAGCGGGATCATCTGCACCGCGAGGATGCCCACGATCACGACCTTGCGGCCGCGGAAGGCGAAGCGGGAGATGGCCAGCGCGGCCAGCATCCCGACGGCGATGCCGATCACGACCACCGCGAGGGAGACGATCAGGCTGCGGCCCACCGGGCCCCAGAAGTCGGCGATGTCGAACGCGCGGCGGAAGTTGTCGAGCGTGAACCCGGTGGGGAACAGGCTCGGATCGGGGTCGATCGCGTCCTTGGCCGGCTTGATCGCCGTGTTGAGCATCCAGTAGACGGGGAAGCCCGCGGTGAGGAAGACGAGCAGACCGAGCAGGTTCCAGCCGAGCTTGGACTTGCGGGGCCCGGAGGACTTCCGCCCCGTGGCGGACGTACGCCCGGACGTGGCGACGGCACTCATTCGACCTCTCCGATCTGGAGCATCTGACGCATGTACACGGCCACCACGCCGAGGAGCAGCAGCACGGTGAGCACGGCGATCGCCGAGCCCTGCGCGTAGTCGTTGACGACGAAGGCGCGGTCGTACGAGTACGTGGTGAGGAGCTGGAACTCCGCCTCCGGGTGGCCGCCCCGCATGACGAAGACCTGCGGGAAGACGCCCATGTCCCAGATGACGGAGAGGGTCGTCAGCATGACGATGATCGGCTTGAGGATCGGGATCGTGACATGGCGGAAGACGCCCCAGGAACCCGCGCCGTCGAGCCGTGCGGCCTCCTCCAGCTCGGCGGGGACCTGGGTGAGTCCCGCGCTGAGCGTGATGACCACGAAGGGCACCGCGCCCCAGACGACCAGGAGCATGATCACGCCCAGGCCCTGCCATCCGCTGGCGAACCAGTTGTGGCCGACCATGTCGACGCCGGGCAGCTTGCTGAGCAGCGCGTTGAAGACGCCGTAGTCGGAGTCGAAGAGCCACTTGAAGACCGTGGTGGCCACGATGATGGGCATGCCCCAGCTCGCCACCAGCGCGATGTTGACCAGTGTCTTGACCCAGCCGGAGACCCGCTGCAGCAGCAGCGCGATCAGCATGCCGATGACCATCGTGAAGACGACGGCCCCGCCGGCGAAGAGGACGGTCCGGACGACCACCTGCCAGAACTCGTCGTCCGAGAGCACCTTCGTGAAGTTGTCGAGGCCGACCGACTCGGCCGGCTGGAAGCCCCAGAGCTGGGACTGCCCGAACTTCTGGAAGGAGAGCGTGACCAGGCGCACCAGCGGATAGCCGAGGACGAGCGCGAGGATCAGCAGACACGGGGCGAGCAGGGCCCAGGGGGCCGCCGCCGCGCCCGCGGTCCGCCTGGCGCGTGGCGCCTTCGCGACGGCCGGTGGTGGTGCCTGCCGCGGTGGCGGCACCTTCTTGGCAGGGGTGGTCGTGTCTGCGGCACTCATCGCGCGCTCCTCAGCGGTCCCTCAGGTCGTACGAAAGCGAAGGCTCGAAAGCGAAGGCCCGCACGGCCGGGCGTCAGGGGGTGAGACCCCGGCCGGGCCGTACGGGAGGCAGGGCCCCGCCCCTCCGCGAAGGAGGACCGACGGGGCCCTGCTCTCAGGTCACTTGGTGTTGATGACCTTGTCGATCGCGGCGTCCGCTTCCTTCGCGGCGTCCGCGACGGACTTCTTGCCGGTGCCGATGTTCTGCAGCATGGTCTGCAGGACCTGGGCCTTCTCGACCTGGCCCCAGCCCGGCGCCATCGGGACGAACCAGCTCGACTCGGCGGCGGTCGCCGGGACGGCCGTCTTCGGGTCGCTCTGGAGGCTGACCAGGTCGGTCTTGTTGTTGGGCAGGTTGCCCTTGCCCATCAGGAGCTTCTGGCCCTTGGCGCCGGTGAACGCGTTGATCCACTCGGCGGCGACGGCCTGCGCCTTCGACTTCACCGGGACGGCGAGGTCGGAGCCGCCCAGGAAGACCGGGAGGTTCTTGCCGGACGGGCCGGGCATCACGAAGTTCTCGAGGTTGCCCTTGAGCTTGCCGGTCTTGTCGCTCTTCGGGTCCTCGGCGGTCGCGCCCTCCCAGGCGGCACCGAAGATCATGCCCGACTTGCCCTGGCCGTAGACGATGTAACGGTCGGACTCGTCCTTGGTCTTGTCGCCGTGCATGTACTTGTCGACGATGGTCTTGAACTCGTTGAGGCCCTTAACCGACTCGGCCGAGGAGAGGTTGGCCTTCCACTGGCCGCCCTCCTCCTTCGCGATGGAGCCGCCGGCGTCGTAGACGAAGGACATGGCCGCGTACCAGTCACGGGTGGGCTGGTACCAGGCGCTGAACTTGCCGCCCTGCTTCTTCTGGATCTTGTCCAGGTCGGCGGTGAGCTCCGCGTACGTCTTCGGCGTGGACTTCACGCCGGCCGAGGCGGCGATGTCCTTGCGCCAGTTGCCGACACGGCCACCGGCGTAGTACGGCACGCCGTAGGTCTTGCCGTCGTAGGTCACGGACTCCTTGAGCCCGTCGAGCCACGCGGTCGAGTTGTCGAACTTCGACGCGTCAAGGGGAGCGAAGGCGCCCTTGACCATGTAGCCGAGCATCTCGGTGTTGCCCATCTCGACCACGTCCGGCGCCTTGTCGGTGGCGAGGACCGCGTCGAGCTTGGTGTTCTTGTCCGGCCAGCCGTAGTACTCGTGCTTGATCTTGATGCCGGGGTGCTTCGCCTCGATCGCCGCGTCCGCCTGCTTGACCAGCTCGGGCCAGTTGTTCTGCGCGTCGACCGTGAGCCAGACCGTCAGCTCCTTGGCGTCCGCGCCCTTGTCCGACCCCCCGGACTTGTCGTCGTTGCCACACGCCGCGACGGAGAACATCATGCCCGCGATACCGATCGCGGCTATCAGCTTGCGCTTCACGCCACCCTCCTCAGGGATGCCACAAACCCCCCTGCTCCCCGCGGTGACAAACGCCGTGTACCGCCCGTGGGGCCGGGACTGGACCAATGGTGTAGACCAGTACCGGGAGCTTGGCCTAGACCTAGGGGGGTGTCAAGGGTGTGTAAGCCCGTCCAGTCGGCCGTTATGGGACCTACATATGCAAGGACCTTTAAGTAGCCAAGCGGCACAAATTACGGACCCGTTCGCGGCCTGCGAAGGAACCGTTTCCGGCCTGTCCGCGCCGAGTTCGACGGCACCGTCTGCCCGCGATGGACTAGACCAACAGGTACGCCGAGGGTATATAGAGGGGATCACGGAGCGTGCGGGGAACACCCGCACGACGAGCCGTGCCACGATGTGAGCCGTGGCCGACGACATGGCGGTCGCTTCGGCATCCGGAGCCGGGAAGGCAGAGCATGAGCACCGACGTCAGCAGTGCGGAGAACGAGGGTGGGGCACCCATCCGTACCGCGCGCGTGCCCAAGTACTACCGCCTGAAGAAGCACCTGCTCGACATGACGGAGACGCTGCCGCCCGGTACGCCGGTACCGCCGGAGCGCACCCTCGCCGCCGAGTTCGACACCTCGCGCACCACGGTGCGGCAGGCCCTTCAGGAGCTGGTCGTCGAAGGGCGCCTCGAACGCATCCAGGGCAAGGGCACCTTCGTCGCCAAGCCGAAGGTCTCCCAGGCGCTCCAACTGACCTCGTACACCGAGGACATGCGCGCCCAGGGTCTCGAACCGACCTCGCAGCTCCTGGACATCGGCTACATCACCGCGGACGACGCCCTCGCCGGTCTGCTCGACATCTCCGCCGGCGGCCGGGTGCTGCGCATCGAGCGGCTGCGCCTCGCGAGCGGCGAGCCCATGGCCATCGAGACGACCCACCTCTCCGCCAAGCGTTTCCCCGCCCTGCGCAGGTCGCTGGTCAAGTACACCTCTCTCTACACCGCCCTGGCCGAGGTGTACGACGTCCACCTCGCCGAGGCCGAGGAGACCATCGAGACCTCGCTGGCCACCCCGCGCGAGGCCGGACTGCTCGGCACCGACGTGGGCCTGCCCATGCTGATGCTCTCCCGCCACTCCCTCGACCGGCAGGGCGAGCCGGTGGAATGGGTGCGCTCGGTGTACCGGGGCGACCGGTACAAGTTCGTCGCCCGCCTCAAGCGCCCGCAGGACTGAGCGGCACCGGGCACTCCACGGGCACGGGGCACGTCCCCGTGCCCGACACCAACCCTCCACACCGGCCGCCGTGCTGCGGTGTTCCCTAAAGCCGGACCGTCCCCTAGATTGCCTGCGCGTTACCCAGGTGATCGACGAGGGGACGGAGTCGCACGATGTCAGACCTACCCGAAGTGAAACCACCAGTGGTGACACCGGTACGCGTGGTGATCGCCCTCTGTCTGCTCGCGCCCTTCGTGGCGATGCTGTGGGTCGGCTCCTACACGAAGACCGACCCGGCGTTCATCGGTGTCCCGTTCTTCTACTGGTACCAACTGCTGTGGGTACCCCTCTCCACCCTGCTGACGGTGATCGCCTACCAGTTGTGGCGGCGTGACCAGCGGGCCCGCACCTCCGCGAAGGGGGGTGCGGGAGCGTGAACGACGGTGTGAACGGCGTCGCTCTCGGCGTCTTCATCTTCTTCTTCCTGGCCGTCACGGTCATGGGCTTCCTGGCCGCCCGCTGGCGCAGGGCCGCCGACGAGCACACCCTCGACGAATGGGGCCTGGGCGGACGGTCCTTCGGCACCTGGGTGACCTGGTTCCTGCTCGGCGGCGACCTCTACACGGCGTACACCTTCGTCGCCGTGCCGGCGGCGATCTACGCGGCGGGCGCGGCCGGCTTCTTCGCGGTGCCGTACACGATCCTGGTCTATCCGCTGATCTTCACCTTCCTGCCCCGCCTGTGGTCGGTCTCCCACCGGCACGGCTATGTGACGACCTCGGACTTCGTGCGCGGCCGCTTCGGCTCCAAGGGCCTGTCCCTCGCCGTGGCCGTCACGGGCATCCTCGCCACCATGCCGTACATCGCGCTCCAACTCGTCGGCATCCAGGCCGTCCTGGACGTGATGGGCGTGGGCGGCGGCGACAGCACCAACTGGTTCGTCAAGGACCTGCCGCTGCTCATCGCCTTCGGCGTGCTGGCCGCGTACACCTACTCCTCGGGGCTCCGGGCCCCCGCGCTGATCGCGTTCGTGAAGGACACCCTGATCTACATCGTGATCGCGGTGGCCATCATCTACATCCCGATCAAGCTGGGCGGCTTCGACGAGATCTTCAAGGCGGCGGGCGCCAAGTACACGGCCGCGGGCGCCGGCGGGATCGTCCCCGCCGAGGCGGGCCAGTGGACGTACGCCACCCTCGCGCTCGGCTCGGCGCTGGCGCTGTTCATGTACCCGCACTCGGTCACCGCGACGCTGTCCGGCCGCAGCCGGGAGGTGATCCGCCGCAACACGACGATCCTGCCGCTGTACTCGCTGATGCTGGGCCTGCTCGCCCTGCTCGGGTTCATGGCGATCGCGGCGGGCGTGAAGGTCACCAACGGCCAGCTCGCCATCCCCCAGCTCTTCGAGAACATGTTCCCCGACTGGTTCGCGGGCGTCGCCTTCGCCGCCATCGGCATCGGCGCGCTCGTCCCGGCGGCCATCATGTCGATCGCGGCCGCGAATCTCTTCACCCGCAACATCTACAAGGACTTCATCAACCCGGCCGCGACCCCACGGCAGGAGACCCGGGTCTCGAAGCTGGTCTCGCTGCTGGTGAAGGTGGGCGCGCTGGTCTTCGTCCTGACCATGGACAAGACCGTCGCCATCAACTTCCAGTTGCTGGGCGGCATCTGGATCCTCCAGACGTTCCCCTCGCTGGTGGGCGGTCTCTTCACCCGCTGGTTCCACCGCTGGGCGCTGTTGGGCGGCTGGGCGGTCGGCATGCTGTACGGCACGATCGCCGCCTACGGGGTGGCCTCCCCGACGCAGAAGCACTTCGGCGGCAGCTCGAAGGAGATCCCCGGCATCGGGGAGATCGGCTACATCGGTCTGACGGCGTTCGTCCTGAACGTGGCCGTGACCGTCGTCCTGACCTTCGTCCTCAGGGCGCTCAAGGCCCCGGAGGGCGTGGACGAGACCTCGCCCGGTGACTACACGGCCGACGCGGGCGACACGGGCGTCGAGACGGAACTCCCGCCGGCGACGGCGGACGCGAGCCACTAGGAGACGCCGGGACCGGTCCCGGCCCACAGGCCCGGACCTGTGGGTCACGCAGGCCCGCGGGCCGGCTCTCGCGACAGCCACAGAACGACGGGCCGCCGGAGGAAAACCGGCGGCCCGTCGCCGTGCCGGTCGGGCACACTCGCCCGCATGGACATCGTCATCCGGCCGGCACGGCCCGAGGAGTACCCCGTCATCGGCGAGATCGCGGCCCGTGCCTACCTCGGGGACGGGCTGCTCGACTTCGGGGAGAGCGACGCGTACCTCGGAAGGCTGCGGGACGTCGCGGGGCGCGCGGCCGTCGCCGAGGTGCTCGTCGCCGCCGAGGGGGACCGGGTGCTCGGCACTGTGACCTTCGCGGCGGACGGCGGCCCCATGGCCGACTCGGCGCGCGACGGTGAGGCCGAGATCCGGATGCTCGCGGTCGCGCGGGAGGCGCGTGGCCGGGGCGCCGGTGAGGCCCTCGTGCGCGCCTGCGTCGCACGGGCACGGGCCCTGGAGGGCTGCGCGCGCCTCGTGCTGTCCACCCAGCGCACCATGCACAGCGCCCACCGCCTCTACGAGCGCGTCGGCTTCACCCGCACCCCGGACCGCGACTGGAACCCCCTTCCGGAGCTCGACGACATCCGGCTGCTCACTTACGAGTTGACGTTCCGGCACGCTCCGTAGCGCTCTCGGACACCGAGCGGACACAACATGTGGGGGCAGTCCCGAGGCCCGGCACAAGATGTATGCTCATGGTCGCTGTCGCCGCAGGGGAATCCGGTGCGAATCCGGAACTGTCCCGCAACGGTGTACTTGTGCGTGTTCGCGTCTGCGTGTGCCCGTACTCGCGTCAGTCCGAGGACCTGCCGACAGCGCGCCCCGGCCGTCCGGCCCGGGTGCCGACGACGTCCGGGCCTCGCGGAATGGGCCGGTGGACGCGGTGCGCTGCTGCCCGAAAGCGCTCCCGTGTGCCCCTGCCCGCCCGCAAGGCCCCGTGCCGAGCGAGGAGAGCCCACGTGACCATCGCGCCAGCCGATCCGGCTTCAGTGACCGCGCCGCAGGCCCCGGTGGAGACCGACGGTCCCGGGACCGCGCTGCTGCGGACCCTGACGGATCTGACCGCCGACCTCCCCGACGCCGACCCCGGCCGGGTCGCCGGGGCGGCGCTGCGCGGCCGGTCCGCCCGCGCCGACGAGGCCGAGCTGCGCGAACTGGCCACCGAGGCGGCCGCGGGTCTCATCTCCGAGGACCCCGCCTACTCGCGGCTGGCCGCCCGTCTGCTCGCGATCACCATCGCCGCGGAGGCCGCCTCCCAGGGCGTCACCACCTTCTCCGAGTCGGTCGCCGTCGGCCACCGCGAAGGCCTGATCGCCGACCGTACGGCCGCGTTCGTGGAGCTGCACACGGACCGTCTCGACACGCTGATCGACGCCGAGGGCGACGACCGCTTCGGCTACTTCGGACTGCGCACGCTGCACTCCCGCTATCTGCTGCGGCACCCGATCACCCGCAAGGTCGTAGAGACGCCCCAGCACTTCATGCTGCGGGTGGCCTCCGGTCTCGCGGAGGACGACACCGCCCGTTCGGTGGACGAGGTCGCGGCTCTCTACCGGCTCATGAGCCGTCTCGACTACCTGCCCTCCTCCCCCACGCTCTTCAACTCCGGTACGCGGCACCCCCAGATGTCGTCCTGCTACCTCCTCGACTCCCCGCTGGACGAGCTGGACTCCATCTACGACCGCTACCACCAGGTGGCTCGCCTGTCGAAGCACGCGGGCGGCATCGGCCTGTCGTACTCCCGCATCCGCAGCCGCGGTTCGCTGATCCGCGGCACCAACGGGCACTCCAACGGCATCGTCCCGTTCCTGAAGACGCTCGACGCCTCGGTGGCCGCGGTGAACCAGGGCGGCCGGCGCAAGGGTGCGGCGGCGGTCTACCTGGAGACCTGGCACTCCGACATCGAGGAGTTCCTTGAGCTGCGCGACAACACCGGTGAGGACGCCCGGCGTACGCACAACCTGAACCTCGCGCACTGGATCCCGGACGAGTTCATGCGCCGGGTGAACGAGGACGGCGTCTGGTCGCTGTTCTCCCCGGCCGACGTGCCGGAACTGGTCGACCTGTGGGGCGACGCGTTCGACGCGGCCTACCGCAAGGCCGAGGAGGCGGGCCTCGCCCGGAAGACCATCCAGGCCCGCGATCTGTACGGCCGCATGATGCGCACCCTCGCGCAGACCGGCAACGGCTGGATGACCTTCAAGGACGCCGCCAACCGCACCGCCAACCAGACGGCGGAGCCGGGTCACACCGTCCACTCCTCGAACCTGTGCACCGAGATCCTGGAGGTCACGGACGACGGGGAGACGGCGGTCTGCAACCTGGGTTCGGTCAACCTGGGCGCGTTCGTGACCGGCGGGGACATCGACTGGGAGCGGCTCGATCAGACCGTGCGCACCGCGGTGACCTTCCTCGACCGCGTGGTGGACATCAACTTCTACCCGACCGAGCAGGCGGGCCGCTCCAACGCCAAATGGCGTCCGGTCGGCCTCGGCGCGATGGGCCTTCAGGACGTCTTCTTCAAGCTGCGGATCCCGTTCGACTCGCCCGAGGCCCGCGCCCTGTCGACCCGGATCGCCGAGCGGATCATGCTCGCCTCGTACGAGGCCTCCGCGGACCTGGCCGAGCGCAACGGACCGCTCCCCGCCTGGGAGAAGACCCGTACCGCCCGTGGCGTCCTGCACCCGGACCACTTCGACGTCGAGCTGAACTGGCCGGAGCGCTGGGCGGCCCTGCGCGAGCGGATCGCCTCGGTCGGCATGCGCAACTCGCTGCTGCTGGCCATCGCGCCGACCGCCACCATCGCCTCGATCGCGGGCGTGTACGAGTGCATCGAGCCGCAGGTGTCGAACCTGTTCAAGCGCGAGACGCTCTCCGGCGAGTTCCTCCAGGTCAACTCGTACCTGGTGGCCGAGCTGAAGGCGCTCGGCGTGTGGGACGCGCAGACCCGTGAGGCGCTGCGCGAGTCCAGCGGCTCGGTGCAGGGCTTCACCTGGGTCCCGCAGGACGTCCGCGACCTGTACCGCACGGCGTGGGAGATCCCGCAGCGCGGCCTGATCGACATGGCCGCCGCCCGCACCCCGTTCCTGGACCAGGCCCAGTCGCTGAACCTGTTCCTGGAGACGCCGACCATCGGCAAGCTCTCCTCGATGTACTCCTACGCCTGGAAGGCGGGCCTGAAGACGACGTACTACCTGCGTTCGCGCCCGGCGACGCGCATCGCCCGCGCGGCCCAGGCGCAGGCGCGACCCGAGACCGTCATCCCCGTCCAGCAGGCCGCCGACCCCGACGCCGTCGCCTGCTCCCTTGAGAACCCCGAGTCCTGCGAGGCCTGCCAGTAATGAGCTCCACCGAGAAGGCTGCATCCGAGAAAAACCTGCTCGACCCGGGCTTCGAACTCACCCTGCGTCCCATGCGCTACCCGGACTTCTACGAGCGCTACCGGGACGCGATCAAGAACACCTGGACCGTCGAGGAGGTCGACCTCCACTCGGACGTCGCCGACCTCGCGAAGCTGACGCCGGGTGAGCAGCACATGATCGGCCGGCTGGTCGCGTTCTTCGCGACGGGCGACTCGATCGTGGCGAACAACCTCGTGCTGACGCTGTACAAGCACATCAACTCCCCCGAGGCGCGGCTGTACCTGAGCCGTCAGCTCTTCGAGGAGGCCGTGCACGTCCAGTTCTATCTGACGCTGCTCGACACCTATCTGCCCGACCCGGAGGACCGCACGGCGGCCTTCGCGGCCGTCGAGAACATCCCCTCCATCCGCGAGAAGGCGCAGTTCTGCTTCAAGTGGATGGACTCGGTCGAGAAGATGGACCGGCTGGAGACCAGGGCGGACCGCCGCCGCTTCCTGCTGAACCTGATCTGCTTCGCCGCGTGCATCGAGGGGCTCTTCTTCTACGGGGCCTTCGCGTACGTCTACTGGTTCCGCAGCCGGGGTCTGCTGCACGGCCTGGCGACCGGCACCAACTGGGTGTTCCGCGACGAGACGATGCACATGAGCTTCGCCTTCGAGGTGGTCGACACCGTCCGCAAGGAGGAGCCGGACCTGTTCGACGACCTGCTCCAGGAGCAGGTGACGGACATGCTGCGCGAGGCCGTCGAGGCCGAGCTGCAGTTCGGCCGCGACCTGTGCGGCGAGGGCCTGCCGGGCATGAACACCGACTCGATGCGGCAGTACCTGGAGTGCGTGGCGGACCAGCGCCTCCAGCGGCTGGGCTTCGCGCCGGTGTACGGCTCCGAGAACCCGTTCTCCTTCATGGAGCTCCAGGGTGTCCAGGAGCTGACCAACTTCTTCGAGCGCCGGCCGTCCGCGTACCAGGTCGCGGTGGAGGGCACCGTCGACTTCGACGAGGACTTCTGACCGTTCCGGCGGTTCCGGTCGCTCTGACCGTCCGTCACCGATGAGAGCCGGGCCGCCCGTTGCGGCCCGGCTTTCGTCACGTACTGCCCCCGTGCCTCCAATCGCCGTGTCAATCCCCGTCCATGGAGCGGCAAAGTTCTTCCGGCACGGCTGTTCGCACGTCGTTCCCCCCGGTTACGTTCTGGCCGTCCCGCCACGCCACGCACCGCGGCACACCGGGACGACTGATTTGGCATGCCCATGACGTGTCCCTCCCTGTTCGTGCTACGCGCGTCACAGGCTGCCGTTTCAGAGCGCCGAGAACCCCACTTCCGGCCATGGCGCCACGAACGGCCCCACCCGGGCCCGAGCGGCACCGGCCTCGAACCGATGGAGGCGACACCCCCATGCGTTCCCAGCGCCCGATACCCGCCGGCAGACCGGCCCGGAGCCTGCGAAGACTCCTCACCACCGCCCTCCCCGCCCTGGCACTCGGCCTCGCCGGGTTCACCGCGGCCCCGCCCGCGAGCGCGCAGCCCGCGCCGGCCCCCCACGTGTCGCGCACCACCCAGAACGCCCGGTCCCTCACCGACCCCGCCCGCCAGACGGTCCACGCGACCGGCAGGGCCGGCCAGAAGGTCGCGACCAAGCACCTGTGCGCCGAGGCGGCCGAGCCCGGCCAGATGTCCTGCTTCGCCCAACGGCGCACCGACATCGCGCAGAAGCTCGCGGCGAAGGTCTCCCCCGACGCCGCGGCCGCGGTGTCCGGCCTCAGCCCGGCCAACCTGCACAGCGCCTACAACCTGCCCTCGACGGGCGGCTCCGGCATGACGGTCGCCGTGGTCGACGCCTACAACGACCCCAACGCGGCCGCCGACCTGGCCACCTACCGCACGCAGTTCGGCCTGTCCGCCTGCACCAAGGCCAACGGCTGCTTCAAGCAGGTCAGCCAGACAGGCTCGACCACCTCGCTGCCGACGAACGACACCGGCTGGGCGGGTGAGGAGGCGCTCGACATCGACATGGTCAGCGCCGTCTGCCCCAACTGCAGCATCATCCTCGTCGAGGCGAACTCCGCGAACGACTCCGACCTCGGCGCCGCGGAGAACGAGGCGGTCGCGCTGGGAGCGAAGTTCGTCTCCAACAGCTGGGGCGGCTCCGAGTCCTCCTCGCAGACCGGCGAGGACATCTCGTACTTCAAGCACCCGGGCGTCGCGATCACCGTCTCCTCCGGTGACGAGGCCTACGGCGCCGAGTACCCGGCGACCTCCCAGTACGTGACCGCCGTCGGCGGCACCGCGCTGAGCACCTCCTCCAGCACCCGCGGCTGGAGCGAGTCGGTGTGGAAGACCAGCAGCACCGAGGGCACCGGCTCCGGCTGCTCCGCCTACGACGCCAAGCCGTCCTGGCAGACCGACACCGGCTGCGCCAAGCGCATGGAGTCCGACGTCTCCGCCGTCGCCGACCCGGCCACGGGCGTGGCGGTCTACGACACCTACGGCGGCTCCGGCTGGGCGGTCTACGGCGGCACCAGCGCCTCCGCGCCCATCATCGCGGGCGTGTACGCGCTGGCCGGCACCCCGGGCTCCGCCGACTACCCGGCGAAGTACCCCTACTCCCACACCGCGAACCTGTACGACGTGACCAGCGGCAACAACGGCTCCTGCTCCACCTCGTACTTCTGCACCGCGGGCACCGGCTACGACGGCCCGACCGGCTGGGGCACCCCCAACGGCACGGCCGCCTTCGCCTCGGGCACCAGCACCGGCAACACCGTGACGGTCACCGACCCGGGCAGCCAGTCCACGGCCACCGGCGGCTCGGTGAGCCTTCAGATGGCGGCGAGCGACAGCGCGGGCGCGAGCCTCACCTACAGCGCGACCGGACTCCCGACCGGCCTGTCGATCAACAGCTCGACCGGTCTGATCTCCGGCACCGCGAGCACCGCGGGCACGTACGCGGCCACCGTCACGGCCAAGGACAGCACCGGCGCCTCCGGCTCCGCCTCCTTCACCTGGACCGTCAGCACGTCGGGCGGCGGCACCTGCACCTCGGCGCAGCTTCTCGGCAACCAGGGCTTCGAGTCGGGCGCCACCGTGTGGAGCGAGACCAGCGGGGTCATCACCAATGACACCGGCGAGGCCACGCACGCCGGGTCGTACGACGCCTGGCTCGACGGGTACGGCTCGACCCACACCGACACCCTGTCCCAGTCGGTGACCGTCCCGTCCGGCTGCAAGGCCACGTTCACCTTCTACCTGCACGTCGACACGGCCGAGACCAGCACCGGCACGGCCTACGACAAGCTCACCGTCACCGCGGGCTCCACCACGCTCGCGACCTACTCCAACCTCAACAAGGCCTCCGGGTACGCCCAGAAGAGCTTCGACCTGTCCTCCTTCGCCGGCTCGACCGTCACGCTGAAGTTCAGCGGCGTCGAGGACTCCTCGCTCCAGACCAGCTTCGTCGTGGACGACACCGCCGTCACGACCGGCTGAGCCGCACCGGGGCCCCGGTCGCCGAGGCGGCCGGGGCCCCGTCGTGCCCGGGAAGGGATCCTGATCAGCCGGTGGCACGTCCAACCCCCGAGGAGGCCACCCCATGCGTCGAACGACTCACACCCGGACCATCGCCCTCGCCGCCCTGGCCCTGCTGCTCGCGGGCTGCGGAACGCAGGGCGGAGACGACGCGGGCGCCGGCGGCACCGTGTCCCCGTCCCCGACCCCCACCGGCGGCACCGTGTCCCCGACCCCGACCCCCACCGACGGCCCCGCGTCGCCGTCCCCGACCCCTTCGGGTCCGGGCTGCGCGCAGGCCACGGCCCAGCTCGGCGCCGCCGACACGGGCCGCACGTACTGTCTGGCCCCCGGCGACACGATCCGGGTCCTGCTGGACGGCACCACCAAACGGCCCTGGAAACCCGTCAGGAGCGAAGGCGGCGCCCTGGCGGCCACCAACGGCGGGATCGTCCTCCAGCCGGGTGACGCGTCCGCGGCCTACCGGGCGGTCTCGGAGGGAACGGTCACGCTGACCTCGTCCCGCCCGATGTGCCCGAGCGATCCGGCGCGGATGTCCTGCAAAGGCCTCCAGGAATGGACGGTCACCGTGGTCGTACCGAAGGCCTGACGAACGCGGCGCACGTCCAGGAGCCCGAGGGCGGCCCGGACGTGCGCCGATGGAGGTACGGGGCCGGTCACCCGCCGGTGAGGGCGGAGGATCCGGGAAGCTCTAGCGCGGCACGGCCTTCAGCCGCAGCCCGTGGGGACGCAGGGTGATGCCGACGCGGGTCACGTCGCTGGACCCGGACACCGGCTCGAAGCGCCACCGGGACGCCACGGTCGCGGTGATCAAGGAGAGCAGTGCCATCGAGAAATGGTCGCTCGGGCACTTGCGGTTGCCCACGCTGAAGGGGCGCATCGCGTACTTCGGGATGTCCGTGGAGCGTTCCGGAAGCCAGCGGTCGGGATCGAAATCCAGATGCTCCCGGTACGACCGTGGGTCGCGCTGGATCGCGTACGGGCTGTAGACGATGTCGGCACCGGCCGGAATCCGATAGCCGCCCAGCTCGGTTTCGGCCACCGCGCGCCGCGTCAATATCCATACGGCGGGGCGTAAACGCATCGCCTCCACGACGACATTGTTCGTGTGCGACAGCTTCCGGACGTCGGCGAATCCGACGGGCCGGTCTCCCGCGACGGATCGGACCTCTGCGGCCACTTTGTCCGCCTGTTCCGGATGTTCCGTCAGCACCTGAAGCAACCACATGATCGTGGACGCGATGGTTTCGCTGCCCGGGGTCAGTATCGCGACGACTTGGTCGTGGATCTCCTGTTCGTCTATGGGATCGCCGTCGTCGTTCTTCGCTTCCAGCAATGCCGTCAGCAAATCGTCCGGCTTTTGACCAGATGCCCGCCGCTCGTCGATGATCTCGTCGACAAGCGCGTGCAGATCGGCCAATGCGCGGTCGAATGCGCGTATCGAGGGAAGCGGGAGCCGGTAGAGCGGTCCCGCGGGTATCACCATGCGGCGGTACATGCCGCGGAACACGGTGGCGAGCGCGGCGCTCAGCCGCTCGGCGCGCTCGTCCATGAACCGCCCGCGCAGCAGGCAGCGGGCGGCGACACGGACCGCGACACGGAACGACTCGGAGGTGCAGTCGACCGCCGCGCCGCTCTCCCAGCGCTCCGCGAACGCCTTCGACTCCTCCTCCATGATCGGGCCGTACTCGGGGATGATGTCGGCCCGGAACGCGGGCTGGATGGTCCGGCGCTGGCGCCGGTGCTGCGCCCCGTTGGCCGTGGCGACACCCTGCTTGCCCAGCAGCCCTTCGAGCGACTCCCACAGGGGGCCGCCTATCTCGTAGTCGGGGCTGAGCGCCAGCGCGCCGGTGAGCGCGGGGGTGGTGACGGCGTACACCGTCTTGGGTCCCATCCTGAGCCGCACGACGTCACCGTGGTCGCGCAGCCGGGCGAGGAAGCCCAGCGGATCGCGGACCAGTTTCCAGCCGTGCCCGAGCACGGGCACCCCGCCACCGGCGAGGGGCGGGACGGACAGCTCCCGCACCTCGGGCGTCTCGGGTCGTACCGCATCGACGGTCATTTCTCACCTGCCGCTTCATTGTTGACGTACGGGGGTGTGGAGCGGTCGTCCCAGTTGTCGACCATGTACCGGCCCGACTCGTGGTGGAACCAGTACACGGAGCTGAACCAGTTCCGCATGTTTCCGAGGCACGCCCTGACGGCGATGCTCGTCTCTTTTCCCCGGACCGTGCCGTCGGCGAGTAATTCGGCGAGCCGTGCGACGTCCTTCTCGGCGGCAAGGAATTGTTCCACGCATTCCTCGACCCGCCGCCTCACTTCGACGACGGCTTCTTCGAGTGTCAGCCCCTGATGGTGAATGAGACTGATTCCGAGATTGTGGACCTCGTCGCCCGCTATTTCCTTGGGGAGCGAGCAGAGGTCGTTGTACCAGGCGGCGAATTCCTGACTGAGCAGTGCCGCCCGGCGGAATGCCGGATGCCGTCGGACTTCCGCGGGCAGTTCACGGCCCGCGCTCGGTTCCAGAAGGTCGGTCCAGATCCGGTGCGCGAAAGTGAGCCGACGGAGTTCCAGGTATTCCGCGACCGTGGGTACGGTGCCGGAGGTCCGGTTCCGGAACTCCCGGTCGTACGCGTCGATCACCGCGTGGAAGTGCCGCGCGAACCGTTTGTTCCAGTGCTCGCCGAGGAACGAGTACAGCCGCACCATGCTGTCGGCGAACCCCGCCACCAGGGGATCCTGGTGGTGCAGATGGTCTCTGGGGGCGTCGAGGGCCGCGTGAAGCCGGAGCCTGAGCTTCCGCCAGGCGTTCGCGCGGCCGTGGACGACGTCGCGGTCGTGCCGGTCGTCCCAGACGAAGAACCACGCGCTGTAGTCCGCTATCGCCTGCAGGACCTCGTCGGGGGCGCCTATGTAGTAGCCCGCCATGAGGTCCGTGTAGCACAAGCCGTCGGCGTACTCCTCGACCTTGTCCGCGGGCATCAGCCGCTTTTCGAGCAGCCAGCTCCTGGTGTTCTCCTGGAGCCTCGGCCAATACGGGTGCAGTTGACGGGGAAACCCGGACTCGATCACCGGGAGATAGAGCGCCGGTGGAACCGCGAGCGCTGTCGATGGAGAGCCGTATGAGAAAGCACGCACGAACAAACCCCTCTCAGCCGCTTGTTGACGTCACGCCCCTCCCGCTGTGCCGGGCGCGCACGCCGTTGCGTATCCCCGCACTTCCCATTCAGCACCACAACTGACCGTTCTGGGAACGGATTTGGCCCACCGACTACTCGACCATGCCGAGAATCTCCCCTTGTGTGACTGAATCTGGATCACTGCAGGAGCACAAGGGATCGAACATGCGACGTACATGCGAACGGTGCCTGGTCAGGAGGATCACCTGTCCAGGCACCGTTCGAGTGGGCCCACGAGAGACCGCGCGTCACGCCGGTCAATTTTTGTCACAGCGGCGCGGGGCGCCCGGCGAGCAGATGCTCAGTCGTTCGCCACGGTCGCGTAGCGCGCCTCGTTCTCGGCCATCTGCCGCAGCGCGTCCTTGCGGTCGCGCTTGGAGAGCCGGTCGATGTACAGGTAGCCGTACAGGTGGTCCGTCTCGTGCTGGAGGCAGCGCGCGAAGTAGCCCGTACCGCGCAGCCGGACCGGGTTGCCCTTCTCGTCCTGCCCGGTGACCTCGGCGTAGTCCGGGCGGGCGAGCGGCGCGTAGGCGGTCGGCACCGACAGGCAGCCCTCGTTGCTCTCGTCGAGCTGACGCCGGTCGGCGGGCAGGTCGACCGGCTTCGGGTTGCAGACCACGCCGACGTGCCGGACACCCTGGTCGTCCTGGCAGTCGTAGACGAAGACCTTCAGGTCGACGCCGATCTGATTGGCGGCCAGGCCCACGCCCTCGGCGGTGCGCTGGCTCGCGAACATGTCGGCGACCAACTGGTCGAGTTCGTCCCCGAACTCGGTGACGTCCTTGCACTCCTTGTGCAGCACCGGGTTCCCGACCACCGTGATCGGACGCGAGGTGCCGCGCTCGCGGTAGGCCGTCTCGCGCTCCTCGGCGTCCTCGGTGTCGATGACGAAGCCGTCGTCGTCCACGGGGAGCACGCCCACGTGCTGCTGATCGGTTTCCTGCTGCGCCATGACGACGTACGCCTTCCTCAGACCTTGTGATGTCCTGCGCCTACAGCCTAAAGGTGCGCTCAGCAGACCTCTTCCAGATCCCGCCAGTCGCGGGAATCCGGGCTGTCGGCGACCCAGCCGTCGAGCAGGCCGCGCACCAGCGAGGCCGGTGCCGCGAGACCGCACTCCCGCTCGGGCACCCAGAGCTGCCCGTCGGTGCGATGGCCGAGCGGACCGGGGTGCCCCGGCTCGCTGTGGTCGTGCGGGTCGAGGTGTTCCTCGTCGCCCTCGTCGGAGGGCATGCGGGACTCGGAGCACATCCGGCACAGCAGCCGTACGGACGACGACCAGTCCTCCGCGGCGAAGCCGGCGTCGGCGGCGAGCTGCTCCAGCGCGTCCCGGTCCTCCTCGGTGGCCGCTTCGAGCAGGACGACCCAGGTCGGCACCGGCGAAGGGGCCCACAGCTCGATCTCGTCGAAGACCGGGTAGGCGTGCCCGGCGGCGGTGGTCCGCTCGCCGTGCGGAACGCCGTCGTGCAGCACGACCTCGCCCCAGCGGCGCCCGGAGGACGGCAGCGGGATCGACAGCACCTCGACGCGGGCGGGGTCCAGCCGGCGCCCCCACACCACCTCGGCCTCGCCCTCCGGCGACAGCCGCACGGCCGCGCTGCCGAGGTCCATGCCCATGGGTTCGCCGGAGACGGCCGCGCCGCCGGGCACCCGCAGTCCGTACGCCTGCCAGGAGCGCCGCGCCAGCGGCCAGTCCTGCAGGGCGGTGGCCGCGATCCCCACGTTCCACCAGTCGGGTGCGCCGGTCTCCCGGTCGAGCAGGGCCACGGCCCGCAGGCCCGCCGCCCGCGCCTGCTCCCAGTCGTGCCGGAACTTGTGCAGCAGGGCCAGGTTGAACCAGGACTCGGACAGCCAGGGCTCCAGGTCCGCGGCGCGTGTCAGCAGCGCCCCCGCGTCCTCGTACCGGCCGTCGCCGATCAGCGTGAACGCACGGTCGGTGGCCTGCCGCCATGAGGCGGAGGGCCGGTGTCGTCCCTTGCCGAAGATCCTCACGATTCCCGCCTGCCAGTTTCTTGCGTTACCCGCCTGCCGGTGCCTCGAAGAGTCCCTGGGAGGCAGTGCAGCCCCGGGCCGGCCCGCGCCCCCTGACACCCTCTCCCTCGCATCCAACCACGTACCTTCGGACGGCCGCTCATTACCCATGGGTTACCCAGCCCTGGGCAAGGTCAGACCGGCCCGGGACAGGACCCGGGCCAGTGACTCCACGACCTCGGGCTGGTAGTCGCGGGCGGTGGCCAGCCGAAGTTTCTCCAGCGCGGTCAGCGGCCCTGTGGGCCCTGCTGCCCGGGCCATCTCCTCGTATGCGTTCACCGTCCGCACGATGCGCGCGGTGACCGGCTGGTCCCGGTACGGGTCCGCCTGCCGCTCCACCACGACGGCGACCTCGGCCTCCACCCCGGTCTGCCGGACCA
This sequence comes from Streptomyces sp. NPDC096324, assembly GCF_044763015.1. Lineage (NCBI taxonomy): Bacteria > Bacillati > Actinomycetota > Actinomycetes > Kitasatosporales > Streptomycetaceae > Streptomyces > Streptomyces sp. NPDC096324. Next base: position 581,643 of record NZ_JBIWFK010000005.1, on the reverse strand, counting down.
CGGCGCCGCCGAGCAGCGCGATGCGGCGCTGCTCGGCCGCCGGGAGCGCGGCGGTGGCACCCGCCGGTACGGGGTCGACCAGGCTGAGCTGCCCGATGTCGTGCATCAGCGCCGCGTACTCCAGGACGGTCAGATCGGGCTCGGACAGGCCCAGCTCACGGCCCACGGCCCTGCTCAGGGCGGCCACCCGGCGGGCGTGCCCGGCCGGTGTGTACCCGGCGATCTCGGTCGCACGCGCGAGGGAGGCGATCGTCTGCCGGTAGGTGACCCGCACGGCCGCGTAGCGCCGGAAGGAGAGCTGGGTGAGCAGCAGCGGCAGGGAGAAGACGGGCAGCGCCCACAGTCCGACCACCGCGACGGCGAGCGCCATGACGGCCCCGGTCGCGCACACGGCCGAGCCGATCCCGAGGGTGGCCCGCAGCTCGTCGCGCAGGATCGGCCCGAACGGCCACCGGGTCCGCGCGTGGGCCATGGCCGCCGCGAGCACGGCGTCCCACAGGGTGGTGAGGACCAGCAGCGCGACCAGCAGCAGGGCCTGGGCCGAGCCGCCCCAGTCCAGCAACCTGCCCCGGTCGTAAAGGGGTTGGAAGCACACGGCGGCGAAGGCGACGGTCAGGACGCGGCGGGCGAGATGGTCGGGCGTCGGCGCGTCCCCCCGCGCCACGTGCGGGACGCAGCCGACCAGGGCCGCCGCCACCACGACGGCGACGACCTGGAGGACGCCGTGGTCGGTGCGGTGCCCGGCGTTCTCGCCGAGCAGCGCGTACGCGAGGGCTCCGGCGGCCCCGAGGGGCGCGGACTCGCGCTGCTCGGCCCCGCTCCACCGGGCCAGCTCGCCGACGGCTATGAGCAGGCCGAAGGCGAGCGCCGTGCCGCGTTCGTCGATGCCCTCCCAGAGGGTGACGCCGAGGGCGAGCAGCGTGAGGACGAGGGCGAGGGCGCGCACCGCGGTGAGCAGGGTGGGGGCGCCGCCGGCCGACGCGGGACGGGCGGTACGGGCGGGGGCCTCCTGCCGGGAGGCGGTGGCGCTCACGGCGCGGTCCGCCCGACGGTGTCGGACGGATGGGCCGGCGGCATGCCGGGCAGGCTCGCCGGGGCGGTGTCCGCGGTCACCGCGGGATGCCAGCCGTGCCGGTCGAGCGCCCGCACCAGCGCCGCCACCATCCGGGGGTCGAACTGCGTGCCCGCGCACCGCCCCAGTTCGTCCAGCGCCGCCCGCACCGGGCGGGCCCTGCGGTAGGAGCGGGTCGAGGTCATGGCGTCGAACGCGTCGGCGACGGCCACCACCCGGGCGAACTCCGGGATCTGCGGCCCCGCGAGACCGTACGGGTATCCGCTTCCGTCCAGCCGCTCGTGGTGGTGCAGGATCGCCGAGCGGGCCTCGCCGAGGAAACCGATCCCGCGGACCATCTCGTGTCCGTACTCGGGATGCAGTTCGATGACCTGCCGCTCCTCGGGGGTCAGCGGTCCGTCCTTGCGCAACAGCCGGGTGGGGACGCCGAGTTTGCCGACGTCGTGCAGGATGCCGGCGAACCGCAGCACCTCGACGCGCTCGTCGTGCATGCCCAGCTCGCGGGCGATCAGCACGGACGCCCGGCCGACCCGCTCGCTGTGTCCGCGGGTGTAGCCGTCCTTGATGTCGACGGCCTGGACGAGGGCGCGGATGGTGGCCTGGTGAGCCGCCCGTTCGCGGTGGTACTGGGCGAACACCCAGCAGGACACGTACATCGGCAGCAGGACGAGCAGCGCGGCGACGGGTCCGTACGGGCTGCGCCAGAGCACCGCCATCATCAGCCCGGCGAGGCCGTGCACGGCGACCGGGGCCAGCGAACGCGCGAAGAGCCCGTGCCAGGCACCGCGCACCGGAGCGCGCTCGGCCAGCGCGAGGATCCCGCCGTCGAGGACGCTCAGCGCGGCGCAGAAGGTGAGCACCGCGGCCCCGGCGGGCACGAGCGCGTAGGGGAAGTCGGGCGTGTCGAGCGCGTCCCGGCCGCCGAGCGCCCCGTACGCCCGGGAGGCGGCCCAGACGGCGACGGCGAGCTGTGCGGCGCGCCAGATCCGGCGCACACGGCGCGGGCGCTGTTCGACCCGGGCGAGCAGCGCCCCGGGCAGCGCGACGAGGGCGGCGGCGGGCGGCGGCAGCAGGAAGGCGCCGGCCAACAGCACGGGGAGGAAGGTGCCCATTCCCTGCGTGGTGTCGCCGCCGGGGGCTCCGGTGCCGTGCGGCCGCAGTTGCAGGGTGAGGCGCTCGCAGCCCGCGTACAGGACGGCGAGCAGCGCGACGATCTCCCAGGGCACGCTCAGGTGCGGCAGCGGAGCCAGACAGCCGAGCGCCAGGAGGACGACACCGGCCACGTACGCACGGGCCCACGCCGGAACCGAACCCATCCCCGAACCTCCCCCGTACCTCCCCCGTTGTCAGGGCGGAGCCTAGGGCGGGAGGAAGGGGGCGGGGACGGGTATGTGCGAATCCGCGGGCTCTGGGCCCGCGGATTAGCACGTTCGGGTGATAAAGGGAGGGCCGGGAGGCATTCGCCGCAGCCGGCGTGGTCCTCGTGACGGAGGACCACGCGGAGTCAGGACTCCTGGGCCGCGGGAATCAGGACTCCTGGGCCGTCGCGGTCACGTCGTGCTCGGGCACGGCCTGTCCGGAGCGGATCAGATCGATGCGGCCCATGACCTTGGCCCGCAGGTCGGTGGGCACGTCGTCATGGCCGCAGCAGCGCTTGACCAGCTTCTTGACGGCCTGTTCGAGGCCGTACTTCTCCAGGCACGGAGAGCACTCCTCGAAGTGGACCTCGAACTTGGTGCAGTCCGCGTCCGGCATCTCATGATCGAGGAACTCGTACAGGTGATCGAGTACCTCACTGCAATCCGTCTCGTGCGGCTCTCCGCAGCTCATGAGCCCGAGCCTTTCGCTTCGTTCGACTCTCCGGCGCCGGCGGGGACCAGCCCGCGGTCACGGGCGTAGTCCTCAAGCATGCCGCGCAGTTGGCGACGGCCCCGGTGCAGCCGGGACATCACCGTACCGATGGGTGTCCCCATGATGTCCGCGATCTCCTTGTACGCAAAGCCCTCTACGTCCGCGAGATAGACGGCGATGCGGAATTCCTCGGGGATCGCCTGCAGCGCTTCCTTGACGTCCGAGTCGGGCAGGTGGTCCAGCGCCTGCGACTCGGCGGAACGGAGGCCGGTCGACATGTGCGACTCGGCGCGCGCGAGCTGCCAGTCCTCGATCTCCTCGGCCGCGCTGCGCTGGGGTTCGCGCTGCTTCTTGCGGTACGAGTTGATGAAGGTGTTGGTGAGAATGCGGTACAGCCACGCCTTGAGGTTCGTGCCCTCGCGGAACTGGTGGAAGGACGCGTACGCCTTGGCGTACGTCTCCTGCACCAGGTCCTCGGCATCGGCCGGATTGCGTGTCATCCGCAGGGCGGCCGAGTACATCTGGTCGAGGAATTCGAGCGCGTCCCGCTCGAAGCGCGCGGTGCGCTCGGCGGAAGTCTCCGCCGTCGCGTCGCTCGTGCCCTGGCCCTCGGGCTGCTCCGCCTGGCCGTTTTCGGTCCCTGCGTCGGTCCCAGTGACCGGACCCACCTCCTCCAGCGACGTAGCGAGACCGAGACCGGTCCCACTGGAATCGGAGGATAGACGAACATCATGCCCGCCCGCCGCCCGAATCGGGGCGTTCTTGCCCGCGTGCAGCACCGTCCAGTCCAGGTCAGCGCGGCTGCTGCGGCTCGGGCAGAAGGTCGAACCCATGCGGCGGACTTCCTCTCGTACGAACGGTGCAGCACGCTGCGTGCTGTCTGATCCGCACAACAGAAGTCCCTCACTCTGCATTCCCGGCCGTCACCCGAGTGACGCGGCCCACCCCACGACACCGTCCGTGATGATCTTCAGCGCCTCCTCCTCGCCGAGCGGAGCCCGCTTCGGGACGGCGAAGCCGTGATCGCCGTAGGGCACTTCGACCAGCTCGTACGAGCCCGGCGGGAACTCCTCCGGGCGGCCGAACGGGTCGTTGGCGCCCTGTACGACGAGTGCGGGCACCCCGGCGCCGAGCAGCTCGGCGGCGCGGGACTTCTCCGATCTGCCCGGCGGGTGCAGCGGGAAGCTCAGCGCGAGGACGGCGGCGGCGCCCAGTTCGGTCGCCGTCCGGCACGCGACCCGGGCGCCGGCGCTGCGGCCTCCGGCGATCACGGGCAGACCCTGCTCGGCCAGCGCGGGCCACACGCCCCGCCATCCCTCGTCCAGCGTCTTCGGCGCGGGGGCCACCTTCTTCCCGGCCACCCGCCAGGGCTGTTCGACGAGTGCCACGCTCACCCCGTGGGCGGGGAGCACCTCCGCGAGCGCCCGCAGGTCCCGGGCCTCGATGCCGCCGCCCGCGCCATGGCTCGCGGCGAGCACGAGCCGCGCCTCGGCCGCCCGGTGCCAGGTGATCCGGGCCGTACCGGCGCCGGTCTCGATGGTCTCGCTCACGTCGCCGATCCTCGTCACGTCGGAAGGCCGCTGATCCTCGCCGCCACGTCAGAAGAGTGTGCCCTCCTCGGGCCCTTCGAGCTCCTTCAGCAGCTCCGCGCCGTTGTTGCGGACGTTGCTGACCGCGGTGGAGACGGGGTACGCGCGCATCAGCCCGGTGGGCGGCGGCGCGAGCAGCTCACGGAGCTCGTCCGGGTCCGTACGGGCGGGATCGAGCCAGTGGTCCCAGCGGTCCGGGGTGAGCATCAGGGGCATCCGGGGGTGGATGTCGGCCAGTGTTCGCGGGCCCTCGGCGGGGCCCACCCCGAGCGGTGCCGTCTCCGCCTCGGTCGTGATGACCGAGCAGGTCACCCACCAGGCCAGCGGATGCTCGTCCGGCAGGGTCCGGTCCCGCCAGAACTCGTACAGCCCCGCCATCGCGAAGACCGATCCGTCCGCCGGCGTCACGAAGTACGGCTGCTTGCGGGGCCGCTTCTTCCTGCCCTCGACCTCCAGCTCGCGCTCCGCCCCGCCGGTGACCCATTCGTAGTAGCCGTCGGCGGGGATGACACAGCGCCGGGCACTGAAGGCGCGGCGGTACGAGGGCTTCTCGTGCACCGTCTCGGCTCGCGCGTTGATCATCCGGGCGGCGCCCTCGGGCGTCTTGGACCAGGACGGGACGAGTCCCCACTTGAGCCTGCGGAGCTGGCGAACCGGTCTCGGGCTGTCCGCGTCCTTCACAGGGCGGTCGAGGACGACGTAGACCTCCTTGGTCGGGGCCACGTTGTAGTCGGGCGCCAAGGTCTCTTCCGGGTCCCACTTCTCGACCTCAAAGGTTGCTGCGAGATCCTCGGGTCCACGACTGGCTGCATACCGTCCGCACATACGTGCAACACTGCCAGATTCCGCGCCGCGAAAGGGAGCCACCGCCGACAATGGACAGCACCGCATCCACCTCGCTGGCCTCGCTCAGCTCCCTGTGGGACGAGGTGTTCGGCACGCAGCCGGACCCCGATCTGTGGGTGGTGATCGCCACCATGGTCGCGGCCCTCGCGGCGATCGTCCCGCACGGCGTGTGGCGGGTCTCCCGCAACGCCATCACCATCGCGCACGAGGGCGGCCACGGTCTGGTCGCCCTGCTCACCGGGCGCAGCCTCAGCGGTATCCGGCTGCACTCCGACACCAGCGGCCTCACGGTCAGCCGAGGCAAGCCGACCGGCCTCGGCATGATCCTCACCGCCGCCGCGGGCTACACCGCTCCCCCGCTGCTCGGCCTCGGCGGCGCCGCGCTGCTCGGCGCCGGCCACATCACGCTGCTGCTGTGGGTGGCCACGGCCCTGCTGATAGCCATGCTGGTGATGATCCGCAACGCGTACGGCGCGCTCACCGTGATCCTCACCGGCGGCACCTTCCTGCTCGTGTCCTGGCTCGCCGGACCCCAGGTGCAGGCCGCGTTCGCGTACGCCGTGGTGTGGTTCCTGCTCCTCGGGGGTGTCCGCCCGGCCTTCGAACTCCAGGCGAAGCGGCGGCGCGGCGGCGCGGGCGACTCCGACGCCGATCAGCTCTCGCGGCTGACGCACGTACCGGCCGGGCTGTGGCTGTTCCTCTTCCACGCCGTGTCGCTGTGCTCGCTGATGGGCGGCGGACGCTGGCTGCTGGAGCTGTGAGCGGCGGGATCGCGTCGCCGGGGCGGTGAGCCTCCGGGTCACCGCCCTGAAACCGGTGAACCGCGGGTTCCAACCGCCGGGACCGTGAGCTCCGGATTCCGGCCGCCGCGACCAGGGGACGCCGGAGCCGTGAGCCGCTGTCGCGGCGCCCTGACGTCACACTCCACGGGCGCGACGCCGTCGGAAGCACCCCGGCGCCGGCCGACGGGCCCTCAGCCGCGCCGTGACCCGCCCGGTGCGCCCGGTGCACACCCCGCACGGCGTCCCCGGCCGGGCGTCACCGGCGGTGACGGACCCGCGGCTGCCCGGCGCCCTGCCACTAAAGTGGGGCGCATGACCGTGAACCCCGCCCACACCGCCCTCTGGCCAGCCCCGCACGCAAGCGGAGCCGTCGACGCGACGGTCCACGTGCCGGGGTCTAAGTCGGTCACCAACCGCGCGCTCGTCCTGGCCGCGCTGGCCTCCGAGCCCGGCTGGCTGCGCCGCCCGCTGCGTTCCCGCGACACCCTGCTGATGGCGGGCGCGCTCCGCGCGATGGGCGTCGGCATCGAGGAGACCGTCGCCTCCAGCTCGACGGTCGCGGCCGGCCCGGACGCCTCCGGCGAGGCCTGGCGTGTCATCCCCTCGGGCCTGCGCGGCCCGGCCACGGTCGACGTCGGCAACGCCGGCACCGTCATGCGGTTCCTGCCTCCCGTGGCCGCGCTCGCGGACGGTCCCATCCGCTTCGACGGCGACCCGCGGTCGTACGAGCGTCCGCTGCACGGCGTGATCGACGCGCTGCGTCTGCTCGGCGCCCGGATCGACGACGACGCCCGCGGCGCGCTGCCGCTGACGGTGCACGGCGGGGGCGCCCTGGACGGCGGCCCGGTGGAGATCGACGCCTCCTCGTCCTCCCAGTTCGTGTCCGCCCTGCTGCTCTCCGCCCCGCGCTTCAACCAGGGCGTCGAGGTCCGGCACACCGGCTCGACCCTCCCGTCCATGCCGCACATCCGGATGACCGTGGACATGCTGCGCGCGGTCGGCGCCCAGGTGGACACCCCGGAGTCGGGCGGTGAGCCGAACGTGTGGCGGGTGACGCCGGGCGCGCTGCTCGGCCGCGACCTGATCATCGAGCCGGACCTGTCGAACGCCCAGCCGTTCCTGGCGGCGGCGCTGGTGACCGGCGGCACGGTCGTGATCCCCGACTGGCCGGCCCACACCACCCAGCCCGGCGACCGGCTGCGGGAGATCTTCACCGAGATGGGTGGTTCCTGCGAACTGACCGAGGCCGGACTGCAGTTCACCGGTTCGGGTGCCATCCACGGTATCGACGTGGACCTGGGCGAGGTCGGGGAGCTCACCCCGGGCATCGCCGCGGTCGCGGCGCTCGCCGACTCCCCCTCCACCCTGCGGGGCGTGGCCCATCTGCGGCTGCACGAGACGGACCGGCTGGCCGCGCTCACCAAGGAGATCAACGAACTCGGCGGCGACGTCACCGAGACCGCCGACGGCCTGCACATCCGGCCGCGCCGGCTGCACGGCGGCATCTTCCACACGTACGACGACCACCGCATGGCGACGGCCGGTGCGATCATCGGGCTGGCGGTGGAGGGCGTCCAGATCGAGAACGTGGCGACGACGGCGAAGACCCTGCCGGACTTCCCCGATCTGTGGACCGGAATGCTCGGGAACTGACGGGCGGACCTGGATCATGCGCCGTTACGGCAAGAACACCGACGAGGACGACATCCGCCAGCGGCCGAACCGCAAGGGCAACCGTCCCCGTACGAACATCCGCCCCAAGCACGAGGAGGCCGTCGAGGGCATGGTCCTCACGGTCGACCGCGGCCGGCTGACCTGTCTGGTCGAGGACCGCGCCGTGATGGCGATGAAGGCACGCGAACTGGGCCGCAAGGCCGCCGTCGTCGGCGACCGGGTGGCCATCGTGGGCGACCTGTCCGGCGAGAAGGACACCCTCGCCCGCATCGTCCGGATCGAACCGCGCACCTCGGTGCTGCGCCGCACGGCGGACGACGACGACCCGTACGAGCGCGTGGTCGTCGCCAACGCCGACCAGCTCGCCATCGTCACCGCCCTCGCCGACCCCGAGCCGCGGCCCCGGCTGATCGACCGCTGTCTCGTCGCGGCCTTCGACGGCGGTCTGACCCCGCTGCTCGTGCTCACGAAGTCGGACCTGGCCCCGCCGGACAAGTTCCTGGAGCTGTACGGCGCGCTCGACATCCCGTACGTGGTGACCAGCCGCGAGGAACTGCGGACCGAGGCCGCCGCCGACCGGGTGCGCGAACAACTGGACGGCAGGATCACGGCGTTCGTCGGTCACTCGGGCGTCGGCAAGACGACCCTGGTGAACGCGCTGGTGCCGCCCGAGCGGCGCCGGACGACCGGTCACGTCAACGCGGTCACCGGCCGCGGCCGGCACACGACCACCTCGGCGCTGGCGCTGCCGCTGGCGGGCAGCGGCGGGGGCTGGGTCGTGGACACCCCGGGTGTCCGGTCCTTCGGCCTGCACCACGTCGATCCGTCCCGGGTCATCCACGCCTTCCCCGACCTGGAACCGGGCACCGAGGGCTGCCCCCGCGCGTGCAGTCACGACGAACCCGACTGCGCGCTCGACCAGTGGGTGGCCGACGGCCACGCGGACCCGCAGCGGCTGTACTCGCTGCGCCGTCTGCTGGCCACACGGGAGCGCCGTGAGGGCGACTGACGTCCCCGTGTTTGCGTACGCCCGCCGTCGGTAAGGGCTTCTCCGGGTCGGTGAATGCATAATCGCACCGAGCCGGACCGGACCAGCCGAAGCCGTCGACGTGCGAATGCGGGAGGACAAGACATGGCGTGGCTGCTGGTCGTTGTGGCGGGACTGCTCGAAACCGGCTTCGCCGTCTGCCTGAAGCTCTCCCACGGCTTCACCAGATTCTGGCCGACCGTCGCCTTCTGCGTCTTCGCCCTCGGCAGCTTCGGTCTGCTGACCCTCTCCCTGAAGAAGCTCGACGTCGGTCCCGCCTACGCGGTGTGGACCGGCATCGGCGCGGCCGGCACCGCCATCTACGGCATGATCTTCCTCGACGACCTGGTCTCGGTCCTCAAGATCGTCTCGATCAGCCTGGTCATCATGGGCGTCATCGGGCTCCAGTTGTCGGGATCGGCCCACTGAGTCCACCCCCTCCGGGACCCGTTGAGCGCCGAGGCGCCCCGCCCTTCAGACCCCCAGCCGGTGGGACGGCGCGAGCGCGGTTCTGACCAGCTCCGTGACACCGCCCCGGGCGGGCGGCGCGACGACACACGACAGCGCGAGCCTGGCCACCAGTTCGCAGGACCGCGCGACCTCGGGGGTGTCCGCCCGGGACAGGGCGAGCGCGGCGACCGCGCGGTCGCGGACCAGCGTCACGAAATCGGCGGGCGAGGGCAGCGGTCCGTCGGCCCGCCGCTGCGCCGGCACCGCGGACGACGAGGGCACGGCGGCCGGCGCGGGCGAGGGCAGCCGCTCGCTCCAGCATCCGGTCAGCATCGCCCGCACCAGCGCGTTGCTGCGGGCCGTCGACGCCGTCCACTCGGCGGTCGCGGCCAGTCGGTCCCGGGCGTCCGTGTGCGCGGCCAGGGCCCGGTCCACACCGGCGAGATAGGCGTCGGCCTCCCGTCGTACGAGGGCGCGCGCGAGGCCTTCCTTGCTCCCGAACTCGTTGTAGAGCGTCTGGCGTGACACTCCGGCAACCGCGGCCACGTCGACCATCCGCACCGCGGACCACGACCTGCGCGCGAGTGCCGTGTAGGCGGCGTCCAAGAGCGATTCGCGCGCTGCGGGCATCATCGCCTCCTCGGGGCGAGCGGCTCTGGAGCCAGATTTGACGCGTGCGGGAGCACTGTCAAGGGGTCGCGGCGGCCCCGAGGGGCGCGCGGCCCGAAGCCGCGCGCGCCGGGACCCGGCACGAGCCCCGGCGACGGCGCCTCTCCGAGGCGCCGTGGGACGGGCCGGCCCCGTGATCGCCCGGCGGTCCTGTGTAGCCCCGTCCCGACGCGGGCAGATACGGTTCACCCATGCCCGACTACCGCGATGACCTGCGCCTCGCCCATGTCCTGGCGGACGCCGCCGACGCCGCGACGATGGACCGATTCAAGGCACTCGACCTGAAGGTCGAGACGAAGCCGGACATGACGCCGGTGAGCGAGGCGGACAAGGCCGCAGAGGAACTCATCCGCGGCCATCTCCAGCGTGCCAGGCCGCGCGACGCGGTCCTCGGCGAGGAGTACGGCATCGAGGGCACGGGCCCGCGCCGCTGGGTCATCGACCCGATCGACGGCACCAAGAACTACGTCCGCGGTGTGCCGGTGTGGGCCACGCTGATCTCCCTGATGGAGGCGGGCGAGGGCGGCTACCAGCCGGTCGTGGGCGTCGTCTCCGCCCCCGCGCTCGGCCGTCGCTGGTGGGCGGCGAAGGGGCACGGCGCGTTCACCGGACGCAGCCTGTCCTCCGCGACCCGGCTGCGGGTGTCCAGCGTCTCGCGGACGGCCGACGCCTCCTTCGCGTACTCCTCGCTGTCCGGCTGGGAGGACCAGGGCCGTCTGGACGGTTTCCTCGATCTCACGAAGGCGGTCTGGCGCACCCGGGGTTACGGCGACTTCTGGCCGTACATGATGGTCGCCGAGGGCTCGGTCGACATCTGCGCCGAACCCGAGCTGTCGCTCTGGGACATGGCGGCGAACGCGATCATCGTGACCGAGGCGGGCGGCACGTTCACCGGCCTCGACGGACGCCCCGGCCCGCACAGCGGCAACGCGGCGGCGTCGAACGGCATCCTCCACGACGAGATGCTGGGGTATTTGAACCAGCGCTACTGAGTGGCGAGCGGACGGCCGTGATGTGACGGTGATTCATATGACGGTCGCTCGATGCGATGCTGCGGACATGCCCGAGGAATCGCTCGACGAGCGGCCCGCTCCGCCGCCCACCGCGTCCGCGTCATCCTCCGGGCCCGTGCGAGGGCTCCGCCCACGCGGGGCCCGGGCTGCCTGGCTGGCCACCGGGATCGTGATCGGGGCAGGTGCCGTCGCGCTGGCGTGGAATCTGTCCGGGTCCGACGACGACCAGGCGTTCACACTGGTGGGACAGGTGCAGGTCGCGGGCGAGCCCGGAGCCTCGGGGTCGTGCGCCGGCGATCACGAGTACGGCGACCTCGACAAGGGCGCGCCGGTGACCGTCTTCGACGCGGCGGGCCGGGTCGTCGCGACCGGGTCGCTGGGAAACGGCGCCTACGACACCTACGCGAGGTGCGTGTTCCCGTTGGCCGTACGGGGAGTGCCGGGCGGCTCGGCGTCGTACTCGGTACAGATCAGCCTGCACGGGAAGACGGAGATCACGAACGAGGTGGCGCGGACGGGTGGCCTGGTCGTGAAGCTCGGACTCAGGTGAGCTGAACCCGGCGGGGCTTGGGGCCGCAGTGAGCTGAACCCGGCGGCACGTGGGGCCGCAGTGAGCTGAATCCGGTGGGGCGTCGGACGATGGTGAGCCGAGCCCGGCGGGGATGGCGAGCCGAACTCCGCGGCGCTTGGGGCCCGCGGTGAGCCGAGCACGACGGTGCGGGCGGCGCGTGTTGGGAGCCGGCTCGGGGGCACGGCACACGGCCGTGATCCGCCCGACGCCCCCCTCCGGCCCCGGCGGTGCCCGCGGGGCGCCTGAGCGGCTCTGCCTGACCCCGGGACTGCTGAGCAACCCCGGGCGCCCCCGAACTCGCGGCACGCGCCCCCTTGTTGACCGTCTCTTTAACTGCGACTCTGAGAGCTCCCCCACTTGTGAACTTGTGAACCGCTTCTCTTTGCGCTCCGTCGAGGAGCCGGAGAGCCCGCGGCTCACCGAGGAGGTGGCTCCAGCCCATGCTCGTCCGCGACGCCATGAGCACGGTGGTCCTCACCATCGGCCCGGCACACACCCTCCGACAGGCGGCCCGCCTGATGTCCGCGCGTCACGTCGGCGCGGCGGTGGTCCTCGACGAGGACTCCTCCGGCCTCGGCATCCTCACCGAACGCGACATCCTCAACTCCCTCGCCCACGGCCAGAACCCGGACTCGGAGACCGCAGGCAGCCACACCACCACCGACGTCGTCTTCGCGGCGCCCACCTGGACCCTGGAGGAGGCCGCGGCCGCGATGTCGCACGGCGGCTTCCGGCACCTGATCGTGCTCGACGGCAGCGGACCGGTCGGCATCGTCTCGGTCCGCGACATCATCCGCTGCTGGGCACCCGTCCGGCAGCACGTACCGGCCTGAGACGCCGTCGGGCCCGGCCAGAACGCGTCGGCGGGCCTGAACCCCCTTGCGGATGAAGGGGGTTCAGGCCCGCCGTCCGCAGCGGGCGTACCCCGCTCACCCCGGTGGTGGACATTGTCCAAGTCAGGGCAAGATCTAAAATCACACCTGTTCGGGATCTGGTTCACCTGCTGTTACGCTGACCTGTATGAGTGACCTGTTGGAACGACTGCGCGGACGTGGATGGCGCCTGACCGCGCAGCGACGTGTCGTGGCCGAGGTCCTCGACGGCGACCACGTCCATCTGACGGCCGACGAGGTGCACGCCCGCGCCGTGGCCAAGCTGCCCGAGATCTCCCGGGCGACCGTCTACAACACCCTGGGCGAGCTGGTCTCGCTCGGCGAGGTGCTGGAAGTCGCCACGGACAAGCGCGCCAAGCGGTACGACCCGAACGCGCACCGTCCGCACCACCACCTGGTCTGCGCCCGGTGCGGGGCGATCCGCGACGTCCACCCGATCGGCAACCCGCTCGGCGACCTCCCCGACTCGGAGCGCTTCGGCTTCGCCGTCTCGGACGTCGAGGTGACCTACCGAGGCGTCTGCCCCGACTGCGCGGCCATCGCGGCGTAGCGGCACACCGACGCCCACACGGCCGGCAACTCACCAGAGCCGCCCTCTGCTCTCCGTTCACTGTCCATTGCCGACCGGCGCTGTTCACTGTTCGCTACCGCGTTTCCGTGCGGGACCCGCAAACGCACCGAGGGCCGGAACCCTTTCGGATTCCGGCCCTCGGCCTTCAGTAGCGGGGACAGGATTTGAACCTGCGACCTCTGGGTTATGAGCCCAGCGAGCTACCGAGCTGCTCCACCCCGCGTCGATGAACTGAACAGTACGTCAAGACGGTGGCCCGCGCAAATCCATTAACAGGGCGGCCCGACGGCCACCCGGCGGACCTGAGTGCGGCGCGATCCCCGGCGGGGGCGGCAGGTCCCGGCCGGGTCGGCGCCATCCCCGGCGGGGGCCCAGCCGGGGCAGATCCCGCGAGTCGGTGCGGCTCCAGGCGGGCTGGCAGATCCCGGGCAAACCATCGCGACTCTCAGCGGGGCAGCAGATCCCGGGTAAGCCGGTGCGGCTCCAGGCAGGGTGGTGCCCTCCCCAGCGGGACGGCAGGCCTCTGCTGCGCCACGCCGTCCCCCGCTGGGGACAGCTCCCAGGTGATACGGCGCGGCCCCCGGCGGGACAGCAGGTCCCGGACGGACAGGCGCAGTCCCGGCAGGACCCGCCCAGCCAACCTCCCGCCCAGCGGATGCCGCCCCGTTCGGCCGGTGGCCCGTCCGGCCACCCCGCACCCGATCAGTGCCAGGGCCGTCCGGCCACCCGCACCCGATCAGCGCCAGGCCCGACCGGCCCTCGGCCGCCCCACCCTCACGCCGACAGTTCCTCGCGCAAGGCGTCCCGCAGTCGTGCCGCCCGCTCGGCGACCTCCGCCGGGCCCAGCGACACGGCCCGATCGGCCCAGCGCTGGCCCTCGGCAAGCTCCCCGCGCCGCGCGTACACGAGCGCCAGCCGGAGCGCCGCCCGCCCGTGGCCCGCGTCGGCCGCGCGGGTCCACCACAGCGCCGCTTCCGGCTCACTGCCCTCGCGGGCCAGCAGCAGCCCGAGGTTGAAGGCCCCGTTGCGCGACCCGGCCTCGGCGGCCTCGCGGTACCAGCGCGCCGCCTCCACGACGTCGCCCCGCGCCGCGGCCAGCATCCCGACCCGCACCTGCGCACGCCGGTGCCCCTGGGACGCGGCCCGCTCGTACCACTCCTCGCACTCGCTCTTCTCCTGCGCGGGCTCCCCGAGTTCATGCGCGGGCGCAGGGGGCCGCCGGGCGTCGAGCACGGCGGCGAGGCGGTACGCGGCCTCGGCGCTGCCCCCTCCCGCGGCGCACCGCAGATGCCGCTCGGCAGCCGGCTCGTCGCCCTCCCGCAGCCGCGCGATGCCCACCTGGAGCGCCGCCTCCGTGTGACCGGCGGCGGCCGCGCGCTCGTACCACCGCAGCGCCGCGGCGTCGTCGCTCTCGGTGGCGCGCCCGGCGTGCAGGATGCCGAGGTTGAACGCGGCGTCCACGCTCCCGGCCTCCGCGGCCTTGGAGAACCAGGGCTCGGCCCCGGCCGCGTCGCCGACCTGGAGCAGCAGGATCGCCAGGGCGTTGGCCGCCTCGCGGTGACCGGCGTACGCCGCCCTGCGATACCACTGCTCGGCCTGCGCGGTCCGCCCCTGCTCGGCGCAGAGCAGCCCGAGGTTGTACGCGCCGTTCACGTCACCCGCGTCCATCGCGGCGCGGTACCACCGCTCGGCGGTCTGGGTCTCACCCCGCTCGGCGTGCAGCGCGCCCAGCGCGTTGGCGGCGTTCCCGTCCCCGTCCTGGGCGGCCCGCAGCCACCAGACGGCGGCACTGTCGGGGTCCCCGGCGTCGCGCAGCAGGAACCCGAGGGCGCACGCGGCACGCGCCTCCCCGTCCTTGGCGGAGGTCAGATACCAGCGCCCGGCCTCCTTGAGATCGCCGCGCTTCTCCAGGATGGCCCCGAGATGCAGCGCGGCCCTGCGGTGCCCACGCGCGGCGGCCTGCCGGTACCACTGCTCGGCGGCCTGTCCGGCGGCACCGATGACACCGTTGTCACCCACGGCCTCGCCCGAGTCCAGCGCTTTGCGGTCGAGCGTGCGCGCCAGCCGGTACGCGGCCTCGCGGTGCCCTCGCTCGGCGGCGGCCCGCATCCACTGCTCGGCACCCACGTCGCTACGATGCTCCAGCAGATCGGCGAGAGCGTAGGCGCCCAGGGCGTGGCCCTGTTCGGCGGACTGGCGCAGCCAGTACTCGGCGGCGGGCTCGTCACCGCGCTCGCGGTGGTGCCGGCCGAGCGCGTGCGCGGCGGCGGCACTGCCGGCGACGGCGGCGATCCGCCACCATCCGGCGGCCTCGTCGGCGTATCCGCGCTGGTGGAGGAGGACACCCAGATTGTTGGCGGCGGCACGGTCACCCGCGGCGGTGGCCGCGCGCAACTGCGGTTCGGCAGCGTCGAGATCGCCGCGGCGCAGCAGCATGGCCCCGAGGACGCTCATCGCCTCGACGTCGCCGGCCTCCGCGGCCGACCACTGGCGCGCCTCCTCGGCAGCCTCGCCGGTCTCGTCCCGGTCGGAGGGCTGCGTGAGGTCCGCCGGCTGCTCAAAGTCGGCAGACTGCGCAAACCGCCCTGTATCCAACAGAGTTGCCTTGTCCCCCATAACGTCCATCGTCGCACCACCTGCTACCTGGGTACACCTGGTATACCGCAGCCAGTGAGGTCACTTCAGCGTTTTGTCGACATGCCCACAGAGAGACAAGTCAAACACAGAACGCTCAACTCCCCTCGCATGTCGCGGCACTTCAAACGAGTCGGCAGGTCACCGGCGCGCCCCGGCGTGGCGTCACACGTCGAAGGCCCGGATCCATGAACTGGATCCGGGCCTTCGACTTGAGTAGCGGGGACAGGATTTGAACCTGCGACCTCTGGGTTATGAGCCCAGCGAGCTACCGAGCTGCTCCACCCCGCGCCGTTGTGACTCAACCGTACCACGGCGCGAGGTGGGCTCCTGATCAGCCGGTTCCCGAGCTCTTCTCACTGCTCGGGCTGCCGCTCGGGCTGGGGCTGCCGCTGGGACCACTGCCCTTGTCCGTGCTCTTGTCCGTACTCTTGTCGGCCGACTTGTCCGCACCGGAACCGCCGGCGGTCTTGTCCGCCTTGGCCTGCGCGTCCTCGGCCCGCTTCAGCGCGTCCTCGAGGTCCTTCTGCGCCTCGCCGTACGCCTTCCAGTCGCCCTTCTTGAGGGCTTCCTGGCCCTGGTCGAAGGCCTTCTGGGCGTCGGCGAGCGCGGCCTGGACCGTCGGGTTGCTCGACGTGGGCGGTTTCGTGGTGCTCTCTTCCGGCGGCGCGGTCGAACTCTCCGCTCCGAAGACCTTGTTGAGCGCCTCGCCCAGGGTGTCCTCGAAGGCGGTGCTGCCTCCGTAGGTCACCAACACCTTGCGCAGCAGCGGGTACTTGAGGTCGCCACCGCGCACGTAGACCGGTTCCACGTAGAGCAGTCCGCCGTCGAGCGGCACGGTCAGCAGGTTGCCGTACTCGACTTCCGAGTCGCCGCCTCTGAGGAGTCTGATGGACTCGGCGATGGACGGTTCGGAGTTGAACTGGCTCTGCACCCGCTTGGGTCCGTCGACCGTTCTGCCGGTCGGCAGTTTCAACACGCTGATCTTGCCGTAACCGGGCGTCCCCGCCTCGGCATTGACCGACACGAACGCGCTCAGGTTGTCCCGGCCGTTCGGTGTCATCGTCGTCGTCAGCGAGAACGCCTGCGACGACTGCCCCGGCAGCTTCATGCTCAGGTAGTACGGAGGCACCGCGCTGCCCGACTTGTTGGTCGGGTCGTCCGGGACCTGCCACACCTCGCTGCCACTCAGGAACGTCTGGGCGTCCTTCACGTGGTA
This sequence comes from Streptomyces sp. NPDC096324, assembly GCF_044763015.1. Lineage (NCBI taxonomy): Bacteria > Bacillati > Actinomycetota > Actinomycetes > Kitasatosporales > Streptomycetaceae > Streptomyces > Streptomyces sp. NPDC096324. The sequence goes on along the minus strand of NZ_JBIWFK010000005.1, from coordinate 564,782 downwards.
GCGGGTGAGCAGTTCGCGCTGGACCTTGAACAGGTCCTGCGGGTACCGCAGATGGGCCATCAGCTCCGGCGAGATCGACTTCTTCGACTCCACCGTGTCCGGGAACGCCTTCATCCAGGTCTTCAGGACCGGGTCCTCGGTGTCCCACTGGTAGAGCTTGACCGCGCCGGTGTACGCGTCGACGGTCGCCTTCACCGAGTTGCGGATGTAGTTGACCTGGTTCTGCTGGGCCACCACCGCGCGCTGGTCGTTGGCCGCCGTCAGCGAGTCCGCCGTGGTGTCGCCGAGCGTGGTGCGCGAGGCGTACGGATAGCCGTTGGTGGTGGTGTACGCGTCGACGATCCACTGGATCTTCCCGTCGACGACCGCCGGGTAGGCGTCGCCGTCGATGGTCAGCCAGGGGGCCACCGCCTCGACCCGCTCCTTGGGCGTGCGGTTGTAGAGGATCCGCGAACCCTCGCCGATCGCGCCCGAGTACAAGATCTGCGGCTCGCCGAACGCCACCGCGTACGCGGCCCGGTTGACCGGGCTCGCCAGGCTGACCCCGCTCTTGCCCTTGTAGCTGGTGGTCTTCTCACCGTTGTCGTCGGAGTAGTCGATCTCCTTCTGGGGACCGCCGACGATCGAGTACTGGGTGGTCTTCTCGCCGTAGTAGACCTGCTGCTCGTACGAGCCGAGGTCGCCCTTGGACGGCAGGTTGTACTCGGTGAAGACCGGGCGGCCCTCGCTGTCGGCCGTGGTGCCCTTGGCCGCGACGACGCCGTATCCGTGCGTGTAACGGAAGTGGTCGTTGATCCAGTTGTTCTTCGGGATGCCCGCGAGGTTCAGCTCGCGCAGACCGAGGACGGTGTCCTGCTCCTTGCCGTCCTTGCTGTACCGGTCGACGTCCAGGTTCGACGGGAAGCCGTAGTAGTTCCGGACCTGCTGGAGCTGCTGAAAGGTCGGCGACACGATGTTCGGGTCCATCAGGCGGATGCTCGCGACGGTGTCGGCGTCGTCACGGAGTTCGGCCTTGTCCTTGGTGTCGCTCGCCCCGGCGTAGTCCTGCACATCGGTGCCGGCGATCCCGTACGCGTCGCGGGTCGCCTTGAGGTTCTTCTCGACGTACGGAGCTTCCTTGGCCTGCTCGTTCGGCTCGACCTGGAACTTCTGGACTATCGCGGGGTACAGGCCGCCGATGAGGACGGCGGACAGCACCATGAGGCCGAAGCCGATCACCGGGAGCTGCCAGGTGCGCCGCCACAGCGTCGCGAAGAAGAGCAGCGCGCAGATGACGGCGATGCAGAACAGGATCGTCTTGGCGGGCAGATACGCGTTCGCGTCGACGTACCGCAGACCCGTCCAGTTGCCGGTCGCCTTGAAGTCGCTGGACTTCACCGCGAGCCCGTACCGGTCGAGCCAGTAGGCGACCGCCTTCAGGGCGACGAAGACGCCGAGGAGCACCGAGAGGTGTCCGGTGGCCGCGGCCGTGGCACGCGCTCCGGGGCTGGTGATCCGCAGGCCGCCGTACAGGTAGTGCGTGAGCGCGGCGGCGATCAGCGAGAGCACGGCGGCGGCGAAGCCGAAGCCGAGCAGGAAGCGGTACCAGGGCAGGTCGAAGGCGTAGAACGAGACGTCGAGGTGGAACTGCGGGTCCTTCTGGTGGAAGGGAACTCCGTTCACCCACATCAGCCACGTGCGCCACTGGCCCGAGGCGGACGCGCCGGCGATCAGCCCCACCAGGGACGTGATCGCGAGCAGCAGCCAGCGCTTGTAGGGCGCGATGCCCATGCGGTACCGGTCGAGGCTCTGCTGCTCCATCGACATGGCGCTCAGCGGCGGACGCAACCGGTGCGCCAGCCAGATGTTGAACCCCACCGCGGCCGCCATCAGCAGACCGAAGACGAAGAAGAGCCCGATCTTGGTCCACAGCGTGGTGGTGAAGACCGACGAATAGTGGACCGAGCGGTACCAGAGCCAGTCCGTCCAGAACCCCGCGAACATGACGAAGGCCATGGCCAGCACGGCCAGCACGCCCAGTGTCATGAGCAGGGTCCGGACACGCCGGGACGGCCGGCCCACTCTGATCCGTGGCCCCGTCGGGCCTCCGCCGCGGTCCGGCATCTGGAAAGCCAAGGTGCGCACCTCGAAGTCGCTGTCGATTCCATCAGGCCCCCATGTCGGTGGACCGTCAGCAAGGCTCCGTGATCGGGGAGCCTCATCTATGCAACTTACTCACGCTTTACTCGGTTCCCGATTCAGGTCACGAACGAGGCAGGATTGTGACCATGTCCAACACTCCCATGGCAGCGAGCCCCCTGACCCGGGCCGTACTCGAGATCGACGAGTACGCCTCCGGCCTCGGCTGGGACCAGCCCGCCCGCCTCTTCGCCCTCGTAGACACCGCACGGCTGCGGTCCCAGGAACCCGGCCTCGCCGCTCAGCTCGGTCTGGAGCACGAGCAGGAGACCACCGGTCTCACCCCCGTCGAGCAGGAAGAGATCCCTGCCGGCAAGCCGCTGGACGAGTTCCTCGGCACCATCGCCTGGCCCGACGCCGTCGTCGGCTGCGCCCTCACCGTCGAGCGGCTGATGCTGCCGCCGTCCGCCGAGGGTTCGGTCCCTGAGGGTCTGAGCGGCAAGAAGCTCACCCAGTGGGTCGCCGCGCACCCGGACCGTCAGGAGGTGCGCATGACGGTCGGTGTCCTGCGCGACGGCACCCGTGACTCGGCACTGCGGCTGCGCGAGAAGGACGCGGCCACCGAGGTGCTCACGGGCGCGGGTCTCGTACCGGGCCTCGCGGAGGCGCTGTCGGCGACGTTCGCGGACTGACCGGCGCACGGACGTGGCCGGGGGCGCTCCGCATGTCGCGGAGCGCCCCCGGCCACGGAGGAGCGGTGTCCCTCAGCCCTTGGTGGAGCAAGAGGGCAGGTCGGAGGTCCGGCCCGCTCCGATGTCCTTGAGGGCCTTCATCGCGTCGTCGAGGGTGTCGACCTTGACGAGCCTGAGCCCGTCGGGGGTGTCCTTGGCGGCCTCGGCGCAGTTGTCCTTGGGCGTCAGGAAGTACTGGGCACCCTTGTTGCGCGCGCCGACCGTCTTCATGTCGATGCCGCCGATCGGGCCGACCTTGCCGTTGTCGTCGATGGTGCCCGTGCCGGCCACGAACTTGCCTCCGGTGAGGTTCCCCGGAGTGAGCTTGTCCACGATGCCGAGCGAGAACATCAGACCGGCGCTCGGACCGCCGACGTCGGCGAGCTTGATGTCGATCGTGAACGGGAACGTGTGATCGGTGCCGGCCGAGATCCCGACGACGGCTCGGTCGGTGCCGTCGTCGTCGGACTTGACCGTGGTGATCGTCACATCCTTGGTCGCGGTCGCCGTCGTGTGCTCCTTCGTGGCGGCGGCCTGCTCCTTGGCGGGCACGATCGTGAACACGACCTTCTCGCCCGGCTTGTGCTTGGTGACGAGCTTCGCGACGTCGTCGGGCGCCTTCACGGTCGTACCGTCGACGGCCTTGATGACGTCACCGGCGTGCAGTCGTCCCTCGGCCGGAGAGTCCTTGACGACGGTGGAGACGATCACCCAGGACTTCACGGGGATGCCCAGCTCCTTCAGGGCGGACACCTTGGCGCTCTCCTGGGACTGGCTGAACTCCTCGGCGTTCTCCTGCGTCGACTCCTGCTCGGTCTTGCCGTCCGGGTAGAGCGTGTCGTGCGGCACGATCTTGCTGTCGTGCGCCAGCCATCCGTACACGGCCTCGACGAGGTTCATGTTGTAGTCGGCGCTCGTGACCCGGACCGTGGTCATGTTCAGGTGCCCGGTCGTCGGGTACGTCTTGCGGCCCGCGATCTGCAGCACCGGCTCGCCGTCGTGGTCACCCAGTGTGTTCACCGTGGGACCCGGCGACATCTCCGAGTACGGCACTTTGATGAACACTCCCGCGCACAGGAGCGCGATCAGGATCAGAGTGGAGGCGAGCATCGTCGCGGTGCGGCGTGGCATGGAACGACAGTACGGGACGGTGATGTAAGCGCACCGTCCGGGCCGTCCGTACGTGGTGGCTCCGGAACACGCCCGAACGGCGCGAAAGCCGTGTTCCGGGCGTTGCCGCGCCGCGTTCCGCGCGCTTCGGGACCACCCGGGCAGGATCCCGACGGACCGGGCCCGCGGCACGGTCCGTCGAACGGGTTCCTCGAACGCCCGGACCCGTCACCTCCGCGTGCGGGGGACGGACCCGTGGGCCTCAGACCGCGTCGGAGTGGGACTTCTCCCGGACATCCGTCCGCTCCATGGCCTCACGGAAACGCGTGTATCCGGCGAGCTCGACACCATCTCCCGCGGCTTTGCGATTCCGGCCGGCCCAACTACCCCACAGACCGGCACCGATCGCGGCCATCAGCGGAATCAGCAACCAGGCAAGCGCCGCCATGTCGACCTCCGAACCCCATGAGCGACCGCAACTGACTGATCAGCAGATTAACCATCCGCAGTGTCAACGCTCACGGCAGGGCCCCGGTTACGCAACCGGACGGCGGTATCCGGTCGGCCGGGCCCCATGGGCGCCGGGTATCCGGACAATCCGGTCGGTCTCAGCAGGCGCCGACCCATTCCTCGGTGCCGTCGGAGAACCTCTGGTGCTTCCAGATCGGCACCTCGTGCTTGAGGTCGTCGATGAGCATGCGGCAGGCCTCGAAGGCCTCGCTCCGGTGCGGGCACGACACAGCGACGATCACGGCCAGGTCCCCGACACGCAGGTCGCCCACCCGGTGAACGGCGGCCATCGCCCGCACCGGATGGGTGGCGGCCACCCTCTCCGCGACGCGGCGCATCTCCGCCTCGGCGGTGGGGTGGGACGAGTACCCGAGCTCGTCGACGTCGGCACCCCCGTCGTGATTCCGCACGGTCCCCACGAACAACGCGGTCCCCCCGGCGGCGTCGTCCCCGACGGCCTTGAAGACCTCGTCGAGGGAGAGCGGTTCGTCGCGGATCGCGAGCAGCCGGATCGGGTCCTGCGCGGCCCGCTCACCGGGGTGGTCATAGGTAGGTGCCATGCCCCCCATCGTGCCGCACCCCGCCGACCCCGAGGAATACACCTTTCCCCCGGCACGCACGCGCCCCACTTGGAGCCTCCTCCAGGACGCCTTCGGCCATCCGGGCGCCCCGGGGCGGGGACGGCCGTACGGAACGGGCGAGGCCCGCACCCCGGCCCGGGTCACATCACGGCTTGGCGAAGCACGGCGCGGTTCGGCGCTGCACGGCGCGGTTCGGCACGGTGCGGTGCGGTTCGGCACGGTGCGGTGCGGTGCGGCACGGTTCGGCGGCGCCCGGCTCGGCGTCGACCACGCCGGTAGGCCCCGCCGGGATCGACGCCCCGGCGCCGTTCACCCCGTTGGCGCAGTGGTGCGGCGCCGGTGTCAGAACCTGCGCCGGGCCTTGCGGGCCCGGCGGACCACCGCGGCCGCGCCCAGCAGGGCCACCGTCGCGCCCGCCGCGCCCGCCGCGGTCGCGTCCTTGCGGCCCAGCCGCCGGCCGGCCACCGTGTGCCGCCCCGCGACCTCCTCCAGCAGCTCCGCCAGGACCTCCTCGTTGGTCCAGCGCGGCCGCCATCCGGCGTCGTGCAAGCGGCTCCCGCTGACCACCCAGGGGTACATCGTGTAGGCGAGGTCCCCGGCGGGCGAGGGGGTGAGCCCGATCCGGTGGAGCCGCGCGGCGGCGCCCAGCGCGACCGCGGACGGCAGCTCCATCCGCCGGATCCCGCTCAGCTCCTCCACCTCCTCCTGCTCCAGCCACCCGTCGCACCCGACGGCCAGCTCGCCCTCGACCTTTTCGACGACGGCGTACTCCAACGCGGCGCACAGGTCCTCGACGTGGCAGAACTGCCAGGCGGGCCTCGACCCCGCCACCACGAGCAGCCGGGGAGACTCGAAATACCTGGTCAGGGCGGTGTCCGAGCCGCCGCCGACGAGTACCGCGGGCCGCACGACGGTCACGTTCAGCCCGGGGTGCGCCCGCGGCGCGCGGCGCGCGAGCCGCTCGATCTCCAGCAGGTCGCCGACACCCGTCGCCTCGGCCGTCGCCCGCAGCTCGGCGTCCTCGGACAGGGGCAGCTCGTTGTCGGGCAGCGCTCCGTAGACCATCGCGGACGTGCACAGCACGACCCGGTGGACCCCGGCCGCCGCCGCGGCGGTGAGCACGGTCTGCGTCCCGCGGACGTTGTACGCCGTCCGGGCCGCCGCGTCCGTCTCCAGATCGAGGTCGAGCGCCAGATGGACCACGACGTCCGCTCCGCGCAGCTTCTCGGCGATCGCCGGGTCCCGGACGTCCAGGATGTGCCACTGGGCGTCGGCGCAGTCGCCGCGCCGCTCGTCGATGGCGACGACCTGCCGGATCTCCTCGCTGGCGGCCAGCCGCTCGGTGAGCAGCGCGCCCACACCGGCCGCCGCGCCGGTGACCGCGACGACGGGGCCGCGCGAGGCTGGGCTGGTTGAGTGGTTTCGCGCTGCGCGAACCTGCGGATCTGGGGAACTCACCGGGCGTCTCCAGCGGTTGTCTTCAGTAATGGACGCGTGTGACGCGTCCCTACCAGGTGGCATCCATCCTGCCGCAGGCGACGAGTCGGCGAAGCACCGAGGCCCGATCGGGTTCAGGTGTCTACGCTGGGTGGTGTTGTGGGCAGCCGCCGTCGGCACGAACCGGCGGCCTTACCAGCCGAGGAATCCCGTGAGTGACACCCCATTCGGATTCGGCCTTCCGCCGGAGGAGCCGGACAACGGCGACGAGGGCAAGAAGAAGGACCAGCAGAGCGGCGGTGGTCAGGGACCGTTCGGTTTCGGGCTGCCCGGAGCCGGCGGCCCCGGAGCCGACAATCCGCTCGCAGCGATGTTCGGTTCGATGAACCCCAACGACCTGGGCGCCGCGTTCCAGCAACTGGGCCAGATGCTCTCGTACGAGGGCGGCCCGGTGAATTGGGACATGGCCAAGCAGATCGCCCGGCAGACGGTCGCCCAGGGCACCTCGGACGGCACCAAGGACGCGAGCGTCGGACAGTCCGAGCGGCTCGCGGTCGAGGAGGCCGTCCGTCTGGCCGATCTGTGGCTGGACGACGCGACGTCCCTGCCGTCCGGTGCCGCCTCCGCGCTGGCCTGGAGCCGGGCGGAGTGGGTCGAGGCGACCCTGCCGGTGTGGAAGGAACTCGTGGACCCGGTCGCCGAGCGGGTCGGCGCGGCCATGGGCGATGTGCTGCCCGAGGAGATGCAGGCCATGGCGGGCCCGCTGATCGGCATGATGCGCTCCATGGGCGGCGCCATGTTCGGTACGCAGATCGGCCAGGCCGTCGGCGTGCTCGCGGGCGAGGTCGTCGGCTCGACCGACATCGGTCTGCCGCTCGGCCCGGTCGGCAAGGCCGCGCTGCTGCCGCTGAACATCGAGTCGTTCGGCAAGGACCTGAGCGTGCCCCAGGAGGAGGTGCGGCTCTACCTCGCCCTGCGCGAGGCCGCCCACCAGCGCCTCTTCGCACACGTGCCGTGGCTCCGCTCGCACCTGTTCGGCGCTGTCGAGGGATACGCGCGCGGGATCAAGGTCGACACCGCGAAGCTGGAGGACGTGGTCGGCCAGTTCGACCCGCAGAACCCCGAGGAGCTCCAGCAGGCGCTCCAGCAGGGCATGTTCCAGCCGGAGGACACGCCGGAGCAGAAGGCCGCGCTGGCCCGCCTGGAGACGGCGCTCGCGCTGGTCGAGGGATGGGTGGACGCGGTCGTCCACTCGGCGGCCAAGCCGCGTCTCTCGTCGGCCGACGCGCTGCGCGAGACGCTGCGCCGCCGCCGCGCCACGGGCGGCCCAGCCGAACAGACGTTCGCCACGCTGATCGGTCTGGAGCTGCGCCCGCGCCGGCTGCGCGACGCCTCGCGCCTGTGGGCCTCGCTCACCGACGCGCGCGGTGTGGACGGCCGGGACGGCCTGTGGGCTCACCCGGACATGCTGCCGACGGCGTCGGACCTGGACGACCCGGACGGCTTCGTGCACCGCGAGCACATGGACTTCTCGGAGCTCGACAAGATGCTGGGCGAGGCCGCGAGCGGCACCGCGGGAAAGCCGGACCTGAAGAAGCACGACACCCCCGAGGGCTCCGAGGGCTCCGAGGGCTCCGAGGGCTCCGAGGGCTCCGAGGGCACTGACGGCTCCAAGGACTCCGGCAAGGGCGACGGCACCGAGTGAGCCTGCACGACGACGCGGTCCTCGTGCTGAAGAGCCACGAGGGCCAGGACGAACTGCGCCAGGTCTATCTGGACCACCTGTCCGAGCATGCGGACGGGATGTGGAAGGCGTGCGAGGCCGGGCACGTCACGGCGAGCGCCCTGGTGATCGATCCGTCGCGCGGCCGCGTCCTGCTGACGCTGCACCGCAAGCTGCGGATGTGGCTGCAGATGGGCGGGCACTGCGAGCCGGGCGACGCGACCCTGGCCGAGGCCGCCCTGCGCGAGGCGGCCGAGGAGTCGGGCATCGCGGGCCTGACCCTGCTGCCGGGCGGCCCGGTGACGCTGGACCGGCACGCCATCCCGGCGCCGTGCCACTGGCACCTGGACGTCCAGTACGCGGCCCTCGCCCCGGCCGACGCGGTCGAGGCGATCAGCGACGAGTCCCTCGATCTGCGGTGGTTCGCGTACGACGAGGTCGCCGAGGCGGCCGACGCATCGGTCGTACGACTCCTGGAGGCGACCCGCGCCCGGCTGTGACCGGCGCGAGGACCACCGACGGGTAAGAGAACCACCGATACGAAGAGGAGCACCGACGTGTAAGGGGCGACCGCCAATGGCGATCGCCCCTTACCTCTGCTCACGGAACCGTCGTAGCCCGAAGGGCGGAACGGTCAGCTCCAAGCGTTGCCCTGGTTCTGCGCGTGGACGCCCTGCTGCCCCATGCCGTACTGGGCACGCAGCCCCTGGCCGATCGCCGCGTTCTGCGGCGGCAGCAGTTCACTGGGCTGCACGAGCGCGTAACCGCTGCCCATGAAGCTGAGCTCCCAGCCCTCACCGGTGTTGCCCCGGCGCCGCCACACACCCGAGGAGTGCGTCTGGGCCTGCATCTGCACCCGCAGGCCGGTGGACCACGCGACGATCGCGTCGGCGTCGCAGTTGACGTACTTGTCCGGGGTGACCTGCATCATCAGCGGGACCCCGGAGGTCACCAGCGCGACCTTGCCGCGGCCGGTGATGTTGAGCTGGTACTTGCCGGAGCCGGAGATACCGTACTGGCTGTCCACGGCGATGACCTCGTGGTGCAGCCCGGAGTCCATCGCCAGCACATAGCTGCTGTCGACGGTCAGGCCGTCCTGGTCGACGTCGAGGATGTGCACGTGCTGGCCGAGGTTGGCGAGGTAGACCGTGCCCTGCCCGTGGCAGCGCATCAGGTCGAGACCCTCGCCGGTGTACGCACGCGCGCGGTGCTGGCTGTTGTTCTGGTACTCGGCGTCGAACTCGACGAGACCCTGGTACGCGACCATGGTGCCCTTGCGGGCGAGGATGTCGTCGTGACCCTCCAGGACGATGCGCAGCATCTGCGAGTTCTGCAGGCTGTAACGGTCCTGGGTCTGCTGCTCGTTGTAGCCGAAAAGCGGGCTCTGCATGATGTCCTGCTCCCCCTCAGCCCCGGACTCGGAGGCGGTCGGTGCTGTCCTCGCTGGGCTGGACGACGACGATGCCCTGCCCGGAGAACGCCATCTGGAACGCCTCGCCGCTGCCACGTCCGATGAGCGACTGTGCCTTGAAGCTGCGCTTGCCCTTCACCTTGAGGTTCGGGGACCAGGCGACGAGCGCGTCCGGGTCGACGTACGTCTCGTCCTCACCGCCGCCGCAGTCGACCACGATCGGCTTGCCGCGGGAGGTCAGCGCCACCCAGCCCTGGCCGGAGATCTTGGTGTTCCACAGACCCTGCCCGGCGAACTTGGCGAGCCCCTTGACCCGCTCGACGCCCCAGGTGAGGTGGGCGTCGAAGGCGAGCAGATTGGTCGCGTTGACGGAGATCGCGTCACCGTTGAGGTTGATGACGACGACGTTCGCCCCGTAGTCGGCGAGGTAGAGCAGGCCGTCGCCGGCGCACTTCATGAGGGGCGCGCCCTCGCCGGTCATCCAGTCACGGGCGATCTGGCGCACGGCGGGCGGGTTGGGCTCGTACTGGACGAACCCTTCGTAGGCGACCATCGACCCCACGCGCGCGAGGAGGTCGTTTCCGGTCTGCATGGCGACCTTCAGCATGTGATTGCCGTGGTTCTCCATGCGCGCGGTGACGGGTGCAGGGGCGAAGCCCGCGAGTGGCTGGTTCATGACGGGCTCCCTCAGACCTCGTACGGCTGGACGACGACGAAATTGCCGGGCGCGGCACGGAACTGGAGGTTCACGCTCTCGCCCGTGTCTCCGGCGTAGGCGTTGCGGCGCATCCTCACCTGGCTGGAGACGATCACCTGCGCGGCGGCGGACCAGGCGACGACGGCGTTGCAGTCGGCGAACGTCGTGGGCGTCACCGGCAGGACGACGGGCGCGCCGTGCGTCTTGACGACGATGGTGCCCGTGCCCTGGAACTGCATCGTGAACAGCGCGCCCCCGGGGATGCCGTGCCCCTCGATGCGACGGACCTCGTACTGGAGGGACTCGTCGAAGGCGAGGACGTTCTCCGCGGAGACACAGATCGCGTCTCCCTGGAGCTCGATGGGGTGCACGTGGGTGGCGTTCTCGGCGAAGAACACCTGGCCCTGGCCGGTGCAGCGCATGAGCTGCATCTCCTGGCCGGTGGCGTTGCCCACGATCCGGCCGGCGAACCCGGCGCCCTTGTAGCTGAAGTCGACCTTGCCCTGGTACAGCACCATGCTGCCCTGGCGGGCCAGTACGGGCTGACCGCCGATTCCGAGGTCGACGCGGATGAGCTTCTTGTTCTGCGGAGTCCACCGCTGGCCGGTGGGCGTCTCCTTGAAGGCACTCAGCGCGGCGGTCACACCGGCCCCGCCCTGCGGAGCGCCCTGGGGTGCGCCGTAGGGGGACGGGGCGCCGGGCTGGCCCGGGTACTGCCCGGGAGCCTGGCCCGGGATCTGACCGTAGGGCGGCTGCTGGCCGTAGCCGGGGGGTGCCGTCGGGGGCTGCTGACCGTATCCGGGAGGAGCGGTCGGTGCCTGCTGGCCGTAGCCGGGCGGCGGACCGGGCGGCTGCTGGCCGTATCCCGGCGGCGGACCGGGCGGCTGCCCGTAGGGCGCGGGGCCCGGCGGCGGGACGGTGCCACCCGGCGGGGTGTGCAGCGGCGCCACGATCGTCGGCGCGCCGTGCATCGAGGGCGCGGGGGCGGGCATGGGGGCGTGCGGCGGACCACCGGGGGGCGGCGCGAAACCCTGCGCGGGCGCCGGAGCAGGCGCGGGAGCCGGTGGCGCGCCGAACGCGGGCGGGGCGAAGGACGGAGCCGCGCCGGACTGCGGCTGCGGGGCGGCGGCGGCCGGCTCCTCCTCGGCGACCTCGCCGCCGAAGTTCTTCAGCAGCGCGTCGAGGCCGCCGTCGAAGCCCTGTCCCACCGCGGCGAAGCGCCAGACGTCCTTGAGGTAGAAGTCGCCCAGCATCACGGCGCGTTCGGTGGAGAACTCGGCACCGCTGAACGCGTACCGGGCGACCTCCTCGCCGCCTGCGACGACGCGCAGGTATCCGGGTGCGATCTGCGACATCTGTCCGGCGCCGTCGATCGTCGCCGTGAACGACAGCTTCTGGATCTGCGCCGGAATCCGGTCGAGGGTGACCCGGAAGGACTCCGTGTCGCCCGACTGCGTACCGAGAAGCTGGATGGACTCCTCGGGGGACTTCGGCTGGTTGAAGAAGACGAAGTACCGGTCGTCCGACAGCCGCTCGTCGGCGTCCAGGCCGAAGCAGCTGATGTCGAAGGTGAGTCCGGGGCCGGTGATCTGCACGCCTACGTACAGATCCGTGCCCGCGGTGAGGTCACTGATCTTGGCCTTGTGGCCGCGTTGGAATTCCCTGGCCATGCGTAACGACCGTCCCCCATCCCGAATACGAGTGCGTCGCGTCAGGCTAACGGCAAAGTCCGGAAGTGGACGAAGCCGGTGCAGACCCGGTACACAATCGCACTCCGGGCGGGACGATCCGCCCCGCTACTCGTCGCGTGCCGCCGGGAGGTGGGGCAGCCGGTCCGCGGCGACGACGCCTTCGAGGTAGCCGCGGGCGCGCTCGGTGCGCGGATAGGCCTCCAGAAGCCGCCAGAAGCGGGGCCCGTGGCCGGGCACGAGCAGATGGGCGAGCTCGTGGAGGAGGACGTAGTCGACGACGTACTCGGGCATGCCCTGGAGCCGGTGCGACAGACGGATGCTGCCCTCGGCGGGGGTGCAGGAGCCCCAGCGGGTGTTCTGATTGGTGACCCAGCGCACCGAAGACGGCCGCGCGCGACCGTCGAAATAGTGGGCCGACAGCCGCTCGGCGCGTTCGGCCAGCTCGCTGTCGCCGAGCACACGCCGGCTCTCCTGGGCGGCCAGTTTGTCGAGCATGACGGTGACCCAGCGCTTCTCCTCCGCCTCCGACATCCGGGCGGGGATGAGCACGACGGTGCGGTCGCCCTCGCGGTACGCGGAGACCGTTCTGCGCCGTCGGGCACTCCGGCGGACCTCGATCGCGCTCGCCCCCGAACCGCTCGGCGGCGGGCTCGTCGTGCTGCGCTGAGATGTCGCGACGCTGTGCGGTGGGTCGGCGGGCACGCCCCGACGTTACCTGCTGCACATGGCGAAAGTCCCGCCCCCGGGACGGTTCGATGCCGATCCGCGCCCTGCCCGATTGATTCGTACGACGAACGGTGCCATCTGTGGACAACTTTCGGCGGGGTCCGGCGGGCACGGGCATGCTGGCACTCGGTCCGCGCTGCGGGAGTGCACCGCGGACATACGGGGACGTACTACGGGTCTACGGGGGTAGGTCATGCATCCGATCGTGAAGCCGGCTCTGCGGCGCGGCTGGCGGGATCTCAACACCATGCAGTTCGGGATGACACCGGCGCACGCGATGGTGCTGGGCCCGATGGACACGGCGACCGGCAGCTTCCTCGAACTGCTCGACGGGACACGCGGAATGCCGCTGTTGCGTGAGCAGGGGCGTGGGATGGGGCTGCCCGACGGCCATGTGGACGGTCTGGTGGACCGGCTGGCCGGGTCCGGTCTCCTGGACGACACGACCGCGGGCGGCCCTGACGCGGACGCGCTGCGTGAGAAGAAGGGGGTCATGGACCGGCTGCGGTCGGACCTCGCCTCCCTCTCCCTCGTCGCCCGCGGGCCCGGCGGCGCCGTCGAGCGGCTGGCCGCCCGCCGCCGGCTGCGCGTACGGGTCCTGGGCGCCGGCCGGGTGGGAGTGGTACTGGCCGCGCTGCTCGCGGGCGCCGGCGTGGGCGAGGTCGACGTGCGTGACCTCGGTCGTGTGGAGCCGTGGGACGTGGCGCCGGGCGGGCTTCCCGTCGAGTCCGTCGGCGAGCGCCGGGAGGACGCCGCCCGGCGGGCGGTGCGCCGGGCCGCCCCGGACCGACCGCCCCGCGCGGTCGCCAGGGACGGGATGGGGGAGGAGACGCGCGGACTGTCCCTCGTGATCCTCGCTCCCCGGGACGGTCTCGCCGTCCACGCGCCGGACCCCGCGCAGACCGAGGGCCTGATCGCCTCGGGGACACCCCATCTCTACGCGGGGGTCGTCGAGGCGACCGGAGTGGTGGGTCCCCTGGTCCTGCCCGGCGACACCGGCTGCGCGGGCTGCCTGGACCGGCGGCGCGCCGACAGGGATCCGGCCTGGCCGCGCCTGGTCGCGCAGTGGCGCTCCGGGCGGCAGCGGCGGGTGGGCGCGTGCGATCTCGCCCTGGCCGCCGCGGTCGCCGGACTCGCGGCGAGCCAAGCGCTCGCCTTCCTGGACGGGGATCCGCCCGGCTGCGCGGGGGCCCGCTGGGAGGTGTCGCTGCCGGGCTGCGCGTGGCGGGCGACGCCGGTCGCGGCGCACGCCGCCTGCTCCTGCGGCACCGCGAGGAAAACAAATGGAGAGCGAACCCCCGAGGACGGCGAAGCGCACGAGAGAATGGCAGGGCGACAGCCGAACGCGGCACAGCTTGCTGGGACCTGGAGGGCGCATGTCTGATCTTCCCCGGAAGGCAGTCACACGGACTGCCAAACTGGCCGCTCTGCCCATCGGTTTCGCCGGGCGGGCGACCTGGGGGCTCGGGAAGCGGATCGGCGGGAAGTCGGCGGAGATCGTGGGCCGCGAGCTCCAGCAGCGCACGGCCGAGCAGCTCTTCAAGGTCCTCGGGGAGCTGAAGGGCGGTGCGATGAAGTTCGGGCAGGCGATGTCCGTTTTCGAGTCGGCACTGCCGGAGGAGATCGCGGGCCCCTATCGCGCGGCGCTGACGAAACTCCAGGACGCGGCGCCTCCCATGCCGACGCGCACGGTCCACTCCGTGCTGGAGGAGCGGCTCGGCGCGGACTGGGCCGACCTGTTCGTGGAGTTCGAGGACAAGCCGTCGGCGGCGGCCTCGATCGGCCAGGTGCACCGGGCGGTGTGGCACGACGGCCGGGAGGTCGCCGTCAAGGTGCAGTATCCGGGGGCGGGCGAGGCCCTGCTGTCCGATCTGACCCAACTCAGCCGGTTCGCCCGGCTGCTGGGGCCCCTGATCCCCGGAATGGACATCAAGCCGCTGATCGCGGAGCTGCGCGACCGGGTCTCCGAGGAGCTCGACTACGGCCTGGAGGCGCAGGCCCAGACGGCGCACGCCGAGGAGTTCGCGGACGATCCCGACGTGCTGGTGCCGGCGGTGGTCCACCAGTGCGATCAGGTCCTCGTGACGGAATGGATCGACGGGGTGCCGCTGTCGGAGGTGATCAACGAGGGCACGCCGGAGCAGCGGGACCGTGCCGGCCAGTTGCTGGCCCGCTTCCTCTTCTCGGGCCCCGCCCGCACCGGTCTGCTGCACGCCGATCCGCACCCCGGCAACTTCCGTCTCCTGCCGGACGAGGAGGGCGGCTGGCGGCTGGGTGTCCTGGACTTCGGGACGGTGGACCGGCTTCCCGGCGGTCTGCCCCAGCCGATCGGCGATTCCCTGCGGATGACCCTGGACGGCGACGCCGAGTCGGTCTACGAACTGCTCCGCGAGGAAGGCTTCGTCAAGGAGTCGATAGACCTCGAACCCGACGCGGTCCTGGACTACCTCCTGCCGATCATCGAACCGGCCGAGGCGGACGAGTTCACCTTCACCCGGGGCTGGATGCGCAACCAGGCCGCCCGTATCGCCGACCCGCGCTCCCCCGCCCATCAGTTGGGCCGGCAGTTGAACCTGCCGCCCGCCTATCTCCTCATACACCGGGTGACCCTCAGCACCATAGGGGTCCTGTGCCAGCTCGGCGCGACGGTCCGGCTGCGCGACGAACTGGAGGAGTGGTTGCCGGGGTTCGTGCCCGAGGAGGAGCTGGAGGACGGGGAGTTGGGCGAAGAGGTGGCGGCCGCCGAGGCGTGAGTCCGCGCCCCCGGCCCGGCCGGCGGGGCGGGGCACTCGTCGGGTGGGCTACCACCAGGCCGAGTCGAGACGGCCCTCGATCGCTCTGAGGTTGCTGCGGGCGCAGGTGTCGCAGAAGTAGCGGCGGGTGCCGTTCTCGACGGAGCAGGTCCACGTCGGCCGGGGGCCGTCAGCCGTGGTGCCGCACTGGGCGCACACGATCTTCTCGGCTTCGTCCGCGTCGGACTCCGGTGCGGGGCCGCTGCTGTCACTGTCTTCGGGAAGACTCGTCACCCGGCCGACGATATCTCCGTGGCCCGTGGTTCGCGCGGTGCAACGCACCGCGGGGGCCGGTCCGTTCGGACCGGCCCCCGCGACTTCCTGCCTGTGTGTGCTGCGACTGCAACGGCTGCTACGACGCTGGGCGTCGATTACTGCATGACCGCCATGGCCAGCGCGCGCCGGGCTCGCATCGAAGCGCGCTCGGCCCGGCGCTGCATGCGGCGAGCGGTCGCCAGGCGCACGGCCTGACGTTCCCGCTCGGCCTGGTGCAGTCGCTCGTGCATATGCGCACGAGCCAGGGCTTCTGGGATGAGTTGCATCTCTCGGGTCCTGTTCTGACGCGAGTCGTTCGCGCCGGTGGTGGCGAAGTCTGTGGTCGCGGAGCCTGCGGGCTCGCTCGTGGACGGCTTCATCGGGGCCTGTTTCTTGGGGTCGCGCGTCAGGGGGCGGTCGATCGTTCCTCGGATGCTCATGCCGCGACCGGGTTCTTGCGCGGGCGGCCACGCGGCCGCTTGCGGGCCACGACGACACCCTGGACGAAGAGCTCGCCACCCCAGACGCCCCAGGGCTCACGCCGCTCCTTGGCGCCGGCGAGGCAGGCCTCCATCAGCGGGCAGGTGCGGCAGAGAGACTTGGCGTACTCGACGTCGGCCGGCGACTCGGCGAAGAAGACCTCCGGGTCGTAGGAACGGCAGGGGACGGGTACGCCGAGGTTCTCGATGGCGTCGTCGAGCGCGGTGAGCGCGGTGAGGGGGATCAAGGTGGAGTCCTCCGTGAGGCCGGGCGGGGAGATCGTTTCGGAAGGCGGTACGGACGGGGCGTGCGCTTCGAGTTGCACGGTTCGTCTTCCTCGTCTGGTCGTGCCGGCCGGGGTCGGCCGGTTGGCGGCTGGTACCGGGTTCTTTTCTTGTCCCGAGGCCCCTTCGCTCCGCCGTCCCCGGTCGGGGACAAACAGAAGGGCCGCGGATCCCGGGTGGGGTTCCGCGGCCCTGAAGGCGCCGGCCTGATGGTGAATCAGGCTGGATCACTCCAGGGTTCAGGCCCACGGAAGGCCCACATCGTGTGGTGCTGCTGCGTCTGCTTCAGGGATCCGGCACCGGCTGCCGCAAAGGCATAGGCATGTGCCTCTGCCACTACTGCCGCTTCCAGTGCCTGCGTCGGTCGCTCATTGCGCTCACGAATGGGAAGACCCACGAGAGACACGGAGGACGCCGGCCGGACGGCGCTGATGCCGGACAGACCGGTGCCCAGGTTCGAGACGCCGAGCGAGCACATGGAGACGACGACCGAGGGATCGGTCATTTTCACGGTGTAGATGGAGCTGGTGTCGATGCTGATCACTGGAATCGCCTCCTCTCGGCGTCTTGGGGGACTGGTGCGAACCGGTCCGACGGTTATTAAGTACAGCACGGAACCAGGGCCTTCGAGAAGGCCGCTGCTGCCGTGGTTAAGAACCTATGGGGATTGCTGGGGCATGCGCAAACTATTTTCTCGACGAGTTTGAATCAGTTGCCCCCACCGTGTTCCCCGACCTCACGACCTGCGCAGATGGCCAGAACGTCGGCTCCGAAGCGGTTGAGTTTGCGGACGCCGACCCCCGGGATCCGGGCGAGCTCGCCCTCCTCGTCCGGCGCGGTCTCCGCGATCGCCATCAGCGTCCTGTCGGTGAAGACGCAGAACGCGGGCTGCCCGCTGCGCTCCGCCTGCACCGCGCGCCACTCGCGCAGCCGCTCGTAGAGACCCTCGTCCATGTCGGAGGGGCAGTCGTCGCAGCGCATCAGCTTCATCTCACCGGCGTCGGTGAGGGTGCGGCCGCAGACCCGGCAGCGCGCGGGGCTGCGGCTCGTACGCCGTTCGGCGGTGACGCCGGATCTCGCGGCACCGCGCTCGATGCCGCCCGCGGCGGCGCCGGCGCGACCGCCCGCGGTGGCGACGGAGCCGGGGCGCAGTCCGTCGAGGAACCGGCTGGGGCGCCGGCCCGCGCGGCCTCCGGGCGAGCGGGCGAGCGCCCAGGAGACGAACAGGTGCTCCCTAGCACGGGTGACACCGACGTAGAGCAGACGGCGCTCCTCCTCGATCTGCTCGTCGGTCTTTGCGTAGGTGATCGGCATCATGCCCTCGGCGACCCCCACCAGGAAGACGACGTCCCACTCCAGTCCCTTGGCGGAGTGCAGGGAGGCGAGGGTGACGCCCTGGACGGTCGGGGCGTGCTGGGCACTCGCGCGTTCGTCGAGCTCGGCCACCAGGTCGCCGAGCGTCACGCCGGGCTTGGCGGTCGCGAAGTCCTGCGCAAGGTTCACCAGGGCGGCCAGCGACTCCCAGCGCTCCCTGACCGCGCCGGAGCCCGCCGGGGGAATGCTCGTCCAGCCCTCGCCCGAGAGCACCGCCCGGACCTGCGAGGGCAGGTCGACGACGTCGTCGAGGAGCGAGTCGTTGCCGCCGAAACGGGCCGCCGCGCGCAACGCCGCACCCGCCTTGCGCACCTCGGGGCGGTCGAAGAACCGCTCGGCGCCGCGGAGCTGATAGGGCACACCGGCGTCGGCGAGTGCCTGCTCGTAGGTCTCGGACTGGGAGTTCGTGCGGAACAGGATCGCGATCTCGCCGGCGGGGACGCCCGAGGCGATGAGGTCGCGGATGCGGCGGGCGGCACCCTCGGCCTCGGCGGGCTCGTCCGTGTACTCGGCGTAGACGGGCTCGGCGCCCGGGGGCCGCTGGGAGATCAGTTCGAGACGGTGCTCGGCGGCCCGGCCGCGGGCCTGGGAGAGCAGTCCGTTGGCCAGGTGGACGACCTGGGGCGAGGAGCGGTAGTCGCGGACGAGCTTGACGACGGTGGCTCCGGGATGGCGGGTGCGGAAGTCGAGAAGGTGGTCCGGGGTTGCACCGGTGAACGAGTAGATCGTCTGACTGGCGTCGCCCACCACGCAGAGACTGTCCCGCTCGCCGAGCCACAGCTCCAACAGGCGCTGCTGGAGCGGGCTGACGTCCTGGTACTCGTCCACCACGAAGTGCTGGTACTGGGAGCGGACCTGCTCGGCGATGTCGTGCCGGTCCTGGAGGATGGCGACCGTGAGCAGCAGGACGTCCTCGAAGTCGATGACCGCGCGGTCGCGCTTGAGGTCCTCGTACGCCGCGTAGATCTTGGCGGTCTCGGCCGGGTCCCGGGGCGCATCGCGGCCGGCCCGGGCGGCGGCTGCGGCGTAGTCGGCGGGGATGGTCTGGGTGACCTTGCACCACTCGATCTCGCCGGTGACGTCCCGCAGCTCCCCCCGGTCGAGGCGGATACGGCAGGCGGCCGCCGCGTCCGCGACGAGCTGGATCTTGCGGTCCACCAGCCGGGGCAGCTGGCCACCGACGGCTTTCGGCCAGAAGTACTGGAGCTGGCGCAGCGCGGCGGAGTGGAAGGTACGGGCCTGGACACCTCCGGCGCCGAGCTGGCGCAGCCGTCCGCGCATCTCTCCGGCGGCCCGGGCGGTGAAGGTCACCGCGAGCACGCTGGAGGGCTGGAGGATCCCCGCGCGCACCCCGTAGGCGATGCGGTGGGTGATCGCCCGCGTCTTGCCCGTGCCGGCTCCCGCCAGCACGCACACCGGACCGTGCAGGGCGGTGGCGACCGCGCGCTGCTCGGGGTCGAGCCCGTCGAGCACCGCGTCGGCCGTGTCCGGAACCTGCGGGAAGAGGGTGGAGTGCGTTGCTGCTGTCACACAGCCATGCTGCCAGGTCGGCGGAGACGGGTGAGCCGGTTGTCCACAGGGAGACGGCTGCGGTCGTACGAATGCGGTGAGCGTCACGTGCGCCGTGAGTGCCGGGGGCGGCTTTCGGCCATGCCCCGGTATGAGGCTCCTCCCCTGCCGCGACCGTGTCACCTGCGGTGGAGCGGGGCCGCGGCGGGCGGCACGTCCGGGTGGGCGTCCCCGATACCCCCCACGGGAATGGCGGCCGGGTGACCTGCGTTCCACTTGCAGCGACCACGCACCCCAAGCCGTGAAGGAGCGCATGAGACATGCAGGGCACTGTGACGATGTACAGCACCACGTGGTGCGGCTACTGCCGTCGGCTCAAGAGCCAGATGGACCGTGAGGGCATCGCGTACACCGAGATCAACATCGAGCAGGACCCGCAGTCGGCGGCGTTCGTCGAGAAGGCGAACGGCGGCAACCAGACCGTTCCGACGGTTCTGGTGGTCGCGCCCGGTGGCGCCGAGGCCGTCATGACGAACCCGAGTCTCGCCCAGGTGAAGCAGGCCCTCACCGCCTGACCTCACGCGCGCACGGCAATGCCCCTCCGACGAGCTCGCCGGAGGGGCAGCGTCATGTCCGGGGCACGCTCAGGGAGCGTTCCGGGTCGGCAGGGGCTTGCCGTACCAGAGCTCGATCAGGCGCGCCGCGATCGAGATCCCGTAGGGGGGCATGACCTCTCCGGACTCGAAGGCGGCCCGCAGGTCGTCCCGGGAGAACCAGCGGGCTTCCTCGATCTCCTCGCCGTCGACGTCGATCTCCGACGAGGTGGCGCGGGCCCGGAAGCCCAGCATGAGGCTGGAGGGGAACGGCCAGGGCTGGCTGGCGACGTACTCGACCTCGCCGACCGTGACGCCGGCCTCCTCGAAGACCTCGCGGCGCACCGACTGCTCGATCGACTCGCCGGGCTCGACGAAGCCCGCGAGCGTGGAGAAGCGGCCTTCGGGCCAGTGCACCTGCCGGCCGAGCAGGATGCGGTCGTCGTCGTCCGTCACGGCCATGATCACGGCCGGGTCGGTGCGCGGGTAGTGCTCGGCGCCGCACGCGGGGCAGCGGCGGATGTGCCCGGCGGCGGCGATGACGGTGCGCTCGCCGCAGCGGGAGCAGAAGCGGTGAGTGCGCTGCCAGTTCTCCAGGCCGACGGCGTGCACCATCAGACCCGCGTCACGCGGCGACAGCAGCAGGCCAGCCTCCCGCAGGCCGGCCGGGCGGGCGGACTGGTCGATCCGGCCGGGAAGCGTGTCCTTCTGGAGCGCGAAGTAGCTCACCCCGTCGTCGTCCGTGCCCAGGAAGTAGCGGTGCGCCTCGGTGAGCGGGGCCTCGAAGGAGGGCGTCATCAGCAGTTCGGTGGTGCCGTCGGCCGTCTCGTCGATGAGCACCTGGCCGCCGGAGACCACGAAGACGCGGGTCGTGGGGTGGCTCCAGGCGGCCGCGAGCCAGGCCTCGTCGAGCCGGTGGTGGGCCGCCCGGTCGATGCCGCTCGGAGCGGTGAGCGAGATGGGACGGTCGGCGCTGTGGTCGGTCCAGGTGGTCACGGATGCTTCCAACTCCCCCGGTGGAACGGTTGTCTCGACGGGCGGTTCAGCAGGGCGGGCGTGCGGTGGTGCGCTGTCGGGGCTGCGGTTCGGCTTGTTCAGTTCGTCTCGCGCCAGTTCTCGGCCAGGTCGCCCCACAGGTGGGCGGCCGTCTCGACGCCCTTCATGAGGAGATCGATCTCGACCTTCTCGTTGGGGGCGTGCCAGCCGTCGGACGGAACGGAGATGCCCAGGAAGAGCACCGGGGCACCGAGGACTTCCTGGAGGTCGGCCGCAGGTCCCGAGCCGCCCTCGCGGGTGTAGCGGACCGGCTGCTCGAAGGCCCGGCCCATGGCGCGTACGACGGACTGCAGGGCGGGGTGGTCGAGCGGGGTCAGGCAGGGGCGGGTGGACGGACTGAACGTGATCTCGTGCCGGATGCCGTCGGGCACCTGCTCGGCCGCCCAGGCGCGTACGACCTTCTCGATGTGGTCCGGGTCCTGCCCGGCGACCAGCCGGAAGGAGAGCTTCACCAGCGCCGAGGACGGGATGATCGTCTTGCTGCCCGCACCCTGATAGCCGCCGCCGATGCCGTTGACCTCGGCGGTCGGGCGGGCCCAGACGCGCTCCAGGGTGGTGTGACCGGCCTCCCCGTGGGTGGCCGTCGACCTGGCGGTCCGCAGCCATCGTTCCTCGTCGAAGGGCAGCTCGGCGAAGAGCTCGCGCTCGCGGTCGGTGAGTTCGGTGACCCCGTCGTAGAAGCCGGGCACGGCCACGCGTGCGTGCTCGTCGTGCAGGGCCGCGACCAGCCGGGCGACCGCGGTCGCGGGGTTGGGCACGGCGCCGCCGAAGGATCCGGAGTGGATGTCCTGCCCGGGTCCGTGGAGGACGATCTCGCACTCGGCGAGGCCCCGCATGCCCGTGCAGACGGTGGGGGTGTCCTCGGACCACATGCCGGTGTCGGAGACGATCACGACGTCGGCGGCGAGCCGCTCCGCGTGCTTCTCGACGAGCTCGCGGAAGTGCGGGGATCCGGATTCCTCCTCGCCCTCGATCAGCAGCTTGAGGTGCACGGCGGGGGTGGTGCGTCCGGTGGCGGCGAGATGGGCCCGGACGCCGAGTGTGTGGAAGAACACCTGGCCCTTGTCGTCGGCGGCCCCGCGCGCGTGGAGGCGGTTGCCCCGGATCACCGGCTCGAAGGGGTCGGTGTCCCAGCCGTCCTCGATGGCGGCGGGCTGCACGTCGTGGTGTCCGTAGACGAGGACCGTGGGGGCGTCGGGGTCCTCGGAGGGCCATGAGGCGAAGACGGCCGGGGCGCCCTCGGTCGG
This sequence comes from Streptomyces sp. NPDC096324, assembly GCF_044763015.1. Taxonomy (NCBI): domain Bacteria; kingdom Bacillati; phylum Actinomycetota; class Actinomycetes; order Kitasatosporales; family Streptomycetaceae; genus Streptomyces; species Streptomyces sp. NPDC096324. The sequence continues at coordinate 542,457 of NZ_JBIWFK010000005.1, read as the reverse complement.
CCAGACCTCGCAGGTCGGGAAGCCGGTCCTGAGGAGTTCGGCGGCGAGCCAGTCGGCGCTGCGTGCCACGTCCGCGGCGTGCTCGGGCTGAGCCGAGACCGAGGGGATGCGCAGCCACCGACCGAGGTCGTCGAGGAAGGCGGCGCGATGCGTCTCGATGTACGTACGGACGGTGCTGACGGCGTTGTCAACGGGCTTGCTCATGTTCCTGAGCCTATCCGCCCACGGAGGCGTGTTCGTCCGGCGGTTCCCCGGGGACCTCGTCCCGGGCGCGCGCCGGGTCCTCGCCGAGCAGCCGCTCCAGCGCGGCACGGTCCGGGAGTCCCTCCGGTCGTACGACCTCGCCGTCGCGGACGTACAGGAACGTGGCCGTGACGGATTCCAGGGGCACTCCCTGTCGCTCGGCCCAGCCCAGGCGGTACAGGGCGAGCTGGAGCGGGTCGGCCGTGCGGCCGTGGCCGGTCTTCCAGTCGACGATCTCGTACGTCGTCTCCTCGCCCTCGCCGTTCCTGTAGACGGCGTCGATCCGGCCGCGGACGACCCGGCCGGCGATCCCGAGCTGGAAGGGCACCTCCACGCGGTACGGGGTGCGGTGCGCGTAGGGACTGCGTTCGAAGGCGTCCTTCAGGGCTTCCAGGTCGTGCTCGTCGGCGATCTCCGCCTCGCTGCCGGGCAGGTCCTCGGGGTCGAGCATCGGAAGCCGCAGTTCCTCGAAGCGGGACTCCATCCAGGCGTGGAAGCGCGTGCCCCGGCGCGCGGCGGGCTGCGGGGGGCGCGGCATGGGGCGGGCGAGCTCCTGTGCGAAGCCGTCCGGGTCGGCGGCCAGACGCACGAGCTGCGAGGCGGTGAGCGAGGCCGGCAGGGGGACCTGGGTGACGGTCGCGCGGGCGCGCAGGAGCTCTCCGGTGAGCGCGTCCAGGTCGCGGTCCCAGGACGCGAGGGTGCGGGCCTCCTCGGGCGTGAGGCGCTCGCTCCCGGCCTCCCGGGGGTGCGGGCGGGCGGCGGGGCCCTGGGCCTGGTGCGGCACCGTCGGACGTCCGCTCCCGGAGGCGGCCGGACGGTCTCCGGGGCGCCGCGTCGTCCAGGAGTCCCAGTCGTCCGCCGCGTCCGCCGCGTCCGCCGCGTCCTCGGAGAACGGGTCCTCGGGCAGGACGCCCTCGTCGTGTTCGTCGTACTCGTCGTAGGGCGGGATGTCGTCCTCGGGCGGGGGCGGCCATTCCGGGTCGTCGTACGAGCCGGGGTCGTGGGCGGCCGTGCGCGGGTGCGCGTCGGCGCCCGGGTGGGTCTGGTCTTGGGACGCGACCCGCTCCAGGTGGGCGAGTACGGTCTCCGCCGCCGTGCGACGGCGGGCGAGGGCCGCGTCGTCGAGCGGGAGCGGCCAGGCGTGGTCGGCGGCCGCCTCGCGCAGGGCCGGGTTCTCCTCGCCCTCGGCCGGTTCGGCCGCCCATACCTCGATCTCGCCGTGTCCGGCGACGCAGTGGTCGTAGAGGGCGTTCAGGAAGTCCGAGGGGCCGCGCGTCCGCTTCTGGGATGGCCCCCACCAGTGGCCCGAGCCGAGCAGGAGCGAACGGGGCCGGGTGAACGTGACATAGCCGAGGCGCAGTTCCTCGGTGTGCTGGTGGGCCTTCATGGCCTCGTGGAAGGCCTTGATGCCCTTGGCGTCCCAGGTGTCGACGTCGGGCAGCGTGTCGGCGTCGCCGCGCAGCCGGTGGGGCAGGACCTTGCCCTGGGCGGTCCACTTCTCACGGCCCTGGCCGCTGGGGAAGGTGCCCTCGACGAGGCCGGGGACGGCCACCACGTCCCACTCCAGGCCCTTGGACTTGTGCGCGGTGAGCACCTTGACGGTGTTCTCGCCGCCGGGCAGCGCGTTGTCGAGACCTTTCTCGTACTGCGCGGCGGTGCGCAGGAAGCCGAGGAAGGCCAGCAGGCTCGCCTCGCCGTCGCCGGACGCGAAGGACGCCGCGATGTCCAGGAAGTTGGACAGGGTCTCGCGACGACGGGCCGCCAGGGCGTGCGGGGACGCGGAGAGCTCGACCTCCAGACCGGTGACGGCGAGCACCCGGTGCAGGACGTCCATGAGCGGGTCGGCCAGCGAGCGGCGCAGGTCGCGGAGTTCGGCGGCGAGCCGTGCGAAGCGCACACGGGCGTCCGGCGAGAAGGGCAGCCCGTCGTCGTCCCCGGCGGCCCCGATCGGCGTCTCCAGGAACGTGTCGAGGGCGTCGGCGAGCGATATCACCTCGGCCGGGTCGACCCCCTCGACCGCCGCCGCGAGCCTGCGGTCCGGATCGTCGTCGGCCCCCACGCGCGCGTGGGACACGAGCAGGCGGGCGCGGCGCCCGAGGAGGGCGAGGTCGCGCGGGCCGATCCGCCAGCGCGGACCGGTGAGCAGCCGGACGAGGGAGGCGTTCGCCCCCGGGTCCTGGAGGACTTCGCAGACGGCCACGAGGTCGGCCACCTCGGGAAGGTGCAGCAGACCGGAGAGGCCCACCACCTCGACGGGGATGTCACGGGCGACGAGCGCGCCCTGGATCTCGGCGAAGTCGGTGGCGGTGCGGCACAGGACGGCGATCTCGGCGGGCGCCTTCCCGGTGCGCACGAGATGGGCGATCGAGTCGGCGAGCCAGCCGATCTCCTCGGCGTGGGTGGGCAGCAGCGCGCAGCGCACGAGGCCGTCCCGCTCGGCTCCCGGGGCGGGCCGCAGGGCCTCCACGCCCGCGTGCATGGCGCGCAGCGGCTCGGCGAGGCCGTTGGCGAGGTCGAGGAGGCGGCCGCCGCTGCGGCGGTTCTCACTGAGCGACTGGCGGGTGGCCGGGCGGCCGTCGGGGCGGGCGAAGTGGTCGGGGAAGTCGTCGAGGTTGGCGACGGAGGCGCCGCGCCAGCCGTAGATCGCCTGGCAGGGGTCGCCGACCGCCGTCACGGGGTGTCCGGTGCCGCCGCCGAACAGTCCGGCGAGCAGGACGCGCTGGGCCACCGACGTGTCCTGGTACTCGTCCAGCAGGACGACGCGGAACTCGTCCCGCAGGATCTCCCCGACCTCGGGGCGGGTGCGGGCCAGGGTGGCCGAGAGGGCGATCTGATCACCGAAGTCGAGGAGGTCGCGCTCTCGTTTCGCCGCGCGGTAGCGGCCCACCAGCTCGGCAAGTTCACGGCGGGCCGCGGCACTCTCGGGGACCTTGCGCAGATCCGCGTTCGTGAGTCGCGCGCCCTCCAGGGTGCGCAGCAGCTCGGCGTCGTGGGCGCGCAGGTCGTCGGCCGCCACGAGGTGTTCGGCGAGCTCGGAGTCGAGGGTCAGGAGGTCGCCGACCAGGTCCGGGAAGGAACGGGTCAGCGCCGGGTACGGGCCCGGCGCCTCGCGCAGCACGCGCGCGGCGAGCTGGTAGCGGGTGGCGTCGGCCAGGAGCCGGGAGGTCGGTTCGAGCCCGATGCGCAGGCCGTGGTCGGTCAGCAGCCGGCCCGCGAAGGCGTGGTACGTGGAGATGACCGGCTCGCCCGGCGGGTTGTCGGGGTCGATGACGTCCGGGTCGGTGACTCCCGCCTTGACGAGCGCCTTGCGGACCCGCTCGGCGAGCTCGCCCGCCGCCTTGTTGGTGAACGTCAGGCCGAGAACCTGCTCGGGGGCCACCTGCCCGGTGCCGACCAGCCACACCACACGGGCCGCCATCACCGTGGTCTTGCCCGAACCGGCTCCGGCCACGATCACCTGGGGGGCCGGCTCCGCGGTGATGCAGGCCGTCTGTTCCGGGGTGAACGGAATACCGAGGAGCTCCTTGAGCTGTTCGGGGTCGGTGATACGGGCGGGCATGTCGCAGAGGCTAGCTGCGTCCACTGACAGCGGGGGCCACATCGACGCCAGGGGCGAAAGAACCGCAGGTCAGCACATGTGGTGCAATACGTCACTCGCTGACGCCGTGTCCCTGGTACCACTCGGAACGGCGGCGGGCCCGGTGCCGGTCCGGACACCGCTCGGTCGACGGGCTGACGGCCCTCCGGCTCCGGGCACCGCTCACTCGACGACCTGGCGGCCCTCCGGCCGGGCGCTGCAGGACGCCCGGAACGAGCAGTGGGTGCAGTGCTGTCCGGTCGTCGGCGAGAACCGTTCGTCGAGGACCTTGCCGGCGGCGTTCGCCAGCAGGTCGCCGACCCACTCGCCCTCCAGCGGCTCCTGCGCCTGCACCTTGGGGAGGGTCTCGCCGCCGTTCTTCTTGGCGGCCCCCTGGCGGAGCTGGACGAGTTCGGCGCCGCCCGCTTCGGGGCGTACACCGTCGAAGACGTCGTCGACCGCGCCCTCGCCGACGGCGAGCTGGTAGACGGCGAGCTGCGGGTGGTGGGTCACCTCGGCGGCGGTCGGCGCCTGCTTGCCGGTCTTGAAGTCGACCACGTAGGCGCGGCCCTCGGTGTCGGCCTCGACGCGGTCCATGGAGCCGCGGATGCGTACTTCGTAGGAGCCCGCTTCGAGCGTCACGTCGAAGTCGTGCTCGCTGGCCACCGGTGTACGGCCGGTGCGGTCCATGACATGCCACTTCAGGAAGCGTTCGAGCGCCACGCGCGCGTGCTCCTTCTCCTGCGCGGACTTCCAGGGCGCGTCGAAGGCGAGCGCGTTCCACACGGAGTCGAGGCGCTCCATGAGCACGTCGAGGTCCGCGGGGGTGCGTCCGGACGCGACCTCGTCGGCGAGGACGTGCACCACGTTGCCGAAGCCCTGGGCGGCCGTCGCGGGCGCGTCGGCCTTCACTTCCCGCCCGAGGAACCACTGCAGGGCACAGGTGTTGGCGAGCTGGTCGAGCGCGCTGCCGGAGAGCACGACGGGCTGGTCGCGGTCGCGCAGCGGCACCTTGCTCTCCGTCGGCTCGTACATGCCCCACCAGCGGTAGGGGTGCGCGGAGGGCACCAGCGGGCGGCCGTCCTCGTCGGCGAGCGCGGCGAGCCGGGCGAGGCGGCGGGCCGCGGCCTGCCGGAGGTTCTCCGAGACACGCGGGTCGACCGTGGTGGCGCGCAGCTCGGCGACCAGCGAGGCCACGGCCAGCGGGCGGCGCGGGCGGCCGGTCACGTCCTTGGGTTCGACGCCGAGTTCGGTCAGGAAGCGGGAGGGCTGGTCGCCGTCGTCGGCCGGTGCCTTCACCGCCGTCACGACGAGCCGTTCACGCGCGCGCGTGGCGGCGACGTAGAACAGCCGGCGTTCCTCGGAGAGGAGTGCCCCGGGGGTGAGGGGTTCGGCGAGTCCGTCCCGCCCGATGCGGTCGGCCTCCAGCAGGGAGCCGCGCCGGCGCAGATCCGGCCACAGGCCTTCCTGGACTCCCGCGACGACGACGAGGCGCCACTCCAGGCCCTTGGAGCGGTGCGCGGTCATCAGGCGTACGGCATCGGGGCGGACGGCCCTGCGGGTGAGCGTGTCGGCCGCGATGTCCTCGGCGTCGATCTCCTCCAGGAAGTTCAGGGCGCCACGGCCGCCGGTGCGCTCCTCCGCGCGTTCGGCGGTCGCGAACAGCGCGCACACGGCGTCGAGGTCCCGGTCGGCGTTGCGTCCGGCAGCGCCGCCGCGCCGGGCGGCCCGCTCCAGGCGCTGCGGCCAGGGTGTGCCGTCCCACAGGTCCCAGAGGGCCTCCTCGGCCGTTCCGCCGCCGGCGAGACGCTCACGGGCCCTGCGCAGCAGCGCGCCGAGGCGCTGGGCCCCCCGGGCGTACGCGGGATCGTGCGCGACGAGCCGCTCGGGCTCGGCCAGCGCGCGGGCCAGCAGGACGTCGGACGGCGGCGGTACGAGGTTTCCGCCGGCCCGCTCCTCCTCGCGGAGGGCACGCCCCAGGCGCCGCAGGTCGGCGGCGTCCATGCTCGCGAGCGGCGAGGCGAGGAGCGTGAGCGCGGTCTCGGTGTCGAGCCAGGACGCGACGCGGACACCGGCCGCGTCCTCCCCCGGCTCGGCGACGCCGGCGGACACTCCGTCCGCACCGGGCGTCCCCTCCGTCTCCTGCGCCACACCCTCATCGGTCGACGTGTCCGCACCGGACGACGCATCCGCACTGGACACCCCATCCGCACCGGACGACCCGTCCGCACCGCGCGCCGCATCCGCGCCGGACGATCCGTCCGTACTCGTCTCCGACTCCGCGCGGGCCACCGCCCGCAGTGCCGTCAGCAGGGGCGCGACCGCGGGTTCGTGCCGCAGGGGCAGATCGTCGCCGTCGATGTCGAGGGGCACGCCCGCGGAGGTGAGCGCCCGCCGGATCGTGGGGATCGTGCGGGAACCGGCACGCACGAGGACGGCCATCTCCCCCCACGGGACGCCGTCCTCCAAGTGGGCGCGGCGCAGGATGTCCGCGATGTTGTCGAGTTCGGTGCCGGCCGTCGGGTACGTGTAGACCTCGACCTGCCCCCCGTCCCGCACCGCGGACAGCTCGCGGTGGGCCCGCACCTTCTGCGCGGGCAGCCGGGTCAGCGGCATGCGCCGGGTGAGCCGGCGCGTGGCCTCCAGCAGGCCGGCGCCCGAGCGGCGAGAGGTTCCGAGGACCTCGACCGGAGCCGGGCGGCCGTCCACGCGCGGGAAGGCCTCGGGGAAGTCGAGGATGCCGTTCACGTCGGCGCCGCGGAAGGCGTAGATCGACTGATCGGGGTCGCCGAAGGCGACGAGGGTGCGTCCGCCGCCCGCGAGGCCGCGCAGCAACCGCACCTGGGCGGGGTCGGTGTCCTGGTACTCGTCCACGTAGACGGCGTCGTACTGCGCCGCGAGCCGCTCGGCGACCTCGGGGCGGCGGACGAGCAGTACCGCGCGGTGGACCAGTTCCGCGTAATCGAGGACTCCCTGCATGTCGAGGACGTCGAGGTACTCGGCGAGGAAGGCGGCCGCGGCGCCCCAGTCCGGGCGGCCGATGCGCCGCGCGAAGGCTTCCAGGGCGTCGGGGCCGAGACCGAGTTCCCGGCTGCGGGCGAGGACCGCGCGGACCTCGTCCGCGAAGCCGCGCGTGGTCAGGCAGGCGCGCAGTTCGTCCGGCCAGCGCACATGGGCGAGGCCCAGCCGCTCCAGGTCGGGCTGGCCCGCGAGCAGCTCGCGCACGGCCACGTCCTGCTCGGGGCCGGACAGCAGCCGCAGGGGTTCCACGAACAGGTCGCTGTCCTGATGGGCCCGGATCAGGGCGTAGCAGAAGGAGTGGAAAGTGGTGGCTCGGGGCGCGCGGGCGGCTCCTATGCGCAGCGCCATGCGGTCACGGAGCTCGACGGCCGCCTTGCGGCTGAACGTGAGCACCAGGATCCGTTCCGGGTCGCCGCCGCGTTCGATCCGGGCGGCCACGGATTCGACGAGCGTGGTCGTCTTGCCCGTACCGGGACCGGCGAGGACGAGGAGCGGTCCGCTCCCGTGGTCAACCACCGCGCGCTGTCCCGCGTCAAGACGAGGAGGATCCACCCGGGCCGGGGCGGTACGCACCAGCCGGTACGCACCGCGGCCCCCCTGGCGCACAGAGGGGTGCGTCAGGCGCCTGGTGGAGGAAGTGGAGCTCACGTGGTTCGCCGGTCCTGGTGGTCGTACGGGTGGGCGGACTGCCGCGTGGAGGGCGGTGACCGCGGGGTGGGAGGGACACGTGCCGACGACGCTACGCCGGTGCCGTTCGCGGAAGGGGGGCTTCCGATTCTTCCCTCACGCCCCACGCGTCCCGTGCGTCCCCTGCTGCGTCCCCTGCCCTACGAACGTACGGCATGTCACGGATGTGCCTCGTTTCCCTCGTACGGGCCTCAGTGTCCCCTTCGGCCCCGTGCATGCCCGAAGCTGTCAGGTGTGACCTTCCGCGCGTTCGCCGCCGTCCCACCGGGCCCGTCTCATGTCGACGCGTGGCAGATGCCCCGCGGAGGCCCGGCTCGCCTCCTTCAGGGGCGTCCCCTCGGCGCGGTAGTGGGCCAGCGCGTCCAGTTCGTGGCCGGGCAGCAGCACACCGTCGGCGCGCATCACGCGCCACCACGGAACCGCTCCGCCGTACAGGGCCAGCACCCGGCCCACCTGGCGCGGCCCACCCTCCTCCAGCCATTCGGCGATGTCGCCGTACGTCATGACGCGGCCGGGCGGGATCAGCTCGGCGACGTCGAGGACCCGCTCCGCGTACTCCGGCAGCGCGTCCGCCGGAAGGCTCTCCTCGCTCATCCGCCCCATCCTGCCCCACCCCACCGACAACGTGACCCGGCGGCGACTGTGCATATTCCTTCCCGCCGAGTGACGCTTGTAGCAGATTGCGCGCCCCGCATTTGCACCCTGATGCCCCCGTGTGTCGGTCGGGCATGCCACCATCGTGCGGGCGGTGACTGGTGATACGAGATCAAGAAGAGACCATGAGGCAGCAGGGCGTGCACCCCGAAGACGCGGAGGGCACCTCCGCCGCCTCGTCACGCCCTGAGCGCGACGGCGTCGACGAGAAGGCCACGGAGCCGACTCCCGAGGCCGGAGCGGCCTCACCCGAGAACACCGGGGACGAGCAGCGGCAGGCGGAGCGCGGCACCGACTGCGCGGACGAGGTCCACGCCGACGAGGTGGAGGGCGACGAACCGCTGCTTCCCGCGCGCGTGCACCGCCCCTCGGACCTGATGCGGCTGCTGGTCGGCGTTCTCGCGATCGTGGTGCTGCTCGCCATCGCCGCGTTCGCGCACGGCACCACCTCCGGCCTCGAACAGGACATCAACAAGGGCACCGGACAGGCACCCGATCTGCTGATCAAGATCGCGGGGCTGGCGTCCAGCATCGCGATCCTGCTCGTGCCGGTCGCCTTCGCCATCGAGCGGCTGATCAAACGGGACGGGCTGCGCATCGCTGACGGCGTCCTCGCCGCGGTCCTCGCCCACGGAGTGACACTCGCCACGGACCTGTGGGTCGCCAAGGGCGCCCCGCACTCCATCCAGGAGGCGCTCACCCAGCCCTCTCCAGGTGACATCCACGCCCTCACCGACCCGGTGCACGGCTATCTCGCACCGGTCATCGCCTACATGACGGCCGTCGGCATGTCCCGCAGACCCCGCTGGCGCGGGGTGCTCTGGGTCGTACTGCTCCTCGACGCCTTCTCCATGCTGGTCACCGGCTACACGACCCCGTTCTCGATCATCCTCACGGTGCTGATCGGCTGGACCGTCGCCTACGGAACGCTGTACGCGGTCGGTTCCCCGAACGTGCGGCCGACCGGACGGACGCTGATGGCGGGCCTACGGCACGTCGGCTTCCACCCGGTCAGCGCGGCCCGCGAGGAGATGCCGGAGACCACGGAGAGCGGCGACCGCGGCAGGCGCTACTTCGTCACCCTGGAGGACGGCCCGCCGCTCGACGTCACGGTCGTCGACCGCGAACAGCAGGCCCAGGGCTTCTTCTACCGCGTCTGGCGCCGGCTGACGCTGCGCGGCATCACCACGCGCCGCAGCCTCCAGTCACTGCGCCAGGCCCTGGAGCAGGAAGCCCTCCTCGCCTACGCGGCCATCGCGGCCGGCGCCAACGCGCCCAAGCTGATCGCGACCTCCGAGCTGGGCCCGGACGCCGTGATGCTCGTCTACGAGCACACCGGCGCGCACACCCTGGACTCCCTGCCCGACGAACTGATCACCGACGAGCTGCTGCGCGACACCTGGCACCAGGTGCAGGCACTGCAGTCACGGCGCATCGCGCACCGCCGCCTCGCCGGCGACGCGATTCTGGTGGATCGTTCCGGCACCGTGATCCTCACGGACCTGCGCGGCGGCGAGATCGCGGCCGGCGATCTGGTGCTGCGCATGGACATCGCCCAGCTCGTGACCACCCTCGCGCTGCGCGTGGGCGCCGAGCGCGCGGTCGCGTCGGCGGTGGGCGTACTCGGCCCGGACGCCGTCGCGGACTGCCTGCCCATGCTCCAGCCGATCGCTCTGACGCGCTCAACGCGCGCGACGCTGCGCAGACTCGGCCGCGAGCGCGCGCAGCGCGAACGCGAGGCGGTCCTGGAGGCCTCGCGGCAGGCCAAACTCGCCCGCGCCGCGGAAGCGGCCGAGGAGGGCGGAGAAGCGGCCCCGCCCGTGCCGGAGAAGGCCGGGAAGAAGGCCGTACGCGCCGAGCAGCGCGCCGAGAAGCGAGCGATCGACGAAGCCCTGGACGAGGCGCGCGAGGAGGATCTGCTCACCCAGATCCGCCATCAGGTACTGCTGATCAGACCCCAGGCGCCCGTGGAGCCGGCCCGGCTGGAGCGGGTCAAGCCCCGCACGCTGATCAGTGTCTTCGCCGGGGCGATCGGCGCGTACTTCCTGCTCACGCAGCTCACGCACATCGAGTTCGGGACCCTGTTCGACAACGCCGAATGGGGCTGGGTCGCGGCTGCCGCGCTGTTCTCCGCCCTCAGCTACTTCGCGGCGGCGATGAGCCTCCTCGGCTTCGTGCCGGAGCGGGTGCCGTTCCTGCGGACCGCGGCGGCCCAGGTCGCCGGCTCGTTCGTGAAGATCGTGGCGCCCGCCGCGGTCGGCGGCGTCGCCCTCAACACACGCTTCCTCCAGCGTGCCGGGGTACGGCCGGGGCTCGCGGTGGCGAGTGTCGGCGCGTCGCAGCTCTTCGGGCTCGGCTGCCACATCCTGATGCTGCTGTCCTTCGGCTATCTGACCGGTACGGAGAAGACGCCGTCCCTGTCGCCGTCCCGCACGGTCATCGCCGGCCTGCTGACGGTCGCGGTGTTCATCCTCGTGGTGACGTCGGTTCCGCTGCTGCGCAAGTTCGTCTCCACACGCGTGAGGTCGCTGTTCGCGGGTGTCGTACCGCGCATGCTGGACGTGCTGCAGCGGCCGCAGAAGCTCGTCACCGGCATCGGCGGCATGCTGCTGCTGACGGCCTGCTTCGTGATGTGCCTGGACGCGTCGATCCGCGCGTTCGGCCACGAGGAGACGACCACGCTCAGCCTCGCCAGTGTCGCCGTGGTCTTCCTCGCCGGTAACGCGCTGGGCTCGGCGGCGCCGACTCCGGGCGGTGTCGGCGCGGTCGAGGCGACCCTCACCGTCGGCCTGATCGCCGTCGGCCTCCCCAAGGAGGTCGCGGCGCCCGCGGTGCTCCTGTACCGGCTGCTGACCCTGTGGATCCCGGTGCTGCCCGGCTGGCTGTTCTTCAACCACCTGACCCGCAAGGGCGCGCTCTAGTGCCTGTCTGACAATTCGCGTCGTCGCTCGAAGGGCGGCCCGGCCCAGCCTCTGATCGCCCGACCGGCCCGACCGCGGGCGCTCGGCCGTGGCCTCACCCGCACGGCTCGTGCCCCGAGCGCCCCGCTGCGCCCGCACGCAGGATGGGGAGCATGCCGAACCCGTCCCCGTCGCGCGCCGTCGTCGCGGCCGTCGCCGTCGTCCTGCTGACCTCGTGGGTGTCCGGCTGCGGCGACGACTCCAAGGACGAGGACCTGACGGCGCAGAAGCTGGACTGGAAGGCGTGCCCGGCACCCTCCGAGGCCCAGGGCGGCGGCACCGCCCCCTCGCCCCTGCCGGGCGGCGCGGAGTGGCAGTGCGCCACCTTGAAGGTGCCCCTCGACTGGTCCGACCCCAAGGGCGACACGATCGGGATCGCGCTGATCCGGGCGAAGGCGAGCGGTGACCCCGGCAAGCGCATCGGCTCGCTCGTCTTCAACTTCGGCGGACCCGGCGGCTCGGGCGTCGCCACTCTGCCCGCCTTCGGAGAGGACTACGCCGCCCTGCGCACCCGCTACGACCTGGTGAGCTTCGACCCGCGCGGCGTCGGCCGCAGCGCGGGCGTGAAGTGCGAGAACGACCAGCAGCTCGACAAGTTCTTCCAGCAGGACGCCACTCCGGAGGACACCGCCGAGCAGCAGGCGCTCCTGCGGAACACGAAGTCGTTCAACGCGGCGTGCGAGAAGAACTCCGGGAAGGTCCTCCCCCACGTGCGCACGACGGACGCCGCACGCGACATGGATCTGATGCGCCAGGCGCTCGGCGACGACAAGCTGCACTACTTCGGCATCTCGTACGGCACCGAGCTGGGCGGCGTCTACGCCCACTTGTTCCCCAAGAACGTGGGCCGAGCCGTCTTCGACGGGGTCGTCGACCCGACCCAGAACGTGGAGCAGAGCTCCCTCGGCCAGGCCAGGGGCTTCCAGCTCGCGCTCGACAACTTCGCGAAGGACTGCACCTCGAAGGTCGAGGACTGCCCCATCGGCGACACCCCGCAGGACGTCAAGGACCGTATCGCCCGGCTGCTGAAGGACCTCGACACCAAGCCGATTCCCGGTGTCTTCCCGCGCCGGCTCACCCAGACCGCCGCGACCAGCGGCATCGCGCAGTCGCTGTACTCCAAGGACTTCTGGGAGTACCTGACGGAGGGGCTTCAGCAGGCATACGACGGCGACGGCAAGGTGCTGATGCTGCTGTCGGACTCGATGAACGGACGCAGCGAGAACGGCCAGTACAGCAACATCACCCCGGCGAACATCTCCATCAACTGCGCCGACGACAAGCCGCGTTACACCGCTGACTATGTGAACTCGAAGGTTCCGGAGTTCCGGGCCGCCTCGCCGCTGTTCGGCGACTATCTCGCCTGGGGCATGGTGAGTTGCACCGACTGGGCCGTGCCGGGAGCCGCCGAGCACCCGGACGTGAGCGCCCCCGGCGCGGCACCGATCCTCGTGGTCGGCAACACCGGCGACCCCGCGACGCCGTACGAGGGCGCTCGGGCGATGGTGAACGCGCTCGGCAAGGGCGTCGGGGTGGAGCTGACGTACAAGGGCCAGGGGCACGGGGCGTACGACAGCAAGAACAAGTGCGTGCAGGGCGCGGTGAACGGCTATCTGCTGCAGGGCACCGTGCCACGGGCCGGCACCGTCTGTTCCTAGAAAACAGCAGGTCAGAGCGTTATCCACAGGCCTCGACGGCGAATGGTGGGCGCCGCCTACTATGGCCTGCATGTGATCCGCGAACTCGTGCGGACCACAGGCGAGGGGGACACTCATGACACGTTTCGCACGGTGGACGGCCGCGGCCGCGGCCATGTTGCTGCTGGCCGGCTGCGGCGGGGGTTCGTCGGCCGACGGCAAGGCGGAGGGGAAGAACGGCGACAAGGCGCCGACCACCGCACCGCCCTCCGGCGGGTCGCCGGGGCTGCCCTCCTCGCTCGTCTCGCAGAAGCTCGACTGGGGCCGCTGCAAAGGCACTTCGGACTCCCCCGCACCCGGGAGCGGCTGGCAGTGCGCGACGCTCAAGGCGCCGTTGGACTACGCGAAGCCGGGCGGCGAGACGATCGGCCTGGCGCTCATCCGCTCCAAGGCGACCGGCGGTCGGAGCAAGCGCATCGGCTCGCTCCTGTTCAACTTCGGCGGCCCCGGCGGCTCGGGCGTCTCCACGATGCCGTGGTACGAGACCGCCGTCGGCCCGCTGCACGATCGCTACGACCTGGTGAGCTGGGACCCGCGCGGGGTGGCCGCCAGCGAAGGGGTGCGGTGCCGCGGGGACAAGGCGATCCAGGCCGCCGAGTCGGTGGACGCGACACCGGACGACGCGGCCGAGGAAGCGGCCTATCTCAAGGACGCGCAGGACTTCGGGAAGGGCTGCGCGAAGGCCGCGGGAAGGCTGCTGTCCCATGTCTCGACGACGGACACGGCCCGCGACATGGACCTGATGCGCCAGGTCCTGGGCGACCGCCGGATGCACTATTTCGGCATCTCGTACGGGACCGAACTGGGCGGTGTGTATGCCCACTTGTTCCCGAAGAACGTGGGACGCCTGGTGCTGGACGCGGTCGTCGACCCGAGCGCCGACACCGTGGGCCACGCCAAGAACCAGACGCTGGGCTTCCAGCGGGCCCTGGACGACTACCTCAAGTCCACCGGGCAGGACCCGAAGCAGGGCTCCCGGAAGATCGCGGACCTGCTGAAGCGGATCGACGCGAACCCCCTTCCCACGTCCGGCGGGCGCGAGCTCGGCCAGACGTCGGCTCTCACCGGCATCGTGCTGCCGCTCTACAGCGAGGCGGGCTGGCCGCGTCTGACGAAGGCCCTGAAGGACGCGGAGGGCGGGGACGGTTCGGCCCTGCTGGCGCTCGCCGACGACTACAACGACCGTGACGCCTCGGGGCACTACGGCACGACGACCCATTCCCAGCGGGTCATATCGTGCTTGGACGACAAGGAGCGGCCGACTCCCGAGGAGACGAAGAAGCGGCTTCCCGAGTTCGAGAGGATCTCGCCCGTCTTCGGGGACTTCATGGGCTGGGACACGGCGGGCTGGTGTCACGACTGGCCGGTGGCCGGTCAGTACGACAGTCCCGAGGTCAGTGCGCCGGGAGCCGCGCCCGTGCTGATCGTCGGCAACACCGGGGACCCCGCGACGCCGTACGAGGGCGCGCGCAGGATGGCGGACGAGCTAGGCAAGGGCGTGGGGGTGGAGCTCACCTGGAAGGGCGAGGGCCATGGCGCCTACGGGAGCGGGAGCGACTGTGTCGACTCGACCGTGAACGGCTATCTGCTGGACGGAACGGTGCCGAAGGACGGCAAGGTCTGTTCATGACGACGGCGGGGGTTTCACGGACACCCGGTCCGCGAGACCCCCGCCGCCGAAAGAGCGGGCCGGTCGGCCGGTCAGTACACCGGCTTGTCGGGCTCGATCTGGTTGACCCAGCCGATCACACCGCCGCCGACGTGCACCGCGTCGGAGAAACCGGCGGACTTCAGGACGGCGAGGACCTCCGCACTGCGGACACCCGTCTTGCAGTGCAGGACGATCTTCTTGTCCTGCGGCAGGGTCGCCAGGGCGGTGCCCATGAGGAACTCGTTCTTCGGGATCAGCTTGGCGCCGGGGATCGAGACGATCTCGTACTCGTTGACCTCGCGGACGTCGATGATCTCGATGTTCTCGCCGTCGTCGATCCACTCCTTGAGCTGCTTGGGAGTGATCGTCGAGCCGGCGGCCGCCTCCTGGGCCTCCTCGGACACGACGCCGCAGAAGGCCTCGTAGTCGATGAGCTCGGTGACGGTGGGGTTCTCGCTGCAGACCGCGCAGTTCGGGTCCTTGCGGACCTTGACCTGGCGGTACTGCATCTCCAGGGCGTCGTAGATCATCAGGCGGCCGACGAGCGGCTCACCGATGCCGGCGAGGAGCTTGATCGCCTCGTTGACCTGGATGGAGCCGATCGACGCGCACAGCACACCGAGGACGCCGCCCTCGGCGCAGGAGGGGACCATGCCCGGCGGCGGGGGCTCCGGGTAGAGGCAGCGGTAGCAGGGGCCGTGCTCGGACCAGAAGACGGAGGCCTGGCCGTCGAAGCGGTAGATCGAGCCCCACACGTACGGCTTGTTCAGCAGCACGCAGGCGTCGTTGACGAGGTACCGGGTCGCGAAGTTGTCGGTGCCGTCGACGATCAGGTCGTACTGGCTGAAGATGTCCATCACGTTCTCGGCCTCGAGCCGCTCTTCGTGAAGGACGACGTTCACGTACGGGTTGATGCCCAGTACGGAATCGCGCGCGGACGCGGCCTTGGAACGGCCGATGTCCGCCTGGCTGTGGATGATCTGGCGCTGCAGGTTCGACTCGTCGACCTCGTCGAACTCCACGATGCCGAGCGTGCCGACGCCCGCCGCGGCCAGGTACATCAGCGCCGGCGATCCGAGGCCGCCGGCGCCCACACAGAGCACCTTGGCGTTCTTCAGCCGCTTCTGCCCGTCCATGCCCACATCGGGGATGATCAGGTGGCGGGAGTACCTGCGGACCTCGTCTACGGTGAGCTCAGAGGCTGGCTCGACCAGGGGTGGCAGCGACACGGGGACTCCGTTGGTCGGTCTATCACTACGGTTGTTCTCCCCGTAACACTGCCACGCCCTTCTTCATTCCGAGACACCCGTTCCGATCCGCGAGACGATTTCGTCCCAGTAGCCGGGCATCGCCTCCCAGGGGTCGGCCGTTCCGCCGTGATCGGAGCGGTCGGTGAAGTAGATCGTCGAAGCGCCCTGCCAGCGGGCGATGCGCAGTGCCTCCTCCAGATGGCCGCGCGGCACGCCGTGCACGAAGTGGCAGAAGCGCTCGGGGGGATAGTCGGCGGTCCACTCGGCGACCTGCGACCAGCGGTAGTCGGTCCAGGGGCCCGAGAAGGTGACGAGTTGGTCGGCGCTCTCGGCATAGCCCGGGTGCGGGTGGGTGCCATGGCCGAACACGATGTGGGCGCCGTCCCTCAGCCGGCGCAGTTCGTCGGCCGTCCGGCGGGTGTCGGGCAGCGCGGCGCGTTCGGTGGGGCAGCGGTCGAGGATGAATCCGTCGGCCTGGTACCAGTCGAGATGGCGGCGCGCGTCGGCGATCAGTTCGCCGAAGGGGCGTACTCCATGGGCGGCGTCGAGGAGTCCCAGTACCCGGACCCCCGCGTTGCGCAGCCGTCCCGTGGCCTCCAGACAGCGTGGGTCGGGCCGCTCGCCGGGGCCTTCGTCCACGTTCAGGGCGACCCAGTGCAAGGGGGTGCCGGGGCGGGTGAGTTCGTCCCATTCCAGGGGAGCGACAAGGGGGTGCGCATAGCCGGGGACGCCGAAGCCGAGTCCGAGGCCGGTGCTCGCGCTGCCGGTCGCGGTCCTGGTCAGATACGACATGCCGCCTCCATCCAGATGTCGGCCAGGGATTCCTCGAGGTTGATCCGGGGCCGCCAGCCGAGCCGGTCGCGCGCGGTGCGCACGTCGGCCTGCTGCCAGCTCCCGCAGCCGTCCGGGTAGGGGTACGACACCGGGGCCACGTGGTCGGGTTCGGGTCGGGGGTGGCCGATGGACGGCCTCATGGACGGGCCGGGCGGGCCGTCGAGTTCGTGCAGGCTGCCGCTGTAGCCGGCGACGCGCGCGAGGACGGCGGCGGCGTCGCGGAGACGCACGGCGCGGCCCGAGCCGATGTTGATCACGCCCTGCGCGGCGGACAGGGAGGCGGCGTGGACGGCGCGGGCCACATCGCGGACGTCGATGAAGTCGCGCTGGACACCGAGGCCGCCGAGCTTGAGTTCGCCGTCGTTGGCCTGCATGGCGCGGCGCAGGGCTTCGGCGAGCCGGCCGAGCGGGGATCCGGCGGGCGTGCCGGGTCCCGCGGGGGAGAAGACGCGGAGCACCACGGCGTCCAGGCCGGAGCCGAGGACGAGTTCCGTGGCGGCGAGTTTGCTCACTCCGTACGGGCCGCCGGGGCGCGGGACGGCGTCCTCCGCGGTGGAGGAGCCGGGCTGGCTGGGCCCGTACTCGGCTCCGCAGCCGATCTGGACGAGCCGGGCGCCGCAGCCACTGCGGCGCAGGGCCTCGCAGACGGTGGCGACGGCGACGGTGTTGTGCCGGGTCAGTTCGCGGGCGCCGCCGCGGGTGGCGCCCGCGCAGTTGATGACGACTCCGGGATGCACCGCGTCCAGGAAGCGGGTGAGTGCGCCGGGGCTGCCCGAGGCGAGGTCGAACCGTACGTCGGCGTCGTCGCCCCGGCCCAGCGCGGTGAGCTGTACGGCCGGGTCGGCGAGCAGTCTGTCGGCGACGAATCGGCCGAGGTAGCCATTGGCTCCGATCAGCAGGACCCTCATCGGGCAGCTCCCGGGGCGGATTCTCCGGTTCGGGAGGTGATCATCTGGCTGTCTCCTTCAAGGTGATGCCGTAGGTCGGGGAGAGGGCCCGCGGTGTCGGCCCCGCGGGAGTAGGGGGCCCGGATCGGGAAGCCGCCAGGCTGTCCGGATCCGGGGAGGGCTCACGGCGGCGGGGAGGGCTGGGCGTGGGCCGAGGCGCGGGTGAGCGTGCGCATCGCCTGGACGAGGAGGACGAGGGCGCCCGCCCCGCAGGCCAGGGCCGGCACGGTCCCGGCGCCCGCCGCGTCGACCAGGCCGTCGACGGGGGCGGCCAGGAACGAGCAGCCGGGCAGCCGCGCGGCGAAGACCGTGGTGAGGGCGGTGGCCTCCACCGCGCCCGCGGCGGCGAGCGCGCGGCCCGGGACGTGGGAGAAGCCGCGTGCCGTGAGCAGCCGCGCGAGGAGGAGCAGTGCGCCGAGGGCGCCGGCCCCGGCGACGGCGGGAGGCTCGTCCAGTGCCGTCCCGCAAAGGACGAGCAGCCCGCACAGCGCGGACATGAACAGGGCGAGCGCCCCGAGGAGCAGGGGGCGTACGGAGGCGGCGAACTCCTCCAGGCCGCGGCTCGCGCCGAGTCGGCGGCGGGCGCGGGCGGCGAAGAGGTGGGCGCACCAGACCGCCGGGACGCAGGCCAGGCAGAGGGCCAGCACGGGTGCGGTGGCCAGGGGCCAGCGTCCGTGCGGGCCGCCGTCCCGGGCGGCGCTCAGCAGTCCGTCGCCGAGGAGGGCGTACGCGACGAGCCAGCAGGTCCACACGCGTGCGGGGCCCGTCGTGCGGTGCGGGGTGCTCAGGGGGCCGCGCCGGAAGGCGAGGTGCGGACCCGAGGCGATGGCCAGGGCGCCGAACGCGGCGACGGCCAGGCGTGGTTGTCCCTCGGTGAGCCGCAGCCCGACGACGACGGCCGCGGCGAGGGCGCCCGGCACCAGGGCGAGCGCCGCCCAGGAGGCGCGCGGGCCGGAGGGGTCGGGTGCGTCGGTGCGGGGGGCCGCTTCCCCGTCGCGGGCCGCGCGGGCGTACATCTCCTCGGCGAGTGAGAAGACGTCCCGGTGCCGCAGACGTGCGGCGGTCCGGTCGGTGACCCCGTGCGCCTCCAGACCCGCCGCGATCTCCAGCGGGTCCACCGCGCGCTCGCACAGCTCGCGGTGCCGGTGCATGAGTGCCTTCACGGGGTCCACCGCGCCGCGGCGCCCGGCGGGCCCCTGCGTGCCGGGCAGGCCGTCACGGGCGGAATCGCCGTCGCGGAGGGGGGCGGCGGTGCCGCGTCCCGCATGGTCGATGGTCACGCGCCCTCCCCGACGGAGACGGGTACCGGAGGAGGAACGGTGGCTCGGACCGGTGCCCCCTCCGCCCAGCGCGGCCGGCGTTCGGTCGTGAAGCGGGTCTCGGTCCAGCAGCCGGGCACATGGGCCTCGGCGGGGACACCGAAGGGCAGCGGCTCCCCCTCGTCGTCCACGACGAGGCGGCGTACCGGGGAGTGCGAGACGATCTCCAGGTAAATGCCGTGAAATGCCGCGACGTTCTGCTCGACGGTGAAGAGTTCGAGGGCCCGTGCGCGTGCGGCCGCGCCGAGCCGCTCACGGCGCTCGGGGTCGCGCAGCAGTGCGACGCACGCCTCCGCGAGCGCCCGGGGATTGTGCGGCGGAACCACCAGTCCCGTACCGCCGATGACCTCGACGACCGCGCCCACGTCCGTGGAGACGGTGGACCGGCCGCAGAGCATGGCCTCGACGAGGCTCACCGGGAAGCCCTCGACGACGCTGGACAGGACGACCACGGCGCCGCAGGCGTAGGCCTCCGCGAGGCTCGGGATCTCGGGGCCGCCGATCTCCTCGAAGGAGACGGGGTTGTCGCCGACGGCGTGCACGCCCTCCGCCTCGTCGGGGAAGAGCTGCGCGGCCAGCGCCTTGCAGTGGGTCAGATAGGTGACGGCGTCCGGGTCCTCGGCGGGGGCGCCGACGATCCGCAGCCGGGTTCCCGGCTCGGCCTTGCGGATCTCGGCGAAGGAGTGGAGCAGGGAGATCAGGTCCTTGGCCGGTTCGACGCGGCCGACCCAGACCAGCGTGCCGGGGTCCGCGGACCGGCTGCCCCGCACGCCCTCCCCGACGTCCGCGAAGCGCGCGGCCTCCATGCCGGGGTGGACGGTGCGCAGTTTGGCGCGGTCGGCACCGCAGCGCTCCTGCCAGCGGCGGGCATGCGCGTTGCCGGGCGTGATGAGGGCGGCCGCGCGGTAGACCTCGGTGGCCAGCCGGCCGTGGAACGCGGCGAGCAGCGCCCGGACCACGGGGCCCTCTTCGAGGGTCGCGGCGGCCAGGTAGTGCGCCCGCAGGTGCACGCCGTACTCGGTGGCCAGCAGCGGGACGCCGAGGAAGTGCCGGGCGAGGAGGCCGGGCAGTGCCGCCGCCCCGCCGGCCGTGGCGTGGCAGAGGTCCGCCGAGCCGAGCGCGTCGTCCTCGTACCAGTCCAGCGAGAGGGGGCGCAGCGTGCGCTCGATGTGCGCGGCGACGGTGAGCAGGTCGGGGACGCGCGCGGTGCGGGCCGTCCGGAGTGCGCCGGGTGCGCGACAGGCGAGTTCGAGGACACGCACCGCGCTCTCGGAGCGCAGGGCGCCGGCCAGTCCGCCCTCGTCCCGGGCGAGTTCGGCCAGTCCGTACAGGGCGTTGGCGAAACGGTCCGCCTCGGTGTCGGCGTGATCCGCCGGGTCCCCGGGGGCTTCGGGGCTCGCGGCTCGGGGTCCCCCGCACACCGCCGCCACCAGCTCGCCGTACGTCTCGGCGAACCGGCGCCGGGCCCGGCGCCCGTACACCACACCGTCGTCGTGCGCCGTCCACAGCGGTGCCGTGCGGACGCGGCCGACCTGGGGAGGCAGCCGGACCCAGCCCAGGTCCTCCTGGCGCTCGGTGCGGCTGAGCGCGTAGAGGTCGAACTCGTGCTGCCCCAGCCCGCGCACGAGCCGGTCGCACCAGAGTCCGGCGTCACCGCTCACATACGGATAGCCACCCTCCGTAAGCAGTCCGATGCGCACGAGCACACCCCCGATCTCCCGTATGAGGAGCCGTCGTTGACTCGGCGGCTCGCAGCGGGACGAAGGTATGCGGACAAGGCGGTGGTGCGACGGACGGTTGTCCATCGCACCACCAAAAGGGGTGAACGGTCGTAACTTTCCCGCGCAGGTCGCGTTTCGTAGCGCTACGCGTTTACGCGGGCACGTTCCGGCGGATCCCCGGCGCGCGCATCACGCCGGGGACAGCTCCTCGCGCTCCGCGCGGCGCCGTGCCGCGATCTCCGGGTCGAGCGCCGGTACGGCGGCCAGCAGTTGCCGGGTGTACGGGTCGCGGGGGCTCTCGTAGACCTCGTCGGCGGGACCGTGCTCGACGATCCGGCCGCGCCTCATCACCGCCACATGGTCGCTGACCTGGCGTACGACCGCGAGGTCGTGCGCCACGAACACCAGCGCGAGCCCGAGCTCCCGTTGCAGCTCACCGAGTAGGGCGACCACCTGGGCCTGTGTGGTGACGTCGAGCGCGGAGACCGGTTCGTCGCACACGATGACGTGCGGTTCCGCGGCCAGTGCCCGTGCGATGCCCACACGCTGACGCTGTCCGCCGCTGAACTCGTGCGGGTAGCGGTCGTAGTGCGACCCGTCGAGCCCCACACGCTCCAGCAGTTCCCGTACGCGCCCCCGGACGCGCCCCTCGTCCCGGTCCCCGCGCGCCCGCAGCGGGTCGGCGATGGACTCGCCCACACTGCGCCGGGGGTTGAGGGACGACACCGGGTCCTGGAAGACCATCTGCACCGAGGGGCGGACGCCGGACTGTTCGCGCCCCTCGTGACGGACCACCCCGGCGGTGGGTTCCAGGAGCCCGACCAGCATCCGTCCCAGGGTCGTCTTGCCGCTGCCGCTCTCACCGACGATGCCGAGGGTCTCGCCCCGGCGGACGCTCAGCGACACGTCGTCGACGGCGGCGAACCGCCGCTTCCCGCGCCCGAACTCCCGCCGGAGCCCGGCCGCTTCGAGGACGACGTCGCCCGGCCCGGTGGCGTCGTCGGGTCCACCGGTGTCCTCCGGCCGGACGACGGCGGCGGCGGCGGCCCGAGGTGTGTCCACGCGCGGGACGGCGCCGAGGAGTTCGCGGGTGTACGGCTCCCGGGGCGCGCCGAGGACGTCACGCACCGGTCCGTGCTCGACCGCGCGTCCGTGCCGCATGACCAGGATGTCGTCGACGCTCTCGGCCGCGACCCCGACGTCATGGGTGACCAGCAGGAGTCCCGTGCCGGTCTCGTGGCGCAGGGTGTGCAGGAGGTCGAGGATCTGCGCCTGGACGGTCACGTCGAGCGCCGTGGTGGGCTCGTCGGCGATCAGGAGCTCGGGTTCGCAGGCCAGCGCCATGGCGATGAGGGCGCGCTGGCGCATACCGCCGCTGAACTCGTGCGGGCGCGAGCGGGACCGGCGGGCCGCGTCGGGGATGCCGACCCGGTCCAGCACCCGCACCGCACGCGCGCGTGCCGCCCGCCGGGACGCCTTGGCGTGCACCCGGTACACCTCGGCGATCTGGTCGCCGACCGCGTAGTACGGGTCGAGGGAGGACAGCGGGTCCTGGAAGACCATGGCGGCCTTCCCGCCGCGCAGTCCGCGCAGTTCGTCGTCGGACGCCCGCCGGACGTCGACGCCGGCCACGCGGACCGTGCCGTCGACGCGCGCTCCGGTGCCCCGGTGCAGCGCCAGCAGGGCCGAGGCCACGGTGGACTTGCCCGAGCCGGACTCGCCGACCAGGCCGAGAGCGGCGCCCTTCTCCAGCCGGAAGGAGATCCCGTCGACGGCGCGCAGCCCCCCGAAGTCGACGACGAGGTCGCGCACTTCGACCAGCGGGGCGGCGGAGGCGGAGTCCGCGGAGGGGCGGGGAGCGGAGTCCGCCCCCGCCCGATCGACCGTGGACAGGGTCGGGGAAGAGTCGCTCATGCCAGCACCACCCGTCGGTCGGCCACCGCGTAGAGCACGTCCGCGACGGCGTTGGCGATGACCACGAAGAAGCCGATGACCAGGACCATGCCGACGACCACGGGAAGGTCGACGACGTTCACCGCGTGCACCAGTTCCTGGCCGATGCCGGGCAGTCCGAAGAGCGTCTCGGTGAGCACCGCGCCGCCGACCGCCGACCCGAAGGTGTTGGCGTTCAGCGCGATGATCGAGGCGAGCGCTCCCCGGACGGCGTGCCGCCCGATGATCGACCGCTCCCCCACGCCGTACGCGCGGAAGGTCCGGATGTGGTCCTCGGCCAGCGTCTCCAGCATCGAGGCCCTGGTCAGCCGGGCGAACGCGGCGGCCTCGACGAGGGCGAGCGAGAGCCAGGGGAGCACCAGGTTCCAGGCCCACTGTTCGGGGTCGTCGGAGAAGTTCACGTACTGCGGGAAGGGCAGCAGTTCGAGCTGGCCGCAGACGACGATCATCAGGATCAGGCCGATGACGAAGACGGGCGTCGCCGTGCCGGCGAGCGTGAGGCCGGTCAGCACCCGCTCGCTGAGCCGGCCGCGCCGCCAGGCGGAGAGCACGCCGGTGCCGACACCGAGCACGAGCCATACGACCATGGCGCCGAACACCAGCGACAGGCTCACCGGCAGTTTCGTCAGGATCAGCCGGGTGACCTGCTGGTCCGTCCGGTACGACAGCCCGAGGCAGGGCGCCGGGCAGTGCTGGACCGAGGTGCCGGTCGAGTAGTCCTGTCCGGCGAGGAGGCCTTCGAGGAAGTGCCAGTAGCGCACGTACAGCGGGTCACCGAGGTGCAACTGCTGGGCGACCTGGTGCACTTGGAGTGGCGAGCAGCGCGGGCCGCAGGTGATCTGGGCGACGTTGCCCGGTGTGGCGTAGAAGACGACGTAGACGATCACCGAGATGGCGAGGAGGGTGACCACGGTGGCGAGGGTCCGGCGCAGGACGAACCCGGTGAAACCGTTCATGCCGTGGCCTCCTTCGTGCCGTCGCCGGACACACCGGACCGGGACGGATCCGCGCCGGGGGCGTCGGACCGGGGCAGATCCGCGCCGGACGCACCGGCCACGGGCACGTCCGTGCCGGGCGCGCCGGAAGCGGGCAGCTCCGTGCCGGACGCGCCAGCCGCGGGTACCTCCGTGCCGGGTGCGTTCTGTCGGGGCACGGTCGCGTCGCCGCGCGTGGTCCCGTTCGTGTCGGCCCTGGCCTCTCCCTTGCGGCCCGTGCCGACGCGCAGGCGGGAGGCCGCGCGGGGGTCGAGGGCCGTGCGTACGCCGTCGCCGAGGACGGTCAGGGCGAGGACGGTGACGAAGAGCGCGCCCGCGGGCAGCAGCAGGTACTGGGGCGCCGCCTGGTACCAGACGTCGGCGGAGGTCAGCATCTGTCCCCAGGACGGAGTCGGCGGTTTCACGCCGACGCCGAGGAAGGACAGGGCGGCCTCGACGCCGATGTTCGCCGGAACGAGGAGCGCGGAGTAGGTGATGAGCGGGGCGGCGAGGCCCGGCAGCAGATCGCGGCGGGCGATCCGCCAGGTGCCCCAGCCGCTGAGCCGGGCGGCGGCGACGTAGTCGAGCTGCTTGAGGGTGAGCGTCTGCGCGCGCACGATCTTCGCGAGCGTGCCCCAGGCGATCAGCCCGATGACGAGGGCGACCAGGACGGGTCGCGGGAAGCTGCCGGGCACGACGGCCAGCAGCGCCAACGACATGATCATCAGCGGCAGCGCGACGATGATCTCGGTGATCCGGCTCAGCACTTGATCGACCCATCGGTTCCCGAGGGCCGCCGAGACGCCGACGACGACGGCGATGAGGACCTGCACCACGGTCGCGGCGAGCGCGACGCCGAGGGAGACCCTGGCGCCGTAGACGAGGCGCGCGAACAGGTCGCGGCCGGTCTGGGGTTCGACGCCGAGCCAGTGGTCGGCGCCGATGCCGCCGAGCGCGCCGACGGGGACACCGCCGCGCGCGGAGTCCACCAGCGAGGGGTGATAGGTGGCGGGGTCCTGGCCCTCGATCGCCGTGAGCAGTGGGGCGGCGAGCGCGATCAGGACGAGCAGCGCGACGACGGCCGCCGCGACGAGGGCGGCGCGCTGCGCACGCAGCCGCCGCCAGAACTGACGGGCCCCCGAGGCCCCCGTGACGGACACGTCCGTCACGGGGGCCCGGGAGGCGACAAGTGTCTCGCTCACAGGGCTACTTCACCGCGACCTGGGAGATGTCCAGAACGCCGGTCCAGTCGCTGATCACGATGTTCTTGACGCCCTCGCCGTACAGGCGCTTGTAGACGGGGTGGAACAGCGGCACGGTCAGCGCCTGCTCGCCGATCTTCTTGTCCAGTGCGCCCCAGCGCTTGGCGGCCTCGTCAAGATCGGTCAACTTGTTGATCGCGTCGATCTCGTCATTGACGGACTTGTCGTCGAGGAAGCCGGTGTTGAAGTTGGCGCCGTCCTTGACGATCTGCCGGCCGTCGAAGATCGGGGCCAGGAAGGGGCCGCCGGAGGGCCAGTCGGCACCCCAGTGGGCGAGGAAGAGGCCCGGCTCGGTCCTGGCGGTGGTGATCTTGTCGCTGTAGTCGTTCTCCTCCAGACCCTGGAGCTTGACCGTGATGCCGGCCTTCTTGAGAGCGTCCTGGATCGCGGTCGCTATCTCGGGGCTGGTCTCGAAGTCCTTGCTGTTGGAATGGGTGAGCGTGATGCTCAGACCGTCCTTGTAACCGGCCTGCGCGAGGAGTTCCTTGGCCTTGGCCGCGTTGCCGGAGGCGCCCGCCGGGAAGAGGTCGTAGGGCGTGTAGCCGAAGGACTTCTGGTTCGGCAGGTACGTCGTCGCCGCCTCGGCGAGGGACGAGCCGCCCGCCGCGTTGACCACCGAGGTGCGGTCGACGGCGTACGAGATCGCCTGGCGCACCTTCGGGTTGTCGAACGGCTTCACCTTCGGGTTGAAGGCGAGGTAGTTCGTGTAGCCGAAGTGCCCGGTGCCGACGCGCGAGGCCAGTGCCTTGTCCCCGGTCACCTTGGCGAGCTCGGCCGGGCCGAGGTTGGTGTCCGTGGTGACGGCGGCGGCGTCCGTGCCCTGGGAGGAGGACAGCCGCTGGTTGATCACGGAGGAGTCGAGACCGGACCGCACGTCGATCTTGTCCGGGTAGGCCTTGCGCTCGGCGTCCGTCGAGGCGGACCAGTGGGTGTTGCGCTCCAGGGTGAGGCGCTCACCGTCGTTCTCGTTCTTGACGACCTTGTACGGACCCGAGGAGACCGGGTGCTCCTCGTACTTCGTGCCGGTGTCCTTGGTCTTCGGGACGGGCGCGAACTGGGTCTGCGTGGCCAGGTAGGGGAACTCGCCCTCGGGCTTGTTCAGGTGGAAGACGATGGTCAGATCGTCCGGCGTCTCGATCGAGTCGAGGCCCTTCTTGTCCTTGTAGGGACCCTGGTAGTCGGCGCCGCCGATCAGCCAGTCGCGCAGGTAGGGGGCGCCTCCGGAGAGCTCGGCCGCGAAGGAGCGCTCGATGCCGTACTTGATGTCGGCGGAGGTGATCGCGGTTCCGTCCTCGTACTTGAGGCCCTTCTTCAGGGTGTACGTCCACACGGTCGCGTTCTCGCTCGGACGCCCGGTGTCCGTGGCGAGGTCGGGGACGACCTCGGCGCCGGCCGCCCCGTTCTCGCGGTTGCGGGTGGTGAGCGTCCGGAAGACGAGCGAGGGCACGTTGCCGCCGCCGGAGGTGTACAGCCGCGCGGGGTCGAAGTCGTCCTGCGGGTTCCGGTTCAGGACGGTGAGGGTGCCGCCCTTGTGGGGCTTCGCGTCGCCACCGGAGCTCTTGGCATCGTTGTCCTTCGGCCCGCAGGCGGCGGCGCCCGCTGCCACGATCAGGCTGACGGATGCCGCGGCCACGCGGCGCGCTGTGACGGACGGTTGACGCATCGGAAAGACGACCTCTCGGATGACTCGAATACTGAGACGGAATGACACGGAGTGAGACGGCGGAGCGCAGAGCTCGCCCAGGGCGTCAGGCGTCGGAGTCCGACCGGACCGAAAGGGGCACGGGCGCGCGGAACCGCTGAGGTTCAGCGGCGCACGGGAACAAGACGGAAAGGAAAGCGACGCACTCGCCTGGGGCGGGCGTCAGCAACAGTGGATGTCGGCCACGCAGAGCGCGGTCACGCCGATGAGCGCCAGCTCGATGGCGGCGCGAACGGAGGCGTGACGGGAGGACATGCGGAAAATATGAACGATCTTTTTCCGCATGTCAAAGCGATGTGTGCGCTTTCCGTCAACTCGCGGGAAAGGGCCAGGGGTTGGGTCGGCAGTGAATTCCGTCGTGGTCGAGGAACTTGGTCTGCTGCTGCATGACCGGGGCGAGATCGCCGTCCTTCTCACAGGTGACGTGGCCGTATCCGAGCCGGTGGCCGACCTCGTGATTGATCAGCATCTGCCGGTAGGCGTGGATCTCGTCACCGAAACCGTAGGTCTTGGAGCCCTGGGCCCAGCGGTACGCGTTGATCATGACGCGCTCGGTGGACGCCGAGTCGCACGACACGTTGTCCTCCGTGGTGTCGAGCCCGGACTTGGCGCACCACTCGGCGGTGGTGCCGGGACTCGCCAGCGTGATGACGAAGTCCGCGTCGCCGGAATCGATCCGCTCGAAGGTCCGGGCGCCGCCGTGCGCCCAGCTCCGTTTGTCGTTCAGGGTCTTCTGCACGGCGTCGGCGAAGAGCGCGCCGTCGAGATCGAGGCCCTGCTCGATGTCGACGCGGTAGGTGTACTTGTGTCCCTTGCCGGGCGCCTTGGCGACTCCGGGCACCGCGGCGAACTTCCCCGACGCCTTGAGCTTCGCCCCGAGCGGGTACGTCCTGGCCATCTGCTGGTCGTACGTCAGGGGCGCCGCGGCCACCTGCGGCTGCCCCGACTGGGTCGGCCGGTCGTCGCCGCGCGAGGCGGAGTCCTGGGTCGTCCGGCCGCCGCTGTCGGCGGTCTGCGCCCGCGCGTCGGCTTCGTGCCCTCCCGTGGCCATCTGTCCGGCCACGACGACGGCCAGCACGGTGGTGACGGCTGCCGCCGCGATCCCGGTGAACGCCCATCCCTTGCGGGCCTTGCCCTCGCCCTGGTCCCCGGTCTCCGGCAGCGGGCGGTCATCGGTGTCGGTGGAGCGGGCGCTCCAGTCGGCGGAGTCGTCGAGCCCGGCACGCGAGCCGGCCCTCCGCCGCGCCGCGCCGCGGTCCGGCCCCTCGTCGAGGTCGAACGCGTCGACGTAGGCCTGCCGGGGTCCCGCCACCGCCTGCTGGCGCTGCCGGGGCACCCGCGCCCCGGCGGGCGCGCCCTGGGAAGCCCCACCGGCCCCGGACTGCCCCCAGCCGCCGCCCTGTTCATGCTGCTCGGGATGCCCGCCCCGCACCTGCGGCATTCCATGGGCGGGGGTCCCGTCGGGAAGCCGCGGGGTTCCGTGCGCCGGAGTCCCCTCGGGGAAACGCGGCCCGCCCAGCGCCGGGGCGCCGCCCTGGAAACGGGGAACGCCGTGCGCCGGGGTCCCGTCGGCGTAACGCGGCACCCCACGCACGGGAGTGCCGTCCACCACCCGCGGGAAACCGTGCGCCGGAGTCCCCTCGGGAAGACGCGGCCCGCCCTGCGCCGGCGCGCCGCCCTGGAAACGGGGAACACCGTGCGCCGGGGTCCCGTCGGGGAAGCGCGGTGCGCTCTGCCGCGCGGTGCCGTTCGCGGGCGGGTAGGGGCCCAGGGATCCGGGTGGGCGTGTCGTCGCACGACGGGCGCCGTCCGGGCCCGGTGCCGGCGCGGGTGCCGCCTCCTCCGCCGGAACCGCTCGCGTCTGCGCGGTGTCCGTCTTGCCGGCCCGCCCCCGACGACTGTGTCGTCCCACTTCCCGCCTCAGCTCTCCACGCCGACTGCCACCGAAGAGGTCAACTCCTCCAGATCCGCCAGGAGTTCACGGAAGGCGGTGGCGACCGTCCCCGGATACTCCATCATGGCGACGTGCCCCGCCTCCGGCAGGGACAGCAGCCGGGAGTCGCGGAAGGCACGGGCCGCGCGCTGGGCCATACGGTAGCCGACAAGTTGGTCCCGGCCGCCGTAGACCAGGAGCGTCGGGGCGAGCACCCGTTCGGCCTGACGCCACAATCCGTGCTGCCCGCCGAGTGTGTAGGCGTTCACGACACCGCGCGCGGAGCGTGCCATGGCGTCCCAGAAGTAGGGCAGGGCGAGCCGCCGTTCCATCTCCTCGACGGCGTGGCGGAACCCCTCGGGAGTGACGATGCCGGGGTCGCCGTAACAGAGGGCCAGCACCCCCCGTACGCGCTGCTCAGCGCTCCATTCCTTGGTGAGTCTCGTGAACAGTCCCGCCACCCCGGGCAGAGCGAGCAGCGCGGTCGGCCAGGCGGTGCGCTGGGCCCGGATCTCGGGCAGCGCGGGGGACACCAGCGTGAGCGTCCGGACGAGATCCGGCCGCACCGCCGCGACGCGCGTCGTGACGGCTCCACCGAGGGAATTGCCGAAAAGATGTACTGGCCCGCGTCCGGACGCGTCGAGATACCGGATGACCGCGCGCGCGTGTCCGGTGACCGAGTAGTCGCCGTCGTCCGGCGGCGGCGAGTCGCCGAAGCCCGGCAGATCGAGGGCCTCGCTCTCCACGAGCCCGTCGAGCTCGGACATCAGCGCCGACCAGTTCTGCGAGGAGCCGCCCAGACCGTGCACGTGCAGCGCGGGCGGAAGTCCCTCGCGGACCGGTGGCCTCGACCGGATCGTCAGGGTGATGCCGGGCAGCCCGACCGATCGCAGTCTCTCCCCGTCCGCGACCCTGACGGCGCCGACCCTCGGCGTGAGACTCGCGGCCGGCGCGGAAGGAAGTTCGGTCGAAGACATGCCGCAATGTTACGAGACGATCACGCCGGGGCTCATGTGTTCGCCGTCACAGATCGCGGGTGGATCGCATAGCGTCCGGATCGCGTGTCTCCTAGGCTTCGAACGAGGGCACTCGTCCGGCACACAGGAGCGCACTCGTACCGTTCGGGAAGAGGAACCATGACAGTCGACCCGACAGACCCCGGAACGTTCGACGACCAGTTCCGGGAGATTCCCGACGCGGAGGCCCCCGAGGCCGACGCCGCAGAGCAGTCCGCCGAGCTGGACCCCGCGGACGACGTCGACCCGGAACCCCCGGGCGACCGCCTCAACGCCGACGACGCCGATCTGGCCGAGCAGTCCCGGGTCGTCCGGCTGAACGAGGACGACTACAGGTGACCGTCGCCCACAGGCGGATCGGCGTCCCTCCGCGAGCCGGTGTCCACGGGTGACCCGACGGCGCTGAGACGGCGCTGATCAGGGCCGGCGCGGCGCCCGGATGCCCAGCTCGTCCCCTTCGGCACACTGTGCGCCGTCCCGGCCGGGGTCCGGTCCATGAAATTCTGCGCTCGCACCGCACACAGCAGGGTTACCGAAAAGTACGATGGCGACGCGGCGCACACCGCACGTGGACAAGATTGGGAGGCGGCGTGACAGCCATCGAGCAGACAGAGGCAGCACGCCCGCGGGGCACTCGCCTGCCGCGCCGTGCCCGGCGCAACCAGCTCCTCGGCGCCGCCCAGGAAGTTTTCGTTGCGCAGGGATATCACTCGGCCGCCATGGACGACATCGCCGAGCGGGCGGGCGTCAGCAAGCCGGTTCTCTACCAGCACTTCCCGGGCAAGCTCGATCTGTACCTCGCCCTGCTCGACCAGCACTGCGAGTCCCTGCTTCTGGCGGTACGGGCGGCGCTCGCGTCGACCTCGGACAACAAGCTGCGCGTCCGCGCCACGATGGACGCCTACTTCGCGTACGTGGAGGACGACGGCGGCGCGTTCCGGCTGGTCTTCGAGTCCGACCTGACCAACGAGCCGGCGGTGCGCGAGCGGGTCGACAAGGTGACGCACGAGTGCGCCGAGGCGATCTGTGACGTCATCGCCGAGGACACGGGTCTCTCTCGCGCGGAGTCGATGCTCCTGGCCTCGGGCCTCGGGGGCCTGGCCCAGGTGGTGGCCCGTTCCTGGCTGCACAGCGACCGCAGCGTCCCGCGCGACCAGGCGGTCCAGCTTCTGACCTCGCTCGCCTGGCGGGGCATCGCGGGATTCCCGCTGCACGGCATCGACCACAACTGATCCGCCGGACCGGCCGGACCGCCGGGCCGTCGGAACACCGA
Organism: Streptomyces sp. NPDC096324; assembly: GCF_044763015.1. Classification (NCBI taxonomy): domain Bacteria; kingdom Bacillati; phylum Actinomycetota; class Actinomycetes; order Kitasatosporales; family Streptomycetaceae; genus Streptomyces; species Streptomyces sp. NPDC096324. Next base: position 511,783 of record NZ_JBIWFK010000005.1, on the reverse strand, counting down.
CGCGGAGGAAGCGGCCGGGGCGCGCCCCGGCCGCTTCTTTGTTCCCGTCGGCTGTTCGCTCCTGGCGTTCCCGGGCGGAGCGTGCGCGTCCCCTCGCCGGGCTAATGTGTGCTGCGTACGGCGCGTACGAACGCGCACATGACTGACCGTCGGAGGGACAAAGCCGTGGAGGTCAAGATCGGCGTGCAGCACGCGCCCCGCGAGATCGTTCTGGAGAGCGGTCAGACCCCGGAAGAGGTCGAGCGCGCGGTGTCCGAGGCGCTGGCCGGCAAGTCGCAGCTCCTGAGCCTCGTGGACGACCACGGCCGCAAGGTCCTGGTTCCGGCCGACCGGCTGGCGTACGTGGAGCTCGGCGAGCCCACGCAGCGCAAGGTCGGATTCAGCGCCCTGTAGGGCGACTGAGCCACGCAGCAGTACGGGAAGGGCCCGGTGACCTCGTCACCGGGCCCTTCCCGTACGCACGTCCCGCCGGGTCCGCGCCGCCCCTCGCGCCCGGCGCACGCTCGCTTCCGCTCCGTCACCCTCCGCAGATGGAGCACATGCCGGGCCCGGAGGAGGATTGCGTTCCGAACGTCGGGGGTAGGACCGGCTACGACCGATTTGCACCGGCCGTGCGGGAGGGACCCCACCATGTTCTTGGAAGCGTTCGGCTCCGCGCTGATCGGTCTCGCGCTGGCATGGGCGGCCTCGTACCGCCTGCCCCACCGGTTGCCGTCCCGCAGTCTGGTCCTGTCGACCGGCGTGGTGGGAGCCCTGTTCGGTGCCTTCCTGACGCACACGGCACTGAGCTCCGGCCACTTCCTGGCCATCCTCCTCGGCGCGGTGGCCGTCTCGGCGGCGCTGCTGTCGTTGCTGCTGCGCCCCGAGGAGCGTTTTCGACGCCGCTCGGCGACCGCGTAAGCCGCTGCGAAGGCCTCGGTCCCGCGACCGTGAACCGCGCGCGTAGGCGGCGGGACGAACAGGTCTCCGGGTGGCGAGGCTCTCGGCGTCCGGGCCGCCTGAGGCCCTAAGCCGCCAGGCCCAGCGCGGCCATCCGCTTGGTGTGCGCCTCGGTGATCCGGGAGAACATCCGGCCGACCTCCGCGAGGTCGAATCCGTCCGCCACGCCGCCCACGAGCATCGTCGACAGGGCGTCGCGGTCGGCGACCACGCGCTGCGACTGGGACAGGGCCTCGCCCATCAGCCGGCGCGCCCAGAGCGCGAGCCGGCCCCCCACGCGCGGGTCGGCGTCGATCGCGGCGCGCACCTTCTCGATGGCGAAACCGGCGTGCCCGGTGTCGTCGAGGACGCCGAGGACGAGCCCGCGGGTGTCCGAGTCGAGGCGGGCCGCGACCTCACGGTAGAAGTCGCTGGCGATCGAGTCGCCGACGTACGCCTTGACGAGCCCCTCCAGCCAGTCCGAGGGGGCCGTCTGCCGGTGGAAGCCGTCGAGCGCGGCGACGAAGGGCTCCATCGCCTGCGTCGGCTCCGCGCCGATCGCGGCGAGCCGGTCCCGCAGCTGCTCGAAGTGGTGGAACTCGGCGGACGCCATCTTCGCCAGCTCCGCCTTGTCGCTGAGCGTGGGCGCCAGCTTGGCGTCCTCCGCGAGCCGCTCGAACGCCGCGAGCTCGCCGTACGCGAGCGCTCCGAGCAGGTCCACGACCGCGGCGCGGTACTGGGGCTCGGCCGCGGCCGTCTCCCAGTTCTGCGCGGCGATTCCGGTTGCCGTGGGAGCGGTGTCGGCGGTGGTCTCGGCGGGCTTCTCAGCGGCGTTGTCAGGCGTCGTCATGAAGCGCACAATAGCCCGCTCACAGCACGAGGGAAGTCCCTGGTCAACCTGTGTGACGACGACTACGTGACCAAATCGGCCATCGCATGTGCGCGAATCCGGGGTATGGTGGTAATGCGCCCGGCGAGTATTCGACGGGCCGCACGAATGAGGATGCCCGGTCGGTGGCCCGATCGGCTCCGACCCGACAGCCCTCCTCGTCGGTACGGCACATTGCGTACGACATCCGGAGGGAACCCTCAGCGGCACGAGAGCTCGAGCGTCGGCAGTGGTCCCATGCCACCCGGCCCGCCCGTCAAGAGCGGCCGACGTCCCCGGCACGGTCCCGACACGACCCCCGCGTTCGCCTCGTACCGCGCACACAGAAGAGGCAGCACCCTGACTACGACTTTCCGAGAGCTCGGAATCCTCCCTGAGACCGCCGAGGCCCTTGAGGCCGTCGGCATCGTCAACCCCTTCCCCATCCAGGAGATGACGCTCCCGGTCGCCCTTTCCGGCACCGACGTCATCGGCCAGGCCAAGACCGGCACCGGCAAGACGCTGGGCTTCGGCCTTCCGCTCCTGGAGCGCGTCACCGTCCCCGCGGACGTCGAGGCCGGCCGGGCCAAGCCCGAGCAGCTCACCGACGCCCCGCAGGCCCTCGTCGTCGTCCCGACGCGCGAGCTGTGCACCCAGGTGACCAACGACCTGCTGACCGCGGGCAAGGTCCGCAACGTACGCGTTCTGGCCATCTACGGCGGCCGGGCGTACGAGCCCCAGGTGGAGGCCCTGAAGAAGGGCGTCGACGTCATCGTCGGCACCCCGGGCCGCTTGCTGGACCTCGCGGGCCAGAAGAAGCTCAACCTCAAGCACATCAAGGCCCTCGTCCTCGACGAGGCCGACGAGATGCTCGACCTGGGCTTCCTGCCCGACGTCGAGAAGATCATGAACATGCTGCCGGCCCGCCGTCAGACGATGCTGTTCTCGGCGACCATGCCGGGCGCCGTCATCGGTCTCGCGCGCCGCTACATGTCGCAGCCGACCCACATCCGCGCCGCCGCGCCGGACGACTCGGGCGCGACGGTCGCGAACACGAAGCAGTTCGTGTACCGCGCGCACAACATGGACAAGCCGGAGATGGTCTCGCGCATACTGCAGGCCGACGGCCGCGGTCTCGCGATGGTCTTCTGCCGCACCAAGCGGACGGCGGCGGACCTCGCCGACCAGCTCCAGCAGCGCGGCTTCGCCTCCGGCGCGGTCCACGGCGACCTCGGCCAGGGTGCCCGCGAGCAGGCGCTGCGCGCCTTCCGCAACGGCAAGGTCGACGTCCTCGTCTGCACCGACGTCGCCGCGCGCGGTATCGATGTCGAGGGTGTCACCCACGTCATCAACTACCAGTCCCCCGAGGACGAGAAGACGTACCTGCACCGCATCGGCCGCACCGGCCGCGCGGGCGCCAAGGGCATCGCGATCACCCTCGTCGACTGGGACGACATCCCGCGCTGGCAGCTCATCAACAAGGCGCTGGACCTCGGTTTCCCGGCTCCGCCGGAGACGTACTCGACCTCTCCCCACTTCTACGAGGAGCTCAGCATCCCGGCCGGCACCAAGGGTGTCCTGCCGCGTTCCGAGCGCACCCGCGCCGGGCTCGCGGCCGAAGAGGTCGAGGACCTGGGCGAGACCGGTGGTCGTGGCGGTCCGCGTGGCCGCGGTGGCCGTTCGGCCGCGCCGTCGTCCACCGAGCGTGAGCGCGCGCCGCGCACGCCCCGCCAGCGCCGTCGTACGCGCAGCGGTGCGTCCTCGGAGGAGGCGCCCGCGTCCACGGCCGCTCCGGCGGCCACGGAGTCGCCCGCGTCCGTCGAGAGCTCCGAGCCCCGTACGCCGCGCCGCCGTCGGCGGACGCGCGCCGGAGCGGGCGAGGCACTTGCCGCCGCCCCCGTGACCGAGGCCGCGGAATCCGCCGTGGCGACGGCCGAGGGTGTCACCGACGAGCCGGCCGCGCCGCGCCGTCGACGGAGCCGCAAGAGCGCCACGACGGCCGTCGAGACGGCGGAGGCGGTGGTGACCGCCGCCGAGGCCGTGGTCGAGAGCGTCGCCGCCGAGGTCGTCGCCGAGGCCCCGGCCCGTCGCAGGACCCGCAAGACCGTCGAGACGGCACCCGCCGCCGAAACGGTCACCGAGGTCGCCGAGGCGACCGAGGCCAAGCCCGCGCGGCGCCGGACCCGCAAGGCCGCGGAGGCCGCCGTCGACACCGTCGAGGCCCCCGCGACCGAGGTCACCGAAACGGTCACCAAGCCGCGGCGCACCCGCGCCAAGGCCGCGACCACGGCCACGGACACCACCGAGGCCGCCGAGGCGACCGAGGCCAAGCCCGTGCGCCGCCGGACCCGCAAGGCCGTCGCCGACGCCGAGATCCCGGCCCAGGCCGCCGAAGCCACGGAGGCCAAGCCCGCCACGCGCCGACGCACCCGCAAGGCTGTCGCCACGGAGCCCACGGAGAGCTGATCTCTCGTCCGACGGCCCGGTCCCCCATCCGGTGGGGCCGGGCCGTCGGCGTTTCCCGGTTCCGCCCCGCCCGCCGGCCCACGGCGGACTTCACCGGGGACCGGCCCGGGGGCAACGCACCCGTCGGGCGGCCGTCGCCGACGCCCGATAGCCTCCTCCGCATGAGCAGGCCCTACACATTCGTCCCGCCCGCCGGTGTCCGCGCGTACCGGTTGTCCACCCCTCGCGGCGAATTCGCCGTGCTCGACGCCGCGCCGGAGGGACGGTCCAAGGGGACCGCCCTGCTGCTGCCGGGATTCACCGGGAGCAAGGAGGACTTCATCGCGCTGCACGCGCCGTTGGCGGCGGCGGGCTACCGGACGGTGGCCGTGGACGGGCGCGGACAGTTCGAGACCGAGGGGCCGCGGGACGACGAAACCGCTTACGCGCAGGACGAGTTGGCGCAGGACGTCCTCGCGCAGGCCGCCGCCGTCGGCACTCCGGTGCACCTCGTGGGGCACTCGCTCGGCGGGCAGATAGCGCGTGCCGCGGTGCTGACCGACCCGTCGCCGTTCGTGTCCCTGACGCTCATGGCCTCCGGCCCCGCGCAGATCTCCACGGCACAGCAGCAGCGCGTCAAGCTGCTGCGGGACGCGCTGGCCGTGATGAGCATGGCCGAGGTGTGGGAGGCCATCCAGGCGATGGAGTCGCCCGAGGAGACCGACACGGGCGAGCTGGACGCGGGGCTCGACGACCTCGCCGACCTGCGCCGCCGCTGGCTCGGCAACAGTCCCGCCCAGCTCGTCGCCACGGGCCGCCAGCTCTGCGAGGAGCCCGACCGGGTCGCCGAACTGGCCGCCGTCCCGCTCCCCAAGCATGTGCTGTCGGGCGAGCGTGACGACACCTGGCCGGTCGCCCTGCTGGACGCGATGGCCGTACGGCTGGACGCGCGCCGCACGGTCGTGGAGGGCGCGGAACACTCCCCGAACGCCGACCAGCCGATGGAGACCGCCCACGCCCTGGCCGCCTTCTGGGACGGCACGCGGCCCACGAGCGCCCCCGGCGACGCGGACTGACGCCACACCCGGAGGTACGGGCCGACGCCACACCCGGAGGTACGGGCCGACGCCACACCCGGAGGTACGGGCCGACGCCACACCCTGAGGTATGGGTTGACGCCATTCCCGGCAGTACGGGCTGACGTCACTCCCGGCACCATCGACCGGCACCGATCCCGATCCCGGCGCCGTCGGCCGGCTCCCGGCCGCGTCGGCTAGTACTGCCCCTGAAGGTGCTCCCAGAAGCCGTCCCGCAGGGCGCGGCGCAGGTCCGACTGGCCGCGCAGGGAGTACTGGAGCAGGCCCTCCGCCTCGACCAGCAGGTCCTGGTCGACCGAGCCGGGCAGATACGGGTGCCCGGGCAGCAGCTCGGCCAGGGACTCACGCCCGCGGGCGGCCAGCCACTTCGCGGCGATCTGGGCGCCCACGAAGCGCACGTCCTCCCGCGTGGGCCGGACCGCCGCCGTCGGGTCGTACGACTGGGCGGTCCTCCTGGCCACATACGGCTTGAAGAAGTCGAGGTCGAGCGTGCGCTGGCTGTCGACCTCCCAGAGCAGCGGCTCGGCCTGGTTGCCGCCCTCGGGCGCCTCGATGCCCCAGAGGTGGACCCGGGCGCCGTAACCCTGCGCCGCCTCGACCGCGGAGACGAGGTCCTCGTCCCCACCGAGCAGGGCCGCGTCACTGATGGCGCGGTGCCGGGCGAGGGACTCCAGGTCCGAGCGGATGAGTGAATCGACGCCCTTCTGCTGGTTGTTGGCGTTCAGGTTGCCCAACCGGACCTTCACGTCCGGGAGTTCGGCGATGGACTGCTGTTCCGCCGTGTGGATGCGGCGCCGTGCGCCGTCGTACCAGTAGACGCGCAGCAGGCGGCTGTCGGCGAAGATCGTGCGGGCCCGGTCGATGAGCGCCTCGATGAGGCCCTCGGTGTCCAGGTCGAACGAACGGCGGTCCTCCGTGCCGGCGACGAGGCGCCCCGCGGCCGCGTACAGATATCCGGCGTCGACGAAGATCGCGTGGGTGGAGGGAGTCTTCGCGACCTCGGCGAGCATGCGCTGCAACAGCTCGTTCGTACGGTCGATGCGGGCGGCCAGAGCCGCGTGGTCGTCGTTCATCGTTTGCCATTGTCCCGGCGGTCACGCTGCGAACACAACCGGCGCCGTTCGGTCTCCGCCACCCGGACTACCCGCCGGTAATTAGGTTCTCGAAAAATTTCCTTAGCGTAGGGAATGTTTGTAACACGCACCCCGTTGACTCCCTACGTGAGCGAGTGCAGAGATGCCTCGCTCGCCACACACTCAAGTAGTTCTCCTCAGGAGGATGACCAGACGAAGGGAGAAGCCCATGCGCTTCGAAATCATGCGACTCGACGATGTCGACGGCACGCCCGTGGACAGCACTGTCGTGGACGCCGCCTCCGTCAATCGGATCGTTCAGCAGGCCGCCGCCATCGGGCAGCGACTGTGGATCCGCCCGGCCGCCACAACCGCCTCGTAACGACGACGACCGTCCGCTTCGCCGCACGAGGACGCGCGGAAAGCGCCTCGTGGAAGCGAAGGGCGTAGCGGACAAGCAGACGCTTCACAGACTTCGGAGCCCCGCACGGCGATGCCGTGCGGGGCTCCGCGCGTGAGTGACGCGGCGCTGCGTGCGTGGGTGACGCGGCGCCGCGTGCGGGCGACGCCGGGGCCGTCAGCCTCCCCGGATCACCTGGGTGACGCCGTTGATGATCTGCTGCACCGCGATGGCGGAGAGCATCATGCCCGCGAGCCGGGTCACCAGGACCACTCCGCCGTCCTTGATGACGCGGATGATCAGCAGCGAGTAACGCATCACGACCCACAGCACGACGTGGATCGCGAGGATCGCGGTCCACACGGAGACCTGGGTGGCGACCGAGTCGGCCTTCTGCACCGCGAGGATCACGGACACGATCGCGCCGGGCCCGGCGAGCAGCGGCATCCCGAGGGGGACGAGGGCGACGTTGACGTCCTTGGTCTGCTTCGGCTCGTCCGTCTTGCCGGTGAGCAGGTCGAGCGCGATGAGCAGGAGCAGCAGTCCGCCCGCGATCATCAGCGCGGGCACGGAGACGTGCAGATAGTCCAGGATCTGGTGCCCGAGGAGCCCGAAGACGGTGATGACACCACCGGCGACGCAGACCGCCTGGACGGCCATCCGCCGCTGCACCCGGGCGGGCCGGCCGGCGGTGAGCGCCAGGAAGATCGGGGTGATCCCGGGGGGATCCATGATGACGAAGAGCGTGAGGAAGAGGGAGCCGAAGACGGCGACGTCGAACATGGTGAGGACAGCCTTGCGAGGTGGTGGGAGGAGGGTGGGCGGGTCTTCCGGCCACCGTTTAGGGCAGTCGTCCCGCGGCGCGGAACGGGGGGTACAACCGGTCCCGCGGCGCGGTACAGGGGGCACGACCGGTCCCGTGGGGAACGGGGCGGCGTGACCGGCCCTGCGGGCCGACCGGGCGGCGCGACCCGGGCGGTCGGAGCCGGGGCCCCGAGACACGACCGGTTCACCGGGACGCGGCCGGACGGCACGCCGGGACGCACGTGACCTCCCGCCGGACCGGGCGCGGGCGTCGGGTACGCACGCAACGCGGCGGTCGGGTAGCGGCAGAGGGCGCGCCAGGAGCCTTACGGCACCGGCCCGGTTCGTACGGGCCTCACGGGCCGGTCCCGACGACACCGGCCCGTCGGCACGGCCGTGGACACACGGCCGTGATCAGGGGCGGCTCCGCCGGGCCCGCGTGGCGCGGAGAGTCCGGGAAGTCAGGCCGCTCCGCCCGCGCCCGGTACCGGGAACGCCCCGGTGGCGCGGCGGGTGATCTCCCCGTAGACCTCGGGGTCGGTCGTGAACTCCCCGAGTACGCAGGTCTTGCGGCTGCCGTGGTAGTCGGACGAGCCCGTGGCCAGCAGCCCCAGTTCGGAGGCCAGACCGCGCAGCCGCGCCCGGGTGGCCGGCTCGTGGTCCATGTGGTCGACCTCGATGCCGTCGAGGCCCGCGACGGCCAGCTCCGCGATGACCGATTCCGGCACGGTCCGGCCCCGCTTGGCGGCGGCGGGGTGGGCGAAGACGGTGACGCCTCCGGCCCCCTTGACGAGTCGGATCGCCTCGAAGGGATCGGTCTCGTGCTTGGGGACGTAGGCGCGGCCCCCGTCGGCCAGCCACCGCTCGGTGAAGGCGTCGGAGACGCTGCCGACGACGCCCAGCTCGACGAGCGCGGAGGCGACGTGCGGGCGGCCGACCGATCCGTCGCCCGCGATGCGCGCCACCTGCTCCCAGGTGATCGGCACGCCGAGCTCCTGGAGTCGGATGACCATCCCCTGGGCCCGCGGCACCCGGTCGTCCCGCACCAGCTCGCGCTCGGCGAGCAGGGCCGCGTCCTCGGGGTCGAAGAGGTAGGCCAGCATGTGCATGCTGATGCCGTCGATCCGGCAGGAGAGTTCGGCGCCGGTGACGAGGGTGAGCCCCTCGGACAGCGCGGCGACCGCCTCGGCATAGCCGCGCGTGGTGTCGTGGTCGGTCAGCGCGACGACGTCCAGACCGGCGGTGGCGGCGTTGCGCACCAGCTCGGCCGGGGTGTCCGTACCGTCGGAGGCGGTGGAGTGGGCGTGCAGGTCGATACGCACTACGCGGACTCCAGGCGGTGACGGAACGGGCGGGACGCTCAAGGATAGCGGGAACCGACCCCCCACTGTCACACCCGCACCTGGGGAGCACCCCCTACACTCCACACCGTCCGGACAGGCCTTCCGGACACGCCCTGGCCGGGCGCCGCGGGGCACGGCGTCAGGTCACGTCCGCGAAGTCGCGCCGTCCGCCCGAAGGACGTCGCCGGGCGGGCGAGACGCCGAGGACGCGGCCTAGGGCTCCAGAATGCGCGGCGACAGCGCTCCGCACGGCAGCAGGTCGACCTCGGCGCCCGCGTCGCGCAGGTCCGTCAGCACCAGCTCGTCGTACATCAGCAGTCCGGTCTGCTCGGGCCACACGACCGCCCACAGCCACAGCCCCCGCGCCTCGCCCGCGAACACGGCGCGGTCGTCGGGAGAGCCGGAGACATGCCACAGCGGGGTGGGCCGGCCGGCCGCGAGGACCTTCGCCTGAGGCGGTTTCTCGACGCTCATGTACGGGCCGGGGTCGGGGCCGTCCATGCCCGCGTACCGCGCGCCGAGGCCGACACCCAGTTCCTCGGCGACGAGGATCAGCTCGCCCATGCCGCCCAGCGGCCCCGGCCCCGAGCAGGCGATGACGGTGGCCCTGCCCCCGCTGCGGTCGTCCCCCGCGAACGCCGCTCCGGTGAACAGCCAGCCGACCGGCAGGGGCCACGGCATCCACACCGGCACCCGGGCACGGTGCACGACCACACCGAGGGCCTCGACGCTGGGCGGGATCACGGGCTGCAGCGGATGCACCGTGCCGTGCACATCGCACTGCCAGGAATCGGCAAAGAGGCCGGGAGCCCTGACCCGGCCACCACACTTCGGGCAACTGGGTTCGCCCCTCATAGGGCCCAACGGTCCTCCCCGTCCTTGCCCGCGTCAAGGACGATCACCCGTCCGGCATGGCCCGGCCACGCCAAAAACTACGTGCATCTTGCATTTATTAGCTCACCTAACTTATTGTGTGTATAAGCCAACGATCCAGTCGGCGCACAGTGAGGGAGCGGGCATGATCAACAGCACGGAAGGCCCCGCGACGGGCGACACGTTCGACGCGGGCGCGGGTGGCATCCTGCGTCAGCCGAGGGCCGTCTGGGCGACCGCCGGAGCGTCCGTCGTCGCCTTCATGGGCATCGGACTCGTCGACCCGATCCTGCCGTCCATCGCCCGGGGACTGGACGCCACCGCCGGCCAGGTGTCCCTGCTCTTCACCTCGTACTTCCTGATCACCGCCGTGGCGATGCTGCTGACCGGCTTCGTCTCCAGCCGGATCGGCGGCAGGAAGACCCTCCTGCTCGGCCTTGCGCTCGTGGTGGTCTTCGCCGGCCTCGCCGGCACCTCGGGGTCGGTCGGCGAGCTCGTCGGCTTCCGGGCCGGCTGGGGGCTTGGCAACGCACTGTTCGTCTCCACCGCCCTCGCCGTCATCGTCGGCGCGGCGGCCGGCGGCAGCGCCGCCGCGATCCTGCTGTACGAGTCCGCGCTGGGTCTCGGCATGGCCTGCGGGCCGCTGCTCGGCGCCCTGCTCGGCAACGCGAGCTGGCGCTACCCGTTCTTCGGCACCGCCTTCCTGATGGCGGTCGGCTTCCTGTGCATCACGGCGTTCCTGAAGGAGCAGCCGAAGCCCGCGCGCAGGACCTCACTGCTCGACCCGCTGCGCGCCCTCGGCCACGGCGGTCTCGCCTCCGCCGCGGCCTCCGCGTTCTTCTACAACTACACGTTCTTCACCGTGCTGGCCTTCACCCCGTTCGTACTGAACATGACACCGTACAAATCCGGCGCGGTGTTCTTCTGCTGGGGTCTGCTGCTCGCGGTCTTCTCGGTGATCGTGGCGCCCCGGATGCAGGCGCGGTTCGGCTCGCTGAAGGTGCTGGGCGGCTCCCTGGTGCTGCTCGCCGCCGACGTGCTCGTCCTCGGCTACGGCGACCACACCACCGCGATCGTCTGCACGATCCTGTCCGGCGCGTTCATCGGCGTGAACAACACCGTCTACACGGAACTGGCGCTCGGGGTCTCCGACGCCCCGCGCCCGGTGGCGAGCGCCGGCTACAACTTCGTGCGCTGGTTCGCGGCCGCCGCGGCGCCGTACTTCGCCCCGAAGATCGAGGAGTGGAGCAACATCCGCGTCCCGTTCGTGGTCGCCGCGGTCACCGCGCTGCTGGGCGCGGTGGTGGTCTACGTACGGCGTGACGCGCTCACCAGGAAAGCCGAGGAGCTGGAGCCGGTCCACGCCACCGAGGACGGCGTCACCGTCTTCGCCAACTGAGCGGTCGAGACAGTGATGTGACGGGGGACTCGACGGACCGGATCGGGACTCGACGCCGGAGAGCGGGACTTGACGGCCCGCCACACCCGGCGTCCCGTGACGGGTCAGTCCAGGGCGACGGACCTGCGCAGCGGATCGCGCAGGTCCGTTCCGCCGTTCAGCCAGCGCTCCTGGAGGGCGCCGGCGCCGTGGACGCGCTTCCAGGCGGCCTCGTTGGGCGTCATGGGGAGCAGCGGCAGGAAATGTACGGGGTCGGCGGGAGCGTCCAGCTCCAGGTCCTCCACCAGGCCACCGGCCTCGGCGACCAGGACGGAGGTGAACGGCGCCCCGGGCCACAGGGGTTCACCCACGTCGAGCGAGGCGCCCGGGGCCACGATCAGACCCTCGACCTGGGGAGAGGCGGCGAGCACGGCCAGCGGGCGGAGCACCTTGTCGGTGTCGGCCCCGGACGGGCGGACCGAGAGCACCAGCTCGGCGCGCGGGCCCTTCACCGGATCGGCGAGCACGGCGGTGGGGTCCGCCATCGGCTGGGCCGACATGCCGAGCGTGGCGTAGCGCACGATGTCGCCCTCGGTGAAGCGCAGCACCTCGATACGGTCGGTGCCCAGGAAGGTGACCGCGGCCCGCGCGTCGGGTTCGCCCAGCGCTGAGCGCAAACGGGCCTCGACCAGAGGAAGAACATCAGCCATGAACCGAGCATAGGCCGCGTCAATTCCGCCACGGCGCACCGGACCCCGGTCAACAACGCGCAAAGCGGGGCCTTGACGTATCGGTGCGCTGATACTCTTGGCCGCTGGTCGGAGCAGTGCATGACTGAGGGCCCCCAGGCCCTCATCGGCACTGCGGGAGTTGCTCCCCGACTCCGACGCACTGAGACTGATCTGACTCCCCTTCGGAGGGAGACAGACTCCCCTTCGGGGGATGGACCGTCCCTCACGGGGGACCGACCGGAGGAGGTGGGGCTGCAATGGATCGAAGTCGATCGTGCAGTACCACCCGCTCTTCCTGTCGCTGAGTTCGTAGCTGGTTCCACCGGGTTTCTCAGCCCTGCCGGCTGCCGCCTCCCGCAATCACGTGCACACGTGTCAGCGTTGCCCGGTGCACTACGGAAGAGCGCTTCGTTTCCGCCTGATCTGTCCGATCTGAACCCCTGATCTGCCTGATCTGAATCAACAGCGAAGCTGCCAACACGACGGTGCGGTGCTCCCCGCTTTGTGGACGTACCAAACATCCGCAGTCAGGACGTCCCCATTCCGGGTAGTTCCAACCGTCGCCGGCCGCCTCCGTTGCGAGAAGGAGCCTGCCATGTCGATGATCCGTGACCTGCGTGCCGCGGTCCGCCCCCGCCCGTCCCTGCGCAAGGACAGTGGCTCGTACGACACCACCCGTGACCCCGCCACTCCGTCGGCCGTGGTCGACTGCGCCGTCTACCGCGACGGTGCCCGCGTCGACACGCGCGTACCGCTCACGCCGCAGGAGGCCATGCGGCAGGTACGGCGCGACGGCGGCTTCGCGTGGATCGGTCTGCACGAGCCCACCGAGGACGAATTCGCCGGTATCGCCCGCGAGTTCGGGCTGCACCCGCTGGCCGTCGAGGACGCCGTCCAGGCCCACCAGCGGCCCAAGCTGGAGCGCTACGACGACTCCCTGTTCACCGTCTTCAAGACCATCCACTACGTCGAGCACGACCGGCTGACGGCGACCAGCGAGATCGTCGAGACCGGCGAGGTCATGTGCTTCACCGGCGGGGACTTCTTCATCACCGTCCGGCACGGCGGGCAGGGCTCGCTGCGCGCGCTGCGGCACCGCCTCCAGGACGACCCCGAGCTGCTCGCCAAGGGCCCCTCGGCGGTGCTGCACGCGATCGCCGACCATGTCGTCGACGGCTACATCGCGGTCGCGGACGCCGTCCAGGACGACATCGACGAGGTCGAGACCGAGGTGTTCTCGCCGGGCCGCAAGGGCACCCCGCGCGGTACGGACGCCGGGCAGATCTACCAGCTCAAGCGCGAGGTGCTGGAGTTCAAGCGGGCGGTGTCGCCGCTGCTGCGGCCCATGCAGCTCCTGAGCGAGCGCCCGATGCGGCTGATCGACCCCGACATCCAGAAGTACTTCCGCGACGTCGCCGACCACCTCGCGCGCGTGCAGGAGCAGGTCCTCGGCTTCGACGAACTGCTCAACTCGATCCTCCAGGCGAACCTCGCCCAGGCCTCCGTGGCGCAGAACGAGGACATGCGCAAGATCACCTCGTGGGCCGCCATCGTCGCCGTACCGACGATGGTGTGCGGTGTGTACGGCATGAACTTCGAGCACATGCCCGAGCTGCACGCGCGCTACGGCTACCCGGTGGTCATGGGCATCACGGTCGGCCTCTGTCTGTCCATCCACCGCATCCTGAAGCGCAACGGCTGGCTGTAGCGCGCGCTGGATAGTCTGAGCCCCATGACGCAAGAGCTGCTCGACCAGGCCCTCGTCGAGGAGGCCACCAAGAAGTCCGGGCTGATCTGGGTGCGGGGCGCGGGCGCGCCCTCGTCGTCCGGTCCGGGCGAGGAGGGGCCCACCCGCGCGCTGTGGCACGTGTGGCACGACGGCGCGGCCTGCCTGGTCGGCGACGGGCCCGGCGAGCAGCCGCTGCCGGGGCTGACCGACGGAGGGCACGCGGAAGTCACCGTACGCAGCAAGGACAAGGGCGGGCGGCTCGTCACCTGGTCCGGCACGGTCGTGGAACTCGCCGCGGGCACCCCCGAGTGGGAGGCGGCCGTCGGGGAGCTCAAGGGCAAGCGGCTGAACGCCCCGGACGGCGAGGCCATGCCGGAGCGCTGGGCACGTGAATGCCGGGTGGTGCGCCTGGAACCGACGGGCGCGACCGCCGGGCTGCCCGAGGGCTCGCTCGCCGAGCGGCCGCTGCCGACCCCGGCGACGACCCGCCGCCCGGTTCCGGCGGCGCTCCCCCGCCTCCTGCTGAAGCGGCGCAAGCGGGGCTAGGACCTGTCCGGGCCTGTCGCCCGGCGGCCACCGGTCGCGGACCGGGCCGGACCGCCCGGAACGCCGGCCGGAGAGGGATGACCCCGCCCGGCACGCGGGCCGGGCCGGGTCACGACGAGGGGAGCTGCTGCCCGTAGTCGACCGTGTCCTTCTTCGGCGGCTCCGCGAGCGGGAAGTCCTTGCCCCAGTCGGTCAACCGGAGGGTGCCGGCGTTGCCCGCCCGCCCGAGCAGGACCGGGTACGGGGTGCCCGTGAGGGAGACGTCCAGGGTGCCGCCCGCGCCCTTGTCGCCGGAGATGCGGATCGTGCGGACGCCGTCCTGCTCGTGGTGTCCGTCCTTGGCGAGGGTGCCGTGCAGACCGAGCAGCCCGTCGAGCAGGACGTCCTTGTCGGTGAAGCCGCTGAAGCGCTTGTACACGGGGTCGCCGGTCGGCACCTTCACGTACATGCCCTCCAGCTTGCCCGCCGCCGCGGTGTCCGCCGGCTTGCCGTCGCTCTCGCCGTCCTCATGGGCCCAGAACTCGGCGTCCGCCTTGAGGAAGAGGTGCCTGCCGACCCGCAGCAGCCGGAACCCGGCGCCCTTGGAGGTGACCGAACCGCTGCCGCCGTCGGACTTGAGGCGCATGTCGAGGGTGTACGTGGTGCCGCCCGAGACGACGGTCCCGGAGAGCCGCACGGTCGACGCCTTCTCGGCCGCCGACTTCGCCTTCGCCTGGATGACGGCGGCGGACAGCTTGCCCACCCCGTTCGTGCCCGCGTCCGGGTCCTCGCTGCCGCACCCCGTCAGACCCGTCGCTGTCACGGCCAGTGCGCACATCGCGGCCACCGTCAGGGCTCTGCTGGAACGGCCCTGGGGAATTGCGGTCACAGGTGGGGCTGCCTCTCGTGCGCGGTCCTCAAACGGCGTACGGCAGCGTACCGGTGCGACACCCGCCCGGCGGAGGCAGTCCGTCCGGACCGCCCACCAGGGCGTACCCGACCGGGACGGGCTAGCCTGAAGCCCACCCGAGCGGACAGACCGGCACAGAACGCATCGAAGCGAAGGAGGCCCGGGCATGGCCGCAGCCGCCCCCCGGATCTTCGTCTCGCACCTGTCCGGCGTCGCCGTCTTCGACCCGAACGGCGACCAGGTGGGCCGTGTGCGGGACCTCGTCGCCATGCTCCGGGTCGGACGCCGGCCGCCGCGCATGCTCGGCCTCGTCGTCGAACTGTCCACGCGCCGCCGCATCTTCCTGCCCATGACCCGGGTGACCGGCATCGAGTCCGGCCAGGTCATCACGACCGGCGTCCTGAACGTGCGCCGCTTCGAGCAGCGGCCCACCGAACGGCTCGTCTTCGGTGAGCTGCTCGACCGGCTCGTGACCCTCGTCGAGACGGGGGAGGAGGTGACGGTCCTGGACGTGTCGATCCAGCAGCTCCTGGCCCGCAGGGAGTGGGAGATCGGCCGGGTCTTCGTGCGCAAGGGCCGCGCCGGCGCCTTCCGGCGGTCCAAGGGCGAGACGATGACGGTCGACTGGTCCTCCGTCACCGGCTTCTCGCTGGAGGAGCACGGACAGGGCGCGGAGAGCCTGCTGGCCACCTTCGAGCAGCTCCGGCCCGCCGACCTCGCGAACGTGCTGCACCATCTGTCGCCCAAGCGGCGCGGCGAGGTGGCCGCCGCGCTCGACGACGACCGCCTCGCCGACGTCCTGGAGGAACTGCCCGAGGACGACCAGATCGAGATCCTCGGCAAGCTCAAGGAGGAGCGCGCGGCGGACGTCCTGGAGGCGATGGACCCCGACGACGCGGCCGACCTGCTGGCCGAGCTGCCCACCGAGGACGTGGAGCGGCTGCTGACGCTGATGCGGCCCGGCGAGGCGGCGGACGTCCGGCGGCTGATGGCCTACGCGGAACGGACGGCGGGCGGCCTCATGACCACCGAGCCCATCGTGCTGCGGCCCGACGCGACCGTCGCCGACGCTCTCGCCCGGGTCCGCAACCCCGACCTCTCCCCCGCGCTCGCCGCCCAGGTGTACGTGTGCCGCCCGCCGGACGAGACACCGACGGGCAAGTACCTGGGGGCTGTGCACTTCCAGCGGCTGCTGCGCGATCCGCCGCCCACGCTGGTCGGCTCGCTCGTCGACGACGACCTCCAGCCGCTGGCCCCGGAGGACGAGCTGCCGGTGGTCGCCGGGTTCTTCGCGACGTACGACATGGTCGCGGCCCCCGTCGTCGACGAGAGCGGCTCGCTGCTCGGCGCGGTGACCGTGGACGACGTACTGGACCACATGCTGCCCGAGGACTGGCGGGAGACGGAGTTCCACCTCGACGAGGGCGTGCACGAGAGCATGCACGCGGAGCGGGACGACGGCGACGACGGGCGCGGGACCGACAGGACCGACGGGACCGGGACGGACGAGACCGACGGGAGCGACGGGAGCGACGGGAGCGGCCGTGAGGGCGTCCCCGACGCCCGCGGCCCCGCGGACGGCCGCCGGGACCCGGAGGGCCCGCGGGGCGGGGAGGGACGCCATGGCGCCCGACCGTGAGGCCCGTGAGCGGGCCGCCACGGGGGCGACGGCGGCCCCCCGCCCGCGCACCCGGCTCGACCAGCCGAAGCCGCCACGGCACAGGCTGCTGCCCGAGTGGGACCCGGAGGCCTTCGGGCGGCTCTCCGAGCGCATCGCCCGCTTCCTCGGCACCGGACGGTTCATCGTCTGGATGACGGTCGTCATCATCCTGTGGGTCGTCTGGAACATCTTCGCGCCGAACGACCTACGCTTCGACAACTACCCGTTCATCTTCCTTACCCTGATGCTGTCGCTCCAGGCCTCCTACGCCGCCCCGCTGATCCTGCTCGCGCAGAACCGGCAGGACGACCGCGACCGGGTCAACCTCGAACAGGACCGCAAGCAGAACGAGCGGTCCATCGCCGACACCGAGTACCTCACCCGCGAGATCGCGGCGCTGCGGATGGGCCTGGGCGAGGTCGCCACCCGCGACTGGATCCGCAACGAGCTCCAGGACCTGGTCAAGGAGCTGGAGGAGCGCCATCCCGACGGCCACGGGGACGGCCGGGTCGTATTCCCGGCGGATCGGTCGCGGGGACGTGACGTAGACGACCGGTGACAGGGCTTTCCGGGGCACATGGGTCGCGCCGTACCATCGTCCCTATGGCTACGGAAGACGCGGTGCGTGAAGCACTGGCGACGGTGAACGACCCCGAGATCAACCGACCCATCACCGAACTGGGGATGGTCAAATCGGTGGAGATCGGTGCGGATGGCGTGGTCGCGGTCGCCGTGTACCTGACGGTCTCCGGCTGCCCCATGCGCGACACGATCACCCAGCGGGTGACGGAGGCGGTCTCGCGGGTCGAGGGCGTCACGCGTGTCGACGTCGAACTCGACGTGATGAGCGACGAACAGCGCCGTGAGCTGGCGACCGCGCTGAAGGGCGGCACCGCCGAGCGCGAGGTGCCCTTCGCCAAGCCCGGCTCGCTCACCCGCGTCTACGCCGTCGCGTCCGGCAAGGGCGGTGTCGGCAAGTCCTCGGTCACCGTGAACCTGGCGGCCGCTATGGCCGCCGACGGCCTCAAGGTCGGTGTCGTGGACGCCGACATCTACGGCCACTCGGTGCCGCGCATGCTCGGCGCGGAGGGCCGGCCGACCCAGGTCGAGAACATGATCATGCCGCCGTCCGCGAACGGTGTGAAGGTCATCTCCATCGGCATGTTCACCCCGGGCAACGCGCCGGTCGTCTGGCGCGGCCCGATGCTCCACCGCGCGCTCCAGCAGTTCCTGGCGGACGTGTACTGGGGCGACCTGGACGTCCTGCTCCTGGACCTCCCGCCGGGCACCGGCGACATCGCGATCTCCGTCGCCCAGCTCGTCCCGAACGCCGAGATCCTGGTCGTGACGACCCCGCAGCAGGCGGCGGCCGAGGTCGCGGAGCGGGCCGGCTCCATCGCCGTGCAGACCCACCAGAAGATCGTGGGCGTGGTCGAGAACATGGCGGGGCTGCCCTGCCCGCACTGCGACGAGATGGTCGACGTGTTCGGCACCGGTGGCGGCCAGTCGGTCGCCGACGGCCTGACCCGCACCACCGGAGCGACCGTCCCGGTCCTCGGCTCCATTCCGATCGACGTCCGGCTGCGCGAGGGCGGCGACGAGGGCAAGCCGGTCGTCCTGACCGACCCCGACTCCCCCGCCGGCTCCGCGCTGCGCGCCATCGCCGGCAAGCTGGGCGGCCGCCAGCGCGGCCTGTCGGGCATGTCGCTGGGCATCACCCCGCGCAACAAGTTCTAGGGTTCCCGGGTCTCTCGTACGAAGGAGGGGGCGCCGTCCGTGTCGGACGGCGCCCCCTCCTTCATGCAGGAACCGATCTCCTTGGCGCAGGACCCGATCTCCTACGCGCAGGACGCGATGTCCTAGGCGTAGGACGCGATGTCCTTGATCACCGCGAAGCCGAGCCCGTACGCGCTCATCCCCCGCCCGTACGCGCCCACGTGGACGCCTTCCTGGGTGGAACCCGCGAGGACCCAGCCGAACTCGGACTCGCGGTAGTGGAACGGCGTGGGAACGCCGTCCACGGGCAGCGACAGGGTCGACCAGTCCGAGCCGTCCAGGTCGTCGGCCAGCACCCAAGCGGTCTCGGTCTGCTGGTCCAGCCAGTCGTCGCGCAGGCTGTGGTCCATCTGGCCGGGCCAGGTGAAGGACAGCAGCCCCACACCGGCCAGCCAGGCCGCCGAGGACACCGAGGTGGCCTCCAGCAGTCCCGTGCCGTCCGCGCTGCGCCGTACGGGGCTGGCGGCGACGGTGACCACCACCGCGAACCGCTCCTTGTCCTCGCCCGGCTCGGGGCGCACCGAGGGCTCGTCCCCGTGTCCGACGGAACCGTGCTCGACCATGCCGTCCGCGGAGGTGCCCACCTGCATCAGCCAGCGCTGCCCCGTGAAGGCCTCGTCGAGGCCGTACCAGGGGAAGGGCGCCAGCAGGTAGCCGTCGACCGTACGCCGGGCGGTGGGGACCTGTTGGCCACCCTCCGCGGCCGGCGCCTGCGCGCCTACCCGACTTGTCGTCTCCATTGCCGGACGCCTCCTCGCTCTCGTCGGACCGGGCGGCCCACCCCCCTCGGGCGACCTTGTCGGTCCGCACAACAACTGGGCAGCATAGCCACCCTGCTCGGAGCAGCGTCGAAAGCGCCCGGCGCGTAAGGTGCGCGAACGGCGTATTCGGACCGCGCGGGGCCTGGCGGCGGCCTGTGGCGGGAGGCGGTCCGGGACCGTGTCCGCCCGTCTCGGGGCAGGGTTCCGCGCCCCGAGAGGGTCATGGCCGCCCGGCGGCGGCCGCACTCGTACGACGGGCCGCTCCGCGATACTCCGTACGGATCAGACGGTGCCGTACGGGGATCGGACGGGGTCCTGAGGGGATCAGGTGGCGTCGGCGTCGTACGGCGGGCGCTCGTCGCCGTCGAGCTTCTCGCGCTTCTTCGTCATGTCGACGGAGCCACCGGACGTCTTCGTCATGTCGACGGAGCCGCCGGACGCGGAGGAGCCGGACTCGCTGCTGTGCACCGCGTCCGTGACCTCGGCCATCTCCTTCTTCAGGTCGAAGCCGTTGCGGATCTCCTTGAGCCCCAGCTCGTCGTTGTCGAGCTGCTTGCGTATGAACGTCTTGGGGTTGAGATCCTCGAACTCGAAGTCCTTGAACTCCGGGCCGAGTTCGTCGCGGATGTCCGCCTTGGCGCTCTCCGAGAACTCGCGGATCTTGCGGATCGTGCGCGAGACGTCCTGAATCATCTTCGGGAGCTTGTCGGGACCGAAGACGAGCACGGCCAGGACGACGAGCGTCACCAGCTCGAGCGGTCCTACGTCATTGAACACCTGTAGCTCCTCGCGATGACCTCGGTCCTCGGCCCTCGGGAGTCTTCCGTGGTCCGGGCCGCATCCAACCGTACCCGTCGATCCCGTCCGTCCGGAACTGTCCCGAGGCTTCCGCCTTCGCGCGCACCGCGGGTTTTCCCTGCTGTTTGCCGTCCGGAGCTGGGACGTCGTGCTCGACTGTGAGGTTCGTGTCACTCGCGGGCCCGGTCGTCGGCACCGCTCAGCCGCCGTCCGCCGAACCGAGGACCAGGGTGATCGTCCGGTCCGCGCCGCCCCGCCTGACGGTCAGCCGGAGGTGGTCTCCGGGCCGGTGGGCGCGGGTCTTCACGATGAGTTCCTCGCCGGAGTGGACCCGTGTGCCGTCGACCTCGGTGATGACGTCACCGGCCTTGATGCCCGCCTTGGCGCCGGGACCGCCGACCGTGACGGAGGCGCCGCCCCCGGCGGCCTTGGCGCCGACCCGCGCTCCGTCGCCCGTGTAGTTCATGTCGAGCGTGACACCGATCACAGGGTGGGTGGCCCTGCCGGTGTTGATGAGCTCCTCGGCGACGCGCTTGGCCTGGTTCACGGGGATGGCGAAGCCGAGCCCTATGGAACCGGCCTGACCGGTCCCCAGGTCGGAGCCGCTGTCGGCGGAACGGATGGCGCTGTTGATGCCGATGACACGGGCCCGGGAGTCGAGCAGCGGCCCGCCCGAGTTGCCCGGGTTGATCGGTGCGTCGGTCTGGAGGGCGTCCACGTACGAGACGTCGCTGCCGTCGCCCTTCTCGCCGCCCGCCGTGATGGGCCGGTCCTTGGCGCTGATGATCCCGGAGGTGACCGTGTTGGCGAGGTCGAAGGGCGCGCCGATGGCGACGACCGGGTCGCCGACCTGGACGCTGTCGGAGTTGCCCAGCGCTATCGGGGCCAGACCACCGACTCCGGTGACCTTGACCACGGCGAGGTCGTAGCCGCTGTCGTGCCCGACGACCCGGGCCTTCGCCGTCTCGCCGCCGCTGAACGTCACGGTGATCGTGCCGTTCCCGCCGGCGGGGTCGATCACGTGGTTGTTGGTGAGGATGTGTCCCTCGCCGTCGAGTACGAAGCCGGTTCCGGTGCCGTCCTCCTCGCTGCCGTGCACATGCAGGGTGACGACGCCGGGCAGCGCGTGGGCCGCGATCCCGGCGACGCTGTCCGGGGCGCGCCCCGGGGCCTCCCTGGCGGCCTGCGGCAGCTCGACGTCCGTCAGTCCCCCGTTCCGCTCCAGATAGGCCCCCACGACGCCGCCCACGCCGCCGGACACCAGCGCGAGCACGACGGCGGCGAGGGCCAGGGACTTCCTCGCCCTCCCGCGCCGCTGCGCCACGGTGGGCACGGCGACGCCGTTCTGCTGGAAGGGTCCGCTGTGCCGGAGGCCGCCGTGCTCCCGCGGGGAGCCGGGCGTGGCGGCCCAGGGGTCGTAGTTCCGCCAGGGATCGGGGGTGGCGGCCTCGACGGGCGCGGCCGGCTCGACGGGCTCGACCGGCTCGACGGGCACGTCGGAGGCGACGGGCACGTCGGAGGCGACGGGCACGTCGGAGGCGACGGGCACGTCGGAGGCGACCGGGGCCGGATGGGCCGTGGGCCCGGCGGGGTGCTGGACCGGCGGGGCGGGCGCCCAGGGGCCGGGGCGGCCGTAGGGCGGCGTGCCGTAGGGGTCGGGCGCGTGCAGGGGGGCGGGGCGCCGCGCGGCGGGCTCCTGAAGCTCGAAGTCCCCACCGTCGCCGCCGGTGTCGCCCCCGTGGGCGTCTCCCGGGTGCGGCTCGGGCGCCGCCGGTACGGCGCCGTCCGTGGGCGTCGGGGCGTCGGGGTGGGTGGGATCCGGTTCCGTGGGGTGAGCCGGTGCGGTGTCCCTCTCCTCGGCCTCGGGCCGGGGTCGACTCCACCACTTCGCGTTCGTGGGCCTGCCCTCGTTCATGCTCTCCCCACACCCGGCCCGCGGCACAACGCGCCGACGGCCACCACAGACTTGTCGCCTCCGCGTCCGTGATCCCTCCCGCGGACGCGGCCCACCCCGGATTCAACCAGGTTCCCGGGCCGACGCGCAGAGGGCGGTGTCAGCGGGCGTTACGAGGGGTGGAGTACGGGGACGAAGTGGGGGACGGTGTCGCGGCGGGGGCGGCGAGCAGACCCGGAGCCCGGGTCGGTGTGAGCGGCTGGACGTCGGTGAGGGGACGTATGAGAGGGGACATCGCGGCGGCACCGGCGACCACCGGTGTCGTCAGCGTGTGCACGGCGTCCTGGCCGCGGCCCACCGGAGCGGGAACTCCCGGCAGCAGCGGGGCGGACACCGAGGTCGGCGCCACCGGACCGTTGCCGAGCGACCGCTCGCCCTGGGCGAGCAGCGGTCCGGTGGACCGGCGGCGCTGCGACTCGGGAGTCGAGGTCGCCCCCGTGCCCTGGGACCGGGACGGCGTGACGTTGCTTCCGGCGCCGGCGCCTCCGCGCGCGTCCGTGTCCCCGGGCATGCCGGTGGTCACTCCGCCGAGCGCGACGGCCGCGAGCGACACCGCGCCCGCGGCGACGAAGGCGAACCGCAGTCCGCGCGAGGCGGACCGGTCGGCCTCGTGGCGGCTGACGTCGTGGATGCGGAAGCCGCGCCCCGGAGCGGGAGGCAGTACATCGGCGTGCGGTCCGGCGGGCACGTACCCGAAGGTCCCGCCCCGCATTCCGAAGCCGCCGGACAGTCCGGAGCCCGTCGGGCCGCCGGGCAGTCCGCCGCCGAAGCTGCCGCCGTTCAGTCGCGGGCTGTCGGAGTCGCCTCCCCCGGGGAGTCCCTGGAGGCGGGCGAGGAAGCTCTCGGAGGGCGGCGGCGGGGCCATCTCCGCGAAGACGTTCTTCAGTCGGCGCTGGGCGTCGGCCTCGGCCTTGCACTTGGCGCAGGTGGCGAGGTGGGCCAGGACGCGGTCGCGCGACTCATGACCGAGCTCTCCGTCCACCAGGGCGGAAAGTCGGTCCCCGAGGTGCTGCTCGGCAGGGGTGGGACGGGTTCCACTCACGCGGTCGCGCCCCCTCCCCCCAGCACGGGCACACGGGCCGCGAACGAGCGACGCTCGGCGCGGGCCTCGGGAGACCGGTGTGCCAGGGCCTTGCGGAGCTGGGAGCGGCCGCGGTGGATCCGGGAACGGACCGTACCGAGCTTGACGCCCAGGGTCGCGGCGATCTCCTCGTAGGACAGTCCCTCGATGTCGCAGAGGACGACTGCGGCGCGGAACTCGGGCGCGAGGGTGTCCAGCGCCTGCTGGACGTCGGCGTCGAAGTGCGCGTCGTTGAAGACCTGCTGCGGGGAGGGCTCACGGCTGGGCAGCCGCTCGGCCGCGTCGTCGCCGAGGGCGTCGAAGCGGATGCGCTGCTTGCGCCGCACCATGTCGAGGAAGAGGTTCGTGGTGATGCGGTGGAGCCAGCCCTCGAAGGTGCCGGGCGTGTAGGTCGACAGCGAGCGGAAGACGCGGACGAAGACTTCCTGGGTGAGGTCCTCGGCGTCGTGCTGGTTGCCCGTGAGGCGGTAGGCGAGACGGTAGACGCGACCGCTGTGGGTGCTGACGATCTCCTCCCAGGTGGGCGGAGTCCATGCCTGCGCCTCCGCGTCGGTGGTGAACGTCGCGGTCTGCGCGCGGGCAGCAACGGGGAGCTGGTCGGCGTTGTCGGTCACGGATTTCGGCTCACCGGTCGATCTGAGCAGGCGCCGCAGCACTCCTCCCCGATCCACAGGCGCAGCCGCACCTCCCCTGTCGGCTCTGGTGGTGTCCAGTGGAGCCCCTACCATAGCCACCTCGCCCGTTAGCTCCGGATAAGCGGTTTTACGCGAATTTGATACGGGCTCATATGGGTCCGCCGACGTCCGCCCGCGGCCCCGCTCCGTGTACCGACCCATCGACTTCCCCCCGCTCGGTTCTCCCACCCCTCTAAACGCCCGGTCCCATCCGCAGGTTCCCAGCACCAACGGATACAGTCACGCCCAGGCAACCACGGGGACAGGAGAGGGTCATTACCGGCAACCGGCAGACGAGCTGGGCGGCGTTCGCCGACGCCTTTGTCGCCGAGGACGAGGCGCTGCGCTGGGCCCGGGACCGGGCCCACGAGGCCGGCCTGCGCTCGGTGTCACCCGGCACGGGCGCCGCGCTGCGCATGCTCGCCGCCACCGTGGACGCGAAGGCGGTCGCCGAGATCGGTACCGGGACCGGCGTCTCCGGAATTCATCTTCTGCACGGCATGCGGCCGGACGGGGTACTGACCACCGTGGATCCGGAGCCGGAGCGCCAGCAGTTCGCCCGCCAGGCCTTCCGCGCCGCCGGGTTCGCCAGCAACCGGGCCCGCTTCATCCCGGGCCGCGCGCTGGACGTCCTGCCCCGTCTCGCCGACGCCGGATACGACCTGGTCTTCTGCGACGGCGACCGGCTGGAGAGCCTGGACTACCTCGCTGAATCGTTGCGCCTGCTGCGCCCGGGCGGACTCGTCGCCTTCGAGGGCGTCTTCGCGGACGGCCGCACCGTCGACTCGGGGCCGCAGCCGGTCGAGGTGACCCGGCTGCGCGAGCTGCTGCGCGCGGTGCGCGAGAGCCAGGAGCTGGTGCCCTCGCTGCTGCCGGTGGGCGACGGCCTGCTGTGCGCGGTCAAGCGCTGACCTGCCCGTTCCCGCCGTTCGAGGCGGCACGGCGGTCCCGTACGACGGCGAAAACACGGCTTCCCCGGCACCATGTGCGATGCCGGGGAAGCCGAAGAGGTAAGGGTCGCGTTCCGCGTCAGCCGACGACCTTCTTGAGGGCGTCGCCGAGCGCGTCGGCCTCGTCAGGGGTCAGCTCGACGACGAGCCGCCCGCCGCCTTCGAGCGGAACGCGCATGACGATGCCCCGCCCCTCCTTGGTCACCTCGAGCGGGCCATCGCCCGTCCGCGGCTTCATGGCCGCCATGCTCGTTCCCCTTCCTGAAACCAGCTCATCGTCGCCGACGGCCCCCTCGGAGGGCACGCACGTCCTCTCATAGGACACACGTCACCGGCATCGAACACATTGCTTCCAGGCCATTATCTCGCATCTCAGGACCCGATGACCAACATCAGTCGGCATCGCTTGCGCAACGCGCTTGAGCAAAACCACCCAATTCGGCGATGTGGCTGCGATACTGCGCCGCCGCATCGGCCTTCACGGCGCGGAATTCTTTGACGCAGGTCACATGGAGGCCCCGCGCCCACCGCCGGTGATCTCCGCCATGCTGTCATCGGACACAGGACGTACCGGCCGGTACGACGAGCCGCGACCCCCGGAAGGGACCCACCATGGCCGACACCGTGCTCTACGAGGTGAGCGACGGACTCGCGACGATCACACTGAACCGCCCCGAGGCGATGAACGCGATGAACGTCGAGACCAAGGTCGCCTTCCGGGACGCGGCGCAGGAAGCCGCCGCGGACGACGCCGTACGGGCCATCCTGCTGACCGCGGCCGGTGACCGGGCGTTCTGCGTCGGCCAGGACCTCAAGGAGCACATCGGGCTGCTGGCCGCCGACCGGGAGTCGGGGTCGGGCGGGACGATGAGGACCGTCCGCGAGCACTACAACCCCATCGTGCGAGCGCTGGTCGGCGCCGCGAAGCCCGTGGTGGCCGGGGTCAACGGTGTCGCGGCCGGGGCCGGCTTCGGTTTCGCGCTGGCCGCGGACTACCGCGTCGTCTCCGACACGGCCGCCTTCAACACGTCCTTCGCCGGTGTCGCGCTGACCGCAGACTCGGGGATCTCCTGGACGCTGCCGCGGGTGATCGGCCCGAGCCGTGCCGCCGACCTGCTGCTCTTCCCCCGCAGCATCAGCGCCCAGGAGGCGTACGAACTGGGCATCGCGAACCGGCTGGTTCCGGCCGGCGAGGTGCGGGCCGAGGCGGAGAAGGTGGCGCGCGCCCTGGCCTCCGGGCCGACGCTGGCGTACGCCGCCCTGAAGGAGTCGGTCGCCTTCGGGCTCACCCACTCGCTGGAGGAGACCCTGGAGAAGGAGGACGAACTCCAGGCGCGGGCCGGTGCCTCCGAGGACCACGCCATCGCGGTCCAGGCGTTCGTGAACAAGGAGAAGCCCAAGTACCTGGGGCGCTGAACCTCGGGGGTCCGCCGCGGACCGCGGGGCCGGCCCGCGGCGGACCCCCTCCACGTCCGTGAGGGCGTCCGGGTCAGCCGGCGTCGCGCACCGCGCAGTCGGCCAGGTGGTCGTTCACCAGGCCGCACGCCTGCATCAGGGCGTACGCCGTCGTCGGGCCCACGAAGCGGATGCCGCGCTTCTTGAGCGCCTTGGACAGGGCGGTCGACTCGTCGGTGACCGCCGGTACGTCGGAGAGCTTCTCGGGGGCCGGACGCGCGGTGTGATCGGGGGCGAAGGACCAGACGAACTCGTCCAGCTCGCCCGGCTCCCACGTGGCCAGCACGCGCGCGTTGGCGACGGTCGCCCGGATCTTGGCGCCGTTGCGGATGATCCCCGCGTCGGCGAGCAGGCGCTCCTCGTCGGCCTCAGTGAACAGCGCGACCTTGGCGATCTCGAAGTCCGCGAAGGCCGCGCGGAAGCCGGGGCGGCGGCGCAGGATGGTGATCCACGACAGCCCCGACTGGAAGGCCTCCAGGCACAGCCGCTCGTAGAGGGCGTCGTCGCCGCGGACGGGCCTGCCCCACTCCTCGTCGTGATACGCCACGTAGTCCTCGGTGGACAGCGCCCAGGGGCAGCGCAGCAGTCCGTCGGGTCCGGCCAGCGCGTCGCTCATCGCTCGTCCTCGGGGTGCTTGCGCAGCGAGGTGGTGCCGCTCGCCGCGCGGGCCCCCGCGAGCGCCGACTCCAGATCGGCGATCCGGGCGTCCCGCTCGCCGATCTCGGCGCCGAGCCGGCCCAGGGCGTCGTCGACGTCCGTCATGCGGTAGCCGCGCACGGTGACGGCGAAACGCAGGGCGTCCACGTCCCCCTTGTGCACCGGGCGGTCGTACGGCAGCGGATCGTGCAGCCGCTCGGGCTCGGCGTCGGGAAGGGGCGCGCGCTCACCGCCGCCCACCACGGACAGGGTCACCGCGGCGACCACGACGGCGAGGGCGACGACCAGGAACAAGAACATGAACATCGCTGAGGTCCCCACGCTCTGGTGCCGGCGCGGGTCGCGTCGGCGCGAAATTACTGGTGCTGACGAAAGCAGTCTGACGCTGGAAGTGTCAGGCTCCGATCGTGCCATGCGAGTGTGACAGTTAAGGTCGCAGGCGGCTTATCGGTGCGACTGACGGGGAGAGGTCACAGGGGATGCTCAGGCTGGGCAGGCGCGAATTCGAGGCGCACGAGCCGGTGATCATGGCGATCGTGAACCGGACCCCGGACTCCTTCTACGACCAGGGGGCCACCTTCCGCGACGAGCCCGCTCTCGCGCGCGTGGAGCAGGCGGTGTCCGAGGGGGCCGCCATCATCGACATCGGCGGGGTCAAGGCCGGTCCGGGCGAGGAGGTCACCGCCGAGGAGGAGGCGCGGCGGACGGTCGGCTTCGTCGCCGAGGTGCGCCGCCGCTTCCCGGATGTGGTCATCAGTGTCGACACCTGGCGGCACGAGGTCGGCGAGGCGGTCTGCGAGGCCGGCGCCGACCTGCTCAACGACGCCTGGGGCGGGGTCGATCCCCGGCTGGCCGAGGTGGCCGCCCGGTACGGGGCGGGGCTCGTGTGCACGCACGCCGGGGAGTCCGAGCCGCGCACCCGTCCGCACCGGATCGCCTACGAGGACGTGATGGCCGACATCCTGCGGGTCACGCTCGGCCTCGCGGAGCGCGCGGTCGCCCTCGGGGTGCCCCGCGAGTCGGTGCTCATCGATCCCGGACACGACTTCGGGAAGAACACCCGGCACAGTCTGGAGGCGACACGGCGGCTCGGGGAGATGGTCTCCACCGGGTGGCCGGTCCTCGTCTCGCTCTCCAACAAGGACTTCGTCGGCGAGACGCTCGACAAGCCGGTCAAGGAGCGGGTCCTCGGGACGCTGGCGACGACCGCGGTCTCGGCGTGGCTGGGGGCGCAGGTGTACCGCGTCCACGAGGTCGCGGAGACCCGTCAGGTGCTGGACATGGTGGCGTCGATCGCCGGGCACCGGCCGCCGGCGGTGGCCCGGCGCGGACTGGCGTAGCGGACGGGGTGGGGGTACGGCCGTACCCCCACCCCGTGAACGCCTAGCGGCCGGCCTCCTTCGACATCAGGGCCACCGCTTCGTCCACGTCGTCGGTCACGTGGAACAGCATCAAGTCCTTCTCGGCCGCCTTGCCCTGGGCGACGAGGGTGTTCTTGAGCCAGTCCACCAGGCCGCCCCAGTACTCCGTACCGAACAGCACGATGGGGAAGCGGGTGACCTTCTGGGTCTGGACCAGCGTGAGCGCCTCGAAGAGCTCGTCGAGGGTGCCGAGACCGCCGGGCAGCACCACGAACCCTTGCGCGTACTTGACGAACATCATTTTTCGCACGAAGAAGTAGCGAAAGTTCAGGCCGATGTCGACGTACGGGTTCAGCCCCTGCTCGAAGGGAAGCTCGATGCCGAGGCCGACGGAGATGCCCTTCGCCTCCAGGGCGCCTTTGTTGGCGGCCTCCATGGCACCCGGTCCGCCACCGGTGATCACCGCGAACCCGGCGTCCACCAGGCCGCGGCCGAGAGCGACACCCGCCTCGTACTCGGCCGACCCGACCGGGGTCCGCGCCGAGCCGAACACACTGATCGCGGCCGGGAGTTCGGCCAGCGTGCCGAAGCCCTCGATGAACTCCGACTGGATGCGCAGAACACGCCAGGGATCGGTGTGCACCCAGTCCGAAGGACCGCCCGCGTCCAGCAGTCGCTGATCCGTGGTGCTCGCCTGAACCTGGTCCCGCCTGCGCAGCACCGGGCCCAGCCGCTGCTCCTCAGGTGGCCGCTTCTTGCCCCTCGGGTCTCCAGTAGCCATGTCCACTCCCTCCGCGTACGGATCTCCCCCGCCCCGGCCGAAACCGGTGCGGGGGAAGGTCGTTCCGCCCCAGCGTAGATCTCCGCTGGTTACGGCGGGGGGACGTGGGCATGTCCGCCGTGAACAGCCGACGGGTACGGGCCGCTCCTCAGGCGGTGAGCCAGGCGCGCAGGCGCTGTTCGCCCGCGAGGATCTTGGCCGTTTCCACTCGCTCGTCCCGCTTGTGGGCCAGGTGCGGATTGCCGGGTCCGTAGTTGACCGCCGGGATGCCGAGGCCGCTGAAACGGGAGACGTCCGTCCAGCCGTACTTGGGCTGCGGGGTGCCCCCCACCGCCTCGATGAACGCGGCCGCCGCCGGGTGGGACAGGCCGGGGAGGGCGGCACCGCTGTGGTCGTCGACGACGAACTCCGCCACACCGCAGTCGGCGAAGACCTCGCGGACGTGCTCGATCGCCTCCTCCTCGGTGCGGTCGGGCGCGTAGCGGAAGTTGACGGTGACGACGCACTCGTCGGGGATGACGTTGCCGGCGACCCCGCCGGAGATCTTCACCGCGTTCAGGCCCTCGCGGTACTCCAGACCGTCGATCACCGGGTATCGCGGCTCGTACGCGGCCAGCGCGGCCAGGATCGGGGAGGCCGCGTGGATCGCGTTCGAGCCCATCCAGCTCCGGGCCGAGTGGGCCCGTTCGCCCTTGGTCTTCAGCAGGACCCGCAGCGTGCCCTGGCAGCCGCCCTCGACCTGTCCGTCGGAGGGCTCCAGGAGGACCGCGAAGTCGCCCCGCAGCCACTCGGGGCGGGCCTCGGCCACGTGCTTCAGCCCGTTCAGATCGGCCGCGACCTCCTCGTTGTCGTAGAAGACGAAGGTGAGGTCCCGGTTGGGCTCGGGAACGGTGGCCGCGATACGGAGCTGGACGGCCACGCCCGACTTCATGTCACAGGTTCCGCAGCCCCACAGCACGCCGTTCTCGTCGAGGCGGGAGGGCACGTTGCCGGCGATCGGCACGGTGTCGATGTGACCGGCCAGGACGACCCGCTCGGCGCGGCCCAGGTCGGTGCGGGCCACGACGTTGTTGCCGTACCGGTCGACCGTCAGATGCGGCAGGGCGCGCAGGGCCGTCTCGACGGCGTCCGCGAGCGGCTTCTCGTCGCCGCTCTCGGAGCGGAAGTCGACGAGCCGCGCGGTGAGCTCGGCTGCGTCGAGGGTGAGGTCAAGAGGGGTGTCGGCCATGGCGTCGACCCTAGCGCGCCCGGCCCGGGGGTACCGAAAGCAGCCGGATGGGGTCGTATCCCCCGGCCCCGCCGCCGTTGTCCACAGCCCCAGGGTTCGCCCACAGCGCTCTCCAGTACCTTGTACGCGTGTCTGAGCCGTCCCCCACTCCTGTCCGGCGACGCCGCCGTCGCCTCCTGCGTTTCGGCGGGGCCCTCGTGGTCCTGCTCGCGGTCGCGGGTTACCTCGGCGTGCAGTACCTCACGGGCGGCGTGGGCGCGCCCCGGTGCAAGGTCGTCTCCGCCAACGGCGACGGCGCGTCGTACGAGTTCACTCCCGAACAAGCGGTGAACGCGGCGACGATCTCGGCGATCGGCACCTCGCGCGGCATGCCCGAGCGCGCGGTGGCCATCGCCCTCGCGACGGCGCTCCAGGAGTCGGGGCTGCGCAACATCCGGCACGGCGACCGGGACTCCCTCGGTCTGTTCCAGCAGCGCCCGTCGCAGGGCTGGGGCACCGAGAAGCAGATCATGGACCCGACGTACGCGGCGGGCATCTTCTACGAGCACCTGGCCAAGGTGCCCGGGTACTCACGGCTGCCGCTCACGGTCGCGGCGCAGCGGGTGCAGCACAGCGGCTTCCCGCAGGCGTACGCCAAGCACGAGCCGGACGCCACGCTGCTCGCCGCCGCCCTGACCGGCCGCGCGGCGGCCACGCTGACCTGTCAGGGGCGCCCGGCCGCGACGACTCCGGCGGGCGGTCCGGCGCCGGTGCGCGCCGCGCTCGCGCGGGACTTCGGACGGGATGTGTTCCAGGAGGCGGGTGCCACGGTGGACACCGCGGGTTCCGCCGTGTCACCGGCACCGGCCGCCCCGAAGTCCGCGGCCCCCTCGGATTCGCCGGTCTCCACGGATTCCCCCGCCTCCTCGGCCTCCGCGGCCCCCGCCGCCACGGGGAGCGCCGACCGGACCGTGACCGTCCCCGTGCGCGAGGGGTCCGGCTCCGGCGCCACGGAGCTGCGCCGCGGCTGGGAGCTGGCGCACTGGGCCGTCGCCAACTCCTCGGCCCTGCACATCGACCGGGTGTCGTACGCGGGGCGCGAGTGGACCGCGGGAACGGCGGAGGGCTCGTGGCGCACGGCGGACGACAAGAGCGGCACGGAGGCGGAGGACACCGCGGGCGAGGTCCGGATCATGACCGGGCAGTAGTACGGGACCTCACCCCTGGGGAGGACGCGGACACCGGGGGCCGGCGATGTGCGCGCCCTTTCGGGCACTCACCCCCGGTGCGTGAAAACCCTTGGAAACAAAGGGCCGTGGCCACTCCACGAACCCTTTGACCGGATATCGTTTGCCCGTTTTTATCCACAACCGATAATGCGACGCATTGCCAACTCTTTACGGCGGGCCACCGCAACCTTCGCGGACTTCGAGCGGTAGTCACTGCGTCCGAGCCCGGAACGATCACCTCCCGATCGACTCGGCCGATCGGCTCCGGCAGGACGACTGCTCGTTCCCTTCCGTCTAAGGAGCACCATGTCCCTCTCCCTGACCCGCCGGATCGCCCGTGTCGCGCTGCTCGTCGCGGCCGGAGCGGCACCCGTGGTCGGCGCGGCCGGCTCCGCGAGCGCGGCCGTCGACCTGCCGCCCACCCCCGGCCTCGGCGGGCTGACCGCCCTGGACGGGGCGAACGTCGGCCCCACACTCGACGGAGCCACGCACCGCGCCACCGGGATCACCGGCGGCACGGCGGTCGAGAAGGCCCTGCCGCCCGCGGGCAAGGCCGGCACCAAGGTCGCCAGGAAGGCGGCGCCCGCCGCGCGGAAGGTGGCCGGAACCGCGGCCGGCCAGGCCGGAGGGCTCATCGGTGACACCGCGAGGACCGCGTCCTCGAGCGGCCTGCCGACGGACGCCGTGACCAAGGGCGGCCTGCCGACGGGACAGCTCCCGATGAGCGCCCTGCCGCTGGGCTAGCCCGGCGGGACGTACGGCGACGGGGTCCGGGGATGTGCTTCCCCGGACCCCGTTTCGCCGCTCGGCGCGGGCGCTCCCGCCCCTCGGCCGGTCAGCGCAGGCGTTCCACCGCGGCCGCCACCCGCTCGTCCGAGGCGGTGAGGGCCACGCGGACGAACCGCTCGCCCGCCTCGCCGTAGAAGTCACCGGGGGCCACCAGGATGCCCAGCTCGGCCAGGTGGGCCACCGTGGACCAGCAGGACTCGTCCCGGGTCGCCCAGAGGTAGAGGCTCGCCTCGCTGTGCTCGATCCGGAAGCCGTGGCCCAGGAGGGCCTCGCGCAGGGCGGTGCGGCGGGCCGCGTAGCGCTCACGCTGCTCCCGGACGTGCGTGTCGTCCGAGAGAGCGGCGACCACGGCGGCCTGGGTCGGCGCGGAGGTCATCATGCCGCCGTGCTTGCGGATCGCGAGGAGCTCGCCGAGCACGGCGGGGTCGCCCGCGAGGAACGCGGCGCGGTAGCCGGCCAGGTTCGAGCGCTTGGACAGCGAGTGGACCGAGACGATCCCCTCGTAGGAGCCGCCGCACACGTCGGGGTGCAGCACCGAGACCGGGTCGGCCTCCCAGCCCAGCTCGATGTAGCACTCGTCGGAGACGACGAGGACGCCGTGCTCGCGGGCCCAGGCGACGATCCGGGTGAGCTCCGCGGCGGACAGCACCTTGCCGGTCGGGTTCGACGGGGAGTTCAGCCACAGCAGCTTCAGGCCCGTCGGGTCCAGCTCGGTCGGGTCGTCGTAGACCACGTGCTCCGCCCGGGCTAGCCGCGCGCCGACCTCGTACGTCGGGTAGGCGAGGCGCGGATGGGCGACCTTGTCGCCTGGGCCGAGGCCGAGCTGGGTCGGCAGCCAGGCGACCAGTTCCTTGGAACCGACGATCGGCAGGACATGACGGTGGGTGACGTCCCGCGCGCCGAGTCGTCGCTCCACCCAGCCCGTGAGCGCGTCCCGCAGCTCGGGCGTGCCCCACACGGTGGGATAGCCGGGCGAGTCCGCCGCCGCGACCAGAGCTTTCTGGATCAGCTCGGGCACCGGGTCGACCGGGGTGCCGACGGACAGGTCGACGATGCCGCCCGGGTGAGCTGCGGCGGTCGCCTTGAAGGGCTCCAGCTTGTCCCAGGGGAAGGTGGGAAGCCGGTCGGAGACTGCGGACACGGGATCGGGCTCACTTTCTCGTACGTACGCCCCGTACGCCGGTACGGGCCACGGCACGGATGCGCGGGCGGACACCGCAAACGCCTCGGTCCCGTACAGCGACCGGAGGATCAGGCCGTACGGGACCGAGGCGGCGCGTGTGCGGGCCGCTCTACTGGTTCTGCGGCGGCAGCGCGGCGACGAAGGGGTGGTCGCGCTCGATCAGACCGAGCTTGCTGGCACCGCCGGGCGAGCCGAGCTCGTCGAAGAACTCGACGTTCGCCTTGTAGTAGTCCTTCCACTCTTCCGGAGTGTCGTCCTCGTAGAAGATCGCCTCGACCGGGCACACCGGCTCACAGGCTCCGCAGTCGACGCATTCGTCCGGGTGGATGTACAAGGACCGGGAGCCCTCGTAGATGCAGTCGACCGGGCACTCCTCGATGCACGCCTTGTCCTTGACGTCGACACAAGGCTGCGCGATGACGTAGGTCACGCTGTCGTTCCTCCTCGATAGGGCGCTGGCGGGCCTGTCGTAGGCTCCGCCGCCTGGCGCGCGGGAGCGCGGCGTAGTCGATGCCCGCCCCTAGTATCTCCGTTCTTGGGCATGATCCGAACAGGAGGGGTGAACTGACCTGTGGAATTCTCTGCCGCCGGCCGCCTGGAGGTCCGCGTCACCGCTGCTGACGTGGGGAAACGCGTCTCGGTACGACGCCTGACCGACGATGGAGACACGGTGGAGAAGTTCACCGATACGGTCGGTGTTCTCACATCATGGGACGACGGTGTGCTGCTGATCACACGACGGACCGGGGAACGGGTCCGGATCGCGGAGTCCTCCCTGGTCGCGGCGAAGGTCGTACCGTCCGCCCCGGCCCGGCGGCGCGGCCCCGCGGCGTCCTACGAGGAGCTGGCGCGCGTCTCCGCGCGGGCCTGGCCGCCGGTGGAGAGCGAGCGGCTCGGCGGCTGGGAGCTGCGGGCGGCGGGCGGGTTCACCCGGCGCGCCAACTCCGTGCTGCCGCTGGGCGACCCCGGCGTACCGCTCGACCGTGCGCTCGCGTACGTACGGGACTGGTACGCGGCTCGTGACCTGCCCGCCTTCGTCCAGACGGCCACAGGCGCCGAGGGCACCCAGGAACTCCTGTGCGCGGAGCTGGAGGCACGCGGCTGGACGCGCGAGGTGACCGCCGAGCTGTGGACCGGGGCGTTGGCACCGGTCGCGGACCGGGAGGCGCCCGGGGTGACGCTCTCCCGCACGGCCGACGAGGCATGGCTCGGCCGCTACCAGCGCAAGGGCGTCGGCGAGGTGGCCCTGAAGGTGCTGGGCGGCGGTCCCTCGGTGTGGTTCGCGACGGTTCCCGGTGAAGGGGGCACGGCTCCGGCGGCGATCGGACGGTGCGTCGTCGACGGCCGCTGGGCCGGTTTCGCCGCCGTGGAGGTCGATCCGGACCTGCGCCGCCGCGGCCTCGCCACCGCCGTCATGGCCGCCCTGGCCGGCCGGGCCCTGGAGGAGGGCGCCTCGGCCGCCTGGCTCCAGGTGGAGGCGGACAACGCCGGGGCACGCGAGCTGTACGCCCGGATGGGGTTCGCCCCGCACCACGCCTACCACCACTACCGCGAGCCGTCCGGCGACGCCGGTGCGGGTGTCGAGCCGTATCGATCGACGTGACGGGGCACGAGCCACCTATGCGTTCCCCCCAGCCGCCCGAGCCCGGCCGGGCCGACGAGGTACGGCGCCGGTTCGCCGCCGAGGCGCGGGCCGAGCGGCCCGATCCGGCGGAGCTGTGCCTGCTGGTGGGCGCGGCGGCGGACGGAACCCTGGACGACGC
Organism: Streptomyces sp. NPDC096324; assembly: GCF_044763015.1. Lineage (NCBI taxonomy): Bacteria > Bacillati > Actinomycetota > Actinomycetes > Kitasatosporales > Streptomycetaceae > Streptomyces > Streptomyces sp. NPDC096324. The sequence goes on along the minus strand of NZ_JBIWFK010000005.1, from coordinate 476,610 downwards.
CGGGATCGACGCGGCGCAGATCCTGCTGGACGAGCTGGCGGGCCGGCTGCCCTTCCGCGCGGGCGGCCCCCGGGCCTGGGCGACGGCCCTCGCCGAACTCCTCGGCGGGCGCCTCGGATACCGGGGCTCACCGGGCGACTACCAGCGGCTCGAATCCTCCCTGCTGCACGCGGTGCTCCGCCGGCGGCGCGGGCTGCCCATCCTGCTCTCGGTGGTGTGGATGGAGGTCGCGCGGCGGGCCGGGGCGCCGGTGTACGGGGTCGCGCTGCCCGGTCACTTCGTGGTGGGCTTCGGACCGCCCGACGAACAGGTGCTCGCCGACCCGTTCGACGGCGGACGCGTCCTGACCGGCTCCGACGCGCAGCTCCTCGTCGCGGGCGCGACCGGCGCCCCGCTCGACCCGTCGATGCTCGCCCCCGCCGACCCGCTCGACGTCGTCCTGCGCGTCCTGAACAACATCCGGGCCTGGGCCGCCGCCCGGCCCGAGCGCTCCGACGTGGCCCTGTGGTCGGTGGAGCTGTCCCTGCAGCTGCCCTCGCACTCCGCGCGGCTGCGCTACGAACGGGCCCAACTCCTTGTGCAGCGAGGAGACTTCCTGACCGGGGCCGCCGAACTCGACGCCTACGCGGACGTGGTGGCGGCGGTCGACGAACCGGCCGCGTCCCGTGTCCGCCAACAGGCCCACGCGGCACGGGCGATGCTCAACTGAGGCACCGGCCGGCCGTGGCGCTCACAGCCATCCCTTCTCCCGTGCGATCCGTACCGCCTCCGCCCGGTTGCGTACCGCGAGTTTCTGGATCGCGGTCGAGAGGTAGTTGCGGACGGTGCCCTGGGAGAGGTGGAGGGCCTTGGCCAGTTCGGCGTTGGTGGAGCCGTCGGCGGCGGCGCGGAGGACCTCGCGTTCGCGGTCGGTCAGGGGGTTGGCGCCCTCGGCGAGCGCGGCCGCCGCCAGGGTGGGGTCGATGACGCGCTCGCCGTCCAGCACCTTGCGTACGGCCGCGGCGAGTTGGGCGGCCGGGGCGTCCTTGACGAGGAAGGCGTCGGCACCGGACTCCATGGCGCTGCGCAGATAGCCGGGGCGGCCGAAGGTGGTGAGGACGATCAGCTTGATGCCCGGGAGCTCCTTGTGGACCTCGGCCGCCGCCTCTATGCCCGTCATGCCCGGCATCTCGATGTCGAGGAGCGCCACGTCCACGTCGTGGGCGCGGGCCGCCGCCAGCACCTCGTCACCGCGCGCCACCTGGGCGACGACCTCGATGTCCGGCTCCAGTCCCAGCAGGGCGGCCAGTGCCTCGCGGACCATCGACTGGTCCTCGGCGAGCAGGACCTTGATCGTGCGGCTCATGCACCGGATCCTACGGGGTCGTCCCCCGCGCCCACAGGGGCCCGGCCGCCCTCCAGGGGCGCCCGTGCCACCAGCCGGAATCCGTGCCGGACCCGGCCCGCCTCCATCGAACCGCCCGCCTTCTCCAGGCGTTCGGTCAGCCCGGTCAGGCCGTTGCCGGGTGCCGTGCCCGAGGTGCCGCCCGACCCGTCGTCCTCCACCGAGAGTTCGAGCACGGGACCGTCCAGGGTCTGGCGGCGGACGAGCTCCACCGTGCAGCGCCGGGCGCCGCTGTGCCGTACGACGTTGGTGACCGCCTCGCGCAGCGCCCAGGCCAGCGCGGACTCGGTCTCCTCGGGAACGCCGTCGAGGCCGGGTTCGGCCGGCAGGTCGGCGATCACGTCGGCAGCGGTCAACGCGACCTGGGCTCCCGCGAGTTCACCGGCCAGCCGGGGCCTGCGGTAGCCGGTGACCGCCTCGCGCACGTCGACCAGGGCCTGGCGGCTGACCTGTTCGATGTCGGCGACCTGCTGGGCCGCCTTGTCGGGGTGGTCGGGGAGCATCCGCCCGGCCAGCTCGCTCTTCAGCGTGATCAGCGACAGCGAGTGGCCGAGCAGGTCGTGCAGGTCCCGGGCGAGCCGCAGGCGTTCCTCGTTGGCGGCGAGCTGGGCGACGGTGGCCCGCGCCTTGCGCAGTTCCACCGTCGTACGGACCAACTGCCGTACGCCGGTCATCGCGAAGCCGATCAGGACGACGAGCAGGACGAGGTTGCGCGCGTCCTCCTCGCCGCCGTGCAGACCGACGAGCAGCATCACGACGGCGGTCAGCGGGATCGTCCAGTAGGAGACGCGCAGCGGGAACGTCGTGCCGCAGGCGACCGAGACGTACACGAACAGGCCGAGCCAGGGCGCGCCGAGCGTCAGGCACAGGACGACGGCCAGCACGCCCAGGGCGAGCACCATGAGCGTGACGGCCAGGGTGCCCGTGAAGGCCTTGCCCATGTGCCGGAAGACCAGCGTCAGATAGACGGCGACGAAGGCCGCGAGGCCCACCCAGCCGGCCGCGGTGGCCCCGGGCGTGTGGTCGCCCGAGACGAGGTCGTGGACCGGCGAGCTGAGGAACACCAGCCAGATGACGATCCAGACCGACTTGCGCAGGGCCTCACGGACGTTGCGCGGGGACTCCCCCATCCTCACGATCCGGTCCGTGCGGGCCGCGTCGGGCAGCGGGTCTTCCGTCATGGCGTTCACGCCTTCAGCGTGTCCTTCCGGTACAGCCAGGCCGCGCCGCCCGCGAAGAGGGCGAAGGACACGGCGAGGATGGCGATGTCCTTCGCGTGCGGGGCGTCCCCCAGTTCGATGGCCTGCCCCAGGGCAGCGTACGCGTGGGTGGGGAGCCATTTGGCTATGTTCTGGAGCCAGTCGGGGAAGGTCGTCGTCGGCATCCACAGGCCGCCGAGCATCGACAGACCGAAGTAGACGATCATCGTGATCGGCCGGACGGCGTCTCCGCTGGCGAGGTAGCCGATGGCGACGCCGAGGGCGGCGAAGACCAGGCTGCCGGCCCAGATCACGCCGGTGAGCGCGCACCACTGCCAGACGTCCAGGCGTACGTCCTTCACCGCCGCGGCGACCACGAAGACGATCACGATCGACGGCAGGCTGATCACGGCGGCGCTGGCCGTCTTGGCGAACACGTAGCCGCGGCCGGGCAGCGGGGTGAGCCTCAACTGCCGTACCCAGCCGCTCTCCCGCTCCTTCGCGATGCGCTCGCTGTTGCCCATGAGGACGGCGGTCAGGGCGCCGAAGGAGGCCATGGAGACCATGAAGAAGGTCGGCAGGGTCAGGCCGGTGCCGTCCACCTTCGTGGTGCTGTCGGCACTGCCCGCGATCAGCAGGAACAGGGCCGAGGGGTAGATGACCGAGAAGAACAGGAACTTGCGGTTGCGCAGGGCGCGGGTGATCTCCAGCTTGATGAGACTGTTCACTTGGACGTGGCCTCCTCGGCGGTGGCGCGGGGGGCCGCTTCGGCCGCGCCGCGGGTGGCCTCTTCGGCCTCGGTGATGGCGACGAAGGCCTGCTCCAGACCGAGCCCGGCGACTTCGAGGTTGCGGGGGTAGACGCCGAGCCCGTACAGCGCGTGGACGGTGGCGTCCGCGTCGGAGGACTGGATGCGGACGGTCTGCCCGGATCCCGCGGCTGAGCCGCTCCTGGCCACCGTGAGCGAGGTGAGGAAGGGCAGCGCGCGCAGCGGGGCCTCGTCGATCGTGCCCTCCAGGTCGAAGGAGACGCGGCGCGCTCCGGCCTTGGCCTTGATCTCGGCGGCGGTGCCGTCGGCCAGCAGCCGTCCGCGGTGCAGGACGAGCACGCGGTCCGCGATGGCGTCGGCCTCCTCCAGGTAGTGCGTGGCGAACAGGACCGTACGGCCCTGGTCGGCCTGTTCGCGCATGGTGGCCCAGAACGCCTGCCGGGCGGAGACGTCCATGCCGGTGGTGGGCTCGTCGAGGACGATCAGGTCGCTGTCGCCGGCCGTGGCGAGGGCGAAGCGGACGCGCTGTGCCTGGCCCCCGGAGAGCTTGTTGACCTTGCGGTCGGCGATCTGGGTGATGCCCGCGCGGGTGAGGACCTCGCTCGCGGAGTAGGGCCTCGGGTGGAGGTCGCAGGCGAGCTTGACCAGTTCGCCGACGGTGACCTCGTCCATCAGCCCGCCGCTCTGGAGCATGGCGCCCACCCGGCCGGCGACGATCGCCTCGCGCGGGCCGGTGCCGAAGACCCGCACCGTGCCGCTGTCGGCGTTCTTGAGGCCGAGCAGCAGGTCGAGGGTGGTCGACTTGCCCGCGCCGTTGGGGCCGAGCAGGGCGACGGTCTCGCCGGGGTGCAGTTCGAGCGTCAGTCCGTCGACCGCCCGGACGTTCCCGTAGCTCTTGGTCACCGAATCGAACCGGACCACCGATGGGGTGGTGGTCGCCGCAGTCGTTGTCATGTCGTCCATCGTGGTCGAGAGGAGGGCACGCGCGGCAGTGTGGTGTGTCCTGAGCGGCGGATGACAGATGTCATGTCGGCGGCCCGCGTCCGTGCTCGTGGCGGGCCGCGCGACACGGCAAACGGCAGGAGGGCACCCGGCCGGTTCGGCCGGGTGCCCTCGACGCGCTTGGCGGGGCCCGCTAGTTGGGGTTGGTGGGGATGGTCACGTCGCGCTCGGCGGTCGTCTTCCCGACCAGCGCCCTTCCTATGGCGGAGGCCACGTCCTGCGGGCTGACGGCCTTCTGGCTGCCGTCGCCCTTGGTGATCGTCACGCCGTCGAAGGCGTGGCCGTACAGCGACTGGAGCGCGTTGAGGTCGTAGTACTCGACGAGCTTGCCCTGGACCGGCCGGACGCTCAGGAACTTCCAGATGGACTTCTGCGGGCTGAAGGGGATGAAGTGGGTGGCGTCCGTGCGGATGGTGATGTTCGCGGACATGGCGACGTTCGCGAACGTCGACATCTTCCGGTCCACCTCGGCCTTGCTGATCGTCGGCTGGCGGGTCGTGGTGGCGACCTTCACCGGCGTGGCCGTGTTGCTCTCCACCTGGGCGCGGTACGCATCCTGGACGGCCTGAAGCGAGGGTCCGACGTCGATGCCCTTGCCGGCCTTGCCGTAGACCGGGACGGCCTTGCCGGCCTGGAACTTGATCGTGCCGTCGCTCGCCGAACCCGAGCCGCTCGCGGCGCGCTCCAGGGCGGCCTGCAGCTTCTCCTTGTCGACCGGCATCACGGGCTCCACCGCACGCCCCTGCCCGAACAGCGAGCCGATCACGGAGATCGGGTTGTAGTCGCTGGAGGCGGCGGCGCGGACGGTGGCCTGGCTGTCGAGCTGGAGTCCGGCCTGGTCGGGCTTGAGCTGGACCGTGTCACCGTCGACGGACAGCGTGAGCGGCTTGTTGGTCCGGGCGCCGAGGGCGTCGTCGAGCTTCTTGACGGCGTCGTCGCGGGTGCCGCCGCCGATGTCGACGCCGAGCACCGTGGTGCCCTTGGGCACGTCCGAGTGGTTCATGAGCAGGCCGGCACCGTAGGCACCGCCGGCGAGGACCACGACGAGGACGGCGAGCAGCGCCGGCTTGTTGCGGCCCTTCTTCTTCGCGGGCTTCGCCGCCTTCGCGGGGGCGGACGGCTGCCGGACGGGTTCGGGGAGCTTCGGCGGGGTGTGCGACCGGGTGCGGTCGGGCTCCCCGTCGTACGCGAAGTTCTGGCTGGGCGACACGACGGGCATGCCACTGGTCAGCGTGTGCCCGGAGACGTTGTCCGCGGGGGCGCCGTAGGCACCGGGGCCCGGGTCGGGTGCCGGCTTCTGCGGGGTGAGGATCGCGGTGTCGTCGCTGAGACCGCCGCTCAGGCCGCCGCGAGCGCCGGAGTGTCCCGTGCCCGTGTTCCGGTTGCCGTGGGCGGGACCGGGCCGGGCGGCGAGGCTGCCGGGGCCCGCGCCGGCTCCGGCCGGGGGCCGCAGCGGGCCGTCGCCGGTGGCGGGACCGCCGGTCGGACCGGCCGGGCCGCCGCGGCCGCTCTCGGAGAAGTACGGGAGGTCGTCGCGGCGGGGTTCGCCTGACCCCGCGGACGGGCCGGGCGTGCCCGCCGCGCCGGGCGAACCGATGACCGGGAAGGAGCCGGTGTCGCGCAGCGCCCCGGAGACGTCGAAGGAGCCCGTGCCGCCGCCGTGACCGGGGGCCACGGGTCCGGCGCCGGTGGCGCCGGGGAGCGGGGCACTGTTCGCGCCGCCGGGCCGTCCCCCGGTGATGCCCAGCGGACCCGCGCCGGTGGACGGCGCCGGCCGTCCAGCGCCCGGAGTGGTCCCGGCGGGCAGGGCGCCCGCGGGAGCCGAACCGCCCGGCATGCCCGCTCCGTTGGTGGAGCCGCCGCCCGTCGCGCCCTTGGGGGGCGCGCCGGCCCTGCGGGGCGCGAACCAGTCGCTCGTCTTCTCCTCGGCCGGCGCGGGCTGTTCCACGGGCGCGGGCACGGGGGCGGACGGGGCCGGGGCGGTGGCCGCCGGACCGGAGGCACCCGCGGGCGAACTCGTGCCCTGCGGCCCCGGTGTGCCGGTCCCGCTGCCGTCGCCGCTGTCGGGCGAGGCGTCGGTGTCGGCGACGGGTGTACGGACGACCACGGGCGGGATGGGCCGCGATCCGGGGATGTTGATCCGGATCCGTGTCGTCAGCGTTGTCTCGGTCTTGCGCTCCTCCGTCGGCTTGCCGGCGGCCGAACGGCCCGTGTCGGCACCGTTCTCGGAAGCCGCGGGGGTGCCGTACGGGGGCGTCCCCGACGGGTACGCGGCTCCACCGCGCCCGTTGGGCCCGGAGGACGAACTGTCAGTTTCACGACTCAAGGCAGGTTCTCCCGGTTGGCTCCGCCGCCCGTTTACTCGACCTCATCTCGGGCAGCTCGGCGGCGCGCACCACCATACTGGCCATGTCCGGCCCGCAAACCTCGACCGTGCAGGAATCTCGCACGGGACCCGCCCGGGACCGATGAGGCGAAGTGGTACGTCACTTGCCAAGTCGGGCACCGGAAGTGCCTGGTTGCCGCCCTTGACCGAGAGTGGCGCACATCACAGCCACGGCCATGCCTCCGAGCAGGAAGAGATACGAGACGACTCCCGCGCCGAAGAGGAAGTCCCCTTCCGGTCGGCTGGCGGTGAGCAGGACGACGGCGACCATCCAGCCCGCCGCGGGGGCGACGGCTCCGGCCCGGGTGCCCGCCGCCCGCGCGCCGCCCAGGAAGAGTCCGGCGGCGCCCGCCAGGGCGAGCAGCAGCCCGAACGGGAACCAGCCCGGCTGCACCAGCGCTCCGGCGACGCCCACCACGGCGCCGAGCAGGAAGAGCCCCAGGTAGGCGGCGATCCGCCCGCCCGAGGGCGGCTTCATCGGCTGGGCGAGCATGCTTCCCCCGCCGCGCTGTCCGTTCGAGCTCATCGCGGATCCGTCCCTCGCCCGGTCGTGCCGGTTCCCTCGAAGAGGTCTCGCTCGCGCGCCGCGGGGCGCGGGGCGCCTGCCAGTTCGTAGTACTCGGTGGTGAAGAGCGGCTGGGCCAGCTCGTTCGAGAGGACGAACCAGGGGCCGTCCACGGTGATCTGGGTGGCGTGCGCCCGCATCGCGGCGGCCTTGGCCGCGGCGTACGCGGTGCCGTCGATCTCGGTGGTGACTCTCGCCTCGTCGACCACGCCCGGTACGTCGTCGACGGCGGCGCTCCGGCCGAACGGCAGCCCGGGCAGGGCCTCGCGCAGGCGGGCGAACGCCTCCTCGGCGACCTGGCGCGGCACCCGGTTCCAGTAGGTCTTGGCGATCCGCCACGCGCCGCCGAGGTCGGGGCGGTGGGCGGGATCCGCGGCGAGCTCCGCGGCGCGCACGGCCACGCGGTGGGCCTGGATGTGGTCGGGGTGTCCGTAGCCGCCGTCGGGGTCATAGGTGACGAGCACCTGGGGGCGCACCTCGCGGATCACCTCCACGAGATGGTCCGCGGCGTCGTCGACGTCCGCGGCCCAGAAGGCGCCGGGGCGGTGGTTCTGCTCGGCGCCCATCATCCCGGAGTCGCGGAACCGTCCGGGTCCGCCCAGGAACCGGTGGTCGGTGACGCCCAGTTCCTTCATGGCCGCGCTCAGCTCACCGGTCCGGTAGGGACCGAGTCCGCCTTCGCGGTCGGGGGCGAGATGGGCGAGTTCGGGCGGGATGACCTCGCCCTCCTCGCCGAGGGTGCAGGTCACCAGCGTCACCTGGGCGCCCTCGGCCGCGTACCGGGCCATGGTCGCGCCGTTGTTGATCGACTCGTCGTCCGGGTGCGCGTGCACCAGGAGCAGACGCCGGTCGGGCAGTTCCGTCATGGAAGCCACCCTACGAGGCCCGGGTCCCCCGCCGTCCGGCGGCGCGGACCGGTCCGTTTCGAGCGGACCGGACGGGGCAGGCGGGGAGCGGGAGCCGGACACTCTCCCCGCCGGCGGCCCCGGGGCGGATCAGAACTTGATGCTGCCGATCATGCCCGCGATGTTCGTGGTCAGATCGCTGATCGTGGGCGCGATGGTCGAGGAGGCGAGATAGAAGCCGAGCAGCATGCAGACGACCGCGTGCCCGCCTTTCAGTCCTGACTTCTTGATCAGAAGAAAGACGATGATCGCCAGCAGCACCACCGCCGAAATCGAGAGTGCCACGGCGGCTCACCTCCAAAGTTCCCGGGGACTTGGGGTCCGGTACGGGGTCGGACACGAGGGTCGGTACATCCAAACAGCGGGCAGCAGGTTCCTACCCACACAGCGCTAGTGATCATAACTATCCGTACGCGCGCATCGATCGGCGCACGGCCGCACAAGGGGGCGCATGGCCAATATGGTCGACGCATGACGAACGAGCCTCTCTCCTTCCCGCGCCGGTACGCCCGCACCCAGCGGTTCACCTCCGGCGCGCCGCGCGCGTTCACCGTGTCCCCCGACGGTTCCCGTGTGGTGTTCCTGCGGTCCCCCTCCGGTACGGAGCGGGCGAACCACCTGTGGGTCCTCGACGTGCCGGAGGGCCGTGAGCGGGTCGTGGCCGACCCCGCGGCCCTGCTCGGGGGCGCCGCCGAGCACCTGTCCGCCGAGGAGCGGGCGCGCCGCGAGCGCAGCCGCGAGGGCGGCGCGGGCATCGTCGGATATGCCACCGACACAGCCGCCGAGTTGGCCTCTTTCACCTTGTCAGGGCGGCTGTTCACGGCGGAGCTGCGGGCCGGCACGGCGCGTGAACTCCGCGTCCCCGGGCCGGTGATCGACCCGCGCCCCTCCCCGGACGGCACGCTCGTGGCGTACGTGTCCGGGGGCGCCCTGCGCGTCGTCGGGGCCGAGGGTGAGGGCGACCGGGCCGTCGCGGAGCCGGAGTCGGCCGGAGGTCCCGGGACGGTTTCCTATGGACTGGCCGAGTTCATCGCGGCCGAGGAGATGGGGCGTTCGCGCGGCTTCTGGTGGTCACCCGAAGGAGACCGGCTGCTCGTCGCCCGGGTCGACGACACGCCCGTACAGCGCTGGTGGATCTCCGATCCGGCGCACCCGGAAGCCGATCCTCAGCGGGTCGCCTATCCGGTGGCGGGCAGCCCCAACGCCGAGGTGCGGCTCTTCGTGTTCGGGCTCGACGGGGTGCGCACCGAGGTGACCTGGGACCGGGCGCGCTATCCGTATCTGGCGCATGCGCACTGGTCAGCCGCGGGCGCGCCGCTGCTTCTGGTGCAGGCGAGGGACCAGCGCAGCCAGCTCTTCCTGGCCGTGGACCCGGATTCCGGGACGACCCGGATGGTGCACGCGGACGAAGATCCAACTTGGCTTGATCTTTTCCCTGGAGTGCCGTGCTGGAGCCCCGGCGGACAGCTCGTCCGGATCGCCGACGAGGGCGGCGCGCGGGTCCTGGCGTTCGGCGAACGTCCGCTGACCGGAGCCCAGTTGCACGTCAGGGCGGTGCTCGACATCTCGGCCGACGACGTGCTGGTCGCGGCCTCGGCGGGCGAGGGGGCGAGTTCCCCCGAAACGGGTGAAGTGCATGTGTACCGGGTGAACGAACTCGGCCTGGAGCGCGTCTCGCAGGAGCCCGGCGTGCACTCGGCCGTACGCGCCGGGGGCGTGACCGTGCTCGTGTCGTCGGTGCTCGACCAGCCGGGCGCCCAGGTGCAGGTGCTGCGCGAGGGGAAGAAGACGGCGACCATCTCCTCGTACGCCGAAGATCCCGGTTTGTCCCCGCGCGTGACACTCACACAGGGGGGCGCACAGAAAATCCCATGCGCCGTGCTTATGCCTACCGACTACGACGGTGACACTCCCCTGCCCGTCCTCCTGGACCCCTACGGCGGTCCGCACGGCCCCCGGGTGCTGGCCGCGCACAACGCGCACCTCACCTCGCAGTGGTTCGCCGACCAGGGCTTCGCGGTGGTCGTCGCCGACGGGCGCGGCACCCCGGGGCGCTCCCCCGCCTGGGAGAAGGCGATCCGCGACGACCTGACGCTCTCCCTCGACGACCAGGTGGAGGCGCTGCACGGTCTCGCCGAGCGGTTCCCGCTCGACCTGTCCCGGGTCGCGATCCGCGGCTGGTCCTACGGCGGCTGGCTCGCGGGGCTCGCCGTGCTGCGCCGCCCCGACGTCTTCCACGCGGGCATCGCGGGCGCCCCGGTCGCCGACTGGCGGCTGTACGACACGCACTACACCGAGCGCTATCTCGGCGACCCGGCGACGAACCCGGCGGCGTACGCGAAGAGTTCGCTGGTCACCGACGAGGGTCTGGCCGAGCCCGCGGACACGCACCGGCCGCTGATGATCGTGCACGGCCTCGCGGACGACAACGTGGTGGTGGCGCACGCCCTCCGGCTCTCCTCGGCCCTGCTCGCCGCCGGCCGCCCCCACGAGGTCCTGCCCCTGTCGGGGGTCACCCACATGACCCCGCAGGAGACGGTCGCCGAGAACCTGCTCCTGCTCCAGGTGGACTTCCTGCGACGCGCCCTCGGCCTGAACTGAGCACCGGCACACCACCGGGCACCGCAAGCATCGATCGAGGACCCACGACGACGCACCGGCCACCTCCGCGAGAGCGGCGCCGGTTCGGGCGAAAAGTACGAGCCGGGGTGACATGGCGACACCCCGGCTCGTTCACGGCACCCGCACGGCCGTACGGTGTTCACCTTGACGCGTCCGTATATCGGTACCGCTTCCGTCAAGTTGCCTGCGTGTTAACGAAGTTTGCTCACGTTTGTGCCGCTATGGCGTTCCGTCGGACGGCTCCTCGGGCGGCACGACCCGCTTCTCCTCCGCGAAGTGACAGGCCGAGTCGTGGGCGGCGGGTCCCTCGGCGAGCCGGAACTCGGCCGGCACCGCGAGCAGCGGCACCTCCAGCGTGCAGCGTTCCTGCGCCTTCCAGCAGCGCGTGCGGAACCGGCAGCCGGACGGGATCTTCGCGGGCGAGGGCACGTCCCCGTGAAGGATGATCCGCTCCCGGTGCTCCCGGGCCTCCGGGTCCGGCACGGGCACCGCGGACAGCAGCGCCTGGGTGTAGGGGTGCGTCGGATGGTCGTAGATCTCGACGTCCTTGCCGGTCTCCACGATCCGCCCGAGATACATCACCCCGACGCGGTCGGAGATGTGCCGCACGATCGACAGGTCGTGCGCGATGAAGACGTAGCTGAGCTCGAACTCGGCCTGGAGCCGGTCCAGCAGGTTGATCACCTGCGCCTGCACGGAGACGTCGAGCGCGGAGACCGGCTCGTCGGCGACGATGATCTCGGGCCGCAGCGCCAGGCCCCGCGCGATGCCGATGCGCTGGCGCTGGCCGCCGGAGAACTGGTGCGGATAGCGGTTGATGTACTCCGGGTTGAGCCCGACCACGTCCAGCAGCTCCTGGACCCTGCGCCGCCGGTCGCCCTTCGGCGCCACCTCGGGGTGGATGTCGTACGGCTCCCCGATGATGTCGCCGACGGTCATGCGCGGGTTGAGCGAGGTGTACGGGTCCTGGAACACCATCTGGATGTTGCGGCGCACCGCCTTCAGCGCCTTGCCGGACAACTTGGTGATGTCCTCGCCCTTGTACTTGATCGCGCCCTCGGTAGGCCGCTCCAGGTTGACGAGCATCTTGGCGACGGTGGACTTGCCGCAGCCGGACTCGCCGACGATGCCGAGGGTCTCGCCGCGGTCGAGGTGGAAGTCGACGCCGTCGACCGCCTTGACGGCCCCGATCTGCTTCCTGAACAGGATCCCCTGGGTGAGCGGGAAGTGCTTGACCAGTCCGCTGACCTCCAGCAGCGGCTCAGTTGCGGCTTGAGTCATCGAGGCACTCCCTCCAGAAGAAGCAGGCGCTGCGGCGGTCCGCGTCGACCTCCGCGAGCGGCGGCACCTCGGTTCGGCAGATGTCCTGGGCCATCGGGCAGCGCGGGTTGAAGGCGCAGCCCGGCGGGATGTGCATCAGGTTGGGCGGCAGGCCCTTGATGGCGTAGAGCTCCTGGCCCTTCTGGTCGAGCCGGGGGATCGATTCCAGCAGGCCCTTGGTGTAGGGGTGGGCGGGCGCCTTGTAGATGTCGTGGACCGGGGCGGTCTCCACGATCCGGCCCGCGTACATCACCGCGATCTTGTCGGCGACGTCCGCGACCACGCCGAGGTCGTGGGTGATGAGGATGAGCCCCATGTGCAGCTCGCGCTGGAGTTCCGCCAGCAGGTCCATGACCTGGGCCTGCACGGTGACGTCGAGCGCGGTGGTCGGTTCGTCCGCGATGATCAGGGCGGGTTCCAGGGCCAGCGCCATGGCGATCATGATGCGCTGGCGCATACCGCCGGAGAACTGGTGCGGATAGTCCCGCACCCGCTCGGCGGCCCCCGGGATGCGCACGTGCTCCATCAGCTCGATCGCCTTGGCGCGGGCCTCCTTGCGCTTCATCCCGCGGTGCACGATGAACATCTCGCCGAGCTGGTCGCCGACGCTGATGACGGGGTTCAGGGAGGACAGCGCGTCCTGGAAGATCATCGCCATCTCGGCGCCGCGCACCTTGCGCCGCTCCTCCTCCTTGAACTTCAGCAGGTCCTTGCCCTGGAAGAGGATCTCGCCGCCGGTGATCTTCCCGGGCGGGATGTCGAGAATGCCCATGACCGCCTGCGCGGTCACCGACTTGCCGGAGCCGGACTCGCCGAGCACGGCGAGCGTCTCGCCCTCGTCGACGCTGTACGTGACGCCGTTGACGGCCTTGGCGACACCGTCCCGGGTTCTGAACTCCACATGCAGATCGCGCACTTCGAGCAGCACGGCACTCACCTCAGCTTCGGGTCGAGGGCGTCGCGCACCGCGTCGCCGAGCATGATGAACGCGAGCACGGTGATCGCGAGCGCGCCGGCCGGCCACAGCAGCATGTGCGGGGCCTGGCGGATGTACGCGGAGGCCGAGGAGATGTCGATGCCCCAGCTCACCGTCGGGGGCTTGAGACCCACGCCCAGGTACGACAGCGTCGCCTCCAGCGAGATGTACGTGCCGAGCGCGATGGTCGCGACGACGATGACCGGCGCGACCGCGTTCGGGGTGATGTGCCGCAGCATCATCCGGGAGTTGGAGGCACCGAGCGCGCGGGCCGCGTGGACGTAGTCGTTCTCCTTGGTGGTGATGACGGAGCCGCGCGCGATCCGGGAGACCTGCGGCCAGCCGAGCAGCACCATGAACCCGACGACCGGCCAGATCGTGTTGCTGGTCACCACGGAGAGGAGGACCAGGCCGCCGAGCACGACGGGGATCGCGAAGAAGATGTCGGTGATCCTGGACAGGATCGAGTCGCCCACCCCGCCGTAGAAGCCGGCCAGCCCGCCGAGGAACGAGCCGAGGAGCGCGACCCCGATCGTGGCGAGGACACCGACGCTGATCGACACGCGGGTCCCGTACACGGTCCGGGTGTAGACGTCGCAGCCCTGACCGTCGTAGCCGAAGGGGTGTCCTGACTGCGAGCCCTGCTGCGCCTTGGAGAGATCGCACTGGAGCGGGCTCTGGGAGGTGATCAGGGAGGGCCAGATCGAGATCACGACCAGGAAGACGATGATGAGTCCGGAGATGATGAAGACGGGGTTGCGGCGCAGGTCCCGCCAGGCGTCGGACCACAGGGAGCGCGGCTTCTCCGTCGGCCCCGTCCCCTCCGGTCCTCCCGGCGTCTTCTCCAGGGTCTCCGCTTCGCTCGATCCGAGGTCCATGGTGCCGCCGAAGCCGGTCGGTGCGATGGCGAGGTCCTCCGGCGGCGGACCTTCGGGGCCGTGGTGGAATTCCTCTTCCTCGTACGGCGGCTGCTCAGGCATAGCGGATCCTCGGGTCGAGTACGGCGTACAGAAGGTCGACGAGCAGATTGGCGACCATGAAGATGAGGACGAGGATCGTCACGAAGCCGACGACGGTCTGGGTGTTCTGGCGCACGATCCCCTGGTAGAGCTGGTAGCCGACACCGTGGATGTTGAAGATCCGCTCGGTGACGATCGCGCCGCCCATGAGCGCGCCGATGTCGGTGCCGATGAACGTGACCACCGGGATCAGCGAGTTGCGCAGCAGATGCCTGATGGTGACGCGGCGCCGGGGCAGGCCCTTGGCGACGGCCGTGCGGACGTAGTCGGACCGCTTGTTCTCCGCGATGGAGGTCCGGGTCAGCCGGGTGACGTAGGCGAGGGAGACCGAGGCCAGCACGAGGCCGGGCACGATCAGCTCGCCGAAGGTGGCGTCCGCGGAGACCGAGGGCTTGATCCAGCCCCATTTGACGCCGAGCAGGAGCTGCGCCAGCAGACCGGTGACGAAGGTCGGCACGGAGATGACCACGAGGGTGAGCAGCAGGACCCCGGTGTCGACGGGCCGGCCCCGGCGCAGACCGGTGATGACACCGAGCGTGATGCCGATGATGATCTCGAAGAAGATCGCGACCAGCGTCAGCCGGATGGTGACCGGGAAGGCGGTGGACATCAGCTCGGTGACCGGCTGTCCGTTGAACGCGGTGCCGAAGTCACCGGTGAAGATGTGACCGAGGTAGGTCAGATACTGCTGCCACAGGGGCTTGTCGAGGCCGAACTCCGAGCGGAGCTGGGCGGCCGTGGCGGGGTCGCACTTGCGCTCACCGCACAGGCCCGCGATGGGGTCGCCCATCACGTTCACCATCAGGAAGATCAGCAGTGTGGCGCCGATGAAGACCGGGATCATCTGCAGCAGTCGCCGGATGACGTACCGTCCCATGAGTGCTCCGGAGAGAGAGGAGCGGGCCCGCCGTGGCGGGCCCGCCGAGGCGGCTCAGTTGACGGTGATCTCGTTGTAGACGGGCACGCTGAACTGGTTCAGGGCCACGTTCGAGACCTTGTCCGAGTAGCCGGCGCTTCCGTTCTGGTACCAGAGCGGGATGGCGGCCATGTTGTCCCGCACGACGCCTTCGGCCTGCTGGAAGAGCTTGATGGCCTTGCCGGTGTCGGTCTCCGCGTTCGCCTGGTTGACCAGGCTGTCGAACTGCTTGTTGGACCACTGGCCGTCGTTGGACGAGGCGTTCGTGTAGTACAGCGGCTGGAGGAAGTTCTGGATCAGCGGGTAGTCCATCTGCCAGCCGGCCCGGAACGGACCGGGCATCTTGTGCTGCCCGATCTGGTTGCGGAAGTCGGCGAACGTGCCGATCGGGTTGCCGACGCAGGCCTTGTCGTTGCCGAGGGCGTTGTTGATCGAGTTGCAGACGGCGTCGACCCATTCCTTGTGGGAACCGGTGTCCGCGTTGTACGAGATCTTGACCTGGCCGCCGGGCAGACCGCCGCCCTCCTGGACCATCTTCTTGGCCTCGGACGGGTTGTAGTCGCAGTACTTGCCGCACAGGCCTTCCTGGAAGCCGCCCTTCTCGCCGAGCACCGGTGAGGTCCAGTCGCTCGCGGGCGTCCGCGTCTTCTGGAAGATGGTGTCGGTGATCTGCTGGCGGTTGATCGCCATGGACAGTCCCTGGCGGACCTTGGTGGCGCCGCTGGTGTTCCACTTCGGGTCGTAGAACGGGAAGGCGAGCGTCTGGATGATGCCGGCCGGGGTGTTGATGTACCGGCCGTTCAGGTCGCTCTTGGCGTTCTTGAGCTGGGCGGCGGGCACGTCGTCGACGAGGTCGAGGTTTCCGGCCAGGAGGTCGTTGTAGGCGGTGTTGTTGTCCGTGTAGACCTTGAGGGTCACACCGTCGTTCTTCGCCTTGTCGTCACCGGGGTAGCCGTCCCACTTCGTCAGGGACATCTGGGAGCCCTTGGCGTAGCTGTTGATCGTGTACGGGCCGTTGCCGATGGGCTTCGCGACCCAGGCGGCGTGATCGCTGAAGAACGACTTGGGCAGCGGCGCGAAGGCCACGTAGCCGAGCGTGTCCGGGAACGTCGAGAACTTCTGGGTGAGCTTGACGGTGAACGTGTTCGTGCCGGTCACCTTGAGCCCGGACAGGGTGTCGGCGCTCTGCTTGCCCGTGTCGGGGTGCGTCTTGTCGTAGCCCTCGATGTATCCGAAGAAGTACGCGTTCTTCTGGTTGTTCTTCAGGCTGGCGCCGTAGTTCCAGGCGTCGACGAAGGACTGGGCGGTGACGGCCTCGCCGTTGCTGAACTTCCAGCCGTCCTTGACGGTGATCGTGAAGTTCTGGGAGTCGGTGGTATCGATGCTCTTGGCGAGCATGTCCTCGGCGGCGCCGGTCTTGGCGTTGTACCGCTTCAGGCCGCGGAAGATCATGTCGAGGACCTTGCCGCCCTGCACCTCATTGGTGTTGGCCGGTTCCAGCGGGTTCTGCGGGTCACCCCAGGAGGCGCTGACGGTGCCGGAGCCGCTGCCGCTGCTGCCGCCTCCTCCACCCCCACAGGCGGACGCCGCCAGGACTACCGCCGCCGCACATGCGGCCCATTTGGCGTGCGTGGCTCCACGCATTGGAGTGCCTCCTCAAGAGTGCGCTGTGCCGCCGGCGCCGAGTCGGGCTCGGAGGTCCTGCTCGGTGCGGTGTGCCTTTAGGGCCCAATATCTTCCTATATAGGGCAGATCGCACATTTACCCCACCCTTCCGAGTGGCGATCCATCCGGAAGGAGGCACTCCGGACGCTCCGTCAAATGATCTTGACCGTCCACACAGACGATCTTGACCGTCCGCGCAACAGATCTCCACGGTTCGATGCGGAACTGTTGATTCCAGTGCACGAGATGTACGCATTCCGAGACTCCGGCGTCCGGATAACGAACTCATTGCCCGTTTCGCCCCGTTGGTCCGAATCCGGACACAGAACGGCCACAGTGCGCTACACGCGTAGTTACGCTCAGGTCAACCAGAGGTAAAGAAAGTAAAGAGAAGACCAAGGCGACCGAGATTTTATTGACCTTGCATGAATTGCGTTGAAAAAGTCCGGCGTAGCCCGTAGGGAGCGCCCTGCGGAGCCCTTGACCCCCTCGGGCCTGGAGCATCATGACCCCCCCTACTCCATCCGCGGCCGCCCCACTTGAGGTGACCGACGAGACCGGCAAGACCCCGGTCCCGTCTTCCACCCCCAAGGGCTCGGAAAGTCGCTCCCCCGGACGACTCGCCTGGACGCGCTTCAAGCGCGACCGCACCGGTGTCGTCTCCGCGTACATCGTGGTGTTCTTCTTCGTCATCGCGATCGGCGCGCCGCTCATAGCCAAGCTGTACGGGAAGAACCCGTACGAGCAGTACGGCCAGGAGACGGACGGCCTGCTCAACGACTTCGCCTTCCCGGTGAAGCCCAACGGCGGCATCGACGGCAGCTTCTGGTTCGGCATCGAGCCCCAGCTCGGACGTGACGTCTTCACGTTCCTGCTGTACGGCATCCGCACGTCGCTGATGATCGCGACCGCCGCCACGCTGCTGACCACGGTGGTCGGTGTCGTGATCGGCATCACCGCGGGATACCTCGGCGGAAAGACGGACTACTTCGTCGGCCGGATCATCGACATCCTGCTGTCGTTCCCGTCCACGCTGTTCTTCATCGCCTTCATGCCGGTCGTCTACGCGCTCTTCGTGCCCTTCAACGAAGAGGTCCCGACCTGGCTGCGGGCCACCTGCCTGATCCTCGTCCTCTCCGCCTTCGGCTGGGCCTCCATCGCGCGTCTGCTGCGGGGTCAGGTCCTCGGCCTGCGGGAGCGCGAGTTCGTGGAGGCCGCGAAGGTGACCGGCGCGTCCTCGCGCCGCATCGTCTTCAAGGAACTCCTGCCCAACCTCTGGACACCGATCCTGATCCAGTCGACCCTCATGCTGCCGGCCTACGTCACGGCCGAAGCGGGTCTCGCCTTCCTCGGCGTCGGTATCCAGGACCCGACCCCGGACTGGGGCGTCATGATCCAGCGTGGTGCCGGCTTCTACACGGAAGACATCACCTTCATGATCTTCCCGGGCGTCTCGATGATCGTCTTCGTCCTCGCCTTCAACCTGCTCGGAGACTCGGTCCGCGACGCACTCGACCCGAAGTCCAAGCGCTGACTTCCACCCCCAGTACCGGTCATAGCCGTCCGGCTGGTTACCCGTCTCACATTCACCCACCACTAGGCAGGTAAGCCATGTCCTTTTCCCGCAGAAACTTCCTCATAGCCACCGGTGTGGCCGCCGGCGCCACCACGGTGCTGAGCGCCTGCAGCAGCGGCAACAGCGGGACCGGCAGCAACAAGGCTCCGTCCGTGGCCAAGGCCAAGGCGGCCGAGATCCTGGTCGGCACCAAGGCGGACTCCACCGGAGCGGCTCCCGAGGTCCCCGGCGCGGTCAAGGGCGGCACGATCTACACCCTCGACCAGATCGACTGGGACCACCTGGACCCGGCGCAGCTCTACTCCTCGTACGAGGGCGCCTGCTCGGTCCTGTTCCTGCGCGGCCTGACCGGTTACAAGATCGACTCCAAGGGCGGCACCACCCTCGTGGGTGACCTCGCCACGGACGCCGGCACCGCGGCCGACGGCGGCAAGACCTGGTCCTTCACGCTGAAGGACAACGTGAAGTGGGAGGACGGCGCCGACGTCACGATCGAGGACGTGCGCCACACCTTCGAGCGCCTCTTCGCCTCGTTCGTCACCCAGGGTCCCCGTTACCCGCAGGGCTGGCTCGTCGGCGGCGACAAGTACAAGGGCCCCTACGGCGGCAAGCACCTCGACTCCATCGAGATCAGCGGCAAGACCATCACGTTCAAGCTGAAGGAGGCCCACGCCGACTTCAACTTCATGGTGGCCATGCGCGGCTTCTCCATCGTGCCCAAGAAGCACGACACCAAGGAGAAGTACGACAAGCACCCGCTCTCCTGCGCCCCGTACAAGATCGAGAGCCGCAGCATCGGCAAGGGCGCGACGCTGGTCCGCAACGAGCACTGGGTCGCCGAGACGGACCCGCTGCGCAACGCGTACCCGGACAAGTTCGTGTTCCAGTTCGGCTTCCAGTCGCTGGCCTCCACGGACCGCTACGTCGCCGACCAGGGCAACGACCAGTTCACGCTGTCGCTGCTCAACGAGGTCGCCCCGGAGCGCATCCAGAAGGTCATGACGGACCCGACGCTCAAGAAGCGCGTCCTGACGCAGGTCGACACCACCTGCTACTACTTCGCGATCAACACCAAGCGCATCACCGACGCCAAGGTGCGCCAGGCGCTCAACTTCGCGTGGCCGTCGAAGCAGCTCCAGCAGATCCGCGGTGGCTCGCTCTCCACGGCGACCGCCACCACGATCATCAGCCCGCTCACCCCGGGTCACAAGGACTTCGACCTCTACGAGAAGAAGACGAAGCCCATGGGTGACCCCGAGAAGGCCAAGGCCCTTCTCAAGGACGCCGGCAAGACGGGCCAGACCATCGTCGTCGCCATGCAGCAGTCGGACAACGCGGTCAAGCAGGCCGTCGCGATCAAGACCGCGCTGACCAAGGCGGGCTTCACCCCGGTCGTGAAGCAGGTCGACAAGACCTCCTTCTACAGCCAGATCGGTCAGCTCGACAACGAGTACGACATGTTCGCCGCCGGCTGGGGCCCGGACTGGCCGGCCGGTTACGCGGTCATCCAGCCCTGCTTCGACAGCAGCCAGATCGCCGACGGTGGCGTCAACTGGCCGCAGCTCAAGGACGCGAGCGTGGACAAGGCGATCGCCGCCGCCACGATCGAGCCCGACGCGAAGAAGGCCGCCACGATGTGGGGCGACATCGACGAGCAGATCATGCAGCTCGCCGCCGTGGTTCCGGACTACAACCCGATCCGCAACTACTTCCACGGCTCCAAGGTCGGCGGCGTGATCTACGACTCCGGCAACACCTGCATCGCGCTGGGCAAGGTCTACGCCGCGAAGGCCTGATCCAGCTCCGGGGCGGCGGCATCCGTGCCGCCGCCCCGGTCCCCCCTCCCTGCACCACTCCCCACACTCCCGGCGACGGCGCCCCGTCCGGAAAGTCACGCCACATGTTCCGTTTTCTAGTCCGCCGTGTCATCGGCGCACTTGTGATTCTGCTGATCATCAGCGCCGTCACCTTCATGCTCTTCTACGCGATCCCGCGTGACCCTGCCCGCATGGCGTGCGGCAAGGTCTGCACCAAGGACCTGTTGGAGCAGGTCAGGGTGAACCTCGGGATCGCCGATCCGCTGCCGGTGCAGTACTGGCACTGGCTGGTGGGCATCTTCGCCGGGCGTGACTACGGCGGCCTCGGCAACTGCAACGCCCCCTGCCTCGGCTTCTCGTTCACCAACCGCGAGCCGGTCCTGGGCACGATCATGGACCGCATGCCGACGACGCTCTCCCTCGCGCTCGGCGCCGCGGTCTTCTTCCTCATCATCGGTGTCGGCACCGGCATGATCGCCGCGGTCAAGCAGGGCAAGGCCGCCGACAAGATCGCCAGCTCGTTCTCGCTGATCGGCTCCTCGCTCCAGATCTACTTCGTCGGCTACATCGCGATGTACTTCCTGGTCCAGCAGCTCGGCATCCTCGAACAGCCCTCGTACACGCCGTTCACCGACGACCCGGCGGCCTGGGCCGGCGGCCTGCTGCTCCCCTGGCTGACGCTGTCGATCATCTTCACGGCCAACTACACCCGTATGACCCGCTCCCAGCTCGTGGAACAGCTCAGCGAGGACTACGTGCGTACGGCGCGCGCCAAGGGCCTGTCCCGGGCCTCGGTGTTCTTCCGGTTCGCCTGGCGCGGCGCGATGGGTCCGATCGTCACGATCTTCGGCATCGACCTGGGCACCCTCATCGGCGGCGCCATCATCACCGAATCGGTCTTCAGCCTCCAGGGCATCGGCAAGCTCGCCGTGAACGCCGTCGACGCGAACGACCTGCCGATGCTGCTGGCCGTGACCCTGGTGGCCTCCGGGGCGATCGTGTTCTTCAACATCGTCGTCGACGCCGTCTACGCCTTCATCGACCCGCGGATCCGGCTCGCCTGACCCCGGCGCCCCCGCGCCGCCCACCCGCCGACCGCAAGCTACCCCCTCGCATCACCCCCCAGGAGCGTCCCCGTGACGAGCACCGATCAGCAGCCCTTCCTGTCCGTCAGGGATCTCAAGGTCCACTTCTCCACCGAGGACGGCGTCGTCAAGGCCGTCGACGGTCTCACCTTCGACCTGGCCAAGGGCAAGACGCTCGGCATCGTGGGCGAGTCGGGTTCGGGCAAGTCCGTCACGAACCTGACGATCCTCGGTCTGCACGACCGTGAGCGCACGGCCATCGACGGCGAGATCCTGCTGGACGGCAAGGAGCTGCTGACCGCCTCCGAGCGGGAGCTGGAGCGACTGCGCGGCAACAAGATGTCGATGATCTTCCAGGACGCGCTGGCCTCGCTGTCGCCGTACCACACCATCGGCCGGCAGATCGGCGAGACGTACCGCAAGCACACCGGCGCCTCCAAGAAGGAGGCCCGGGCGCGGGCGATCGAGATGCTCAAGCGCGTCGGCATCCCGCAGCCGGACGTCCGGGTGGACGACTACCCGCACCAGTTCTCCGGCGGTATGCGCCAGCGCGCGATGATCGCCATGGCGCTGGTCTGCGACCCCGAGCTGCTGATCGCGGACGAGCCGACCACCGCGCTCGACGTCACCGTGCAGGCCCAGATCATGGACCTGCTCAAGGACCTCCAGCAGGAGTTCGGCACCGCCATCATCTTCATCACCCACGACCTCGGCGTCATCGCCGACATCGCGGACGACGTCCTGGTGATGTACGGCGGCCGGTGCGTGGAGCGGGGCACCAAGAAGGAGGTGCTGCGCGCGCCGCAGCACCCCTACACCTGGGGCCTGCTGGGCTCGATGCCGAGCCTCGACGGACCGGTCGACGTGCCGCTGTCGCCGATCCCCGGCTCGCCGCCCTCGCTCCTCAACCCGCCGTCGGGCTGCCGCTTCCACCCGCGGTGCACCTTCGCGGAGAAGGTCACGGACGGCCGCTGCTCCACCGAGCAGCCGCCGCTCCAGGTCACGGACGGGCGCGGCGCCGCCTGCCACCTCACGGCGGACCAGCGCCGCGACTTCTTCGCCGACCTCGCCGCGACGCGGTCGCACTGACGTAACTGAGACGGGACTTCACGATCATGAGCAACACGAACCCCCTCCTGGACGTCACCGGACTGACCAAGCACTTCCCGGTGATGGGCGGCTTCCCCTTCAAGCGGAAGATCGGCGCGGTCCAGGCCGTGGACGGTCTGGACTTCCAGGTCGCCGAGGGCGAGAGCCTCGGTCTGGTCGGCGAGTCCGGCTGCGGCAAGTCGACGACGGGCCGGCTGGTCACGCGTCTGCTGGAGCCCACCGGCGGCACCATCAAGTACCGCGGCCAGGACATCACGCACGCCGGCCGCAAGCAGCTCGCGCCGGTCCGCTCCGAGATCCAGATGATCTTCCAGGACCCGTACGCCTCGCTGAACCCGCGGCAGACGGTCGGCAAGATCATCTCGGGTCCGATGGAGATCAACGGGATCAAGACGCCCGGCGGCCACGAGAAGCGCGTGCGTGAGCTGCTGGAGACGGTCGGTCTCAACCCCGAGCACTACAACCGCTTCCCGCACGAGTTCTCCGGCGGCCAGCGCCAGCGCATCGGCGTGGCCCGCGCGCTCGCCCTGGAGCCGAAGCTGATCGTCGCGGACGAGCCGGTCTCGGCGCTCGACGTCTCCATCCAGGCGCAGGTCGTGAACCTGCTCCAGGAACTCCAGCGGGACCTGGGCATCGCGTTCCTGTTCATCGCGCACGACCTCGCGATCGTGCGGCACTTCTCGCAGCGTGTCGCGGTGATGTACCTCGGCAAGATCGTCGAGATCGCCAACCGCGAGGACCTGTACGAGAACCCGCGCCACCCGTACACCCGCGCGCTGATGTCCGCCGTCCCCGAGGCGACCGCGGACGACGTCCCGGCCCGTGAGCGCATCCTGCTCAAGGGTGACGTCCCCTCGCCGCTCAACCCGCCGTCGGGCTGCCGGTTCCGCACCCGCTGCTGGAAGGCGACGGAGAAGTGCGCGACCGAGGCTCCGCCGCTGGTGCAGATCTCGGGCAGCAACGACGGCCACCTGACGGCCTGCCACTACCCGGAGACGACGGAGACCGTTCCGGCCCAGCGTCTCGCGAAGAACCCCGAGGCAGCGGTCTGACACACCCCTTTTCGTCGACCGCCACCTTAAGGAACCGACTTTCCCGGCCCATTGACCCGAGCCCATGAACGCCGGTTCCAGGGGAACGAAGGCCCGCACTTCCCGGTGCGGGCCTTCTCTCGTTCCCTCACGACTCCGGAGCGACGGCCTCAATTGTTGCTCAACTCCCTTTACCGCGTCGCCCCGTGACATGGATGATCAAGCTGTCAGTGCATGACCAAGCATTGAGCATCTGGGGGAATCCGTGAAACACATGAAGAAGTCGCTGCTCGCCCTGGCCGCGCTCGTACTGGGGTTTTCGTTGCTGTCGCCCGCGGCGCCCGCCCAGGCATCAGGAACCTATTTCCACATCGTCAACAAGGACACCAAGAAGTGTCTCCAGTGGAACGGCTACAACCACAAGATCACCCAGGCCACCTGCAGGAACACGTCCTCGCAGTGGTGGAGCAACGTGGCCGCCAAGCTGTGCAACTACGGCGATGTGATCGGTGACTGGTGTCTCGGCCAGTCCGGTCGGGAAAAGGCCGTGTACGGCCGGAGCGCCCACGACGCCCCGCAGTTGTTCTACTCCAGCCTGCGGCCGAATGCCCAGACCACCCTCGGAGCCTTGCAGTGCGGGTACTTCAAGGTGGTCAGCGGCAAGGTCCTCTGCGGCAAGAGGATTTCCGGTGCCCACGGACGCGGTTGGTCGCCGAAAATGACCTGGGTCATCAAGTACTGATCCAGCCGCACGAGTCGCACGGCTTCCGACCCGGGCGCACGTGATTCTCGTTTCGGAAATGCCGATGGGGCCGCGCCTTTGCCGGAGCGGCCCCATCGGCATTTCGAACTTCCCCACTCAGGCCTCGCCCATCTCCAACGGGCCGCGCTCCATGCAGAATTCGTTGCCCTCGGGGTCCGCGAGGAGAACCCAGCCGCTGCCGTCGGGGCGGATGTGGTCCGCGACGCGGCGGGCGCCGAGGGAGATGGCGTGTTCGGCCTCCGCGTCGCGGGTGCGGCCGTGCGGGGTCAGGTCGAGGTGGACGCGGTTCTTGACCGTCTTGCCCTCGGGGACCCGTACGAACAGAAGCGTCGGGCCGCCGGCCGGGTCCTCGATCACCGCTTCCGGGTCACCGGGCTTGTCGTCGTCGTTGAGCGGCCGGCCGAGCAGCCGGCTCCAGAACAGCCCGACATCGTAGGGATCACCGGAGCAGTCGAAGGTGATCGTACGGATGGTGGGGTGCGACAACTGTGCTTCTCCCATGGTCTAGTCTCCCGTCCGGCCGTCGGCCAGTTCTCGCAGGATGTCGAGGTGGCCGTTGTGACGGGCCGTCTCCTCCACGAGGTGGAGGACGATCCAGCGGAGGTCGACGTGCGTGCCGTCGCGCCCCGCCCGCTCGGCCTTCGTGTCGAGGTCGTGCTCGGCCACCAACGTGCGGTAGCGGGCGCTCTGTTCCTCGTACTCGTCGAGAAGCCGCGCGAGCGGGAAGTCGACGGCGATACGCATCTCGCGGTCGGGGTCCTCGTCCGTCCAGGGCCCCTCGTCCTCCTCGCCCAGGAAGACCACCTGGAACCAGTAGTACTCGACCCAGCGCAGATGGTTGATCAGCCCGCTCAACGTCATCAGCGGCGATCCGGGCAACGGAGCCTTGCGGGCGTCCTCGGCCGACGCGTCCTCGCACTTGGCGCGGACGGTGGCGCGGGCGTAGTCGAGAAAGGTGGCCAACTGGGAACGCTCGTCCCAGTCTCGGGGCATGTCCGTACGTGTCTGTGAAGTCATCGGGGTGAAGCATCCCGGCCGGGGCCGTTCGATGTCGAGCGATTAATACGCGCGTCGCGTCCCGTCGCGCGGCCGGAGCGACCGCCGACCCCATCGGCCCCCCGCTCCGCTACTCCTGGCGCCGGGCCACGAGTTCGGCCTCGAAGCCGTCCGGGTCCTCCAGATAGGCGGCGCAGTGGGCGGGGCCGCCCGCGTGGGGGTGGGCTTCGGGGAACAGGAGGGTCCAGCCGTGGTCCGGGGCCTCCGTGACCAGGGCGTCGAGTTCGGCGCGGCTCGGCACGTGGAAGGCGAGGTGGTTCAGTCCCGGGCGCAGCCGGTCGTGGCGGTCGGCGGTCAGGGCGGGGGACTGCTCGAAGACGAGGTAGGTCTCCCCCAGCCGCCAGCTCCGGCCGTCCGGCCAGTCCTGGTACGGCGTGTATCCGAGCCGCTCCAGCAGCCAGCCCCAGGAGCGTACGGCCCGTCCCAGGTCCGGTACCCACAGCTCGATGTGGTGCAGCATCTCGTCCCGATTCTCGTGAGCGGTGCCGGGGCCCGTCGAACCCCGGGCCCCCTCCTTGTCCCTTCAACCTGCCATTCTCTCCCCATCACTTGCTCACCCGTTCCTTTCCGATCAGTGGTTTCGTGCGGCCGCCGGGGCTGAGAGACTGCTGTGATGGCTGACCGATCGTTCAGTGACGTCTCACTCGCCGCCTTGTACGACACGCTGAATCCCTGGGGTCCGAGCGACGACTTCTACCTGGATCTGGTGATGTCCGCGCGGTCCGTGCTCGATGTCGGATGCGGGACGGGTCGCCTGCTGGCGCATGCCCGGGAGGCCGGCCACCAGGGGCGGCTGTGCGGGCTGGATCCCGCCGCGGCCATGCTGGTGCAGGCGCGCGGGCAGGCCGACGTCGAGTGGGTGCTCGGGGATCTCGGATCGGTGCGCTGGGAGGGGGAGTTCGACCTCGTCGTGATGACCGGTCACGCGTTCCAGGTGCTCGTCGGCGACGAGGAGGTGCGCTCCGCGCTGGCCGCCGTGCGGCAGGCTCTCCGCGACGGCGGGCGGTTCGTCTTCGAGACCCGCAATCCCGCCGTCCGGGCGTGGGAGGCGTGGCGGCCCGAGCGGGCGCGCGAGGTGAGCGACGCGCACGGGGATCCCGTACGGGTGTGGCACGAGGTCGAGACGCCGGTGCTCGGGGACCGGGTGACGTTCAGCGAGACCTTCGAGCACCCGCGCTGGGGGTGGCCGAGGGTCAGCCGCAGCACGCTGCGGTTCCTGGGCGCGGACGCCTTGCGGACGTTCCTGGGCGAGGCCGGGCTGGTCGTGCACGAGCAGTACGGGGACTGGGGGCGCCGACCGCTCGCCCCCACCGCCCCCGAGATCATCACGGTCGCCGGCCGGGCCTGACCACCCGGCGGCTCGCTGAGCGGTGACAGCCCCCGCGACCGAGGAAGGGACGCCCGCGCGCGGTACCGGACCCCACACCCGCCCCAGGCGCTCCACGGGCGTCCGAACGGGCCTCAGGGATCCGAATGGGCCCTCGCGCGGTACCGGACCCCCGCCCGTCGCGGGCGCTCCCCGGCCGTCCGAACGGACCCCGGGCATCCGAATGGGCCCTCGCGCGGTACCGGACCTCCGGGCCCCGGAGCGGGCACCCACGCGATCCGCCGTCCACGAAAGGGAGAGGGGCCCGCGCCGGTCGGCGCGGGCCCCTCCTCCGTACGGCAGGCCGTCCTAGCCGGCCTCGGGTGCCTCCTCCAGGGCCGCAAGGGCCGGGTCTAGGACGATGTCCTCGTCGCGGGCCTCGGTGGTCGGCTCCTCCGGGAAGTGGCACGCCGTCAGATGGCCCTCACGGTTGCCCGCGATCCGGACGAGCGGCGGTTCCTCGGTCGCGCACTTGTCCTGCGCCTTCCAGCAGCGGGTGCGGAACCGGCAGCCGGAGGGCGGGGAGATGGGTGACGGCACGTCGCCCGCGAGGCGGATGCGCTCCCGCGGCGGCTTGTCGGACTCCTCCAGTTCGACCTCGGGGACCGCGGAGAGCAGGGCGTGGGTGTAGGGGTGCCGGGGCCGGGTGTAGATGGACTTCCGGTCGCCGACCTCGATCACCTTGCCGAGGTACATGACGGCGACGCGCTGCGAGAAGTGCCGTACCACCGCGAGGTCGTGGGCGATGAACAGGAACGCGATGCCCAGTTCCCGCTGCACCTCCTGGAGGAGGTTGACGACCTGCGCCTGGATGGAGACGTCCAGGGCGGAGACCGGCTCGTCGGCGACGATCAGCTTCGGCTCCGACGCCAGCGCGCGGGCCACGCCGATGCGCTGGCGCTGGCCGCCGGAGAACTCGTGCGGGAAGCGGTTGTAGTGCTCGGGGTTCAACCCCACGATCTCCAGCAGCTCACGGACCCGCTTCTCGCGACCGCCCGCCGGGTCGATCCCGTTGATCTCCATCGGCGCGGAGATGATCTTGCCGACGGTCTGCCGCGGGTTCAGCGACGAGTAGGGGTCCTGGAAGATCATCTGGATCTCGGAGCGGACCGGCGCCAGTTGCCTGCGACCGGCGTGGGTGATGTCCTGGCCGCGGTACGAGATGGTGCCGCCCGTCGGCTCCAGCAGGCGGGTAATCAGGCGTCCGGTCGTGGACTTGCCGCAACCCGACTCCCCCACCAGGCCGAAGCTCTCGCCCACGTGCACCGTCAGGTCGATGCCGTCCACGGCCTGCACCGCGCCGATCGTGCGCCTGATCGGGAAGCCGCCCTTGACCGGGAAGTGTTTGACCAGGTTCTCGACCACGAGCAGCGGCTCGCCGGAACTGTCACCGGCGGCGGCACGCGGGGCGGGCAGCGTGGCCGCGCCCGCCGTGACGTCCTTCTCGACGTCTTCCTTCGCGACGTCTTCCTTCATCTCGCTGTTCTCCCTACCGCAGCCGGGGCTTGATCTGCTCGATGAAAATGGTCTGCTTCTGCTCGGCCGTGAGGTGGCACGCGCCTCCCCGGCCCGCCGGCAGCAGCGGGAGTTCGTCCACGCACCGCGCGCCCCCGACCTCGCCCTGGAAGGTGCAGCGGGGGTGGAACCGGCAGCCCGACGGCGGCCTCAGCAGGGAGGGCGGCGCGCCGGGGATGGGCGCCAGCGGCGTTTCGAGGTCCGAGTCCAGTCGCGGCATCGAGTTCAGCAGGCCCCAGGTATAGGGGTGCTGGGGCGCGCGCAGCACTTCGTTCACCGTGCCGCGTTCCACCGCCCCGCCCGCGTACATCACCATGATGTCGTCGGCCATGTCCGCGATGACGCCCAGGTCGTGCGTGATGAAGATGATGGCCGAGCCGAACTCCTGCTGGAGGTTCTTCAGGAGGTCGAGGATCTGGGCCTGCACGGTGACGTCGAGCGCGGTGGTCGGCTCGTCCGCGATCAGCAGGTCGGGGTCGCAGACCAGCGCCATGGCGATCATCGCGCGCTGGCGCATACCGCCGGAGAACTGGTGCGGATAGTCCTTCGCCCGTTCCTTGGGATTGGGGATGCCGACCTTGCCGAGCATCTCCACCGCGCGGTCCCAGGCGGCCTTCTTCGAGGCGCCGGTGTGCTTCCAGAACGGCTCGGCGATCTGCCGGCCCACCGTGTAGTAGGGGGAGAGCGCCGTGAGCGGGTCCTGGAAGATCATCGCGGCCTTGTTGCCGCGCACCTTCTCCAACTCCGACTCGCGGGCGGTGATCAGCTCCTGCCCGTCGAGCACGATCTCGCCCTCGATGGTGGTGAACATCGGGTTGTGCAGGCCGAGGATCGTCAGGTTGGTCACCGACTTGCCGGAGCCCGACTCCCCCACGATGCCGAGGGTCTTGCCCCGTTCGAGGTCGAAGGAGAGCCCGTCGACGGCCTTGACGACGCCGTCCTCGGTCTTGAACCGGACGTACAGGTCGCGCACCGAGAGGAAGGCACCCGAGTCCGCCGGGGTGCCGGCGCCCGATTCCTTGGTCAGAGTGGTCACGGATTGCTCCTAGGACAGCCGCACGCGCGGGTCGATGAAGGCGTAGCAGGCATCCACGATGATGTTGAACAGCAGGATCATGGCGGCGGAGAAGAGCATCACGCCCAGCAGCAGCGGAAGGTCGCTGAAGAAGACCGATTCCACGGCGAGTTTGCCGAGGCCGGGGAGTCCGAAGGTGTACTCGGTGATGATCGCGCCGCCCAGCAGCGAGCCGAGGTCGATGCCGAAGATGGTGACGATGGGGATCAGCGATCCGCGCCAGGCGTAGCGGAAGAAGACGTACTTGCGCGACATGCCCTTGGCGCGGGCGGTGCGGACGTGTTCCTCCTGGAGCTGCTCGATCATCGACGAGCGCGCCATACGGGTGTACTGCGAGGCGAAGATCGTGGACAGGATCACCCAGGGGATGATCAGTCCGGTGAACCAGCTCACCGGGCCCGCCGTGAAGTCGTTGTAGGCGGGCTTGTCGAAGAGGTGGCTCTGGTAGACCAGGGCGGCCAGCGCCAGCGGGCCGAGGAAGTAGATCTGCATCGAGCTGAGCACCATCGCGCCGGCGGTCACCGTCTTGTCCACGAGCGTGCCGCGCTTCCAGGCGGCCAGCATGCCGGTGCCCAGACCCACGATGAGGAAGCAGACCGCGGCACCCAGCGTCAGCGACACCGTGGTGGGCAGGCGGTCCATCAGCGTGCCCCAGACCTCTTCATTGGTGTGGTACGAGTACCCGAAACAGGGCGCGGGGCACGGACCCTGGTCGAAGCCGTTGCTGCCCAGCACGAGGTTGTGCAGGAAGATCCAGTACTGCTCCGGGATCGACTTGTCGAGCCCGAGCACGTGATGGATGTTCGCGAGGTTGGCAGGCGTGCATGTCTTGCCGCACATCAGCAGGCCCGGGTCCCTCGGCATCCCGAAGAACAGCAGGAACGCGACGATACTCAGCAGGAAGAGAATGACGGCGGCGCCGAGTGTCCGGCGAATGAGGAAGCGCAGCATGGCAGGGGCAGCTCTCAGACGTCAGCGGGCCCGACGGGGCCCGGCGCGTCCGCCTCGCTGAGCGGTGAGCGCGCCGGGCCCCGTCAGAGCGACGGTTACTTGACGAACAGGCGACGCGGGTCGACGCCACCGATCACGTCGTCGTAGACCAGGCCGCCGACCTTGGAACCGGCGATCTGGGTCTGCTTGTAGTAGCCGGTCGGGACGACGTTGACGACGTCCTTGACCAGGTACTGGTCGACCTTCTCCCACTCGGCCGCGGCCTGGACCGGGTCGGTGATCTTGTTGATGCGGTCGATGTCCGCGTTCACCTTGGGGTCGTTGACCTGCGAGTAGTTCTGCGCGCCGTCGGCGATCGCGCGGCCGTCGTACAGCGGCGGGATCACGGTCGAGGCGGACGGCCAGTCGGCACCCCACGCGGTGTGGAAGATGTCGTAGTTGTTGTCCAGCTTGCTGACCTGGTCGTAGTAGGTCTCGGCCGGGATCTCCTGGCGCTGGACGTCGAACCCGGCCTTCTTCAGACCCTCGGCCATGGCGGTGGAGTACTGCTGGCCCTCGGGGGTGTTGATGTAGCCGAAGGTCAGCTTCATGCCGACCTTGCCGGCCTCCTTCAGCAGGGCCTTGGCCTTGACCGGGTCACCGGCCGGCTTCTTGATCTTGCCGTGCGGGTCGAAGGCGGCGTCGTAGCCGCTGACCGTCGGGCTGATGAGGCCGCCGGCGACCTGCATCGCGTCGGTGCCGCCGTAGGCGCGCACGAACGGCGTGATCGGCAGGGCGTAGGCGATGGCCTCGCGGATCTTCTTGTCCTTGAGCGCCGGGTGGCTCAGGTTGATGTTCATCTGACCGACGTAGGGCTGGAAGCCCGAGACCGTACGGGACTTCATCTTCGGGTCGGCGAGGACCTTGGAGAGGTTGCCCGCGTCGACCTGGTTGTTGAAGCTGATGCCGGCCTGGTCGGCTCCGGTGTCGGCCAGCAGCGTCTTGGTGGACGTCTCGTACTGCTGGTTGAACGTGATGTTGAACTTGTCCACGTACTGGTGACGGATCGGGTCCGTCTTCGGGTCCCAGTTGGTGTTCTTCACCAGGACCATCGACTTGCCGGACTTGAACGACTGGATCTTGTACGGACCGGTCGTCACGGGCGCCCGGTCGTACTTCGTCTCGGTGTCACCCTTCTCGGAGACGATCGCGTAGCCCGCCATGGCGAGGGCGTACGGAAGGTCGGGGTGCGACGTCTTGAACTTGAAGACGATCGTTTTGTCGTCCGGCGTCTGCAGGATGCTGTCCGGCAGGTGCTTGCCCTTGTAGGGGCCGTCCTTCAGCAGCTTGCGGTAGTCCGCGCCCGGGGTGTCGGCCAGCCACTGCTGGACGTAGGGCGGGCCTTGGTTGATGAACGCGGCGAACATGCGCTCGAAGGTGTGGCGGACGTCCTTGGACGTGATCGCCGTACCGTTCTCGAACTTGATGCCGTCCTTGAGCGTGTACTTCCAGGTCTTGCCGCCGTCCGTCGTGGTGCCGGAGTCGGTGGCGAGGTCGCCGACGATCTCGTGCTTGGAGCCGTCGTCGCTCGTGGCCTTGTAACCGGTCAGACCACGGTGGAGCAGCGTGGCCAGGGAGCCCTCGTCGGAGACGTAGATCTGGCCCGGGTCCAGGTGCGCGTAGCTGTCACGCTGGAGGACCTCCATCGTGCCGCCGCTCTTCGCGCCCGGTACCTCGGCCGCGGGACCCGTGGAGTCGGCCGCGTTGCCGAACTTGATCGACTGCTGCTGCCGCTGCGCGTTCTCCTTGTCCTTCTTGTTGTCGCTCCCCTTGTCGCTGCCGCCCTTGCTGCAACCGGTGAGCACGAGAGCTCCCGCCGCGAGCACGGAGATCGCGGCGTATGCGTGGCGTCCGCCCCTACTCATCACTCGGATTCCTACCCATCTGTTGTCACCGGTGCGAACAAGTGCACCTGTGGTGCCGCTGAGTTGCGGTCTGCGGTCTTCGAACCAGTGATCTGACATTGAGGTGCTGTGAAGGTGCCGTTCGAGATCGGGGCGAAGGCGCCCACAACTCTTTGGTCAGCGAGCCGTCTTGGGATCGAAGGCGTCCCTGACCGAATCCCCGAGCAGGTTGAACGCGACGACGAAGATGATCATCGAGACGCCCGGGAAGAACATGTAGGTGATGTCGTTCTGGAGCACGAGTTCCGTCGAGGCCTTGGAGAACATCTGTCCCCAGTCGGGCGTCGGTTCGACGATTCCGACGCCGAGGAACGACAGACCGGCTTCGATCGTCACGAAGTTCGGGAGCAGATAGGTGGTCTGCACGAGGAGCGGTGTCACCACGTTGGGCAGGACCTCCTTGCGGATGATCCGCCAGGGGGACGCCCCGCTCACCTTGGCCGCTTCGATGAACTCCCGTTCGCGCAGGGACAGTGAGGTTCCCCGTAGGATGCGGCCGAGGCTCATCCAGCCGAGGAACCACTGCACGACGATCAGCGCGACCACCCGCACGTAGGTCGGGGTCTCGTCGCGCGGACTCACGAAGAGCGAGACCACGACCGGCATGCTCGCGATGAAGAAGAGCTGCGAGGGGAAGGCCAGCAGGAAGTCGATGACGCGGCTGATCGCGTAGTCGAGCCTCCCGCCGACGTAGCCCGCGGTGACTCCCAGCAGGATGCCGGTGATCACGACGGTGACCGTCACCGCCACGGAGATCATCAGCGAGGTCCGGATACCGAAGATCAGTTTGGTGAAGACGTCATAGCCGTTGCCCGGCTCCAGGCCGAACCAGAACTCGCTGCTGATGCCGCCGTTGGGCTGGAGCGGTACGCCGGCGCTGTCGAAGAGCTCGGGACGTTCGTCCGCGTACACCGTGTACGGATTCTTGCCGTACAGCTTGGAGATCAGCGGGGCGAGCAGCCCGACCAGGAAGAAGAACCCCACGACGTAGGCGGAGATGACTCCCGAGCGGTCCCGTTTGAAGCGGGTCCACATCAACTGGCCGGGAGACCGGCCGACGAGCTGGTCGCCCTCGGGTTTCGTGGTCGCCGCCCGCCCGCCGTGCACGACGACCGGTTCCGCGCCGTCCTCAGTCTCGATAGGACTCGTCACAATTCGCCCATTCCGCAAGTGTGGGTGTGCCGTACCCGGCCGCGCCGGTCCGCCGGAGCGGATCGGGCCGTGCCGAGTCGGCGGCCGTCACCTGGCGTGCCCGGCCACCGTTCGGTTCAGAAGAGACGTCGATCGCCCGAAGTCGCCCGGAAGTCCCAGCGGGACGCGCGTAGTTGAAACCACGTCACGGTCCGTCGGGCCGGGCGCAGGCGCCGGCCCCCGCGTCAGTACGCGGTGGCGCGGATCAGGGTTCGGAACTCCGCGCCGTCGTCGCGGACCGCGGGGGACGATGTGACCCACAGGGCGTTGATGACACCGCACATGGGTACCTCCTCATGACTCAACCGGTGCACGGACAGGAGGGGTACTGGTTGACCTCCGACACCCCTGACGGAGGATCAAGCACCCCACTGTGCTCGTGAGTCGACGCTGTCCCCACAGCGCATGACCCATTGACCCGAGCGTTACGCGGCTAACTATGTGACATGAGCCAGATAACCGACCACAGCCTTTAGGTCTCGGTTCCATCACAGCTGCCGCGTACATCTTCCGTTATCTGGACAAAATGATCTGCGGGAGAAGCCCCCGAAACGGACGTGTTACATGCGTATCGGTCTGGACGCACCGCATTTCGGACACGGGAGGACGGAAAACGGGTGGCAAAAAGCCCGGGTGCCCCCCATGCGGGGGCACCCGGGCTCAGGTTGCCGGTGGATCAGCCGGCCGGGCCTGACGGATCAGGCCGGCGGGACCGGTGGATCAGCCGTGCTTGGCGCGGCTCGCGGTGCGGCCGCGCTCCTTCTGGTCGAGGACGACCTTGCGGATGCGAACGGCCTCCGGGGTCACCTCGACGCACTCGTCGTCGCGGCAGAACTCCAGCGACTGCTCCAGGGAGAGCTTGCGCGGCGGGACGATCGCCTCGAACGTGTCGGCCGAGGCGGACCGCATGTTCGTGAGCTTCTTCTCCTTGGTGATGTTCACGTCCATGTCGTCGGAGCGCGAGTTCTCGCCGACGATCATGCCCTCGTACACCTCGGTGCCGGGGTCGGTGAACAGCACACCGCGCTCCTGGAGGTTCGTCATCGCGAACGCGGTGACGGCGCCCGCGCGGTCGGCGACCAGCGAACCGTTGTTACGGGTCGTCAGGGTGCCGAACCACGGCTCGTGGCCCTCGTGGATGGAGTGGGCGATGCCCGTACCGCGCGTACCGGTCAGGAACTCGGTCCGGAAGCCGATGAGGCCTCGGGACGGGACGACGAACTCCAGGCGGACCCAGCCGGAGCCGTGGTTCGACATGTTGTCCATCCGGCCCTTGCGGACACCCATGAGCTGCGTGACCGCGCCCATGTGCTCCTCGGGTACGTCGATCGTCATGCGCTCGACGGGCTCGTGGACCTTGCCGTCGATGACCTGGGTGACCACCTGGGGCTTGCCGATGGTCAGCTCGAAGCCCTCGCGGCGCATCTGCTCGACCAGGATGGCGAGCGCGAGCTCACCGCGGCCCTGGACCTCCCAGGCGTCCGGGCGCTCGGTGTCGAGCACGCGCAGCGAGACGTTGCCGACCAGCTCGCGGTCGAGGCGGTCCTTGACCTGGCGGGCGGTGACCTTGCGGTCCTTGACCGCGGACTTGGCGTCCGCGCCCTTGCCCGTGCCGCCGCGGCCGACCAGCGGCGAGGTGTTCGTGCCGATGGTCATGGAGATCGCCGGCTCGTCGACCGTGATGAGCGGCAGCGCGATCGGGTTCTCGGGGTCGGCGAGGGTCTCACCGATCATGATGTCCGGGATACCGGCGACGGCGCAGATGTCACCGGGGCCGGCCACCTCGGCGGGCTTGCGGGTGAGCGCCTCGGTCATCAGCAGCTCGGTGATGCGCACGTTGGACATCGTGCCGTCGCGCTTGATCCACGTGACGGTCTGGCCCTTGCGCAGCTCGCCCTGCTCGACGCGGAGCAGCGCGATACGGCCGAGGAAGTTGTCGGCGTCCAGGTTGGTCACGTGGGCCTGGAGCGGCGCGGACTCGTCGAAGGACGGGGCCGGGACGGACTCCAGGATCGTGGTGAAGAACGGCTCCAGGCTGTCGCTGTCGGCCGGGACGGTGCCGTTCTCGGGCTTGGTCAGCGAGGCCACTCCGTCACGCGCACACGCGTAGACGATCGGGAACTCGATCTGGTCCTCGTCGGCGTCCAGGTCGAGGAAGAGGTCGTACGCCTCGTTCACGACCTCGTCGATGCGCGAGTCCGGGCGGTCCGTCTTGTTGATGCACAGGATGACGGGCAGGCGGGCCTGCAGCGCCTTGCGCAGCACGAAGCGGGTCTGCGGCAGCGGGCCCTCGGAGGCGTCGACCAGCAGGACGACCGCGTCCACCATCGACAGACCGCGCTCGACCTCACCACCGAAGTCGGCGTGGCCGGGGGTGTCGATGATGTTGATCGTGATGGCGTCGCCGCCATCCTTCGGGTGGTACTTGACCGCCGTGTTCTTCGCCAGGATCGTGATGCCCTTCTCACGTTCCAGGTCGTTCGAGTCCATCATGCGG
This sequence comes from Streptomyces sp. NPDC096324, assembly GCF_044763015.1. Lineage (NCBI taxonomy): Bacteria > Bacillati > Actinomycetota > Actinomycetes > Kitasatosporales > Streptomycetaceae > Streptomyces > Streptomyces sp. NPDC096324. Next base: position 440,906 of record NZ_JBIWFK010000005.1, on the reverse strand, counting down.
TCGTCGAGCGACTCGGCGGCGTGCGCGGCGAAGGCACCGGCCTGCTTGAGCATGGCGTCGACCAGAGTGGTCTTGCCGTGGTCGACGTGGGCGACGATGGCGACGTTGCGGATGTCGTGGCGCGTGGCCATAGTGAGGCGCTTCTCCCGGAGTGAGTGGACGGCCTCCGCATCCGCGGGGCCACTGCCGGGCTGAACACGCCACGGCCTTACCCCATGGTACGTGGCCTTGACAGAAGCGGCCTCCGCAGGGCCACCGGGGGCCGGGCGACCCGGGCCCGCCACAGGGCGGGCCCGGGTCGTTCACCCGCAGGTCACCGGCTCTTCGACGGGCTCGCCGAAGGCTTCGAGCCCTTCTTCAGGAAGCCCATGTCCTCGTACACCGGGGTCTGGAATCCGAAGGCCCCGGTGTTCGCCAGGCCGACGCGAGCCGCGGCGAGCTGAGGGCGCTGGTAGAGCGGGATGGAGCCGGCGGCGGCCCAGATGCGGGCGTCGGCCTTGCGGACGAGGGAGCGTTCCTCGTCCTCGTCCAGGGTGGAGAGCGCCTGGTCGAAGAGCTGGTCGACCTGGTCGGTGCCGACGCGGGTGTAGTTCTGCTCGACGCTCAGCGAGCCGTCCGCCGCCGGCACGGGCTTGGCGTAGATCGGACGGGCGTCGGTGGCCGGGAAGGCGGAGGCGGGCCACGAGTAGAGCGCCAGGTCGTAGTCGCCCGAGGCGATGTGGTCCTTGAAGTAGCTCTCGTCGGAGACCTTCGTGATGTCCGTACGAACACCGACGCGCTGGAGCATCCGCGCGATCCGGTCGGCCACCAGCCGCAGGGACTCCGAGCCCGCGCCCGAGGGCACCACGAAGCGCAGCGCCAGCGGCTTGCCGTCCTTGGCGAGGACGTTGGACGCCGCGCCCGCCGGAGCGGCCGTCCCCCTGGGCGCGTACGCCCCCGGAAGCCCGCCCTGCCCGGCGTACTGGCGACCGTCCATGTGCGGGGCGGCCTGCTCGTCCGTGTGGGCGCCCTGCCGCACGCCGGTCTGCTGCTCCTGCTTCCGCGCGTGGTCCTTGGGGTCCTGGGCGGGCTCCCGGCGCACCCCGGAGGGCTTGTCGTCGTCGCCGATGACGTACGTCCCGCCCCCGCCCGGCCTGCCGTCCTCGGCGCCGTCCCCCTTCTTGCCCTGGGAGCCGGCCGCCTTCTCCGTCTTCTTCTGCTCCGTGATCGGACCGCCCGGCACCCACCCGGCGTCCGCGAGCAGCGCCCGCGCCTCGGCGGCGTCCTGGTTGCCGAGGGCGCCGCTGCTGTCCGCGTACGCGGCCTGCCCGGCGAGGGCGAGGTGGCTGCCGACCGGTTCGGCGGGCAGGCCGAGCGGCCGGAGGACGGCCTGGGCGAGTTCCTTGCGGTTCAGGGCACGGGCCACGGCGCGGCGGACGCGCTCGTCGGCGAGGGGGCCCTCGGAGCCGTTCAGGGCGAGCTGGGTGAAGGCGGGTTCGAGGGACTTGCGGACCACGAAGCCGCTCAGTCCCGACCCCGGGGAAGCCTGCGTCGCGCCGGCCCCGCTGCCCTTCGTACCCGACTCGCCCTTCTCGCTCTCGTCGTCCTGGTCGCCGTCCTCGGTCTTCTCGTGCCGGGAGCTCTTCCCGCTCTTCTCGCCGTCCTCGTCCTTGTCGCCCTTCTCGGCCGCCTTCTCGGCCGCCTTCTCGCTCTTGTCGCTGTCCTCGTCCTTGTTGCCCTTCCCGGCCTTCTCGCTCTTCTCCGCCTTCTCCGCCTTCTCCTGCTTGGCGGTCTTCTCGGCCTTCTCGCTCTTCTCGTGCTCTGCGGTCTTCTCGTGCTTGGCGGTCTTCTCGTGCTCGGCGGTCTCGTCCGTGTCGCTCTTCTCGTCCGCCGGGTTCTTCCCGTCCTCTTCCTCGGACTCGTCCTTCTCGGCCTTCTCGTCCTTCTTCCCGGACGTGGCCTTTCCGCTCTCCTCGCTCGTCGCGGAGGCCCCCTGCAACGGGGCGCCGTCCTTGTGCCGGGCGGCGAGCGTGACCTGCTCGGCCTCGGCGGGGTCGATCTCGGCCAGGTCGAGCCTGCCGTCGGCGAGGGCCTCGGCCCGTTTGTCCCGGGCGACGGCCACCAGATCGATCTCGTCGAGCTTGCTGGGACGGCCCCACCAGCGGGCGTTGCGCGTGAGACGGACCTGGCCGGTCTTGCGGTCGACCGCCTTCACCGCGAAGGGCCCCGCGCTGACCTTCAGCTTGCGCCGCGCTCCGTCGTTGAAGGAGTCCGCGGTCCCCATGACGTCCTTCGGGTACAGCGGCGAGAACAGCGCCTTCCAGTCGGCGTAGGGCCGGCTGAAGGTGACGCGGACCTCCAGATTGTTCTTGCCCCGCTCGATCTTCTCGATGCGGTCGTACCCGGCGTTGCGCGCCGTCCAGTACGCGGAGTCCTTGCCGGACAGGGCGCGCCACTGGGCGGCGAAGTCGGCGGCGCCGATCTCGCGTCCGTCGCTCCACACGGCCTGCTGGTCGAGCTTGTACAGCACGACCTGCTTGGGCGAGGTGCCCACGACCTTCGCCGACTCGAGGTAGTCGGAGTTGATCTGCGGTCGGCCGTTCGCGTCGAGCCGGTACATCGACGGCAGGACGGCACCGGCGACACGGGTGGTCGCGGCGTCTGCGTCCGACTGGAACGCGTTCAGCGTCTCCGGTACGGCGTCCACGGCCCAGCGCAGGGTGCCGCCGTCGGCGATCAGGCCACGGGACGCGGGCGCGATGTCCTGCACCGCCACGGGTCTGTCCGCCTCGTCGTCCGCACTGCACGCGGCGAGGGCGGGTACCGCGAGCGCGCCCGCGGTGAGAAATGCGGCCGAGCGCATCACCGCGCGCAGTCCGACGCCTTCGTGGGACATCACTGCAACCTCCGGGGGACGCTCCGCCGCGGGAGCTGGTCCGTTTCTGGTCCCGTTCGGCGGTATTAGTGAGTTGATCCGATCTACGTGCCAACTGAAGAGCAGGTCGGAGGAGGGAAGGCGGCGACACGGCGACGGGGGCGGGGAACCCCACTCGTGCGGCGCAATCCCGACCCGCGCCGGGCCGCGCCACGGGTCCATATCCGGACACCGCGCCGGTGCCGCGCGGACGGCGTCCACATCCGGACTCGCGACGGGGCCGCGCCACCGGTCCTTATCCGGACACCCGCCCGGGGCCAAGCCACCGGCCCCCATCCGGACACCCGCCGGAGGCCAATCCACCGATCCGCATCCGACACCCGCCGAGAACCGAGCCACCGGTCCGCATCCGGAATCGCGCCGGCGGCAGTCCCGCCGGCGCGTGGCCGGGCGGTGCGCACGCGGGGGTACGGCACCGACGCCCCGTCCCCCGGGCCGTCCGGCCTGCCCCGCGGCCCTTCGATCCGCTCCCGGGCGCGCGGGGAATTCGACCGGCGCGCGGGCGGAGGAGGAGGCGCACAGCGTTCGTTCTGGAGCGTGACGGCCTTCAATCCGTGCACACGCCTTCACAGGGGACCTTGTGACGCGCAACACTCGCAGGCGCATGAACGTTGCCGCCTGAAGGCCGCAGGGCCCACGGAAGTGAGGGCAAGTCATGTCCGTGCACGACGACCTGACGTCAGTCCAGCGCTGCCTCGACGATCTGCAGCGGTCGGTGCGGCGCCTGGAACAGCAGATGGGCACCGGTCTGGAGATGCGCCGCGTGCGCGCCGACGCCGACCACCTGCGGGAGAGCCTCGCGCTGCTGCGCGAGGCCGCCGGACCCTCCCCCAGGCGCCCCACCGGGCCCGGGCCGGCGGTGTCCGCCTCCGACAGGCTGCCCGACCTGGTGACCGTCTCCGACACCCCGTACGACAGCTCCTTGTGGACCGATTCCGACGACGAGGGTCTCGGCGCGCACCACGGTCCCTCCCACTAGCGCCCGCGACACCGGCGCACCCCCGAACCCGACCGGAGTGCGAAGTTGGCCACTGGTACGGAACCTCATCTGAACAGCGGCGGTGTACGAACGGGTACGCGCGCCGCGATCGCCGCCCCGCATCTGCGGACCGACCGCTGGTGGCTGGCGCCCGCCGCCACCGCGGCCGGGTTGCTGGCCTTCATCGTGTACTCGACGTGGCGGGCCTTCTCGGACACGCACTACTACGCGGCGCCCTACGTCTCGCCGTTCTACTCGCCCTGTCTGGCCGAACGCTGCGGGACGATGCGCTCGGGCCCGAACGCGGACCTGTTCGGGAGCTGGTGGGCCATCTCCCCCGCCATCATCATCCTGGTCTTCCCGCTCGGCTTCCGGCTGACCTGCTACTACTACCGCAAGGCCTACTACCGGGGCTTCTGGGCGAGCCCGCCGGCCTGTGCGGTGGCCGAGCCGCACAAGAAGTACACCGGCGAGACGCGCTTCCCGCTGATCCTCCAGAACATCCACCGGTACTTCTTCTACGCGGCCCTCGTCGTCGCCGGCATCCTCACGTACGACACCGTGCTCTCCTTCCGCGACGAGCACTACGCCTGGGGCCACATGGGCCTCGGCACGCTGGTGTTCCTGGTCAACATCACGCTGATCTGGGCGTACACCCTCTCCTGCCATTCCTGCCGGCACATCGTCGGCGGGAAGCTCAAGCACTTCTCCAAGCACCCCGTGCGGTACCGGATGTGGCAGTGGGTCGGGAAGCTGAACGCCCGTCACATGCTGCTGGCCTGGGCGTCGTTGGTGAGCGTGGCACTCGCCGACTTCTACGTGTACCTGGTCGCGTCCGGCGCCTTCGACGATCCGCGCTTCTTCTAGATTGGGTGGAGCCCCCTGATGTCCGTGGTCGACCGACAGGAGTGGGACGTCGTCGTGGTCGGTGCCGGCGGCGCCGGACTGCGTGCCGCGATCGAGGCACGCGAGCGCGGCGCCCGTACGGCGGTGATCTGCAAGTCGCTGTTCGGCAAGGCCCACACGGTGATGGCCGAGGGCGGCATCGCGGCCGCCATGGGCAATGTGAACTCCGGCGACAACTGGCAGGTCCACTTCCGCGACACCATGCGCGGCGGCAAGTTCCTCAACCAGTGGCGGATGGCCGAGCTGCACGCCCGCGAAGCACCGGACCGGGTCTGGGAGCTGGAGACCTGGGGCGCCCTCTTCGACCGGACGAAGGACGGGCGGATCTCGCAGCGCAACTTCGGCGGCCACGAGTATCCGCGCCTCGCCCACGTGGGCGACCGCACCGGCCTCGAACTGATCCGCACGCTCCAGCAGAAGATCGTGTCCCTCCAGCAGGAGGACAAACGGGAGACCGGTGACTACGAGTCGCGCCTGAAGGTCTATCAGGAGTGCACCGTCACCCGGATATTGAAGGACGGACAGCGGGTCTCGGGGACCTTCTGCTACGAGCGGGAGTCGGGGCGCTTCTTCGTCCTGGAGGCGCCCTCCGTGGTGATCGCCACCGGCGGCATCGGCAAGTCCTTCAAGGTGACGTCCAACTCGTGGGAGTACACGGGCGACGGACACGCGCTGGCGCTGCTCGCCGGGGCGCCGCTGCTGAACATGGAGTTCGTGCAGTTCCATCCGACCGGCATGGTCTGGCCGCCGTCGGTCAAGGGCATCCTCGTCACCGAGTCGGTGCGCGGTGACGGCGGGGTGCTGCGCAACTCCGAGGGCAAGCGGTTCATGTTCGACTACATCCCCGACGTCTTCAAGGAGAAGTACGCGCAGTCGGAGGAGGAGGGCGACCGCTGGTACGAGGACCCGGACCACAACCGGCGTCCTCCGGAGCTGCTGCCGCGCGACGAGGTGGCGCGGGCCATCAACTCCGAGGTGAAGGCGGGCCGCGGATCACCGCACGGCGGAGTGTTCCTCGACGTGTCGACCCGGATGCCCGCCGAGGTGATCCGGCGCCGACTCCCCTCCATGTACCACCAGTTCAAGGAGCTGGCCGACGTGGACATCACGGCGGAGGCGATGGAGGTCGGGCCCACCTGCCACTACGTGATGGGCGGTATCGCGGTCGACTCGGACACGGCCGCGGCGCGCGGGGTGCCCGGGCTGTTCGCGGCCGGCGAGGTCGCGGGCGGCATGCACGGATCCAACCGCCTCGGCGGCAACTCGCTCTCCGACCTGCTGGTGTTCGGGCGCAGGGCCGGGTGGCACGCGGCGGAGTACGCGACCGGTCTCACCGGGGAGGACACCCGTCCGCCGGTGGACGACACGCAGGTCGACGAGGCCGCCGCGGAGGCGCTGCGGCCCTTCTCCGCCGAGGGACCCGAGTCCGTCCCCGCCGCGTCGGCCGGCGGCGCGCCGGCCGTCGGCCCGCAGCCGCCCGAGAACCCGTACACCCTGCACCAGGAGCTCCAGCAGACCATGAACGACCTGGTCGGCATCATCCGCCGCGAGGGCGAGATGGAGCGGGCCCTGGAGAAGCTCGCCGAGCTGCGGGTACGGGCGCGCCGCGCCGGGGTGGAGGGCCACCGCCAGTTCAACCCGGGCTGGCACCTCTCCCTGGACCTGCGGAACATGCTCCTGGTCAGCGAGTGCGTCGCCCGGGCGGCGCTGGAGCGCGCGGAGTCGCGGGGCGGCCACACCCGTGAGGACCACCCGGCGATGGAACGTTCCTGGCGCCGGATCAACCTGCTGTGCCGGCTCACCGACCCGACCGGCGGGCTGGCCGTCACCGACCCGGTGGCCGGGCAGATCGACCTGGTGAACGAGACCACCCAGCCCATCCGCCCCGACCTGCTCGCCCTCTTCGAGAAGGAGGAGCTGGTCAAGTACCTCGCCGAAGAGGAGCTCTACGAGTGAGCAGCTACGAGGCCCGCTTCAAGGTGTGGCGCGGAGACGTGAAGGGCGGCGGCCTGGAGGACTTCGGCGTCGAGGTCAACGAGGGCGAGGTCGTGCTCGACATCATCCACCGGCTCCAGGCGACCCAGGCTCCCGACCTCGCCGTGCGCTGGAACTGCAAGGCGGGCAAGTGCGGTTCGTGCTCGGCGGAGGTCAACGGCAGGCCGCGGCTGATGTGCATGACGAGGATGTCGGTGTTCACCCGGGAGGAGACGATCACGGTCACCCCGCTGCGCGCCTTCCCGGTCGTACGGGACCTGGTGACCGACGTCGGCTTCAACTACGACAAGGCCCGCGAGGTGCCCGCCTTCGTGCCGCCGGACGGTGTCGGACCCGGCGAGTACCGGATGATGCAGGAGGACGTCGACCGGTCGCAGGAGTTCCGCAAGTGCATCGAGTGCTTCCTGTGCCAGGACACCTGCCATGTGGTCCGTGACCACGAGGAGAACAAGCCCGCGTTCGCCGGACCGCGCTTCCTGATGCGGGTGGCGGAGCTGGACATGCATCCGCTGGACGCGGCCGCGGACTCCGGCCTGGACCGCAAGCGCACGGCCCAGGAGGAGCACGGTCTCGGCTACTGCAACATCACCAAGTGCTGCACGGAGGTCTGCCCCGAGGGCATCAAGATCACGGACAACGCGCTGATCCCCCTGAAGGAGCGGGCGGTCGACCGCAAGTACGACCCGCTTGTGTGGCTGGGATCGAAGATCGGCCGACGGCGGACGTAGGCGAGGGCCCGAGCGGGGCGGGGGCGGCGCGCCGTCCCCGGTCCGCGCATGCCGCCGTCACTGCCCTTGGGTGTCCGGCGGGGCCACGGGGCGCCGGCCCGGGTGCTGCGCCATCATCTGGACCACCTGGCTCGCGATGAACAGGCCCATCCCGCCCAGGGCGTAGGGCGTGAAGTCGGCGTCGGGTCCCTGGAACGGTCCGAGGAACATGAACAGCGACCACCCCACGGCCCCCGCCAGCGCGCCCCAGCCCCACAGCTTCGGGCGCACGACCCTGCGACGCGCCCACGGCGGGATCCAGTGGTTCGCGATGGCCGCGATCCCGAGGCCGGCCTGCGCGACGACGATCAGTGCGGCGAACCCGACGAAGTACCGGTGCATCGAACCCCCACTCCCCCGCGTGCCGGACAGGGGCACGTGTCGTGATCATCGCACGCGGGTCCAGGACCGTCATCGGACGGTGGCGTCCCTCGGCGAACGCATCGCGCGGAGCCCCGTAGGGCCCCGGGCGGTGAGGGCGCCCGCGAGAACGACCCCCGCGCCCCTCCCGTACACCCCGATCCCTCCCGTACCCCAACTGCCCCCAACTCCTCGTATACCGGTCGCGGAGGCGCTCGAACGGCCATACGCTCCCAAATGTGACGTCGCCCCTGAGCCGCAGCCGGTCGCGCCGGGTCCCGTCGCACATAGCCGTGCGGGTGGCGCATGCCGTGCTCGGGGGGCTGGTCGCGATGGGCTGGCTGGTGCTGCCGCTGGCGCGGGCGGGAGCCGACGCCCCGGTGGCCCGGGCGCGGGACACGGGCGTCGCCGCCCGGCCGGTCACGACCGCGCAGGACGGGACGACGACCGGCGATCTCGTGCCGCCCCTGGTCGCGGTCGGCGCCGCGGGCGCGCTGGCCGCGTACGGCTACGGGCGCCGCAGACGGCGGGCGACGACCCGGACGACACCCGGCGGCGACCCCGAGGTCACTCCCCTGCACGAACTCGACGCCCAGGCGCGGCGGTTGCTCGTCGAGACCGATGACTGCGTACGCGTCGGGGCCGAGGAACTCGCCCTCGCCGAGGACCGGTCGGCGGGCGACGCGATCGAGCCGTACGTCTACGACCTGAGGCACGCGGAAGCCGGACTCGCCGCGGCCTTCCGGCTGCGGCAGCGGCTCGACGAGACGGAGGCCGCCGGCGTGGACCCGGCCCAGGACGAGAGTGAGCGCAGGGAGGTCCTGGAGGAGATCGTCGCCCACTGCCGGGAGGCCGGGGAGCGGCTGGACGCGGCGGCACCGGGGCTCGACCAGATCCGGGCGCTGGAGCGGAACGCGGTGGCCGCGCTGGAATCCGCGGAGGCCCGCTTCCGGGAGGGCGCCGCGCGGATCCGCGGCGCCGAGGCGACCCTCGCCGAGCTCCACGAGCGATACGCTCCCGCCGCCTCGCTCCCCGTCGCCGGCGACGCCGAACAGGCCAAGGACCGGCTCCTGTTCACCACTTCTCATCTCAACCAGGCGCGCCAGTACGCGGACCGGGGCGACGGTGCCAAGGCGGCGGCCCATCTACGGGCGGCGGAGGGGGCGTTGGGGCAGGCCTTCGACCTGGCGAACGGCGTGGAGCGGCTGGCGGCGGAACTGGACTCGGCGGCGGCCGGACTGCCCGCGGCGATCACGGCGGCGGAGGCCTCGTGGAACGCGGCCCGGGCGCTCCCGGCAGAGGCCCGCGCCGGACTCGTCGGGCGGCTCGGGCACGCGGAGGCGGTGCTCTCAGCGGTGCGTCACGAGACGGCCGCCGGGCCCCACGATCCGCTGGACGCGCTGCGCCGGGTGACGGAGGCCATGGCGGGTCTGGCCGGGACGGGTCCGGCCGGGACAGGGGGCGACGACATCCCCGACGGGCACGGCCAGGCGCTGCTGCCCGCCCGCAGCGCGCTCGCCGGGGCCGCGTGCTTCATCGGCACGCACCGCGGGGCGGTGGGCAGCGAGGCGCGGACCCGGCTGGCGGAGGCGCGGCGGCTGCTCGGGCCGGGGTCCGTCCCGCTCTCCGAGGTGCTGCGGGCCGACGACCTCGCCCGTGAGGCGCGCCGGCTCGCCGAACGGGACGTGCGGGCGTACGGCAATCCCTCGGGCGGCCGCGGGGGCGCCGGGGCGGGCGGCGCGGTGCTCGGCGGGATCCTGCTGAGCGACGGCGAGGGCGGCCCGATGAGTTACGGCGGCCCCCGCACCCGGGGTCGCCGGGGTGCGTTCTTCACCTGACCCGCCGGACGGGCACCCTGGTGGGACCCGAGCCGCAGCCCTCAGCCGCGGCTCCCAGCCCCAGCCGCAGCCCTCAACCTTGGCTCCCGGCCGCGACTCCCAGCCTCCGCCGTCAGCCCTCAGCCTCGACTCCCAGCCTCCGCCGTCAGCCCTGCGCCTCGACTCCCAGCCCCCGCAGTCAGCCCTGCGCCTCGACTCCCAGCCCCCGCCCTCAGCCGTCATCGTCAGCCCTCAGCCCTCAGCCCTCAGAACAGGCTCAGCAGCGCTTCCGCCGGGTCCGTGAGGCCTGTCTCGCCGTCCGGCAGGGGGAGTTCGAACCACACGGTCTTCCCGCGCGGGGTGCGGCGGGAGCCCCATCCCGCGGAGAGGAGGCCGACGAGCTGGAGACCCCGCCCGCCCTCGTCGGTGTCGCGGGCACGGCGGCGGCGCGGCTGGACGAGCCCGGCGTCCCAGACCTCGCAGACGAGCGTGCGGTCGAGGAGCAGCCGCAGTCTGATCTCGCCCTCGCCGTAGCGCAGGGCGTTCGTCACCAGTTCGCTGACCAGCAGTTCCGTCGTGTCGACGAGCGGCTCCAGGTCCCAGGCGACGAGCTGGGCGCGGGTGTACTCGCGGGCCCGCCCCACGCTGCGCGGCTCGCGCGGCAGGGTCCAGTCGCCGACGGACTCGGCGGGCAGTCCCTGGACACGCGCCATCAGCAGGGCGATGTCGTCCTCGCCGTGGTGGGTGTCGAGGGTGTTGAGGACGTGGTCGCAGACGTCCTCCAGCGGCCGGGAGGGGTCGGTGAGGGCGCCCACGAACGCCTGCAGTCCCTCGTCGAGGGGGTGGTCGCGCGATTCGACCAGGCCGTCCGTGTAGAGCGCCAGCAACGCGCCCTCGGGCAGTTCGACCTCCACCTCCTCGAAGGGCTCGCCGCCCACCCCGAGCGGCATCCCGGGCGGCACGTCGAGCATCAGCGCGGTCTCACCGGGCTCGACCAGCACGGGGGGCAGGTGGCCCGCGTTGGCGAAGGTGCACCGGCGGGTCACGGAGTCGTAGACGGCGTACACGCAGGTCGCGAGGTACACCTCGGAGAGGTCGGCGTCGCGGGGCTGACGGGCCGTGCGGGTGGCCTGCTGGACCCCGCCGGGGGTGCCGAGGCCGCGCGCGATCTCGTCCAGCGCCGAGAGGACCTCGGCGGGTTCGAGGTCGAGCAGGGCCAAGGTGCGTACCGCGGTGCGCAGTTCGCCCATCGCCACGGCGGCGCGCAGTCCGCGGCCCATCACGTCGCCCACGACGAGGGCCGTGCGGTGGCCGGGGAGTTCGATGACGTCGAACCAGTCGCCGCCGACCTCCGTCGCCGCGTTGCCCGGCAGATAACGGCACGCGATGTCGAGGCCGGAGGCCTCGGGGTCGCCCGGGGGCAGCAGGGACCGCTGGAGGATGAGGGCGCGTTCGTGCTCGCGGCGGTACAGGCGCGCGTTGTCGATGCAGACGGCCGCGCGGGCGGCCAGTTCCACGGCCAGCGCGCGGTCGCGCTCCCCGAACGGCTCGCTGCCCTTCGTACGGGAGAACTGGGCGAGCCCCACGACCGTGTCGTGGGCGACCATCGGGACCGCGAGCGTCGACTGGATGAGGCCGCCGTCGTCGGCGGGGATCTGCTGCGGCCGGGCGGTGCGCAGGGCGTCCGCGCAGGGCGAGTTGAACGGGAAGTGGTGCACCGCGCCGACGGCCACGGGTGCCGGACCGCCCGCGAAGGGCGCGTCGGAGACGGCGCTGGCGAAGGCCACCCGGCGGAGTTCGGCGCTGCCGTCCGCGAGTCCCGGCGGGGTCTCGTCGCCGGCCAGCAGCCCCTGGTACAGGTCGACCGTCGCGAGGTCGCAGAAGCCGGGGACCACGACGTCCAGGAGCTCGCGTGCGGTGGTCTCCAGGTCGAGGGAGTTGCCTATGCGGGCGCCCGCCTCGTTCAGCAGGGCGAGGTTGCGGCGGGCGGCGGCCGCTTCACGGGCGGCGGCGCGGCGGGAGGTGATGTCGGTTCCGAGCCAGGCGATACCGATGGGGCGGCCGCTGCCGCTGTGCACGCGGTAGAGGTTGATGGACCAGTGGCGGCGCTCGTCGGAGCCGGGGACCTGCCCGGTGACGTGCATGTCCGTGATGGAGTCGCCGGTTTCGAGGACCCGGCGCAGGACCGCCGTCACCCGCTCGGCCTCCGCGTGCGGGAGATAGTCGTGGACGCCCTTGCCGCGGTGGTCGTCGACAGTGCCGCCGAAGATCGAGGCGAACCGCTGGTTGGCGCGCCGGACCTGGAGATCGGTGTCGATCAGCAGGAAGCCGAACGGAGATTGACCGAAAATAGCCTGCGAGGCGGCGAGGTCCGTCTCGATCGTTCGCAGGGTGCGAACGTCCACCACGATGCACACGGCGGCCCGCTCGCCGTGTTCGGTGGTCGTCGGCATCACATAGACCTCGGCGAGGCCCTCCCTGCCCCCGGAGTCCTCGGAGCCCTCGTCGGCGGGTGTACGGAAGGGCACGAGCCCGGTCCACTCGCGGCCGTCCAGGATCTCCGCCATCTTCCGCTGACCGGACTCGCGCCGGTCGGCGGGGACGAACGCCTCGATGGGATCCATGCCGACGGCCCGCTCCGCCGGGATGCCGAAGATCTGCTCGGCCCGCAGGCTCCACTGGTCGACGAGCCCGTCGGCGCCGATGGAGAAGGAGGCGGCCTTGATGTAGTCGTAGATCGAACCGGGCGGACTGCTCTGCCACATGGCGTCACCCGGCAGCTCGCCGGCCTCGCCCATCTCGCCGGTCCGGTCGACGTCCGGACCCGGGGCCGCGGCGTCCGCGTAGTCCCTGTCGTCGTCGGCCGCGTGATCGGCAGTCGCCTTCGCGGCGCCGTCCGACGCGTGGTCCGCGGCGCCGTCCGATGCGTGGTCCGCGGTGGTTTCCGCGGTGGCGTCCGATGCGTGGTCCGCGGTGTCGCCGGGAACCGCGCGCGCGACATCGCCCGCCTCATCGGCCCTCGCGCCGTCCGACGGGTCCTCGGACTCCGTGGCCTTCGCTGGTATCTCGCTCACGCGAACCGTCCCCTCCAGCTCACCGCGTCCGGCACCGGTCACCGGGGGCGGCTGCCCGCAGTATCCAGCACTACGGTGCCGCGCGACACGGTGTTCACGATCACAGCACGGTCCCGATGGTTTTTGGACCGGCCGCGACATACTCCCAGTCTTCTAACCAGGTGGCACCCCGTCGAACCGCACAAGGCGACACCGGTCGGGAGCGTGATCCGGCCGCTCGCCGCGCGGGCGCGCCGGCCCCGGCGCCTCAGTCCGGTACGGCCAGCTCGAACCAGACCGTCTTGCCGGTGTCCGCGGGCCATGTGCCCCAGCGTCGGCAGGAGCCGGCCAGGAGCTGGAGTCCGCGTCCGCTCTCGTCGGAGGTGTCGGCGGACCGTTCCCGGGGCGGGTCCGGCAGCGGGTCGGAGACCTCGACGCGCAGAGCGCCCGGTACGTCCTCGGGGCGTACGAGACGGACGCCGATCGGTCCCGTGGCGTGCCGGAGCGAGTTCGTCACCAGTTCGCTGACCAGGAGTGCGGTGATGTCGCCGAGGGATTCGAGGTCCCAGTCGCGGAGCTGTCCCCGGACGACGGCGCGGGCGGTGCGGACGGCACCGGGCTCCGCGGGAAAGGTCCACTCGGCGCAGTAGCCGTCAGTGTCGATCAAGCCGATCACTTCCCAGACCAGAAACCCCACCCCTGCCCGGTTTCGGGGGGTTAAGGGGCACATACCCGGTATCGGTGGAGCTTTACCGCGCCCGGGGCACACTATGGCGCGAACGGCGCACAAGGGGGCACTCGGGTCGTCAGGCGCCCGGATCGAGCCACGGGAGCGCGCTCTTGACCGCCGGCACGTCCTGGTCCAGCCAGTCCACGTCCCAGATCTCCTCGGCACTCAGCCAGCGCAGTTGGTCGTGGTCCTGGAGGGGCTCGGGGTCGGCCGAACCGGGCAGCAGCCGGGCGGCCCACACCACCAGGACGTATCCCGGCTTCAGCGGCCACTCCCCGGGGACGCGCTCCAGCGCCCGCGTGTCGATGCCGAGCTCCTCGCGCAGCTCGCGCACGAGGGCGTGTTCGGGGGTCTCGCCGGGTTCGACCTTGCCGCCCGGAAGCTCCCAGCCACCGGCGAGGTCGGGGGGCGCGCTGCGGCGGGCGGCGAGCAGGCGTCCGCCGCGCACGAGGGCGCCCGCGACCACCACGATCCGTTCCGTCATGCGCCGGAGCCTACGGGAGCGGGACGAGGTCCGGCTCCCGGCCGATCAGTGGGTTCCGTTCGGCCCGATCCGCTCGACCCAGTAGAGCTGCTTGTGCCCGCGCGCGTCGAGGCTGTCCGCGATCTTCTGGGCCTCGGCCCGGGTCGCGTACCTGCCCACGCGATAGCGATTGCCGTTGTCGTCCTGCCGTATGACGAGCCAGGGAAGCGTGATCGTGCTGTCGTTCATAGCGCCCCTCCACTTCCCGCCCCGGGCCCCCGTCGAACCCCGCATTCCATCGAAACCGCAATCCGCATATGCCCGAGCGTACGCCTTACCTTCACGCAGCGAACACGGGTTTACACAAAGAGGTACGCAACCGGCCAGTAAGGAGCGTCGGCCCGGGGGGCGCGCGTCGCCGAACGCGCCGCTCACGACTCCTCGCGCGCCCGCGAGCAGGGCGAAGTCGTTCCCCGGCCCCTCACTTGAGAAAGGCCAGATTCCAACCGGGCTCACGAGCGGGCCGGGTGACGCGCGGTCACTTCACCGGCAGGTGGTAGGCGATCCGGTAGCGGTCCGCCGGGACCACCACGTCCGCCGTCTCCACCGGGCGGCCCGAGGCGTAGAACGTGCGCTGGATGACGACGACCACGTGCCCGGGCACGCCGCCCAGCGCCAGGAGTTCCTCGGCGAGTCCGGGGCGGGCGCCGACCTCCTCGGTGACGTTGTCCACGATCACGTCGATGGCCGCCATGCGCTCGACGACACCCATGCCGCCGAGCGGGCCCTCCTCGGGGAGCATCACCGGCGTACGCCCGGTCACGGCGAGCGGCTCCCAGGACGTGGAGAGCATCATCGCCTCGCCGCCGTCGCGGTAGACGTAGTTCGTGCACATCACGCGGTCGCTCGGCTGGATGGCCAGCCGCTCGGCGATCGCGCCGCTCGCCTCGACCTGCCGGCTGCGGGACTCCCAGGTGCCGCGCACCCCGAAGTCGGCCTGCTCCTGACGGAAGGGGGTGGCACCGCTGTCCGGCCGGTATCCGGAGCGGGCCACGCGGCGCGGCACCGGCCGCTCGCGGACGTACGTGCCCGAGCCGGAGCGGCCCTCGACCAGGCCCTCGGCCATCAGCACCTTGCGCGCTTCCAGGGCGACGGTGTCCGAGACTCCGTACTCCTCGCGGATCCTGGCCTGCGAGGGGAGCCGGGTGTGCGGTGGCAGCGAGCCGTCGACAATCTTCTTGCGGAGATCACCCGCGACGCGCAGATACGCCGGCTGCTCACCGAATGTCACTTAGCCGCTCCCATCAGGTTGTACAGACAGCAACAGCGTGGCAACCGTGGGTTGTGCCATGCAAGCGAAGGCCAGAGAATCACTCGAAGTGATGACGCGCGCCCTTGAGGGCATTACGCAGGCACTTTCTCCCCACTGTGGCCGCCGTCACACCTCGATTCCGGGACCGCCTTCGCCGCCGCTACCGGTACCCCCTCCGTCGTCGTACACCGGCGGGGTGGTGGCGAGCCCCAGAGCCTCGCGGGTGGTGACCGTCTTCTTGGGGTCGATGAGCTTCAGGGCCTTCTCGTAGTGCTCGGAGAAGGTGTCCGCGTCCGGCGCGTCCGCGGCCTTCGCCCACTCCTTCGCCGAGCGCTCCAGGTCCTTGGCCAGGGCCGCGACGAGCTTGGCGGCGTCCGGCGCGAACCTGTGGGCGGGCAGCCCGTCCGCCTCCCGGGCCAGCGCCTCCGAGACGTGGTCCGCCCACTCCTTGTAGCCGGGCAGGTCGTCGTCGATGTACTCGGTGTCGGGTATCGCGTCCAGTGCGTTGTCGATGGCCGCCGCGGAGCTCAGATAGGAGTACTGGTCGGGCTCCAGCGTGAGCTGGTCGTTGCGCAGGGAGCCCGTCAGACCGCTCTCCTCGTCGGTGTTCCCGAACAGGCAGCTCACCTCGCGGTCGCCGGTGCGCCAGCTCTGCGCCGTGGGCGTGAAGGAGTACACGGCGACGTCGCCCGGGACGGCCCAGGAGTCCATCGCGTAGGTGTTCCGGAGCAGATAGCACCGCCGGTCGGCCTCGTCGGCGGCCGCGTCCTGCCCCGGGTAGTCGCCCTCGGGCATCTCGAAGTCCGCGAACACCTCGGCGTCGTGCCCGCCCGTGCACGGCACCTTGTCGACGTCGATCGCCAGCCCCTTCAGGGAGCCTCCCGGGGTGTCGAAGCACTCGCCCACCTCCAGCGAGAACGCCGAGCCTCCCGAGCCGCCTGCCGCGTCCTCGAAGCCCTCCCAGAACGCGCGCGCTCCCCCGGTGGCGACCGTGAGCGCGAGCAGCACGACACCGATCGACGACATCACCATGCCGCCCACCGCCATGCCCTTGCCGCGCTCGCCGCGCCGTTTGATCTGGACGAGCGCGACGATCCCGAGCACCAGCCCGACGGCGGGCAGGAAGCACAGGATGCCGAGGACCAGCGCCGCGATCGCGAGCCCGTTGAAGGGAACAGGCCGGTTGTACGGGGAGTAGCCCTGCCCCCAGGGCTGGTACGGACCCGCGTACGGCGACTGCGGGGGCTGCTGGAACGGGCCCTGCGGGGAGGGATATCGGGGGTACGGAGCGGGCGGATGCGGCGGGGTCCCCGGCGGCGGGTACTGCCCCTCGGGCTGCTGCGGTCCGGGCGGCGGGGGTATGGCCACGGTTTCCCTTGCTCCTCATCCATCCGCGATGGAACGCACGTACGACTGCCGAACGGCTGGGCGCATCGTAAGCACGGCGCGGGCGAGGTCGTGACGGGGGCTGTCGGAGGACGGCCGGAGCATGGCCGGTCCCCGACCCTCGAAGGGCTCCGCCACCCCCGGCGCCCCGAAGCGCTCCGTCCCCCGACGCCCCGAAGCGCTCCGTCCCCCGGCCCTCGCGTCTAACCTGCACCCATGACTGCACTGCCGGACTGCTTCTGCCCGACGGACGGCACGCGCGTCCCCGCCGGCTCGCTCGCCTGGTGCTGCCCGGTCTGCCGCGGCCCGCTCGACCTGGACTTCGCGCCGACACCGGCTCCCCTGGCGTCCCTGACCGGCCGGGTGAACTCGCTGTGGCGGTACGCCGAGTGCCTGCCGCTGGCCGCGCCCACGGTCAGCCTCGGCGAGGGCCGTACCCCGCTGGTCCCGCTGCGCGAGGGCGTGCTGGCCAAGCTCGACTTCCTGATGCCGACACTGTCGTTCAAGGACCGCGGGGCCGTGCTGCTGGCCGAGCTGGCACTGCGGCTCGGACCCCGGCAGGTGCTCGCGGACAGCAGCGGCAACGCGGGCACGGCCGTCGCCGCGTACTGCGCCCGGGCCGGGCTGCCCTGCACGGTGTACGTCCCCGAGGGCACCTCCGCGAAGAAGCTGGAGCAGATCGAGGCGCACGGGGCGCGGCTGCGGGTGGTCGACGGCGACCGCGAGGCGACGGCACGCGCGGCACGCGAGGCGGCCGACGAGAAGGGCGTGTTCTACGCCTCGCACGTCTTCAACCCGTACTTCCTGCACGGCACGAAGACGTACGTCCACGAACTCTGGGAGGACCTCGGCGGCCGCCTGCCGGACGCCGTCGTGCTGCCGGTCGGCAACGGCACGCTGCTCCTCGGCGCCGCCCTCGCCGTGGCCGAACTGCACGCGGCGGGGCTGATCGACAAGAGGCCGACCCTGTACGCCGTCCAGTCCGCCGCGGTCGCCCCGCTGGCCCGCGCCTGGTCCGAGGGCGCGGACGATCTCGTCGGCGTCACCCCGATGGCGCCCACGTTCGCCGAGGGCATCGCGATCCCGCACCCGCTGCGGGCCCGCCAGATCCTGAGCGCGGTACGCGCCTCCGGGGGCGCCTTCCTGACCGTGACGGAGGACCAGATCCGCCACGCACAGACGGACCTCGCCGGACGCGGCCTGTACGTGGAGTCGACGGGCGTGGCCTGCTGGGCGGCGATCCGCGAGGGCGCCCTCGGCCGCCGGGAGGCCGTGGTACCCCTGTGCGGCGCCGGCGCGAAGACGGGCCTGGCCCGGCCCTGAACGAACCCGGCGCCCGCGGCCCTGTCGTCCCGCCGCTCACCGCGCGCCTTTGAAGCCCCGGCCGGGGACGGCGTCTTGTCCGTCCGCCACTGGATCGACCACCGCACCGACCCGGGCCCGGAGGAAGCACGTCGGCCGGGCCCGCTGCTCGACCGTGCCCGCTTCACTCGACCGGCGTGAGCCTCTCGTCCGTCATGCCCAGACGAGCCTGTTCCTCCTCGACGATCCGACGTGCCAGCTCGGTGTCCGACACGTCGACCGCGTCGGGGGTCGCCTCGGCCACGGCGCTGCGGCGTGCGTAGGCGTCGAACAGGCGGGCCTTGGTCTCCAGCATCCTCACCATGCGTTCGTCCACGCCCCCGGTCGCCAGAAGGCGGTGCACGCGAACCGGCCTGACCTGGCCCATGCGGTGGGCCCGGGCCACCGCCTGATGTTCGATGGTCGGCTTGATCTGGGGTTCGCAGATGACGACGACGGAGGCGGCCTGCATGTTGAGGCCGACGCCCGCGGCCTGGATCTGTCCCAGGAGCACCGCCGGACCCTGGACAGCGGCGAAGTCGTCGACGATCTCCTGGCGGCGCTGAGCCGGGACGGCGCCGGTCAGCGGACCGAACACCTCGGTGCCCGTGGCGGATTGGGCCGCGAGGGCCTCCTTCACCACGCCCAGTACGTCCTTGAAGTTGGAGAAGACCACCGTCTTCTGCCCGTTCTCGCCGGCCTCCTGGACGATCTCCCGGAGCCGGTCCAGCTTCGCCGACTTCTCCGGGCGCATGTACGCGGCCCTGCGCATGGCCATGAAGTTGCCCGCGCGGACGGCTTCGCGGTACTCCTCCTCGTCCGAAGCGCTCAGCTCCTCCCACTCGTCGGTCTGCTGAAGGCTCGGGAGCTCCGTCAGCACGTCCTCCTGGTTGCGTCGCAGGTAGACGGGGGCCACGGCCTTGCGGAAGGCGACCGATCCGGCCAACGCGTCCCGTTCACCGAGGGAGTCCGCGACGTCCTCGTCGAGCATGCGGACCAGGTTGCGGAACTCCACGACCTTGTTCTCCATGGGGGTTCCGGTCATGAAGAGGGTGCGCTCGCAACGCTCCGCCCACAGGCCCACCGCCTGCGACCGCTTGGTCTTCGGATTCTTCACGGAGTGCGCTTCGTCGACCACCAGCAGCCCGACCTCCCCGCCGTCCGGTGCGGGAAAGCCGCGCAGGGCGTCGAACGTGGTGACGCCGACGCCGCCCCGTTCCTTCCACTCGGCGAACGCGTAGTGCCGGTCGGGACCGTGGAGCACCACGACGCGCAGGGCGCTGCGGGCCTCGATCTCCCGTGTCCAGTTCACGAGGACGCTCGCCGGGCAGACGACCAGGAAACGGCTCCGTCCCTCGGCGGCCAGGTGGGCGAGGACGGCGATCGCCTGGATGGTCTTCCCGAGGCCCATCTCGTCGCCGAGTATCACCTTGCGCTGCGCGAGCGCGAACCGTGCGCCGAACGCTTGGTAACCGCGCAGGGAGACCCGCCGGTGCCTGTCGTCGAGGTGCTGGGTCCGTACCCGCTCCGCGATCTCGTCCGGCAGAAAGCCCTCCGCGGCAGCCGCGTCGGGCTGCCGCCCGGAGATCTCGGCGAGCAGGCTGTAGTACTCGGCGGAGCGGAGTTCGAAGTCCACCCAGGCCGCGACGTCGGACGAGAGCCCTCGGAGCAGGTCCACCGACGCCTGGGAGAGCAGCTCGGGCAGGCCGGCCCGATCCGCCTCGTCCACCAGCGACCGGATCTCGGCGACCGCCGCCCACGCGCGGGCCTTCTTCTCCCGGCCGGCCAGAAGCATGCGGACCCTCCCGGCGGCGGGCCTCGCGTCGGCCAGCAGCGGGCCGAGCCGTTCCGCCAGGAACGTGGCCCTGTCGACCGCACGCCGGGCGTCCGGGCCGGCCTCCACCAGGACGTGCAGGGCCATGACGAGCGCGGTGGTGGACGGTTCCGGCCGGTCCACGTCGATGTGGACGGCCACGGTCTCGTGCACGGCCTCGGAGAGCCGCCGGGCGGCGGCGAGCATCTGGTCGACGGTGCGCTGCCCGACACCGGCGATCTGCCGCAGCCGGTAGGGGCCCGCTTCGAGGACACTGCCCAGGGTGCGCAGCCCGCTCTTCTCGACGTTGCCCAGCCGCAGCCGGCCTTCGGTGACGTCCTGCAGCCGGGCGACGGGAATGGCGTCGAGTTCCCGCTTCACCGCGGCGTCGTGGATCGGCTTCAATGCCGCCCGTACCGCCTCCACCGCCCCCGCGTGGTCGGCGACCACCGCCCGCGCCGCCTCGTACAGTCGCGCTCCCCTCGCGACCGTCTCCCGCTCGTCACGCCCCACGCTTCCGCCCCTCCTCGACCCTCCCCGCATCCTCCCACCGCCCGCGCCGCGGCTTCTGCGGAGGACTCTCGAAGCCTTGACGGAGCCGACGAGGAGGAGCTCCCTGGCGACGGGAGCGCGGTCCGCCCCGACGATGTCGAGCTCGACGTCGTCGGTCCGGGTCCAGTAGCCGCCCACCGCGGGAGCTGCGGGGAGCCGGTCGTCGGGCAGTATCCGGGCGAGCGCCTCACGGACGAGCGGCTCGACCGCCCGGCCGCGCCAACTGGCCCAGTTCTCCCGGATCCGCGCCAGGGACAGATCATCCCTCCCGGCCACGTTGGTGGAAGGGGCGTCCGTAGTTGTTCAGCGCCTCCATCATCGACAGATCGGAGCCGATGAGGACCAGCAGCACCGGCTTGGTCTCCAGCACCCGGTGGTAACGAGCCTCGCCGGTTCTTCGCCCAGGGTCGGACTGGGCGGGGTGCCGAGGCACCGCCCCGCAGGGAAAGACCGAGGGGAAAGCCAAAGGGGCCCGGCCCCGAAAGGCCGGACCCCCTGCGATCCGCATGTCTGCCGGATCGGCGCCGCGGTGAGACGGCGGTCGCTACACGTTGAAGCGGAACTCCACCACGTCGCCGTCCTGCATGACGTACTCCTTGCCCTCCATGCGGGCCTTGCCCTTGGCGCGGGCCTCGGCCACCGAGCCGGTTTCGACCAGGTCGGCGAAGGAGATGACCTCGGCCTTGATGAAGCCCTTCTGGAAGTCGGTGTGGATGACACCGGCGGCCTCGGGGGCGGTGGCGCCCTTCTTGATGGTCCAGGCGCGGGATTCCTTCGGGCCGGCCGTCAGGTAGGTCTGCAGGCCGAGGGTGTTGAAGCCGACGCGGGCCAGCGTGGCGAGACCGGGCTCCTCGGCGCCCACCGACTCCAGGAGTTCCAGGGCGTCCTCCTCGTCCAGCTCGGCGAGGTCCTGCTCCAGCTTGGCGTTGAGGAAGATCGCCTCGGCGGGGGCGACCAAGGCGCGCTGCTCGGCCTTGAAGTCCTCGTCGACCAGCTCGTCCTCGTCGACGTTGAAGACGTAGAGGAACGGCTTCGTGGTGAGCAGGTGCAGGTCGTGCAGCAGCTCTTCCTTGCCGGAGCCCTGGACGATGCCCACGGAGAAGAGGGTGTCGCCCTTCTCCAGGATCTCCTTGGCCGCCTCGACCGCAGCGACCTTGGGCACGACGTCCTTCTTGATGCGCGACTCCTTCTGGAGGCGCGGCAGGACCTTCTCGATCGTCTGGAGGTCGGCGAGGATCAGCTCGGTGTTGATCGTCTCGATGTCGTCCTTGGGCGAGACCTTGCCGTCGACGTGCACGACGTTCTCGTCCTTGAAGGCACGGATGACCTGGCAGATCGCGTCCGACTCACGGATGTTCGCGAGGAACTTGTTGCCCAGGCCCTCACCCTCCGAGGCACCCTTCACGATGCCCGCGATGTCGACGAAGTCGACGGTCGCCGGGAGGATCTTCTGCGAGGAGAAGATCTCGGCCAGCTTGGTGAGTCGTGCGTCGGGGACACCGACCACGCCGACGTTCGGCTCGATCGTGGCGAACGGGTAGTTGGCCGCGAGCACGTCGTTCTTGGTCAGGGCGTTGAACAGGGTCGACTTGCCGACATTGGGCAGACCGACGATTCCGATCGTGAGCGACACGTTGCGACTTCCCGTACGAGAGGATGGGCGAAGGGCCCTCCAGAAGAGCGGGCCGATCCACCAGTCTACGGCGTGGCCCGCCCCTCGCCCGCGAGGTATCGAACGCATGGCCAAGGTCTTTCCACGGCCTCGCCTTCGGCCGGTCTCCGGCGTGTCCGATGAGCCGTTCCACACATAAAACGACCTAAGTTGGTCCAGTGGAGCAACACAGGACGCGTCCCCCTCAGTACAGACCGCGACGCGGAGCACCTGTTCCGGCACAGGCCGGGCGGGCGGCGAACGGCGGTGTCCGGCGGGACGGCCCGGTGGCGCGGCGGCCCGCGCCCGCGGGTGTCCGGCAGCCGCGCCGCACGTCACGTCCCCGGCTGACCGGGCTCGGCGGCGGCCTGTTCTGCGGCGCGTCGATGTTCGCGCTGGCCTGCCTCGACCAGCTGCTGTTCGACGGGTCGGCGACGGTGTACGGGGTGCTGTTCCTGCCGGTGTGCGTGCTGACCGCGCTGTGGGTGCGGCCCGGCGACCTGGTGACGGCCCCCGTGGTGCTGCCGATCGCCTTCGCCTGCGGGCTGCCGCCGATCACCGAGGACGGCGGAGGCGGCCTCGGCGGCTTCTTCATGGGGCTGGTCACCACCCTCGCCCTGCAGGCGGGCTGGCTGTACGGGGGAACGCTGGCCGCGGTCCTCGTCGTGACCGTCCGCCGGGTCCGCCTGATGTCCCGCCGCCGGGCCGCCCAGCGGCGGGAGCGGGCACAGGGGCGAGCACGCTCCGTACCGCCCGGCAGACAGGCCCGCTGACCCGGCCCGCCGGCGGCCGTGTCGACGGCTGCCCGCGCTGTACCGTCCGCCGACCGGCCCTCGTACGGTCGGTCGGCCGACGGCCCTCTCGTGCGGTCGGCCGGCTGCT
This sequence comes from Streptomyces sp. NPDC096324, assembly GCF_044763015.1. NCBI lineage: Bacteria > Bacillati > Actinomycetota > Actinomycetes > Kitasatosporales > Streptomycetaceae > Streptomyces > Streptomyces sp. NPDC096324. Next base: position 417,985 of record NZ_JBIWFK010000005.1, on the reverse strand, counting down.
CTCTCGTACCGTCGCCGCTAGCGGCCGATCTGCGCCGCCCGCATCGCCGCGCCCACGATCCCGGCGTTGTTCTGGAGCTGCGCCGGGACGATCTCCGCCTTGATGCCCTCGATCAGCGGCAGGAACTTCTCGGACTTGCGGCTGACACCGCCGCCGATGATGAACAGCTCCGGGGAGAACAGCATCTCGACATGGGCGAGGTATTTGGTGACCCGGCGCGACCAGTGCTCCCAGGTGAGCTCGTGGTCCTCCTTGGCCTTGGTGGAGGCCTTCTTCTCGGCGTCGTGACCGTTCAGCTCCAGGTGCCCCAGCTCGGTGTTGGGGACCAGCTCGCCGTCCGTGAAGACGGCGCTGCCGATGCCGGTGCCGAAGGTGAGCAGGATGATCGTGCCCCGGCGGCCCTTCCCCGCGCCGAACTCCATCTCCGCGACACCCGCCGCGTCGGCGTCGTTCAGCACGGTCACCGGCAGACCGCCCAGCCGCTCGCCGAGGAGCGCGCCCGCGTCGGTGTCGATCCAGGACTTGTCGACGTTCGCCGCCGTACGGATGGTGGAACCGCCGGTCACGACACCGGGGAACGTGATGCCCACCGGGCCCGTCCAGCCGAAGTGGTCGATGACGTCCTTCACGCCGTCGGCCACCGCGTCGGGCGTCGCCGGGTGCGGGGTGAGCACCTTGCAGCGCTCCTCCGCCAGGTCCCCGCGGTCAAGGTCCACAGGGGCACCCTTGATCCCGGATCCGCCAATGTCCACACCGAAGATCTTCATGGCCCTACGTTACGACGTACGGCTGAATGTCACTTCCCGGACGGACCACCGGTGCGCGCCTCCACCAGTGCGGCCGCCTCCGCGCGCAGGTCGCGGCGCAGTTCCTTGGGGAGCGAGAACGTGATGGACTCCTCGGCGGCCTTGACGATCTCCACGTCCTCGAAGCCGCGCCCGGACAGGAACTCCAGGACCTGCTCGACGAGGACCTCGGGGACGGAGGCACCGGAGGTGACACCGACCGTGGTCACGCCCTCCAGCCAGGCCTCGTCGATCTCGTCGGCGAAGTCGACCAGGTAGGCGGCGCGGGCGCCGGCCAGCTTGGCGACCTCGACCAGCCGGACCGAGTTCGAGGAGTTGCGCGATCCGACGACGATGACCAGCTCGGCCTCCGCGCCCATCTGCTTCACGGCGAGCTGACGGTTCTGCGTGGCGTAGCAGATGTCGTCGCTCGGCGGCGAGATGAGGAGCGGGAACTTCTCCTTCAGGGCGTCGACCGTCTCCATCGTCTCGTCGACGGAGAGGGTGGTCTGGGAGAGCCAGACGACCCTGGAGGGGTCGCGGACCTCGACCTTGGCGACGTCCTCGGGGCCGTCGACCAGGGTGATGTGGTCGGGCGCCTCGCCGGAGGTGCCGATGACCTCCTCGTGGCCCTCGTGCCCGATCAGGAGGATGTCGAAGTCCTCGCTCGCGAAGCGGACGGCTTCCTTGTGGACCTTGGTGACCAGCGGGCACGTCGCGTCGATGGTGGCGAGCTTGCCGGCGGCGGCCTCGTCGTGGACGACGGGCGAGACGCCGTGCGCCGAGAACATGACGATGGACCCCTCGGGGACCTCCGCCGTCCGCTCGACGAAGATCGCGCCCTTCTTCTCCAGCGTCTGCACGACGTACTTGTTGTGGACGATCTCGTGACGGACGTAGATCGGGGCCCCGTACTGCTCGAGGGCCTTCTCGACGGCGATCACGGCGCGGTCCACGCCCGCGCAGTAGCCACGGGGGGCGGCGAGCAGGACACGGCGGCCAGGCGAAGCGGTCATGCCCCCATCGTAAGGCCGCGTCCGGCGGGTCGGGGATCGCCTCCTCGGAGAGACTGTGGACGGCCGCCGGGGGTGGGACCAGGCGATTCCCGGGAGCCACGATGTCCGACGCGCCGACCACCGCCGAAGCGGACCCGGCGGAGCGCGGGCCCGACTGGGGCGGGCGGGGGCCGCGGCCTGGTGACGCGCCCGGGCCGCGCGGCCGCCGTCCACCGCGTCGCGACCAGGACGGATCCGGCGGCCGAGGTACTGGGTTCGGGTGGTCCGACTCGTTCCGGGCGCGGGGGCGTTGTCGGTGGCGCCCACTACGCTCGGGCGCATGGCTCTCAACACGTCCGCGGACACTCCGCTGCCCGTCGGCGAGGTGTCACGGCTCATCGGGGGATGGATCGACCGGCTCGGCGCGGTGTGGGTCGAGGGGCAGATCACCCAGTTGTCGCGGCGTCCCGGCGCGGGCGTCGTCTTCCTGACGCTGCGCGACCCGTCGTACGACATCTCGGTGAGCGTGACCTGCTACCGACAGGTCTTCGACGCGATCGCCGACGTCGTGAGCGAGGGCGCCCGCGTGGTCGTCCACGCCAAGCCGGAGTGGTACGCGCCGCGCGGGCAGCTCTCCCTGCGCGCCACCGAGATCAAACCGGTGGGAGTGGGAGAGCTCCTGGCCCGCCTCGAACAGCTCAAGAAGTCGCTGGCGGCGGAGGGGCTGTTCGCGGCCGAGCGCAAGAAGGCGCTGCCGTTCCTGCCTCAGCTCGTCGGGCTGGTGTGCGGGCGCGCGTCGGCGGCCGAGCGTGACGTGCTGGAGAACGCGCGGCACCGCTGGCCCGCCGTCCGCTTCGAGGTGCGCAATGTCGCCGTGCAGGGCGTCCACGCCGTACCTCAGGTCGTCCAGGCGGTGAAGGAGCTGGACGCGCTCGACGAGGTCGACGTGATCGTCGTGGCGCGCGGCGGCGGCAGCGTGGAGGACCTGCTGCCGTTCTCCGACGAACAGCTCGTCCGCGCGGTCGCGGCCTGCCGCACGCCGGTCGTGTCGGCGATCGGGCACGAGCCGGACAGCCCGCTGCTCGACCTCGTGGCGGACCTGCGGGCCTCCACACCGACGGACGCCGCCAAGAGGGTCGTGCCGGACGTCGGCGAGGAGTACGAGCGGGTGCGGTTCCTGCGGGACCGGGCGCGGCGCTGCGTCCAGTCGTTCGTCGACCGCGAGGAGCGCGGCCTCGCGCACACGCTGGCCCGGCCCTCGATGGAGGATCCGCACCGGATGATCGACGAGCGGGCGGACCAGGTGTCCGCCCTGCTCGACCGTGGCCGGCGCACCCTCGGGCATCTGCTGGACCGCGCGGACTCGGAGCTGACGCACACCCACGCGCGCGTGGTGGCCCTCTCCCCCGCGGCGACCCTCCAGCGGGGGTACGCGGTGCTGCAACGGGCCGACGGTCATGTGGTCCGGGACCCGGCCGAGGTGGCGGCGGACGAGACGCTGCGGGCGCGGGTCGCCGAGGGTGAATTCACGGTTCGAGTCGATGCATAGGGTGGGCGCATGACCAGCAAGGTGGACGAGGCGCTCGGGTACGAGCAGGCACGGGACGAGCTGATCGAGGTCGTACGACGTCTGGAGGCGGGCGGTACGACCCTGGAGGAGTCCCTGGCGCTCTGGGAACGCGGCGAGGAGCTGGCCAAGGTGTGCCGGCGCTGGCTGGAGGGCGCCCGGGCCCGTCTGGACGCGGCTCTGGCCGAGGAGTCCCAGGAAGAGGCGGGGGCCGGGGACACCGGTTCCGGGTCCGAGTGACGAGCGGTGCCGGCTCCGGGTGACGAGCGGTGCCGGCTCCGGGTGACGAGCGGTGCCGGCTCCGGGTGACGACGGCTCCGCGTCCGGGAGACGGGTGGCCCGGGCTCCGCGTCTCGGACTGCTCCGCGTCCGGCTGACGGGCGGCTCCGGCGGTCCGGGCTCAGCGTCTCGGGCGGCTCCGGCTGACCGGCGGTCCGGGCTCCGCGTCTCGGGCGGCTCCGGCTGACCGGCGGTCCGGGCTCCGCGTCTCGGGCGGCTCCGCGTGACGGCGACTCCGCGTCCGGGCGGCTGACGGGCGGTCCGGGCTCCGCGTGACGACTCCGCGTCCGGGTGATGTCCTGCTCCGAGTGACTCCGGCGGGGCCCGCGAGACGGCGGGCCCCCTTTTCCGATCCCTTTTTTCGATCCCTTCGTTCGTCCCCTGTTTCGACCCCTCCGCCTGTGAAGCGGATCACCACGCCCCACTTTTGGTTGAACTTTAAACCTCCTCGAGGTACTGTCGTGCTCGCCAACAGATCCCCCCGGATCCACCGCACATACCGAGAAGGTTCTTCATGTCTCTCGTCCTTGACCCCACCGCTCAGGACCTGCTGTTCCGCGAGGCCCGCACGGCGAACACCTTCACCGACGAGCCGGTGACCGACGAGCAGGTCCAGGCGATCTACGACCTGGTCAAGTACGGCCCGACCGCCTTCAACCAGTCGCCGCTGCGCATCACCCTGGTCCGCTCCCCCGAGGCCCGTGAGCGCCTGGTCCAGCACCTCGCCGAGGGCAACCAGGCGAAGACCGCCGCCGCCCCGCTGGTCGCGATCCTCTCCGCGGACAACGAGTTCCACGAGGAACTGCCGGCGCTCCTCCCCCACTTCCCCGCCGCCAAGGACATGTTCTTCTCCGAGCGCCCGGTCCGTGAGAGTGCCGCCGCGATGAACGCCGCGCTCCAGGCCGCTTACTTCATCATCGGCGTCCGCGCCGCCGGCCTCGCCGCGGGCCCGATGACCGGTGCCGACCTCGCCGGTGTCCAGAAGGAGTTCCTGGACGACGACCACACCCCGCTGATGATCGTCAACATCGGCAAGCCGGGCGAGGACGCCTGGTTCCCGCGCTCCCCGCGCCTCGACGCCGACCAGGTCATCACGACCGTCTGACCGACGGCGGCAGCGAACGAGAAGGGCCCCCGGCGACACCGCCGGGGGCCCTTCTCCATGTCTTGAGGCGTTCTGCGAGGCCGTACGGGCGCTACGAGGTCTTCAGGGCCTGCGCCAGCTTCACCAGCGTGCCGAACGACCCGGTGCCGGTCACCACCGTGGTGGAGCCCTTGCCCTCCAGGACGAGGGCGTCGTAGTGGTCGCCCTCGTAGCGCCGCCAGGTCCGGTCGCCGATGCGCTCGGTGGTCTTCGTCTGCCGCGCGCCCTGGCTCGCCGTGTCGATGAACACGGCCGGCCGCTGAGTGGACTGCTCGACCGCCACGTACTGACCGTCGGGGGCCTGGAAGCCCAGATGCCAGGCGTCGAACTCGCTGCCGTCGTACCGCACCGAGGTCGCCTTCCACGCCGACGGCAGACCCTCGGGCGCCGCCACGGGATAGCTCGCCGCGCGGCGAGCCGTCAGCAGCTCGACCTGGTAGTCGACCCGCTTGAGATCGGGCTCGGAGTCGTCATGCGGAATGAAGATGTAGATGACACCCGCCATGAGCGAGATGAGGCCCAGGGAAAGAATCATGTCCCGGACCGACTGCTTGCCTTTCATACCTGCCACGCGCCTATCGTCGCAGGTGCCCTGGCCTGCTCATCCGTGGGCCCCCCTGCTCATTTTGTAAGCCTGGCGATAGAGTCGGGGCCACACCCTCATCCGGCCGTCGTCGTATCAGAAAGGTGCGTGTCGATGACCGAACATCATCTGCCCTCCGAACTCGAAGTCCCGTCGGAAGCCCCCGACCGCAACCTCGCCCTCGAACTGGTCCGCGTCACCGAGGCCGCCGCGATGGCCGCGGGCCGCTGGGTCGGCCGCGGCGACAAGAACGGTGCCGACGGCGCCGCCGTCCGCGCCATGCGCACCCTCGTCTCCACCGTCTCGATGAACGGCGTCGTCGTCATCGGCGAGGGGGAGAAGGACGAGGCCCCGATGCTCTTCAACGGGGAGCGTGTGGGCGACGGGACCGGCCCGGAGTGCGACATCGCCGTCGACCCGATCGACGGGACCACGCTCACCGCCAAGGGCATGACGAACGCCATCGCCGTGCTCGCCGCCGCCGACCGCGGCACCATGTTCGACCCGTCCGCGGTCTTCTACATGGACAAGCTGGTCACCGGCCCCGAGGCCGCCGACTTCGTCGACATCAACGCGTCCGTGGCGGTGAACATCCGCCGGGTCGCCAAGGCCAAGCGGGTCACGCCCGAGGACGTCACGGTCGTCATCCTGGACCGCCCGCGCCACGACGGGATCATCAAGGAGATCCGGGAGACCGGCGCGCGCATCAAGCTGATCTCCGACGGCGACGTCGCGGGCTCCATCCTCGCCCTGCGCGAGGGCACCGGCATCGACCTGCTGCTCGGCATCGGCGGCACGCCCGAGGGCATCATCTCGGCCTGCGCCGTCAAGTGCCTCGGCGGCACCATCCAGGGCAAGCTGTGGCCGAAGGACGACGAGGAGCGGCAGCGGGCGATCGACGCCGGGCACGACCTCGACCGCGTCCTGACCACGAACGACCTGGTCTCCGGCGAGAACGTCTTCTTCGTCGCGACCGGGATCACCGACGGCGAGCTGCTGCGCGGGGTGCGCTACCGCTCCGAGACCGCGACGACGGAGTCGATCGTGATGCGCTCCAAGTCGGGCACGGTCCGCCAGATCCGGTCCGAGCACCGGCTGAGCAAGCTGCGTGCGTACAGCGCGATCGACTTCGACCGCGCCAAGTAGGACCACCGGCCCCGCGGGCCGTGCGCCCACGAGGCGCGGAAGGGGCGCCCCTTGTGCGGAGGGGCGCCCCTTTTCCGTGTCGGCGTCCAGGGCGCGTGACGCGCCCCGGGGACCCGGCCTTCCCGGGGTGGGTCAGCCGGCCGCGGCTATCGTGCCGCGGGCGGCCTTCTTCAGTTCCAGGTCGCGGCGGCGCCGCCTGGCGAGCACGACGCGGCGCTCGGCGGCGGTCAGGCCGCCCCAGACGCCGTACGGCTCGGGTTGCAGCAACGCGTGTTCGCGGCACTCGACCATGACCGGACAGCGGGCGCAGACGCGCTTGGCCGCCTCCTCACGCGAGAGGCGTGAAGCGGTCGGCTCCTTGGAGGGGGCGAAGAACAGGCCGGCTTCGTCACGCCTGCACACCGCCTCCGTGTGCCATGGCGCTTCCTGATCCCTGTCCCGCACGGGCGCCCGCTGGGCCGGAACGGCAGCTACCTGCAGGGACTGATGCGGCGGTTGCAGCACGGTCTACTCCTGACGACGGCTTCGCGAGCGTGCCGGGCACCGGGGAAGTTCCACAGCGCCCTCCAAGAGACGATGCAGCAAGCCCTACCCGCTGTGCGCGCGCCTATGCACTGCGTACCGAAGCCCGGCCGTTCTCAGGCGTGATCGATCGTCCGCGGCGGACCGGCCGCATCCGCCGCCCGCATATTCACGAGCGTCAACGGTCGAGGTGCTTGCGCAAACTGCGGTCGAGCCGGTCCGCCACGCGTTCGTTCACCCGGCTGGTGACCCGGTCGAGGATGTCGGCGATGAGCTTGCCGCGCCGGGGCCGCGCCTCGACGTTCCCCAGGACGGCGAGGCCGTCGATGTAGACCACGGGCGCGTCGGGGTCGCCCGAGTCCAGCGTGTCCACCTCGAAGTTGCCGAGCACGCCGCCGCCGCTGCCGCGCAGCGAGACGTTCTCCGGCACGAAGATCTCGACGTTGCCGAACACCGAGATCGCCTTGATCACGACCTGCTGGTACTCGAAGATCGCCTCGCTCAGGTCGATCTCGACATTGCCGAACACCGAGTACGCGTGGATGCGCCGGCCCGCCCGCCAGCGGCCCTTGCGGACGGCGGAGCTGAAGACCGCCACCACGTTCTCGTCGGCCTCCGCCGGGATCGCGCCCTGGGTGGGGCGGTTCGGCGCCGAGGTGTACGCGGAGGCCGCCCGGCCGGTGTGCGCGGCGGGCAGGTCGCGGACGAACTGGTCGAGCTCGCCCACCGTCTTGGTGGCCAGCACGCCCTCGACCCGCTCGGCATGCTCCTCCGCGGTCAGGCGCCCCTCGGCGACGGCCTCGCGCAGGATGTCGGTGATCCGGTCGCGGTCGGCGTCCGAGGCACGCAGCTCGGCCGGCTTCGCCGCCGTGGCGGCACTCGCGTCGGGGCTCTTTTGAAGGTCCACGGCGACAGCGTACCCAAACGCGATAGATCGCGACTACCCCTCGCGCGCCGCCCGCGGGAAACCCGCCCTGCCCCGGAACCGACGGTCCGGTGTCCGAACTGAGCCTTACCTCACAGCCTCGGCGTCCGTGTCAGGTTCTACGCTGGTGGACGCTGCCGATGACGGCCGGCCTCCGGCGAGTGAGCCCAAGGGGTGCGCCCGAGGCGACCGCGCCCCGAAAAAAGCTGACTGTCGAGTGAGGAATAGGCGAGATGCCTGAGTTCGCGTACACCGATCTGCTCCCCCAGGGAGAGGACACCACCCCGTACCGGCTGGTGACCTCCGAGGGTGTCTCCACCTTCGAGGCCGACGGGCGCACGTTCCTCAAGGTGGAGCCCGAGGCGCTGCGCAAGCTCGCCACGGAGGCCATCCACGACATCCAGCACTACCTGCGCCCGGCGCACCTCTCCCAGCTCCGTCGCATCATCGACGACCCGGAGGCCTCGGCGAACGACAAGTTCGTCGCCCTGGACCTGCTGAAGAACGCGAACATCGCCGCCGCGGGCGTCCTGCCCATGTGCCAGGACACCGGCACGGCGATCGTCATGGGCAAGCGCGGCCAGAACGTGCTCACCGAGGGCGGCGACGAGGCGGCCCTCTCGCGCGGCATCTACGACGCGTACAAGAACCTGAACCTGCGCTATTCGCAGATGGCCCCGCTGACCATGTGGGACGAGAAGAACACGGGCTCCAACCTGCCGGCGCAGATCGAGCTGTACGCCACCGACGGCGGCGCCTACAAGTTCCTGTTCATGGCCAAGGGCGGCGGCTCGGCCAACAAGTCGTTCCTCTACCAGGAGACGAAGGCGGTCCTCAACGAGGGCTCCATGATGAAGTTCCTGGAGGAGAAGATCCGTTCGCTGGGGACGGCCGCCTGCCCGCCGTACCACCTGGCGATCGTCGTCGGCGGCACGAGCGCCGAGTACGCGCTGAAGACCGCGAAGTACGCCTCCGCGCACTACCTGGACGAGATCCCCTCCGAGGGCTCCGAGCTCGGCCACGGCTTCCGGGACAAGGACCTGGAGGAGAAGGTCTTCGAGCTCACCCAGAAGATCGGCATCGGCGCGCAGTTCGGCGGCAAGTACTTCTGCCACGACGTACGGGTGGTGCGCCTGCCCCGCCACGGCGCGTCCTGCCCGGTCGCGATCGCGGTCTCCTGCTCGGCCGACCGCCAGGCCGTCGCGAAGATCACCGCCGAGGGCGTCTTCCTGGAGCAGCTCGAGACCGACCCCGCGCGCTTCCTGCCGGAGACCACGGACGAGCACCTCGACGAGGCGGGCGACGTCGTCCGGATCGACCTGAACCAGCCGATGGACGACATCCTCGCCGAGCTGACGAAGTACCCGGTCAAGACCCGCCTCTCGCTCTCCGGCCCGCTCGTCGTGGCGCGCGACATCGCGCACGCCAAGATCAAGGAGCGGCTGGACGCGGGCGAGGAGATGCCGCAGTACCTGAAGGACCACCCGGTGTACTACGCGGGCCCGGCCAAGACCCCCGAGGGCTACGCGTCCGGCTCCTTCGGCCCGACCACGGCCGGCCGCATGGACTCCTACGTCGAGCAGTTCCAGGCGGCGGGCGGCTCCAAGGTCATGCTCGCCAAGGGCAACCGCAGCAAGCAGGTCACCGACGCGTGCGACGCGCACGGCGGGTTCTACCTCGGCTCCATCGGCGGCCCGGCCGCCCGTCTGGCCCAGGACTGCATCAAGAAGGTCGAGGTCGTCGAGTACGAGGAGCTCGGCATGGAGGCCGTCTGGAAGATCGAGGTCGAGGACTTCCCGGCCTTCGTCGTCGTCGACGACAAGGGCAACGACTTCTTCCAGGACCCCGCCCCCGCCCCGACCTTCACCACGATCCCGGTGCGCGGCCCCGGACTGGCGTAGTGCGGCCCCGTACGGCGTCCACCCCGCGAGGTGGACGCCGTACGGGTGACGCGCGCCGGGCGGGAACACAGGCCGGCTCCGCGATGCTGTCTCCCATGGAGGTGTCACCAATGGCGGATGGCCAGGGCGAAGGCGCGTACCGGATCGAGCACGACTCCATGGGCGAGGTGCGGGTGCCCGCGGAGGCGAAGTGGCGGGCGCAGACGCAGCGCGCCGTGGAGAACTTCCCGGTCTCGGGGCAGCACCTGGAGCGCGCGCACATCGAGGCGCTCGCCCGGATCAAGGGGGCCGCCGCGAAGGTGAACGGCGAGCTGGGCGTGATCGGCGAGGACGTCGCCGGGGCGATCCAGGGGGCGGCGGCGGAGGTCGCCGAGGGGCACTGGGACGCGCACTTCCCGGTCGACGTCTTCCAGACGGGCTCGGGCACCTCCTCCAACATGAACGCCAACGAGGTGATCGCCACGCTCGCCGGGGAGAGGCTGGGCAAGGACGTCCACCCCAATGACGACGTGAACGCCTCGCAGTCGAGCAACGACGTGTTCCCGTCCTCCATCCACATCGCCGCGACCGCCGCCGTCACCCGCGATCTCGTGCCCGCGCTGGAGCATCTGGCCGCCTCGCTGGAGCGCAAGGCACGGGAGTTCGCCGATGTCGTGAAGTCGGGGCGCACCCATCTCATGGACGCGACGCCGGTGACGCTCGGCCAGGAGTTCGGGGGGTACGCGGCCCAGGTGCGGTACGGGGTCGAGCGGCTGGAGTCCTCGCTGCCGCGGCTGGCCGAACTGCCGCTGGGCGGCACGGCCGTGGGGACGGGGATCAACACCCCGCCCGGGTTCTCCGCCGCGGTGATCGCGGAGGTGGCGCGGGCGACCGGGCTGCCGCTGACGGAGGCCCGCGACCACTTCGAGGCGCAGGGGGCGCGCGACGGGATCGTGGAGACGAGCGGTCAGCTCCGGACCATCGCCGTCGGACTGACGAAGATCGCGAACGATCTGCGGTGGATGGCCTCCGGGCCGCGCACCGGACTGGCCGAGATCAGCCTCCCGGATCTCCAGCCCGGCTCCTCGATCATGCCGGGCAAGGTGAACCCGGTGATTCCCGAGGCGGTGCTGATGGTCGCCGCGCAGGTCACGGGGAACGACGCGACCGTCGCCGCCGCGGGCGCGGCCGGGAACTTCGAGCTGAACGTGATGCTGCCGGTGATCGCGAAGAACGTGCTGGAGTCGGTCCGGCTGCTCGCGAACGTCTCGCGGCTGCTGGCCGATCGCACGGTCGACGGGATCGTCGCGCACCGCGAGCGGGCCCGTGAGTACGCGGAGTCGTCGCCGTCCGTGGTGACGCCGCTGAACAGGTACATCGGGTACGAGGAGGCCGCCAAGGTCGCGAAGAAGGCGCTGGCGGAGCGCAAGACGATCCGCCGGGTGGTGCTGGAATCGGGGTACGTGGAGCGCGGGGACCTGACCGAGGAGCAGTTGGACGAGGCCCTGGATGTCCTGCGGATGACACGCCCGTAACGGCTCGGGCTCGCGGAGAAACGCCTGATGACGGCTCCGTAACAGCGTGTTCCCGATGGCGTGAACCGTGACGGTTGCCGCAGCGTCGTATGCCTGGGGCACCTAATATCTGGTCATGGCAGAGGGTGGAGCGGTGAGACGAGCGGAAGCGGACGGGCCGGCGGCGTTCTGGGAGCCCGGGCACCCGATCCTGTGGCGGTACCGGGAGAACGGCGGCGACAGTGTCCACATCTGCCGTCCCGTGACGGTCGTACGCGACGACGCCGACCTGCTCGCGGTGTGGATGGCGCCGGACACGGAATGCGTGAAGCCCGTGCTCGCCGACGGCTCGCCGGTGCATGCAGAACCGCTGGAGTCGCGCTACACGAAGCCTCGCGCGGTGCGGCGCGGCCGCTGGTCCGGGACCGGTGTGCTGAAGCTGGCGCGGCCGGGCGAGGCCTGGTCGGTGTGGCTGTTCTGGGAACAGGGCTGGCGTTTCAAGAACTGGTACGTGAACCTGGAGGCTCCACTGACCCGTTGGGCGGGCGGGGTGGACTCCGAGGACCACTTCCTCGACATCTCGGTCCACCCGGACCGCAGTTGGTGCTGGCTCGACGAGGACGAATTCGCCATGGCGCAGCGGGCCGGTCTGATGGATGCTCAACTGGCCGCACGGGTAAGGGAAGCGGGGTGGTCGGCGGTGGAGGTGATCCGCGCCTGGGGCGCGCCGTTCTCGGACGGATGGCAGCACTGGAGGCCGGATCCGGGCTGGCCGGTTCCCGTTCTGCCGGATGACTGGGACCGTACGCCCGCGCACGTGTCCTCATGAGACCCTTGATGCGCCCCCGTGGTACAACCGTAGGATCGTCTTCCGCAAGGGCACACGGCAGAGACAACTCCCGCAGGATGAGCCGGGCTTGACCATATGTCACCGAGGGGCGGCAAGACGTGAGCGAGGGGTACGAGGCGTACGGCGGCGTGGCCGGCCAGAGACCGGTCGCACCACGCGGGCTCGCCACGACGGTCGTACGGGCCGGGGCTTCGGTCACCGACCCGCTGCCGGCACGGGCCGTTTTCGGCCGTGGGCGAGCCGTACCGTGCCGGGCGGCGGCCGTTCGCGCCGTCGGTCCCGGCCCTGACGACACGCAGATTCCGTTCCTGGGGCACACATTCCGGGTATCGGGGCTGCGGGAAGAACTGTGCGCACGGCGCGCAGCCCCGGACGGATGGACTCGACACGCGTGACGGAGCACCCCACCTCGCACGAGCGCCGGCAGAGCGGCGCGCCCGCCCCCGCGGACCCTCGCGGGGCGCTCCTGCGTACCTCGGAGCCGCCGTCCCAGGTCCCGGGTTCCGGCGCGTTACCGGCACAGGCCCGCACGGGTGACGCACCGAGGGGTTCGGGTGCGTCGAAACCGCGCGGCAAGCGCGGCAAGGCCGGCGGCCAGGTGCCCGACACCGGCATGTCCGCGTCCTCGGGCACGGACATGCCCTCGTCCTCGCCGGCCCCTTCCGGGTCCGGCTCCGAGCACTCGCAGCCCTCGGCGACCGAGCCCGACACCCACCGCCCCCGGCCCGCGCCGGAGGGCATCCCGATCCAGCCGGACGCCGAGCAGGGCCGGGTCGCGCGGGCCTCCGGCGGCAAGGACCGCCGTAGCGGGCAGGGCGTGCCCACGGGCGGCCCGATGCCGATGCGGCGGGACGGGGACCGGCTGCGCTTCGTGGGCGCCGCGACCCGGCGGATCGCCCGGGGCATCGACCTCGACGAGATCGTGATGGGGCTGTGCCGGGCGACCGTGCCGACCTTCTCCGACGCGATCCTCGTCTATCTGCGCGACCCGCTGCCGGTCGGTGACGAACGGCCGACGGGGCCTCTCGTGCTGCGGCTGCGGCGCACGGACCGGATTCCCGAGGAGCGGGACACCGAGAGCGGCTTCCTGCCCGCGCTGCGCCCGGAGCCCAGCGAGCTGTCGGCGATGACGGCCGAGCTGTGCGAGGTGCGCCCCGGCGGGGCGCTCGCCGAAGTGCTGCGCGGGGTGCGGCCGGTGTTCGCGGACGCGCCCGCGGCCCGGGCCGCGCTGCCCGAGCTGCTCGGCGACGATCTGCCGGTGCCGAGCGGCCAGCGCGCGATCCTCGCCCCGCTGCGCGGCCGGCGCCGGGTGATCGGGGCGGCGCTGTTCCTGCGCCGCCCGGAGCGGCTCGCCTTCGAGGCGGACGATCTGCTGGTCGCGGCGCAGCTCGCCACGCACAGCGCGCTCGGCATCGACAAGGCGGTGCTGTACGGCCGTGAGGCGTACATCGCCGACGAGTTGCAGCGCACGATGCTGCCCGAGACGCTGCCGCGGCCCACGGGGGTGCGGCTCGCGTCCCGCTATCTGCCGGCCGCGGAGACGGCGCGGGTGGGCGGCGACTGGTACGACGCGATCCCGCTGCCGGGCAGCCGGGTCGCGCTGGTCGTCGGTGACGTGATGGGCCACTCCATGACGTCGGCGGCGATCATGGGCCAGCTCCGGACGACGGCGCAGACCCTCGCGGGGCTCGACCTGCCGCCGCAGGAGGTGCTGCACCATCTCGACGAACAGGCGCAGCGCCTGGGCACCGACCGCATGGCGACCTGCCTGTACGCCGTCTACGACCCGGTGTCGCACCGGATCACGATCGCCAACGCGGGCCATCCGCCGCCGGTGCTGCTGCATCTGGGCGGGCGGGCCGAGGTGCTGCGGGTGCCGCCGGGCGCCCCCATCGGCGTGGGCGGGGTCGATTTCGAGGCGGTGGAGCTGGACGCCCCGGCGGGGGCGACGCTCCTGCTGTACACGGACGGTCTGGTCGAGTCGCGGCTCCGCGACGTCTGGACGGGCATAGAGCAGCTTCGGGAGAAGCTCGCGGCGGTCGCCGCGCTGACCGGGCCGGACCATCCGCCGCCGCTGGAAGCGCTGTGCGACGAGGTGCTCGACATGCTCGGCCCGGGCGACCGGGACGACGACATCGCGCTGCTCGCCGCGCGCTTCGACGGGATCGCGCCGAGCGATGTCGCGTACTGGTTCCTGGAGCCGGAGGACGCGGCGCCCGGCCGTGCCCGGCGCCTCGCCCGGCGGGCGCTGGCCCGTTGGGGCATGGAGGACATGACCGACTCCGTGGAGCTGCTGGTCAGCGAGGTCGTGACGAACGCGGTGCGGTACGCGTCGCGGCCGGTGACGCTGCGGCTGCTGCGGACGGACGTCCTGCGCTGCGAGGTCGGCGACGACGTGCCCCAGCTTCCGCGGCTGCGCCAGGCGCGGGCCACGGACGAGGGCGGTCGTGGGCTGTTCCTGGTGAACAGGCTGGCGCGACGGTGGGGGGCGACCCGGCTGAGCACGGGAAAGGTCGTCTGGTTCGAGTTGAACCGGAACTGACCGGGTTCTCGTCGGGCCCCGCCCCGGTGGGACCGGCGCCGGGCCGTGCCGTGCGGGTGCCGGACAGCGGCCGCGGCAGCGAAAAGCGAAAGGGGGCACCCGGATCTCCGGGTGCCCCCTCGCGCGTCAAGGACGCGGGCGCTACTGGCTCGTCTGGCCGAACGGGTTGTCGAGGACGTCGTCGGTGGGCGAACTCGTCGGTGTGGACGGGCTCGTCGTCGTCGGCTCGGTCGTCGTCGGCTCGTCCGTGGGGGTCGGCGGGCTGCTCGTGGTGGGCGGCTCCGTCGACGGCTCCTCGGTCGTCGGGGTCGACGACGGCGTGCTGGACGGCGTCTGGCTGGCGGTGGGCAGGTCGGTCGGCGCCACCGCCGCGCCCGACGTGGTGTTCAGGTCGAACTTGGTGACCTTCCCCGCCATCGCCTCGAACGTGTAGGCCGCCCAGATCTTCGCCGGGAAACCACCGCCGTTGACGCGCGGCACGCCACCTGCCCCGTACAGCGGGACATGGGCGTGGCTCTTCGCGTCCTCACCGAACAGCAGGACCGAGGTGACCAGGTTCGGCGTGTAGCCGGTGAACCAGGCCGACTTGTTCTTGTCCGACGTACCCGTCTTGCCCGCGACCTGCTGGCCGTCGCGGGCCGGGTTGTTCGCCACGGACTCCCTGGCCGTACCGTCGTCGACCACGCCGGTCAGCACCGACGTGACCGTGTCGGCGGCCTCCTCGCTGATGACCCGCTCGCCGATCGGGTCCGGCATCGCGACCCTGGTGTCCTTGTGCTCGACCTTGGCGACGAGGGCCGGGGTGACCTTCTTGCCGTGGTTGTCGAGCGTGGCGTACGCGCCCGCCATCTCCAGCGGGCTGGCGCCCATGGAGCCGAGGGTCTGCGCGGGCACCGCCTGGAGGTCCTTGGTGTTCATGCCGAGCTTGCCCGCGACCTTCAGCACCTCGTCCATGCCGACGTCGACGCCCATCTGCGCGAAGACGGAGTTGATGGACTTGTTCATCGCGGTCTGCACGGTGACGGGGCCGTAGCTGGCCTCGTCCTCGTTCGGCGGCGCGAAGCCGATGTCGCTGCCGACGACGGGACGGCGGTTGGTGCCGTCGTAGATCGTGTTCGCGGTGATCGGCTGCCCGGAGCGCGTCTTGGCCTGCTCGTCGAGGGCGGCCGCGAGGATCATCGGCTTGAACGTCGACGCGGCCTGGTAGTCGTGGCGTGTCGCGTTGTTGATGTAGTGCTTGAAGTAGTCCGCGCCGCCGTACATCGCGAGGATCTTGCCGGTCTTCGGGTCGACCGACACGGCACCGGCCTGGACGTTGGCGTCGACCTTGCGCTTCTTCGGGTCCAGCTTGCTGGTGAGCTGCTGCTTGACCGTCTTCTCCAGCAGCGTCTGCTTCTTCGGGTCGACGTTCAGCGTGATGGTCCAGCCGCCCGCGGTGAGCAGGGCCTTGGCGTCGTCCAGGTCCTCGGCGGTGCCCTGGGCGACGAGCTGCTTGGCCACCTCGTTGTTGGCCGCTTCCACCAGATAGCCGGTCTGGCCCTCCATGCCCGGCGCGCCCTTGGGTTCCTTGGGGACCGGGAATTTCATGCCGGCGCGCTTGCCCGCGTCGAGCCAGTGCATCTCGACCATGTTGTCGAGGGTGTAGTTCCACCGGGCCTCGACGAGCTTCTTGCCGGTCTTCGAGGCGACCGCCCAGTCGTACTGGCTCGGGGCCTGGAGCAGCGAGGCGAGATAGGCGCCCTGTCCGACCGAGAGGTCCTCGGCGTCGACCTGGTAGTAGGCCTGCGCCGCGGCCTGGATGCCGTACGCGTTGCGGCCGTAGTAGCTGGTGTTGATGTAGCCCGCGAGAATGTCGTCCTTGGACTTCTTGCGGTCCACCTTCAGCGAGATGACCATTTCCTTCAGCTTGCGCGTGACGGTCTGGTCCTGGCTGAGGTAGTAGTTCTTGACGTACTGCTGGGTGATCGTCGAACCACCCTGCTTGCCCTTGCCGGACAAGGTGTTGATCAGACCTCGGGCGGTGCCCTTGAGGTCGATGCCCGAGTCGCCGTAGAAGGTCTTGTTCTCGGCGGCGACGAACGTCTTCTGGACGCTCTTGGGAACCTTGTCCAGGTCGACTATCTCGCGGTTGACCTTGCCGCTGCGCCCGAGCATCGAGCCGTCGCTGTACTTGTAGATGTTGCTCTGGCGCTTCGCGGCCGCGTTGCCCTCGGGCACCGACACGACCATGTAGAGCACGATGAAGCCGCCCATGCCGAGCAGGCAGAAGCCGAGGAACGTCCCGAGGATCGTCTTCCAGTTCACGAACCGGCGTATGCCGGTGCGGCGGGGCTTGCCGCCCGCCTTCGCCCCCGGCACGGCGCCCGCGGACTCGTGTCCGGACGAGCGCTGGGGCGCCGCGCGGCGGCCCTGCGCCTGCCGCGCTCGTCTCTCTTCAGCTCGTCCCATGGGTCGATCCGCTCCGCTTCATTCTCGTGTGGCACACAAGTTCGCCGGTCAGGTCAGCTCAGCAAGCTAACACCGCGCGCTATGACAAAGGGGCGCCGATCCGGCCTTTTCCGGACGTGACAATCAGCACGCCCATGGGCACCGCCTCACTGAATCCGACGAGCGGAAGGGCCGGAAGGTTGCCGGGACGGGACAAAGTGAGACGACGAACAACAGGCGTCCGGCGCGCGGACCGGGTCCCCGCCCGCCCGCGCGCTCCCGGGTCGCGGGAGGGCGGGCGCCCGGGACACGAGGGCGCCGTCCCGCGTGCGGGAGGGCGCGCGCCGCGGGGCGGGGAAGGAGCGGCCGACGGTTCCAGAACCGTGACAATCGGCCGTGACCAGGGGGTTCCCCGCGCCCGGCGCCTCTCCCGCACGACCTATACGCGATGCGTATACACGCCGTGTATACGCCGTGTGTAGAGTGCTCGGCATGTCCATCGGTCACACCCTTCTAGGGCTCCTGGAGTCAGGGCCGCGCCACGGTTACGACCTGAAGCGGGCCTTCGACGAGAAATTCGGTCACGACCGGCCACTGCACTACGGCCAGGTCTACTCGACGATGTCGCGGCTGCTGAAGAACGGGCTCGTCGAGATCGACGGGATCGAGGCGGGCGACGGGCCCGAGCGCAAGCGGTACGCGATCACCGAGGCCGGCGTCACCGACGTCCAGCGCTGGCTCGCGACACCGGAGACGCCCGAGCCGTACCTCCAGTCGACCCTGTACACGAAGGTCGTCCTCGCCCTGCTGACCCACCGGGACGCGAGCGAGCTCCTCGACACCCAGCGCTCGGAGCATCTGCGGATGATGCGCATGCTGACCGAACGCAAGCGCAAGGGCGACCTGGCCGACCAGCTCATCTGCGACCACGCACTCTTCCACCTGGAGGCCGATCTGCGATGGCTGGAACTGACGGCCGCGCGCCTCGACAGGCTCGCCGAGGCGGTGACGGCCCGATGACCACGGCCGCCCCTCCCCCCGGCTCCCTGCTCACCGCCTCCGAGCTGCGCAAGACCTACGGCCCGACCACAGCGCTGGACGGCGCCGGCTTCTCCATCCACCCCGGCGAGGTCGTCGCCGTGATGGGACCCTCCGGCTCCGGCAAGTCCACCCTGCTGCACTGCCTCGCCGGCATCGTCACGCCCGACTCCGGCTCGATCACGTACGGCGGCCGCGAGATGGCGACGATGAACGACGCCCAGCGCAGTGCGCTGCGCCGCTCCGAGTTCGGGTTCGTCTTCCAGTTCGGCCAGCTCGTACCGGAGCTGAGCTGTGTCGAGAACGTGGCGCTGCCGCTGCGGCTGAACGGCACGGGCCGCAAGGAGGCCGAGCGCACCGCGCTGTCCTGGATGGAACGGCTGGAGGTCGACGACCTCAAGGGCAAGCGGCCCGGCGAGGTCTCCGGCGGACAGGGCCAGCGCGTGGCCGTCGCCCGGTCGCTGGTCACCAGCCCCCGGGTGCTGTTCGCCGACGAGCCGACCGGCGCGCTCGACTCCCTCAACGGCGAGCGCGTGATGGAGCTGCTGACGGACGCGGCCCGTTCGACGAACGCCGCCGTCGTGCTCGTCACGCACGAGGCGCGCGTGGCCGCCTACTCGGACCGCGAGGTCGTCGTGCGCGACGGCAGGTCCAGGGACATGGAGCGGATCGTATGAGTGCCCGCCAGTGGACCCGCGACCTCGCCATGGGCGCCAGGTTCGCGGTGACCGGGGGCCGCGAGGCCTGGGTGCGGGTCATGCTGACGGCCGTCGGGGTCGGGCTCGGGGTGGCGCTGCTGCTGCTCACCACCGCGCTGCCGAGCGCGCTGGCCTCCCGGCACGACCGGGAGAGTGCCCGCAGCGACATCACGTACAGCGCGACGGTCAAGAAGAAGTCGGACCGCTCGCTGATCGTCGCGCACACGGACACCACCTTCCGCGACGAGGACGTACGGGGCCGGCTGGTCCGGCCCGAGGGTCCCCGGGCCCCGCTGCCGCCGGGTGTGTCCGCGTTCCCCGCGCCCGGTGACATGGTCGTGTCGCCCGCTCTCGACCGGCTGCTGAAGTCCCCGGACGGCAGGCTTCTGCGTGAGCGCCTGGGATACCGCGTCACCGGCACGATCGCCGACGCCGGGCTGGTCGGTCCGCACGAGCTCGCCTACTACGCGGGCTCGAAGAGCCTGCCCGCGACCGGTGTCGGCACCGGCCGGGTCGAGCGCATCGACACCTTCGGCTCCCCGGGACAGTCCGAGCCCATGGACCCCGTCCTGGTGCTGCTCGTGCTGATCGTCTTCGTCGTGCTGCTCATGCCGGTCGGCGTGTTCATCGCCGCCGCCGTCCGGTTCGGCGGCGAGCGGCGCGACCGGCGGCTCGCGGCGCTGCGGCTGGTCGGCGCGGACGGCCGGATGACCCGGCGGATCGCGGCCGGCGAGGCGCTGGCCGGAGCGCTGCTCGGACTGGTCCTCGGCGCGGGATTCTTCCTGGCCGGACGTCAGGTCGCGGGGCTGATCATGCTCTTCAGGATCAGCGTCTTCCCGGCCGACCTCGATCCGTCGCCCGCGCTGGTGGCGCTGGTGGCCGTCACGGTCCCGTCCGCCGCGGTCGCGGTGACGCTCCTCGCGCTGCGCGGTGTCGTCATCGAGCCGCTCGGCGTGGTGCGCACGGCGCGGCCCTCGCGGCGCCGGCTGTGGTGGCGGCTGCTGCTGCCGCTGGGCGGTCTCGCGATGCTGTACCCGATGATCGGGCAGGGGCGGTCCAACGGGAACTTCAACCAGTACCTCGTCATCGGCGGCGTCCTGCTGCTGCTGGTCGGCATCACCGCGCTGCTGCCGTGGGTGGTCGAGGCGGTCGTCGCCCGGCTGAACTCCGGTGGCGTGGCCTGGCAACTGGCCGTGCGCAGGCTCCAGTTGAGCAGCGGCTCGGCGGCCCGGCTGGTCAACGGCATCGCGGTGGCGGTGGCCGGCGCGATAGCCCTGCAGATGCTGTTCGCCGGGGTCGACGACGACTACACGAAGATCGGCAAGGAAGACCTCACCCGGGCCCAGATGTCCGTCGCCGTGCCGGACGGGGTCTCGTCGGCCACGGCGGTCCGGCAGCTGTCCGGGACGACGGGCGTCACCCGTCTGACCTCTCTGGCACGCACCGACGTGGGCGACGGGCGCGACGAACCGAAGAACTCGACGACCGCGACGGTCGGCGACTGCGCGGCGCTGCGGGAGACGGCCGTGCTGCCCTCCTGCCGGGACGGTGACATCTTCGCCGTCGAGAACGCCTCGTGGGACACCAGCACCGCGAAACTCGACAAGGCCGGCACCAGGCTCTGGTTCGATCCGTCCTACGGCTCCTCCAGCAAGGGCGAGGAGATCGCCTGGACGGTGCCGAAGGGGGTCAAGCCGGCCGGTCTGCGCAAGGATCCCTCGGGCAGCGAGCTCGGCGGCTTCCTCTTCACGCCCGGCGCGCTGCCCGGGCGGGCCGCGTCCGTCACGCGCACGACGGTCTACGTCCAGCTCGACCCGTCGGTGCCGGACGTCCTCGAGTCGGTGCGCAACAGTGCCGCGAGGATCGGCCCCCTGGCCGACGCCACCGTCTGGACGGCGACGACCCAGTCCCAGAAGTTCACGTCCATCCGCACGGGCCTGTCCGTCGGCGCGGCCTGCGTCCTCGTGCTGATCGGCGCGAGCCTGCTGATCTCCCAGCTCGAGCAGCTCCGCGAGCGCAAGAAGCTGCTGTCGGCGCTGGTCGCCTTCGGCACCCGGCGCCGCACCCTGAGCATGTCGGTGCTGTGGCAGACCGCGATCCCGATCGCGCTGGGGCTCGGCCTCGCGGCCGTCGTGGGGCTCACCCTCGGCACGGTCCTGCTCAAGATGACGGGGACCTCGGTGAGCGTGGACTGGGCGAGCGTGCTGTCGATGACGGGCATCGGCGCGGGTGTCGTGCTCCTGGTGACCCTGCTCAGCCTGCCGCCGCTGATCCGGCTGATGCGGCCGGACGGACTGCGCACGGAGTAGCACCCCGGAGGGACACGGGCACGGCGGGACACCGTCCGCGTCCTCGGGTGCCGTCGCCGGTGGCCCTCCCCGCCCGGGGGGGGCCACCGGTCGGCGTTCACATGCTGTACTCCTTCACCACGCGGCGGACCTGGGCGAAGAGCATGCCGACGTTCACCGCCTTGCGGCAGACGACCACGGCGACCACGTCCTGCTGGTCGCCCATCCGCACGAAAAGATGGGTGAGGTTGTCGCTGTTGACCAGGATCTCCTGGAAGAAGTGCGTGTCGGACTCGATGCCCCGCCGCTCCTTGAAGACGTCCTCGATCATCTGGACCGTGCGCCCCTGGAACAGATCGAGGGTCGCGCCCGCGAGCAGGTCCAGGACCTCCGGCGGATGGTTGTCGACGGTCTCGTAACTCAGCAGCATTCCGGTCGACATGTCGACCGCTCCGGAGGCGACGCAGTCCGGGGCGTCGGTGCGCAGTGATTTGACCAGGCCCATGATCTGGTCGGAGAACCCGGGCGTCATTCGCTTGGTGGCCATGTCGTCATACCCCTTCGGTCGCGGTGTCGGTCACGGCTCCGACGAGTGCGTCGGGAGCCGCGGCGGGCGGATCGGGCTCGGCGGGTGTCCCGGCCAGCGGGTCGGGGCCGGTCCCGGTGAGAATCGATCCGATGCGGCCGAGAGCCGGCCGGGTCTGCTCGTGGAGCCGTTCGAGGTCGATGCCCTCGTCGCCGAGGACGATCATCAGCGCGGTGTCGCCGACCGCGTAGAAGGCCGCGAGGCCCTGACTGCCGTAGGTCACGGTCTGGCGGAACGCGCCCCGGCCGGTCACCGCCGTCGCGCGGCGGGCGATGCCGAGTCCCGCGGCGGCGATCGCGGCGAGGCTCTCCGGGTCGATCATGTCGGCGGTGTCGGCCGCGATGAGCATTCCGTCGGCGGCCGCCACCGCCGTATCGGTGATTCCGGGCACCTGTTCCCGGAGTTCCCTCATTTCCCTGGCCAGTGCCTCGTGATTCATGCGTTGAACTCCCTGATGACGGTGCGCATTCGATCGTTGACAGGCATGTCGGTTCTACGTTCCGGAGTCCGGTGTCCAGATCCGGTGGCGCAGCCGGAAGAATCCTTTCCAGCTCGCCCCGGCCCTTTCGGGGGCGAGGGTTTCGGCTATTCCGCTCGCGCCGGGCTCACGGCGGGGCAGCGACGGGGCGTGCGCGCCGGGTTCTCTGCGGGGCAGGACCGGAGCGATCGCCCCGGGGGGCGGGCCGGGGGCCGGCCGGGGCTCCGGTGCCGCGGGCTCTCCGGCGGCCACCGCGGAGGACAGGGCGGAGAACAGCTCGGGGTCCCGGGCGGGCGGGGCTCCGGTGGGCCGCTGCCGGAGCGCTCCGGTGGGCAGCTCGCGCACGGTGACGCGGGGGGCGGAATCGGATTCCGTCGGCAGTTCCAGCAGCCCCTCGCCGAGCATGCGGGCCATCCCCACGGTGACGGTGTAGGCGCCGAGCCCGGTCGCGAAGGCGATGTCGCGGGCGGTCCGGCGGCCGTCGGCGTGGGCCAGCAGTTCCTTGTGCGGTGGCGGGAGCTGCTCGCGTATCTCGTCCGGCACCGCGGCCGGCACGGGGCGTTCCCGGTCCGGCCGTACGGGCCGCGGCAGGGCGGCGACGGCCGCCAGCTTCCTCGCCGCGTCCTGGAGCAGCCGTCCGGGTGCCTCTCCGAGGACGACCGGCGCGTACGGCTCGAAGGTGGCGTCGAGCGGGTCGCACGCCTCCACGTCACCGGCCACGACGGCGAACGCCGCGTCCTGCATCGCCATCATGCAGACGACCCGGAGCTGCGCGGCCCCCGCGTATCCGTGCGCGATCAGTCCGGCCTCGGGCCACCGGGTGCCGCCGGACTCGCGGAGCAGTTCGGCCCACTGCTCGCCGCTGACCCTCCCGGAGCGCAGCAGCCGCGCCTCGGCACCCGGAGCGCCGGGACTCTCGACGGCGACGACCGCCCCGTCACGGAGATGGAAGACTCCCCCGGGTTTTCCGGACACCCGCAGTTTCCCCGTCGCCCGCGTGTTCTGGCATTCGCTCAGGGCGTGCGACAACAGGTCGTATCCGACCCTGCCAAGGGAATCCCGAATGCCCGCCATCACTCCCCTTGGAACTTCCGGCACTTCGCACAGATGCCTGACGAATCACCCTGAGGGGGTATGTGTATCAGCCGGAGCGGATATCCCAACGGGAGTCGCGCTACCTGACGGAACTTGAAATTTCCCGGCTGTCACGAGACTTCATCGGTCGCCCGATTGACCGACTCTGTACGGCGGTTCAGGATCCCGCGCCCAACACCCGTACGGGCAGGGGACGCAGAGCCTCGCGCAGCGCCTCGGCGAGTTCCTGGTACTCCGTGCTCCGCGCGGCACCCGACCGCATCGCGAGCGCGATCCGCCGGGTGGGCGCCGGGTCCGCGAAGGAGCCGGTGAGGAGCTGATCGCTGCGGGTCGTCTCCACCTTGACGGCGGTACGGGGCAGCAGGGTCACCCCGAGACCGCCGGCGACGAGCTGGACGAGGGTCGACAGGCCCGCGGCGGTGGTGGTCACGGGCGCGTCGGCCCGCCCGGCCTCACGGCAGATGTCCAGGGCCTGGTCGCGCAGGCAGTGGCCCTCGTCGAGCAGCAGCAGCCGCAGTTCCCGCAGCGCCTCGCGCGGAATGTCCTCCTGCCCGCCGAGCCCGTGGCCTAGCGGGGTCACCAGCACGAAGTCCTCGTCGAACAGCGGGAGTTCGACGACACCGGGGACGCCGAGGGGAACCGCGAGCAGCAGCAGGTCGAGCCGGCCGACCGTCAGGCCCTCCAGCAGGCTGGCCGTCTGCTCCTCGTGCACCTGGAGGTCGAGGTCGGGGTAGCGGTCGTGGACGAGACGCAGGACGGTCGGCAGGAGGTAGGGGGCGACGGTGGGGATGACCCCCAGGCGCAGCGCCCCGGTGAAGGGCGCCCGCACGGCCTCCGCCTCCTCCATCAGCGCGCCGACCTCGGCCAGTACGGCCTTGGCGCGTACGGCGAGGCGCTCGCCGGCGGGCGACAGGAGCACTTTGCGGGTCGTACGCTCCAGGAGGGTCACCCCGAGGGTGTCCTCCAGCGCGGAGACGGCGCCGGACAGCGCGGGCTGGCTCATGCCGATCGCGGCGGCCGCGTCCCGGAAGTGCAGATGCTCGGCGACGGCGGTGAAGGCGCGGAGCTGCGCGAGGCTGGGGGTACGGCGTCCGCCGCCCTTGCCTCCCGCCCTGCCGGTGGGGCTCGCCATGGCCGTACTCGTCCTTCCGGGTCGGTTCACCGGGCGTCACTGATAGCCGCAGTCGATCAACACGACCAAGTGTAGCTATTTCCCGAATCAATACCGGCTGTGCCACGATCAGGGCCGTCCACCCCCCTGGGGAGAGGCCCTCAAAAGGGGCTATCCCTTGTTGCTAGGAGAGTTTGTGCTCACTGTCGGTGACCAGTTCCCCACGTTCGACCTGACCGCCTGTGTCTCGCTGGAGAAGGGCCAGGAGTTCGAGCAGATCGACCACAAGACCTACGAGGGCAAGTGGAAGATCGTTTTCGCGTGGCCCAAGGACTTCACCTTCGTGTGCCCCACCGAGATCGCGGCCTTCGGCAAGCTGAACGACGAGTTCGCCGACCGTGACGCGCAGGTGCTGGGCTTCTCCGGCGACTCCGAGTTCGTGCACCACGCCTGGCGCAAGGACCACGACGACCTGCGTGACCTGCCCTTCCCGATGATGGCCGACTCGAAGCACGAGCTCATGCGCGACCTCGGCATCGAGGGCGAGGACGGCTTCGCCAAGCGTGCCGTCTTCATCGTCGACCAGAACAACGAGATCCAGTTCTCCATGGTGACCGCCGGCTCCGTCGGCCGTAACCCCAAGGAGGTCCTGCGGGTCCTGGACGCCCTCCAGACGGACGAGCTCTGCCCGTGCAACTGGACCAAGGGCGAGACCACCCTCGACCCGGTCGCCCTCCTGGCCGGTGAGTGACCTTCCATGGCCCTCGACGAACTGAAGTCCGCCATACC
This sequence comes from Streptomyces sp. NPDC096324, assembly GCF_044763015.1. Classification (NCBI taxonomy): domain Bacteria; kingdom Bacillati; phylum Actinomycetota; class Actinomycetes; order Kitasatosporales; family Streptomycetaceae; genus Streptomyces; species Streptomyces sp. NPDC096324. The sequence goes on along the minus strand of NZ_JBIWFK010000005.1, from coordinate 392,743 downwards.
GGACTACGCCAAGGACCTGCGCCTGAACCTCGGTTCGGTGATCGGCAACAGCGACCTCCCCGAGCAGCAGCTCTGGGGCACGGTGCTGGCCTGCGCCATCGCCTCGCGGTCCCCGCACGTGCTGCGTGAGCTGGAGCCCGAGGCGAAGGCGCGGTTGTCGCCCGAGGCGTACACCGCCGCCAAGTCGGCCGCCGCGATCATGGCGATGAACAACGTCTTCTACCGGACGCGGCACCTGCTGTCGGACCCGGAGTACGGGACGATGCGCGCCGGTCTGCGGATGAACGTCATCGGCAACCCGGGCGTGGAGAAGGTCGACTTCGAGCTGTGGTCGCTCGCCGTCTCCGCGATCAACGGCTGCGGCCAGTGTCTCGACTCCCACGAGCAGGTGCTCCGCAAGGCGGGCGTCGACCGGGAGACGATCCAGGAGGCGTTCAAGATCGCGGCCGTGCTCCAGGCCGTCGCCGCCACGCTGGACGCCGAGGCGTACCTCGCCGTGTAGTCCTCGACACGCGGACACGGGGCCCCGCCCACCATCTCGGTGGGCGGGGCCCCGTGCGTCTGTCCGGGCTCGCTACGAGGTCGGCCGGTGGGCCGGGGAGGCGTCCACCGCGGTGGCGCCGCGGGGCTCGGGGGTGTGCCGCAGCCCCGCCTCACCGGCGTACGAACGCAGGTACACGACCACCGTGTTGGTCACCGCGACCAGCGGGACCGCGACGACCGCTCCGCCGATGCCGGCGATCATGCCACCGGCGGCGACCGAGAGGACCACCGCCAAGGGGTGGACGCGGACCGCGCGGCCCAGGATGAACGGTTGCAGGATGTGGCCCTCGATCTGCTGGACGGCGAGGACCACGACGAGCGTCATGACGCACACGAAGACGCCCTGGGTCACCAGCGCGACCACCACCGCCAGCGCCCCGGAGATCACCGCGCCCACCAGCGGGATGAACGCGCCGAGGAAGATGAAGACGGCGAGCGGCACGGCCATGGGGACCTTGAGGATGTAGAGGCCCAGGCCGATGAAGATCGCGTCGATCATGGCGACTATCACCGTGCCGCGGACGTAGGCGGTGAGCGTGCGCCACGCGCGCGGGCCGGCGCCCGCGACCCCGGTCCGGGCGGCGGCCGGGACGAGCTTGAGCGACCACTCCCAGATCCGCTTGCCGTCGTAGAGCAGGAACAGGGTCGAGAACATCGTCAGCAGGATGCCCGTGAGGGCCTCGACGATCACCGTCACGCCCTGAAGACCCGCCGAGGTGATCTGGTCCGTGTTCGCGCCGATCGCCTCGCGGAGGTTCTTGGCGATCTTGTTGATCTGCTTGTCGGTGACGTGGAACGGGCCCTTGAGGAGCCACTTGCGCAGCTCGTCGATGCCGTCCTGGATCTGGTTGGAGAGGTTGTCGATGTTCTCCTGGACCTGCCAGACGACGAACCAGCCGATCAGGCCCATGATGACGAAGCCGAGGATCGCCGTGAGCGCGGTGGCGAGTCCGCGCGGCACCCGGTGGCGTGTCAGCCGGGCCACCGTGGGCTGGAGCAGCGCGGTGATGAGCAGCGCGGCCACGAAGGCCAGCACGACGAGCTGGACGGCGCTGATGACCCGCATCAGGACCCAGACGGTGCCCGCGAGGATGAGCAGCCGCCAGCTCGCCTCGGCGGCGACGCGCACGCCCCACGGCACGGCGAGAGCGGGGTCGGGGCGGTGGGGCTGCGGCGCGTACGCGAGCGCCGCGGTCTGCTCCTCGGAGGGGCGCTGGACCGGGAGCGCGGAGGCGTCGGCGTCCGACGCCGGGCCGTCGGGGGTACCGGAGGGCCCGGGAGTCTTCGCGTGGGTGCCGGGTGCGTCGAGGGGGGCTGCCCCGTCGAGGCCGTCCGCACCGTCGGCGGGGCCCCGCGACTCCAGCTCGACCTCGGCGCGGCGCTCGTCCAACCGCTCTCCCAGCTCGGTGAGTCCGGCGCCGATCCGTCCGAGCCATCCTGGTACACGCGACATGATGCGTCCTCTTCCCCCGCCGCTCCCCACCACTCCCCCTGGAGTCGTCGGGTCCGACCGTACATGGCCGGAGCCCCTCCCCCTAGGACGGGGAGGGGCTCCGCAAGGTTGAGCCGCCGGTGTACGGCGTGGAACTCAGTACCAGCTGTTGGCCTGCCAGAACGACCATGCCTCACACGGGCTGCCGTACCGGCTGTTCATGTAGTTGAGGCCCCACTTGATCTGGGTGGCCGGGTTGGTCTGCCAGTCGGAGCCGGCGGAAGCGTACTTGCCCGCGGGCAGGGCCTGGAAGAGACCGTAGGCACCCGAGGAGGCGTTGACCGCGTGATAGTTCCAGCTCGACTCGTGGTTCACGATGTTGCTGAAGCACTGGAACTGACCGCTCGGCACCATCTGAGCCGCCATCGCCTGGATCTGGGCGACGGAGTACGAGGACTGGACCGAGAAGCTGGAGGCGTCACGCGTCGCGGAGCGGCTGGCCGCTTCCTCGGCTTCCTTGCGCTCCTTGGCTTCCTTCTCCGCCTTCGCCGCAGCCTTCTGCTTCGCGACGGCGTCGTCGGCCGCCTGCTTGCGCGCGGCTGCCTCGGCGTCCTTCTTGGCGCTCGCGTCGGCGGCGATGGCCTGGGCGTCGGCCTGCTGCGTCAGGGACGCGGTCTGCACCTGGGCCTGCTGGCCGGCAGGTATGTCTGCGAGGAGAGTCGAGTCGCTCGCCGTCGCCTCGGCATCGTTCGAGGGCTGGGCGACGCTGCCCGAGGCAACTCCGACCACGCTTCCGACAGCGGTGACCGCGGTGGCCGAAGCCACTGCGAATCCCCGGACCGAAATCCGGCTCACACGGTTTCCTTCCAGCATCGCCCGTTTAGGTGACCCTCGCGGACGCAATCGTGCCCCTCGGCGCTGGCCTCCCAACTGCGGGGTCACGGGGAGACACGGGCCCGGTGGGCAACTCCCGTTGAGGGAGCGCCGCGTGGTGCGCGGGCGGCATACGACGGCTCTATGGAGTTCTGAGGTTCCGGTGTTCCGTACCGCTGGGGGTACAGGTGTGTCGTATGCGGGGCCTGACAGGAGTGAGACTCTAGCCGTTGCGCGACGCCGCACGGCAATTCCGCGTCACGTGTGAAAGCTCACACCCCGTTTGCCTCGGCTGTTTCACGGAAACACCAGCGCAGCAAGACGCCGCCCGGCTAGGCTCTTCGCCTTTGCCGGACGGCGCCAACCAGCGTGTAGTCACCACCCTTTGACCAGGTGGGACAGCCGGGATCAGATCTGTCCGTCCTCCAGCATTTCGGTCACGAGTGCCGCAATCTGGGACCTCTCGGAACGATTCAGCGTGACGTGCGCGAAGAGCGGATGGCCCTTCAACTTCTCTACGACGGCGACCACTCCGTCGTAACGCCCGACGCGCAGATTGTCCCTTTGCGCCACGTCATGGGTCAGAACGACCCGCGAATTGGCGCCGATACGGGACAGAACGGTCAACAGGACGTTCCGTTCCAGGGACTGGGCCTCGTCCACGATCACGAACGCGTCGTGGAGCGAGCGGCCGCGGATGTGCGTGAGCGGCAGGACCTCCAGCATGCCGCGCGCGGTGACCTCCTCGATGACCTCGCGGCTGGTGACCGCGGAGAGCGTGTCGAAGACCGCCTGCGCCCAGGGGCTCATCTTCTCGGACTCGGAACCGGGCAGATAGCCGAGCTCCTGCCCGCCCACCGCGTACAGCGGCCGGAAGACCATCACCTTCTGGTGCTGGCGGCGTTCGAGGACGGCCTCCAGGCCCGCGCACAGCGCGAGCGCGGACTTGCCGGTGCCGGCCCGGCCACCCATCGACACGATCCCGACGTCCGGGTCGAGCAGCAGATCGAGCGCGATGCGCTGCTCGGCACTGCGGCCCTTGATGCCGAACGCCTCACGATCGCCACGCACGAGCCGGACGTTGCCCTCGGCGGTGACACGGCCGAGGGCCTTGCCGCGCTCCGACTGGATCGTCAGCCCCGTGTGCACGGGCAGGCCGGCCGCTTCGGGGACGTAGGCGTGCCCCTCCTCGAAGAGGATGTCCACCTGCTCCCCGGACAGGGCCAGTTCGGACATCCCGGTCCAACCGGACGAGCCCGTGATGGCGAGCTCCGCGCGGTACTCCTCGGCGAGGAGACCCACCGAGGACGCCTTGATCCTGAGCGGCAGGTCCTTCGAGACGACGGTGACGTCGTATCCCTCGGCCTGCAGGTTGCGGGCGACCGCGAGGATGCGGGAGTCGTTGTCCCCCAGGCGGTACCCGCTGGGCAGGACGCTGGGGTCCGAGTGGTTGAGCTCGACGCGTACCGTCCCGCCGAGGTCCCCTACGGGGATCGGGGAGTCAAGGCGGCCGTGCCGGACCCGGAACTCGTCGAGCAGGCGCAGCGCCTGCCGGGCGAAGTACCCGAGTTCGGGATGGTGCCGCTTGGCCTCCAGCTCTGTGACCACGACGATCGGAAGCACTACCTCGTGCTCGTCGAAGCGGCTCAGGGCGTTCGGGTCGGCCAGCAGGACGCTGGTGTCGAGAACATAGGTGCGCCGGTCTGGCGTGCGGCGCTTTGTGCTGGTCACCACGGAAGGACGTACCCCCTCGGATGAGGTCGGGGAGCGACGAAGGAGATCTGGACCGGTTCGCGGCACCGATGCACGGGCCGAAAACCGGCCCTCCGCTTCGTCCGTGCTGACCGCACGATCGGGCTGGTGCAAAGGGCCTCCCGGGCGGACGGCCCCGTGCCGTCCGCTGAGATACGACACCCGTGGTTCGGGCGTCGACCTGCAAGGCTTATGCCCTCGAACGAGCCAAGCCATGCCAGGGCACATGACGGCGCGTTCGTTAACTCCCGATGACGTGCGTCCCTCCCGGGTGTCCCGGAGTACGCGGGACACCCGGTGTTTCAGCCTCCGTAACGGCGGTGTCGCGCCGCGTAGTCGCGCAGGGCGCGCAGGAAGTCGACCTTGCGGAAGGCCGGCCAGAAGACTTCACAGAAGTAGTACTCGGAGTGGGCGGTCTGCCAGAGCATGAATCCGGACAGCCGCTGCTCGCCGCTGGTGCGGATCACCAGGTCGGGATCGGGCTGGGCACCGGTGTAGAGGTGCTTGCCGATGAGGTCGACGTCGACGCGGTCCGCGAGGTCCTCCAGGGAGGTGCCCTTCTCGCCGGCGTCGAGGATCATCGCGCGCACGGCGTCGGCGATCTCCTGGCGGCCGCCGTAGCCGATGGCGACGTTCACGACTATGCCCTCGACGTGCGCGGTGGCCTCCTCGGCCTCCTTGAGGGTCGACTGCATCCCGGACGGCAGGATGTCCCGCGTCCCGACGTGGTGCACGCGCCAGCGGCCGTCGGCCGCCAGGGTGCGGACGACGCCCTCGATGATGCCGAGGAGCGGACCGAGCTCCTCCTGCGGGCGGTCGAAGTTGTCGGTGGACAGCAGCCACAGGGTGACGACCTCGACATCGGTCTCCGCGCACCAGCCGAGGAACTCCTCGATCTTGTCCGCTCCGGCCCGGTGTCCCTGGGCCGTCGTCGATCCGGCGGCCTTCGCCCAGCGGCGGTTGCCGTCCATGATGACGCCGATGTGCTTGGGCACCTGGTCGTGGTCGAGGTGGCCTTCCACCCTGCGTGCATAGAACCTGACCAGCAGGCGGCGCAGGTTGTCGCGCAAGGTCACGTGTTGTCAGCCCCTCCGTGCGAATCGGACAGACGCGCCCGAGCACAGTCCCTGTCCATATGGCGGTCCCCCGGGGCGAAGCCTACCCCTGTGCATCGCGAGGCCTGCCGAGGGGCCTGTGCACCCTGGCATAGGTTCGTCCCCATGAACGACCCCACTCTGTACCGTGCCGCAACGGAGCGGTACGACTCGATGGAATACCGGCGTACGGGCCGCAGCGGGCTCAAACTGCCCGCGATCTCGCTCGGCCTGTGGCACAACTTCGGCGACGACCGTTCACTGGAGTCCCAGCGCGCGATCCTTCGCCGCGCCTTCGATCTCGGCGTCACCCACTTCGACCTCGCCAACAACTACGGGCCGCCGCCCGGCTCGGCGGAGCTGAACTTCGGCAGGCTGCTGAAGGAGGATTTCGCCCCCTACCGGGACGAGCTGGTCATCTCCTCCAAGGCGGGCTACGACATGTGGCCCGGCCCGTACGGCGAGTGGGGCAGCCGCAAGTACCTGCTGGCCTCGCTCGACCAGTCGCTGAAGCGGATGGGCCTCGACTACGTCGACATCTTCTACTCGCACCGCTTCGACCCGGACACCCCGCTGGAGGAGACGATGGGCGCGCTCGCGTCCGCCGTCCGGCAGGGCAAGGCGCTGTACGTCGGCATCTCCTCGTACAGCAGCGAGCAGACGGCGGAGGCGGCCCGGATCCTGACCGGGATGGGCGTCCGTCCGCTCATCCACCAGCCCTCGTACTCGATGCTCAACCGCTGGACCGAGGACGACGGTCTGCTCGACACGCTGGAGGCGGCCGGTATGGGCTGCATCTCCTTCGCGCCGCTCGCCCAGGGAATGCTGACGGGCAAGTACCTCCAGGGCATCCCGGAGGGCTCGCGCGCCACCCAGGGCAAGTCGCTGGACCCGGACCTGCTGAGCGGGGAGGTCGTGCGCCGGCTGAACGGACTGAACGACATCGCGGCCCGGCGCGGCCAGTCGCTCGCCCAGCTCGCGCTCACCTGGGTGCTCCGCGACCAGCGAATGACCTCCGCCCTCATCGGCGCGTCCAGCGTGCGGCAGCTCGAGGAGAACCTGGAGGCGCTGGCGGCCCCGCGGCTCACCGACGAGGAGCTGAGGGAGATCGACACGTTCGCGGTGTCGACGCGGGGCACAAATATCTGGGCCCAACGCCACTGAGTCACCGGAATCCCGCGCGACACGCGGCGGCCCGCCCGAGGGGCGCACGGGGGCGCCCGCCGGGCGGGCCGTCACGGGCACAAAAAACGGGCCGGTCCGTGGGGGGGAGACGGACCGGCCCGAGGGGGGGTTTCCACCATAACCCTTCGTAAGTGATGCTGCGTGCATCCTCGTGCCACAACTACTCTCCGGAGTCGCCCGGCGACGCCATGATGAGCACGGAACCATGGATTCCGGGCGTGATCATGGCTGAATCATGGCTGATTCAAAGGGAATCGTGGAGGATCGACAGAGATCCAATGGGTTCGTGCCCGTTTCCACGGTGTGGCGCCGCCGCGCCCGTCCGTACTCCGGGTGGGTGATCCGCGTGGCGGCCCTCGCTTGACCCGCCCGCTAACTTCGCACCCATGGCCACGTTCACGACGGACACACCGGGCGGGACGCCCGAGCCGGTACCCCTGGAGCTGGCCGCCACGGCGCGCGCCCGGCGGCGGGGTCTGCTCGGACGCTCGGGGATCGAGGGCGCGTTGCTGCTCGCACCGGCGAGTTCGGTGCACACCCTGGGGATGCGGTTCGCGATCGACGTCGCCTATCTGGACCGGTCGTCGCGGGTCCTGGCGGTACGCACGATGCGTCCGGGCCGGCTGGGACTGCCGCGGCCGCGGGCCCGGCGGGTCCTGGAGGCGGAGGCCGGGGCGATGGAGCGCTGGGGGGTGCGGCGCGGGACCCGGATCACGGTCCGGGACGCCTGACATCACGTCACCAGGCAAGGCAGCACCGCGCAGCCCCCTCCTCTGCGCGGTGCCACACGCACAGCTTTGCTGACGCGAATTACCTTGGTCTGAACTTACGTCAGCCAAACATCCCTGGCGACAGCCGATCGATAACGATGTGGAAACCCCGCGCGGATGTTCCGCACACGGCGCGTCGCCCGCCCGGCCCGCCGTCCGTCACCCGGAGGGACATCTCACGCCGAGTGACCTCCATTGGGAGGTTTTCGGTCAATCTGCCGTAGGGATCAGCGGGCGGACCCGTTCCGCCGCGAAGCGGACGAAGCCCTCGGGGTCCGGCTCGTCGGCGGTGGGCTGGAGGACCACCGTGTCGGCGCCCGCGTCCACGAGACGCTGGACGGCCCCGGCGACGGCGTCCGCGTCACCCGCGACCCCGCGGCCCGGGACGGCGCTCTCGCCGTCGGCCTCGATCTCGGCACGCAGCCGGTCGCCGGCGCCGTCCCCGGTGGCGGTGAGCAGATAGACGACGACCCGGTGGCGCTCCTCCGTCCGGCCGGCCGTCCGCCGCCCCTCGTCGATGAGCCGGCGGGCCCGCCGTACTCCGTCGACGGTGGTCGAGGCGGTGAGGACCGTGCCGTCGGCCGCCCGTCCGGCGAGGCGGAGCGTACGGGGACCGGTGGCGCCGGTGAGGACCTCGGGCACCTCCGCCGGCGGCCAGTCGAGGGCGACTCCGTCGAGTCTCACGTACCGCCCCTCGGTGGTCACGCGCTCGCCGCGCAACAGGGCGCGCAGCGCGTCGAGATGCTCCCTCAGCAACGTCATGGGCGACTCGGCCCGCGCCCCGACCTGTCCCATCCAGTCCTGGACGCCGTGGCCGACCGCGACGACGGCCCGCCCGGGGAACAGCCGGTACAGGGTGGCGGCCTCCATCGCCGTGACGGCGACGTTCCGCAGGGGGACGGGCAGCAGTCCCACTCCCACCCGCAGGCGCTCGGTCCAGGCGAGCGCCGCCGCGGCGGCGGAGATGCCGCCTTCGAGGAAGCAGTCCTCCCACAGCCACAGTTCCTCGAGCCCGGCCTCCTCCGCCTCGCGGGCCAGGGCGCGCAGGCGCTCGGGGGGCAGTTGGGGCCGGAAGACAACACCGAGCGACGTCATGCCGCCTTCCTACCCGGCCGCCCGGGACGGACAACCGCTCTACGCGCCTTCCGTCCCGGCGGTTGCGGCCGTCCCGGTGACATCGCCCGGCCCCGTGGCGGTGTCGCGCTCGTAGCGCAGGAGGGTGACGCCGTTGCCGAAGGTCCGCGTCTCGACGAGGCGGAGGTCGGTCGGGGCCTCGGACTCGGGGAACAGCGGCTTGCCGGCGCCGATGAGGACGGGGTGCACGTACAGCCTGATCTCGTCGACGAGGCGCAGTCGCAGGAACTCCGCGGCGAGATCGGCGCCGCCGAGCGCGAGGTCGCCGCCCTCCTGCGCCTTGAGCGCCAGGATCTCCTCGGGCACGACCTCCCGTACGACCGTGGTGTGCCCCGTGCCGCGTTCGAGCGTCCGCGAGAACACCACCTTGGGGATGTTCCGCCAGATCCCGGCGAACTCGGCCATCTCCGGGCCGATGTCCGGGTCCTTGTCGGCCGTCGGCCAGTAGGAGGCCATCAGTTCGTAGGTCACCCGTCCGGACATCAGGGCACCGAAGCCTCTGACCAGGTCGTTGAAGTGCTGGTGCAGTTCGGCGTCGACCCGGTGCCAGTCGATCTCGCGGTTCGGGCCCTCGATGTATCCGTCGAGGGACACCGACGACATCAACACGATCTTCCTCATGGCGGACTCCATCGACCTCGTGCGCGACCCGTTCGTCGGGGAATGGTGCCAGGAGGCGGGGCGCGGGAGAAGGTGACGCGCGCGTCAGGCGCTGTTCCCGTCGGCGGCGCCCCTCGGGAAGGTCACCTCCACCCGGCGGTTCTTGCGGCGGCCCTGTTCCGAGGTGTTGTCCGCGATCGGGTAGTCCTCGCTGTAGCCCCGCACCTCGAAGGTGACGTCCGACTCCGCCGCGCCGAGCGCGGCGGCCAGCCGGTCGTGCACCTCCTCCGCGCGCTTCTTGGAGAGGGTCAGGCCGTGCGCGTACGAGCCGAGGTTGTCGGTGAATCCGAAGACGCGGACGGTCGTGGCGTGCTGGGCCTTGATCTCGTCGGCGATCGCCTGGATACGGGACTGGGATTCCGGGTTGAGCTTCGAGCTGTCCTTGGGGAACAGGACCTCCGCCTGGAGGGCGAACGTCACGTCCTCGTTGGTGTCCTCCCGGCGCTCCTCGCCGCCCAGGTCCTCCACGACCGACTTGATGTCCAGCACCTTGGCGGGCGCGAGGGTCGCGCCGTCGGCGAGCTTGAGCCCCGGGCTGTTGGCGTCGACGTCGGGGGGCGGGGAGGTGGTGACGCTGCCGGGCGGGGCACTGGGGTCACCGTCGTCCGCCGACGCGGGCCCCGGCAGGCCGAGGGTGATCAGGACGGCGAGGGCCGTGAACGTCGTCGCGGCGACGCGGGGCGGGAGGGCCATGGGTCAGCCCTCGGAGATGTCGATGGAGGCGGGTGGCATGGAGCCGACCTGGAAGTCGACGGCACTCGTTCCGGCGGGGGGTGCGGGGAACTGGGCGAACCAATCAGCCGACTGGCCGGCGTCCACGCCCCCGCCGTCGAACTTGGTGCACAGGCAACGCCCCTGGGTGTCCCGCAGGACCAAATACTTCTTCTTGCCCTTGCTGTCGGTCAGCGCGGCTCCGGCCATCGAGGCGCCGTTCCGGCTCAACTCGCGTTCGTCTCCACGCCAGTTCGCGGCGACCCAGAACTGGCCGCCGCCGTTGGTCACCTTTCCGCTGACGGTGACGAATCCGCCTTGGTCCCGCACGGCCGAGGTGATCGTGAGCGTCACGTCACCACCTTTGACCTCGGCCAGTACCTGGTCCTGGCTCGCGGTCGGTGACGCCTGCTTCGCACCGCCCTCCGCGCCCGACCGGGGGGAGGACGAGGCAGCCTTCGGCTTGTCGCCGCCGTCTCCACCGCCGCACCCGGCCACCGTGAGGAGCAACCCGGTACTGATCGCCACCGCGGCCATGCCCCTGCGGCCCTTCATGGTGTGCCGGAGATCCATCGGTACGGCTTCCTCTCACTCGGCCAGATGCACTGAGAACAGCACGGACGCGTCGGGAAGGTCGTCCGAATGGAAATGTTCGGGATCGATGTCCACACTGTGCCCGGCACAATCCAGCCGCACGGGCTTCTTGGGGTCCGCGTCGGTGGCGAAGGTGCAGCGCGGCTCGATGACGGCCGTCGCGTGGGCCGTGGCATGACGGCTCTCCGTGCCCGGGATGATCGACTTGCCGACCGTGTACCGGGTCTCGATCCCCACGCGATAGCCCGGGAATCCGTTCACGAAGGTGAGCTGAGGCCCACTTTGCAAGTCCGAGTCGTTCTCGGCGGCCAGCCGGTCGGCGGCGGCCGATGCCCCCGTGCCCTGGAACTTGTCGCCGTCGAGCCAGTCCAGCCAGTCGTCGTCCGTGCCGATGGCACCCGTCAGCCCTTGGACGAGTTCGTCGCGGGAGTCCTGCGCGGCCGCCAACGCCGCAGCGTCCGCCGCGGATTGAGCTCCATTCCGGGCGGACGCTGCTTGGGCGAAGGCGAAGAAGGCGAACGCGGCGAAGAGCAGGATCCCCGTCAGCCAGATGTAGATGGGGAGGGTCTGCCCACGGTCGCCGCGGGCCGAAGGGGTCAGCCTCCGGTGACCTGGGTGACTGCGTTCCGGATCGCACCGGAGATCAACCCGTCCAGGCCGATCTGGTCGATCAACGTGAAGATCCCCGCGATGATGATCATCAAGCCCGCGTACTCCACGAAACCCGCCCCCGCGTCCCGGTGGGCGCCCCGTGTCCGGGCGATCACCGTTCGGGTCCATGCGGTGAACCTGTTCATCAGGACTGCCCTCCCTGCCGAGGCCACTAACGACCCGAGCACCGTACGTGAGAACTCGCCTACCGCGAGTGGGCCCAGGGGCCCAACTTCGCTGGTGGGGAACGCGGGACGGAGTCATCGGCTCCACCCCTCGTGCGCCGTACCCAGCCAGTGGGCGATCGCTTCGCTCCGCGAGGAACTGTGCAGCTTCGCGAAGATGCGATTGATGTGGTTCTTCACGGTCTTCTCCGCGATGAAGCAGGTAGCGGCGATCTGGCGGTTGTTCATGCCGGCCGCGATGAGGTCCATCACCTCCACCTCCCTCGAACTCAGGCCGAACTCGGACTGATGGACGGCATGGCGGTGAAGTCCCGCCGCCGGTAAGGGCCGAGCCTCCGAAGACTGTGCCACAGCCGGTTGCAGATGCGAAGAGAATGAGTGGGGTTGGTACGAAACTCCGAGTGAATCCGGGACAGTCGGGCGTCCGTGGCGCATCTCCCGTACGGCGGCGATCAGTTCGGCCGCCGTGAACTCGCCATGGACGAGATAGCCGGACGCGCCCTTGCGCAGGGCTTCCGCCACGACCTCGGGTTCACGGCTGTACGTCAGCATCATCACGGGCGCGATCGCGCACAGCGCGGGCAGCGCGGTGAGGCCGTCCGTGCCGGGCATCCGGACGTCGAGGAGGACCACGTCGGGGATGAGGAGGGCGGCACGGTCCAGTGCCTCCGCCCCGTCCCGTGCCGCCGCGACGACCGTGATGTCGGGGTGCGCGTCCAGCAGCGCGGTCAGGCCGGCGCGTACGACCGGGTTGTCGTCGGCCACGAGGACACGCAGGGACGGGCCGGAAAGTGCCTGGTCAGGCATGTGCGGCCTCCTCTTGGGAAGTGGGGGGAGCGGGAAGGGCAGCCGTCTGGAGCGGGAGCGTCAGCCGGACCTCGGTGCCCCCGCCGAGGGGCCGGTCCAGCCTGATGAGGCCGCCGACGCACGCGGCCCGCTCCGTCATGCCGAGCAGGCCGAAATGGCCGGATCTCGTCCAGGCGGTGAGCGCGGCGGGGGTCGCCGGGGCAGGGAGACCCACCCCGTCGTCACGGACGAGAACGGCGAACGCGCTTGCGGAAACGTCGAGTTCGACGGTCAGCACGCTCGCGTCCGCGTGGCGGTGGGCGTTCTCCAGGGCCTCGGAGACGATCGCGAGGACGTGATGGGCCGCACTGCTGGGCAGGACCGGGGGCGCGCCCCGGTGCCGCACGGCCGGGGTGAGGCCGGTGCGTGCCTCGAAGTCGGCCGCCATGGCGCCGAGTTCGGTCAGGAGGTCGATGTCCGGGTCGGTCAGGTCGCTGTGCCGCCGCAGGTCCGTCAGGAGGGTGCGGGACTCGGCGGCGGCGAGGCGCGCCGCGTCCGCGACGGCGGTCGCCTGGCGTTTGAGCGCCCCCGGGTCCGCGCCCTCCGAGGAGGCGGCCAGTGCCTCCGCGGCCAGCGCGAGCCCGTACAGCGTCTTGGCCACGGAGTCGTGCATCTCGCGTGCCAGGCGGGCCCGTTCGGACTCCACGGCCTCCGCGACGGCGAGCCTGCTGGTCGCCTCGGCCAGGGCCTGTCCCGCCGTGCCGAAGCGGAACAGCAGATTGCGCAGGGTGACTCCGATGATGCCGGCGCCGACGCAGAAGCCCGCGATGAGCAGGGTGTTGGAACCCGCTCCCGGCCGGTGTTCCCAGGCCCTGAACACGGTGAGCAGCACGGTGAGCTGGAATCCGGTGAAGACGCCCGCGCCGCGCCAGCCGTAGAGCAGGCCGGACAGCAGCGGGGTGCAGACCGTGGCGTAGGCGAGGGGGGAGGCCGGGGACGCGGTGAGGAGCAGGACCGCGCCGAAGGTGAGGTCCAGGCCCATCAGGGTCGGGTGGGCGAGGAGACGGGGGCCGAAGCGGTCCCAGTCCCGGAGCATGGCGTAGGAGCCCATGACGCCGAGGACGGCGGCCGCGAGGACCGCGTAACGCAGGAGGCCGCCCGTGGCGTTCGTCATCGCGAAGGGCGCGCCGACCACGATGGCCGCGAGTCGGACCGCGAAGGCCTGCCGGCACAGGGCCTGGAGGGCGTTGAGCTGGAGACGGATGCCGCCGGGCGCGGGCACGTCGTCCGCGAGGTAGCCGGTGCCCCGTCGTTCGCGGGTCCGGGCGAGCCGGAGGAACCGGCGCGCACGCTCTCGCGTGAGCCGAGCGGACCGGAGCCCGCGGCTCAGCGCGCGATCGAAGAACAGGCGCGCGCGCTCGCGGGCCGCGTCACCCCGGCTCCTCGGAAGGCTGTTCATCAGCGCCCCAGGATCGAGCCGAAGTCGGTGCCCGAGCCCAGGAACATGCCCGTCGCGATGAGGATCATGGTCGCCGGGAGCATGAACACCAGGGTGACCATCGTGGCCTTGGGAATGGTCTTGGCGGCGCGGCGGCGGGCGTTCTGGGCGTCGGTGCGGCGCATGTCGGTGGCGAGCTGGATGAGGGTCTCGGCGATCGGGGAGCCGAGTTCCTCGCCCTGCTGGAGCGCGGAGACGAACTGGGCCACCTGCTCGGAGGAGTTGCGTCTGCGCAGTTCGTCGAAGGCCTGGCGGCGGCTGACGCCCATGTCCATCTGGCGCAGGGTGATGCGCAGTTCGTCCGCCCAGGGTCCCTCGTACTTCTCCGCGACGCGGTCCAGTGCCTGCCGGAAGCCGAGACCGGCGGAGACGACGACGGCGAGGACGTCGAGGAAGTCGGGCAGCGTGCGGTCGATGACCTCCTTGCGCTCCCGGACGGCCTGCCAGATGAGGGCGTCCGCGGCGACCACCCCGAAGGCGAACGTGAGGACGGCGAAGAGGAGCTGGCCGTTGGAGAGGAAGACCAGTCCGAGGACGACACCGAAGACGCCGTACACCGCGCGGCGGGCCGCGTAGCGGTTCAGGGTCAGACCGCCGGGGTTGCCGGCCATGTCGATGCGCCGGCGTTTGGCGTCCACGCGCCGGGGGCCCATCAGGCGCAGGACGGTCGGCGCGAAGCGCATGCCGAGGCGGTCGACGGCGGAGTCCGCGACCGAGACACGGGTGCCGCCGACCTCCAGGGCGAGCTGGAGGTCGCTGGGGAGTTTGACCTCGGAGCGGATCATCCGGACGCCCAGGAGGACGCCCGCGACGGCCGCGCCCATCAGGACGGCGAGCAGCAGCGGCAGCATGGTGATCCCTCCCTCACACTTCGATCTTGCCGAGCCGGCGGATGACGAAGAAGCCCACGGTGTAGAGGCCGAGGGCGAGCAGGACGAGGCCCTGGCCGAGCGGGGAGCCGGTGACGCGGGCGAGGGCTCCCTCGTTCGAGGAGTTGATCAGCACCAGTGAGCCGATGCCGAGGAAGGGGACCGTGAAGGCGGTCGCGTTGACCTCGGAGAGCATCGTGCGGACCTCGCGGCGGGTCTCCTTGCGGTCCTCGAGGGTCTGGGTGAGGTTGCGCAGGGAGCTGACGACGGAGCCGCCGGCCTTGTTGGCCAGGACGAGGGTGGTGACGAGGACGATCAGCTCGCGGGAGGGCAGCCGCTCCGAGAGTTCCCCGAGGGCGTCGTCGATCGTGCGGCCCAGCATCAACTGGTCCGCCACATGGGCCAGTTCCTCGCCCGCCGGGGCCTCCAGCTCCTCCGCGGCCATGGCGAGCGCCGTTCGCAGGGCGAGGCCGGCCGCCGTCGCGTTCGCCAGCAGGCGTGCCACGTCGGGGAGTTGGTTGATGAACGCCTCGATGCGTTTCTGGCGCTGCCAGTTGAGGAAGATGGCCGCGCTCCACACGCCGAGGAGGGCCGCGATCGGGCCGAAGAAGGGGGCCAGGGTCGCGGCCGCGATCAGCCACAGGGCGACGACCACGGCGGTGACGTAGGTGAAGAACTCCCCCGCCGTGAGATCGAGTCCCGTGGCGGTCAGGCGCAGGTGGATCGTGCGGCCGAGACGGGTGCGGCGCAGTCTGCGGTCGACGCCCACGAAGCGGCGTGCCCTGCCGCTCGCCGTCGGGGGCCGGCCGCCGCCGGAGAGGCGGTCGAGGAGATCCCGTCGCTGGGCTCGGCCCGAGGCGTAGGTGTGCACGCCGGCGACGGCGAGCGTGCCGCAGAGGAGCGTCCCGCCGAGCGCGAGGAGTGCGGGGTCGTTCATGGCTGCCTCCCTTCGGAGGTGAGGGGCGTCATCCGATCGCCTGCCTCGTGTTCAGTACGTCGATGGCCTCGGCGACGCCGAAGGCGGGCGGCAGCGGCTCGTTGGCGACGTACAGCTTCTCCGCGACCGGGCGCGGGAGCGGAAGGTGCTCGAAATGGCCCCGCACCACGCGGTCGGCGCCGACCGGGCGGGGCACGAAGCGGGTGACGGGGGTGACCCGGAACTGTTCGCGGCCGTGCGAGACGAGCAGCGCGACCTCCGTGACCTTGCGGGAGCCGTCGGCGTGCCGGGAGAGCTGGACGACGACGTCGACGGCGGAGTTGATCTGGTCCTTGAGCGCCTCGAAGGGGATCTGGACCTCGGACATCGAGCCGAGGGTCTGGAGGCGCATGAGGGCGTCCTCGGCGGAGTTCGCGTGGACGGTGGCGAGGGAGCCGTCGTGGCCGGTCGACATGGCCTGGAGCATGTCGAGGGTCTCGCCGCCGCGGACCTCGCCGACGATGATGCGGTCGGGGCGCATGCGCAGGGAGTTGCGGACCAGGTCGCGGATGGTGATCTGGCCCTTGCCCTCCACGTTCGGGGGGCGTGATTCGAGGCGGATGACGTGCTCCTGCTGGAGCTGGAGTTCGGCGGAGTCCTCGATGGTGATGATGCGCTCGTGGGAGGGGATCAGACCGGAGAGCGCGTTGAGCAGGGTGGTCTTGCCGCTGCCGGTGCCGCCGCTGACGATGACGTTGAAGCGGGCCCGGACGAAGGCCGCGAGCAGCATGAGCGTCTGCTCGTCCAAGGAGCCGAGGCCGATCAGCTCGGGGAGCGTGTACGCGCGGGGGAAGCGGCGGATGGTGAGGGTGGGGCCGGTCAGGGCGAGCGGCGGGATGATGACGTTGACGCGTTCGCCGGTGGGCAGGCGGGCGTCGACCATCGGGTTGGACTCGTCGACGCGGCGGTTGACCGTCGAGACGATGCGTTCGATGGTCTGCATGAGCTGCTCGTTGGACGCGAAGCGCAGCGGGAGCTGTTCGACGCGGCCGGCCCGCTCGACGAAGATCGAGTCCGGGCCGTTGACCATGATCTCGGTGATGGACGCGTCGGCGAGGAGCGGTTCGAGGACGCCGAGTCCGAGGGCCTCGTCGACGACCCGGCGGATGAGCTGGGAGCGTTCGGCGGTGGAGAGGACCGGGCCCTCGCGGCTGATGATGTGGCCGAGGACGCGTTCGAGACGGACCCGGCGTTCGGCGGCCGCCAGGCTGGACATCTCGGCGAGGTCGATCTCCTCGAGGAGTTTGGCGCGGTAGACGGCGACGAGGTGTCCGTCCTCACGGGAGGGTCCCCCCTCGTCGGGTGCGATGCGGGATCGCAGGCTCATGGTGTCGGCTCCTCCCGGTCAGTCGTCGGTGGGCATGGTGGCGTGGCGGGTGACGGGGTAACGGCCGAAGAGGGGGATGACGTTGGGGACCGTGACCGTGACCGTGGCCGTGGTGAGGTCGGCCCCGGGCCCTCCGTCCAACGACACGTTCGGGTCGAGCCATCCGCTCACGGCGGCCGTTCCCGCCGTCCCGCCGTCGCCGCCCTGCGAGGCGACCCGCGCGGCGGCCCGCGCCCCGGTACCGGCCTGGTTGACGCCGTACCCGATGAGCCCGAGCTGGATGGCCGCGAGCCCGACGAGCAGCAGGATCGGCAGGAACCCGACGAACTCCAGGATGGAGACACCCCGGTCGTCCCGGAGCCGGCGCGCCGGTGCGGGTTCGGGTGCGGCCGCGTGGTGGGTCGGGGGCGTGCCGGTACATCCGTCCGTCGCCGCTGGATCAGACGTCGGTGCGGTGTGAAGCGTTGCCCGATCCGAACGTGAGCGACGGACATGCGATGTACCGGCACGCCCCCTTCCGCCGGATGCCGTCCGCGGGTGCGTCCTCATTCGGCATTCCCTTCCAGTGCCGCGCCCGCTTTGCCCCGTACGTGGAAGCCCGCGTCGAAGCCCGGGAAGAACAGCGGGACGTCGACCTCGACGGTGGCCGTCATGACCTGGCCCGACGCGCCGCAGGAGATGCCCGCGTCCTTCCAGGAGCCCGGCAGATGCTCGCTCCCGGCGGCGGCGCAGGCGCCCGGCACGTCGCCGTGGACGGCGTAGGCCGCGGTGGCGGCGCGTGCCGCCTCGTCGGCCGCGTTCCCGGCCAGCGAGTACGAGTACCCGTACAGCACGCACTGCCACAGGATCGTCATGACGACCAGGAGCAGCGGGAACATCCCGGCGAATTCGAGGGTGACCGCTCCCCGGTCGCCGCCCCGGCCGCGGAGCGAGAGCGCGCCCCGGTCCGCGGCGGACGCCTTGCGGCGCCTGCCGCCCGCCCCGCCCTGCTGGGGGACGACCAGGTCCAGTTCGGCGGCGAGTGACCACAGCGCCTGCTTGACGGTCGAGCGGGCGTCCAGGTCCTGGAGCCGGCCCGCGTCGACGACCGACTGGAGTTCCTTGAAGGCGGCGGGAACCGCGGAGCGGGCGACCTTGGTGCCGGTGACGCGTTCGACGAGGGACGGCTGGATCTCCGTACCGCGGGCGAAGCGGTTCACGACGGTCGTGGTTTCCTCCGCCTTGCGGATCTGGAGGCGGTCCCACATCCGGACCATGCGTTTGGCGGCGCGTACGGCGATGACGTCGGGGGTGACGAGGAGCAGGGCCCGGTCGGCCATCTCGACGGCCGCGGCGGTGGCCGAGTTCATCTGGGATCCGCAGTCGACGACGACGACGTCGTGGCGGGAGCGCAGCGCGCCGAGGACCTGGCGGGCCACCCGGTCGGTGACCTCCTCGCCCCGTTCGCCCTCGGCGGGCGCGAGCAGGAGGGCGATGCCGCTGTCGTGGGTGTAGACGGCGTCCTGGAGGACGCGCGCGTTGATGTCGGTGATGGCCGCGAGGTCGGCCACCGACCGGCGGAACTGCACGTCGAGGTACGAGGCCACGTCCCCGGACTGGAGGTCCAGGTCGAGCAGCGCCACGTTGTGTCCCGACGCCTTCGCGGCGAGGGCGAGCTGGACGGCCGTGACGGTCGCGCCGACGCCGCCCTTCGCTCCGGTCACCGTGACGACGGTGCCGCCGGGGCCCGCGTAGACCTCGGGCGCGCCGCTGTGCAGGTGGCGGCGCATTCCGGCGGACCAGGCGGCGGCGGCCTGGACGCGTTCGGCGAGGGCGTCGTAGCCCAGCGGCAGGCCGATGATGCCGCGGGCGCCGGAGTCCATGGCGGCGGTGAGGACGCCGGTGCTGGTGTCGGCGGTGATGAGGACGACACCGACGGCCGGGAAGCGCATCACCAGGTCGCGGATGAGGTCCAACGCCGGTACGGGCCCGATGCGTTCGTGGACGAGGACGACCTCGGGGAGCTCGTCGAGGGACTCTGCGGCGAGGCGCGCGAGGGTGTCGAGGAGGGCTGTCGAGTCGGGTACGGGCGGGGCGGGTTCGGTGTCGGCGAGCTGGCTCAGCAGGGTGGTGAGCGCACGGGCCGAGTCGATGTCGCCGACGGCGGGAAGGATACGGATGGTCATCGGCGAAGCTCCTCGCTCGCGTGCCGCGCGCCGGCCCCCACGCCCTGTGCCGCCGCGGGCGACGGCACCCCGCGCCGCTGCCGCCGCGTCCCGGACCGGGGGCCCGGCGTCGGCCGGGTCCGCGTCGCGTGGGCCGGCCTCGTACGCCGCCCTGGGTACCGCCCCGTGGGCATGGACCTCATGCGCGGCCTCCTACTTGTCCTCGTCGAGGGTGTACGTGCGGTCGCCGGGCGCCACGATCGTGTCGGAGCCGCCGGCGACCAGGGCGAGCCGGACGTGCGCGGCGAACGACTCGGCGTACGCGACGCGTTGGGCGTCCGCGGTACTGAGCGCGAAGGTGATCGGGACGGCCTGGGCGGCGCTGTTGCGCCGGTCGGCGCTGGACTGGTCGGGTTCGAGGGCGGTGAGCTTGCCGACGTCGATGACGCGGGCGTTCTCGACGATCACCTTGGACTGGTCCTTGCCCTTGTCGTTCTCCGCCTTGAAGGTGGCGTAGATGTTGACCCGCGAGCCGGGGTCGATCTTTCCCGCGACACCGGTCGAGGCGTCGATCATGATGGCGATCTCCTGCTGCCCCGCGGCCAGCCGGGGTTTGTCGACGATCATGTCGGCCTGGAGCAGGGAGCCCTTCTCCAGCCGGGTCACGGCGATCTTCCCGCGGATCCGGGAGAGGTCGGTGACGGCGGTGGACGACAGCCACCGCTCGGGCATCGAGATCTTCTCGAACTGGTCGGCCGTCAGCTCCTTGTAGGGCGCGATGTCGCTCTTGAGGCGGTACGCCGTGACCTCCGGGCCGACCTTGGAGTTCACGTCGCGGATCACCGAGAGGACTCCGGCGAAGGCGCCGAGGGCGCACAGGACCGAGAGGACCAGCAGGATGACGCCGCGGCGCTGGCGCGAGTTCACTGAATCTCTCCTCGTGGGGCGGTGCCGGGAAGTGGACCGGGCTGTCGTTCCTGCCGGGGATCCGGGGGCTGACCTCCGGGTTGATGCAGCATGTTCAGGACAACCTCGATCTACGGGGACGGCGGGGTCGGGCGGGTGGTGCCTGATGCGCTGTGCGGTCGTGCCTGATGTGCTGTGCTGGCCGGGCCTGGTGCGCTGTGCGGTCGTGCCGGTGCGTGTGCGGTCGTTCCTGGTGTGCGGCTCGGACGGGCCCGGGGGGCCTAGGTGGCACCGCGGGGCAGGGCGCGTACCGGAGAGGCTGCCCGGACGGTCGTGGCCGAAAGCTCCCGCGCCGAGGGCGGCGGCGGCAGCGGGGCGGCGCAGAACCCGCAGCGGTCACCGATGAGTTCGAGGCCGCACCAGCGGCACTCGTCCCGTCGGACGGAGGAGACGAGCTGGTAGAGGACGGAGGCGTCGTGCAGTCCGGCGGCGAATTCGACGAGCCGGTTCGTCCCCCACCAGCGGACCGACTCCTCGGGCAGCGGGACGGTCGCGGCACCCTGGACCTGCCAGGCGGGCGCCAGGGTGGAGGTGACCCAGTCGGAGGGCGGCTGGCCGGCGGCCGAGAGCAGCCGGGTCCCGAACTCCGGTCCGGGCAGGTCCTCCTGGCCGACTCTGATCAGTTCGGCACGGGGATTGGCCAGTACGGCGAACTGGGCGCCCGGCACCCAGGACTTGGCGTGCGACTTCAGGGAGACCGGGACCCGGTCGAGCTTGGCGACCGAGCCGAGCAGGGCGCCGGCGTAGATGTAGTGCGCGAGCAGGCGGGCGGCGGAGGCGAGGACGCCGGGGCTGAAGTCGCAGACCGAGAGCTGGCGCAACTGCTGGGCCAGCAGGGCGATTCCGAGCGGTGGCAGGTCGATGCCGAGCAGGGCGATGCGGTCGCTCTCCAGGACGGAGCGGACGGTGTGCAGCCGCCGGGTGACGGCGGTCTCGGCGGAGGCCGGGTAGAGGGCGATGACATACCCGTGCTGCTCGATGAGCGCGTGCATCCCGGTGAGGGAGTCCTCCAGGGTGCCGAGCGGCTGGACGGCCGCCGGCGGGGTCTGCCGGTCGTGCGGTGGGAGCACCAGATCGGGACTGGTGACGGCTATCGCGGTCGGCACGCTGCACACACCCCGTTCGCTGCGGCGGGGTGGTCAACCACCGCCTCAGATCGCCCCTTTGTCGCCATAGAGCGTCACAGTCGTTCCAACAACGGCCGCGGATCGCCACGGTGACGCCCTCTTGCATCAGCACCATATCCACGGCATGGCCCGCTCAACACCGAATCTCCGAGATCATCTCACCGAAGGTGCGGGCGTGATCAACGGAGAGTAAGCCGTCTCAAAACAACTGGGGCCTCACATAAGGGTGTTGGGAGCGCCGCAGGTCTTGACAACCAGATTGGTCTGGACCAACTTGTATCCACCGGCGGTGGCCACCGTTCCGTTCCCCCTCCCCTCCCCCACCTCTCCCTGGAGGACCCAGTGGACCGCGTCATCCGTATGCCCGGACGGAGATGGGCGGGAGCCCTCGCCGCCGCCGTCACCGCGTCCGTCCTCTCCCTCACCGGTCTGGCCGGCCAGGCCCAGGCCGCCGACGTGAACAACGTCAAGAACGGCGGTTTCGAGTCCGGCCTGAGCAACTGGACCTGTTCGGCGGGCAGCGGCGCGACCGTCTCCTCACCGGTGCACAGCGGCGCGGCCGCCCTGAAGGGCACGCCCGCGGGCCAGGACTACGCGCAGTGCTCCCAGTCCGTCGCCGTGAAGCCCAACTCGACGTACACGCTGAGCGCCTGGGTCCAGGGGTCCTACACCTACCTCGGGGCGACCGGCACCGGGACGACGGACGTGTCGACCTGGACGCCCAACACCACCTGGACGCAGCTCTCGACCACCTTCACCACCGGTGCCTCGACGACGTCGGTGACGGTCTGGACGCACGGCTGGTACGGGCAGCCCGCCTACCTCGCCGACGACTTCTCGGTGTTCGGCCCCGACGGCGGCGGTGGCGGCGACCCGGCCCCGACGGTCCCCGCGACCCCCGCGGGCCTCACCGTGCCCTCCACGACCTCCTCGTCGGTCTCCCTGGCCTGGAACACCGTGTCGGGCGCGACCGGCTACAACGTGTACCAGGGCGGCTCCAAGGTCCAGTCGGTGACCGGAACCTCCGCGACCGTCTCGGGGCTCTCCGCCTCGACGTCGTACTCGTTCCAGGTCAGCGCGACCAACTCGGCCGGTGAGTCGGCGAAGTCGTCCGCCGTCACCGGGACGACGACCGCCTCGGGCGGCGGCGGGGGCGGGGGCACCGTTCCCGCGCACGCCGTGACGGGCTACTGGCAGAACTTCAACAACGGCGCGACCGTGCAGAAGCTCTCGGCCGTGCAGTCGCAGTACGACATCATCGCCGTCGCGTTCGCCGACGCCACCAGCACACCGGGCGCCGTGAGCTTCACGCTCGACTCGGCCGGACTCGGCGGTTACACCGTCGACCAGTTCAAGGCCGACATCAAGACCAAGCAGGCCGCGGGCAAGAAGGTCATCATCTCCATCGGCGGCCAGAACGGCACCATCTCGGTGAGCGACTCCGCCTCGGCCACGAACTTCGCCAACTCCGTCTACTCCCTGATGCAGACGTACGGCTTCGACGGCGTGGACATCGACCTGGAGAACGGGCTCAACGCGACCTACATGTCCCAGGCGCTGCGCTCGCTGTCCGGGAAGGCGGGCTCGTCCCTGGTCATCACCATGGCCCCGCAGACCATCGACATGCAGTCCACGTCGAACTCCTACTTCCAGACCGCGCTGAACATCAAGGACATCCTCACCGTCGTCAACATGCAGTACTACAACAGCGGTTCGATGCTCGGCTGCGACGGCAAGGTCTACTCGCAGGGCTCGGTCGACTTCCTGACGGCGCTCGCCTGCATCCAGCTCCAGGGCGGTCTCGACGCGTCCCAGGTCGGCCTCGGCCTCCCCGCCTCCACCAGCGGCGCGGGCAGCGGCTATGTCTCCCCGACCGTCGTGAACAACGCCCTCGACTGCCTGGCCAAGCTCACCAACTGCGGTTCGTTCAAGCCCGCCAAGGCCTACCCGGGCCTGCGCGGCGCGATGACCTGGTCGACCAACTGGGACGCCTCCGCGGGCAACGCCTGGTCGAACGCGGTGGGCCCGCACGTGCACTCCCTGTAGTCCCGACCGCCTCCTTCCCCTTCCCCGGCGGTGCCTCCCGGCCCCGCTCGCCGCAGTCGCGGCGAGCGGGGCCGTCGGCGTCGCGTACAGCCGCCGCGGCCGGTGCCGCTCGGCGCGGCTGATTCCCGCCGACGTCTCTTGGGCATCCATTGACCTGCTCATGCCAGAGCCTTCACCATGAGCGCCACACCCGCACCAGACACGTCACCTTGAGCCACTCCCCAGCTCCACTCCCCCACAATTCCGGAGATCCCGGAATTTTCCGGAGAAACAAGGAGACTTCATGCGATTTCGTCCCCGTGGCAGTGGCAGCGCCGACGGCAGGAGCAGAGGCGGCCGCCGCGGCGCCGCCCTCGCCGTCCTCGCGGCCCTCGCTCTCGCGGCTCCCCTGACGGCCACCGCCACCGACGCCACGGCGAGCGGGGCCAAGGCCCTCGCGCCCTCGTCCGACGACATCAGGCAGTACGAGATCCACCAGGGCTCGACCTCCGCGTCCCGGACGCAGATCCAGCGGTCGGGCGTCACCGTGGACGAGGCCGACGAGGAGACCGTCGTCGTCTCCGGCCGCGCCGACCAGATCGCCGCACTGCGCCGACAGGGGTACGACGTCACTCCGCTGGGCTCGGCGCCCGACCGCTCGTCCGCCGACGGCGTACGGCTGTTCGACTTCCCGACGGCGGACTCGAAGTACCACAACTACGCCGAGATGAACACGGAGATCGACCAGCGGCTCGCGGCCTACCCGGGCATCATGAGCAAGCGGGTGATCGGCAAGTCCTACCAGGGCCGGGACATCGTCGCCATCAAGGTCAGCGACAACGTGGCGACCGACGAGAGCGAACCCGAGGTCCTGCTGACCTTCCACCAGCACGCCCGCGAGCACCTGACCGTGGAGATGGCGCTGTATCTGCTGCGCGAGCTCGGGGCCGGCTACGGCAGCGACTCCCGGGTCACGAACATGGTGAACAACCGCGAGATCTGGATCGTCCCGGACCTCAACCCGGACGGCGGCGAGTACGACATCGCGAGCGGCTCGTACCGTTCGTGGCGCAAGAACCGCCAGCCCAACTCAGGCTCCTCGTACGTCGGTACGGACCTGAACCGGAACTGGAACTACAAGTGGGGCTGCTGCGGCGGCTCTTCGTCCTCCAAGTCCTCCGAGACCTACCGCGGCGCGTCGGCCGAGTCGGCGCCCGAGGTGAAGGTGGTCGCGGACTTCGTACGTGGCCGGGTCGTCGGCGGCAAGCAGCAGATCACCGCGGGAATCGACTTCCACACCTACAGCGAGCTGGTGCTCTGGCCGTTCGGGTACACCACCGCCGACACCGCGACGGGGATGACGGCGGACGACGCCGCCGCTTTCAAGGCCATCGGTCAGAAGATGGCCGCCAGCAACGGGTACACGGCCGAGCAGGCCAGTGATCTGTACATCACGGACGGCTCGATCGACGACTACCTCTGGGGCACCCAGAAGATCTTCGACTACACCTTCGAGATGTACCCGACGTCCAGCTCCGGCGGCGGCTTCTACCCGCCCGACGAGGTCATCGAGCGGGAGACCTCCCGCAACCGGGACGCGGTGCTCCAGCTCCTGGAGAACGCCGACTGCATGTACCGGTCCATCGGCAAGGCCGCCCAGTACTGCTCCTAGGGGGAACACCCCCGGCCCAACCGGCCGGGAGCCGGGGATCCGCGCGTCCCACCTGACCGGGCGCGCGGATCCCCGTACCGCCTACGGCTTCCCGGCCTTGTCCTCGTCGGCCGAGTCGCCCTTGTCCAGGCTCTTGGCCTCGGCCTTCACCTCGGCCGCGGACTCGTCCTCCACCTCGGCCTCGGACTTCGACTCGGGCTCGGCCGCCGCCTCGACCTCGGTGTCGTCCTCGCCGTCCTCGAAGTACGCGTCCAGGACGGCGTCGAGCTGCTCCTCCCACTCCTTGAAGCGTGCTCGGGCGTTCGCCTCGATCTCTATCGGATACCAGCGACGCTCAGGCGTGTGCACCGTGATGGTGAACCGCTTGCCGAAACGCGGCGACTCCGTCTCGACGGCGCCGATCTCGTCCCAGCGGAACTCCGCCTCCTGGTCGTCCAGGCGCAGCCGGACACCGGTGTGGTCGGCTCTGATCGAGGCACGCCGGTCGGAGGCCTCGAAGACGGGACCGTCGGGGGCGGGGCCGCTCTCCTCCCCGGACTCGGCCTCCTCCACGGAATCGGCCTCCTCCGGGATCTCGGCGGCGGGCACCTCGTCGGACGCCGCCTCGCCGGAGACCGCGTCGTCGGACACCGCCTCGTCGGAGACGGCCTCGTCGGAAACGGTCTCCTCCGCGGTGGCCTCCTCGGTCTCCACGACCGCGTCCGTCGGCTCCGCCGGCACGGGTGACGTAAGCCCGGGGATGTACGCCGGGTTCACCGCGGCGGCGTCCAGGGGCTGGCTCTTCGAACCTATGCGCTGCTCCACAGCGGGAAGTATGGTCGAAGATCCTGTGTGGGGCACAGCCAGGCCCGAATTGGCGATGCCACTGTTACACGAAGAGACTCATCACGGCGGCCACGGCGAACCCGGCGACGGACAGCACCGATTCCAGGACGGTCCAGGTCCTCAGAGTGTCGCGCTCGCTGATGCCGAAGTACTTGGCCACCATCCAGAAGCCGCCGTCGTTGACGTGCGAGGCGAAGATCGAACCCGCCGAGATCGCCATGATGACCAGGGCGACGAAGGCCTGCGAGTGGTGGCCCTCGGTGAGCAGCGGCGCGACGATGCCGGCCGTGGTGACGATCGCGACGGTCGCCGAGCCCTGCGCGACCCGCAGGACCAGCGAGATCAGATAGGCCAGGACGATCACCGGGAGGCCGACGTCGTTGAAGGTGTCCGACAGGGCCTGGGCGACCCCGCTGGCCTTCAGTACGGCGCCGAAGACGCCGCCCGCGCCGACCACCAGCAGGATGTTGCCGACCGGCTTGAGGGACGAAGTCGACACCTTCTCCAGGGACTTGCGGGACCAGCCGCGCCGGATGCCGAGCAGGTAGTAGGCGAGGACCAGGGCGATGGTCAGGGCGACGAACGGGTGGCCGAAGAACTCGACGACGGAGCGGAGGGATGGGGGTCCCCCCTGCTCGGAGCTTGCCGGAGAGCTTGGGGGAGGGTCGAGGGCGATCGAGGAGAAGGTGGCCGCGAGGATCAGCACCAGCGGCGTACCGATGATGCCGAGGACCGTGCCGAGCGGCACCGGCTCCTCCCGGGGCTCCACGCCCGATGCCCGCTGCTCCTCGACGACGGCCCGCTTGGCCTCGGCGGCCGCCTCGACCATGTCCTGCGGTACGGGGACGAAAAGACGCCTGCCGATCCAGGCGGAGTAGACCCAGGCGGCCAGCACGGCGGGGATGCCGCAGACGACGCCCATGAGGATGACCCAGCCGAGCTGGACGTGCAGCAGTCCCGCGGCGGCGACCGGGCCGGGGTGCGGCGGCAGGAAGGCGTGGGTCATCGACAGACCGGCGAGCAGCGGCAGGCAGTAGAGGAGGATCGACTTGCCCGACCGTTTGGCGGCGGCGTAGACGAGCGGCGCGAGGACGAAGATGCCGACGTCGAAGAAGACCGGGATGCCGAAGATCAGGCCGGTCAGCCCCATGGCGAGCGGCGCCCGCTTCTCCCCGAAGAGGCCGAGCAGCCGGGAGGCCAGCACCTCGGCCCCGCCGCTGACTTCGAGGATCGCCCCGAGCATCGTGCCGAGGCCGATGATGATCGCGACATGGCCGAGGATGCCGCCCATGCCCGTCTCGATGACGGACACGGCGGTCGACCGCTGGACCGTGCCGAACAGCTCGGTGACCGAGAGTCCGGCCGCGAGGCCGACGGCTATGGAGACGGCGAGCAGGGCGACGAACGGCTGGAGCCGGACCTTGATGATCAGGAAGAGGAGGAGCGCGATACCGAGGGCGGCGACCGTGAGCAGTCCGGCCGTGCCGTCGAGGAGGAGCAGGAGACCGCCGGTGTGCGGTGGTGTCTCCGGGGCCGGGGCTGTCGCTGCGAGCGGGTACGACGACATGTCGGGGAGCCTCTTTTTCGTCAGTCCGTGGGGGCTTTCGGGCAGGGCGGATCGCGGTGCGGCTCCCCGGGGATGGTGGGGTGCCGCACCGTGACGTCGTACGGGGTGCGGGATCGCGCGGGTCGCGCCGGATGTGCGGGGCGCGCGGTGGCGCCGGAGCCGGGCGGGTGTGGGCCCGGAGGGGACGTCAGCCGAGGACGGCGAGTACGTCGATCTCGACGAGGAGTCCGGCCGGCAGGCCGACGTAGACCGTCGTGCGGGCGGCGGGGGGCGCGGTGAGGCCCTGTTCCTCGAAGTACTGGTTGTAGATCTCGTTCATCTCGACGAAGTGGCCGGTGTCCGTGAGGTAGACGCGGATCATCATCGCGTCGTCCCAGCCGGCGCCGCCCTCTTCGAGGATGGCCTTGACGTTGACGAGCGTCTGGAGGGTCTGCTCGCGCAGGGTGGGACCGGCGGGCGTCGGGGGCCTGCCCTCCTCGGCGGGCAGGAAGCCGACCTGCCCGGCGACCTGGAGGATGTTCCCCTTCCGCACGCCGTGCGAGAACTTGGCGGGCGGGGTGGTGTGGGTCGCGGGGGTGAGGGCGATCTTGTCGGTCATGCGGTGCTCATTCCTTGGGGTCTTCCTTCGTGGGGGCTTTGCCGGAGTAGTCGCGGCTGATGGCGTCGGCCGTACGGCGTACCAGCGGGAGCAGGGTGAGGAGTTCCTCGGCGGTGACGACGACGTTGGGCGCGGAGACCGACATGGCGGCGGCGACGCGTCCGTCGGCGCCGCGGACGGGTGCGGCGACGCAGTTGATGGATTCCTCGTGGCCGCCGAGGTCGGTGGCCCAGCCCTGTTCGCGCACCACCGCCAGCTCCTTGAGGAAGGCGGGGGCGTTCGGCGTCGAACGGGCGGTGTACATCGGGTAGTCGAGCTTGTCGGCGACGGCGCGGCGCTCGGCCTCGGGCAGGTCGGCGAGGAGGAGTTTGGCGACCGCGGCGACGGTGATGGCGACGGGTTTCCCGATCCGCGAGTACATGCGCACCGGGTAGCGGCTCTCCACCTTGTCGATGTAGAGCACCTCGTTCTCCTCGTACACGGCGAGGTGGACGGTGTGTCCGCAGCTCTCGTTGAGGCGGACGAGATGGGGGTGGGCGATCTCGCGGACGTCGAGGTTCTCGACGGCCTCCTGGGCGAGGGCGAAGAGGCGGGCGCCCAGCCGGTAGCGCTGGTCGGACTGGCGGTACACCAGGCCGTGTTCGTTCAGGGTGCGCAGCAGGCGCAGGGCCGTGGACTTGTGGACGCCGAGGCGGTCGGCGACCTGGCCGAGGTCGGCGGGGCCCTCGGCGAGCAGCGGCAGGATGCTCAGCGCTCGGTCGACGGTCTGGCTCATGGCGTACGTACCTCCTCGGCGGCCCGTGCGTCGGCTTCGGTCCAGCCGGGGCCGAGACGAAGTGTCTCCCAGGCACGGTCGTCGAGAGCCGCCAGCCGGTCGGCGAGCCCCCGGGCGGGCGGTTCGGCGAGGTCGCCCGGGACGGTGAGGGCGGCGGCGGCCGTCAGATGGCCGTGCCGCAGGCGGTCACGGGCGGGAAGGCCGCGCAGGGTGGCGGAGAGGAACCCGGCGGCGAAGGCGTCACCGGCGCCGACGGCCGCGACGACGTCGACCCGCAGGGCGGGGACGAAGACGGAGGCACCGGCCGCGTCCTCGCCGCACTCGCCGCCCCCGGCGGTTCTCCCTTCCGCGCGGACGGCGTTCTCGGCCGTCTCCGTCCCGCCGGCGCCCCCGGCGGTGGTCCTGTCGAACACGACGGCTCCGCCTCCCCCGTACTTGACGACCAGGACGTCCGGTTCGGGCAGCGCCTCGCGGATCGCGCGCGCTCCGCGCAGTCCCCAGGCGTCGCGGGCCTCGTCGTCGCCGACGAAGACGATGTCGGCCCGGCGCGCGAGGTCGAGCAGGACGCGCGGCCCCTCGGGGTGGTCGCGCCACAGGCCCGGGCGGTGGTTGACGTCGAAGGAGACGAGGGGACCGCCCGTCCGGGGGGCGGTCAGCTCGCGCATCAGGTCGAGGCAGCCCCCGGAGAGCGCGGCGGTGATGCCGGACAGATGGAGTACGCGGCCGGAGCGGGCGGCGGCCAGGTCCGTGTTCCGTGCCGTCATGGCCGAGGCGGCGGACCCGGCCCGGTAGTAGGCGACTTCGTGGGCGTCGGTCGCCCGGTCGCCCGCGGTGCGGAAGTAGACGCCGGTGGGCCGGCCGGGGTCCCGGCGCACGGCGGAGGTGTCGACGCCGTACGCGGTGATCGCCTCGACCAGGTGGTCGCCGAACCCGTCGGCGCCGACCCGGCCGACCCAGCGGGCGGAGTGACCGGCGCGGGCGAGCACGCAGGCCACGTTCGACTCGGCTCCGCCGATCCCGCGCTCGAACGACGGCACGTCGGCGAGGCGACCGGGACGCGTGGGCAGGAAGGTGACCATGGACTCGCCGAGCGCCACCACGTCGACGGTGCCGGCGTCGTTGCCGACGACCGTGGCGGTACCGGTGCCGGCGTCGGTCTCGGTGCCGGCGTCGGGGGACACGGCACCCTCAGGTCCGTTGCTGCTCACGGTGGTCGGGGCTCCTCGCTCTGGCGGCCCACGGCGGCGAACGGCACCGTTGACCCTGCGTCGGCTGGGATGTTAGACAGCAGTGAACGACATACGCAATGAGCGTTGCACATGATGCAACACGATCGAACAGGCCGAGGAGGCCCCATGAGCGCCGACACCGCCGCCGCACCGCTGGCCGCTCTCGCGGCGGAGCGCGTCGACCACCGTTTCAAGGGGCTGCCGCCGGACGCCGACGGCCTGAGTGTCGGCGAGTTGGCCGCACAGCGCCGCAACCTCTTCACGGACGGCTTCACCACCCCCGTCCTCGCCCTCTCCGCCGAGCGCCTGACCCACAACCTCGAACTCATGGAGACGTACGCCGACCGGCACGGCCTCGCCTTCGCCCCGCACGGCAAGACGTCCATGGCGCCCCAGCTCTTCTGGCGGCAGATCGAGCACGGCGCCTGGGGCATCACCCTCGCGGTCCCCCACCAGGTGCGGGTGGCACGGGAGTTCGGCATCGACCGGATCTTCCTCGCGAACGAACTCGTCGACCCCGCGGCGCTGCGCTGGATCGCCGCCGAACTCGCGGCGGACCCGGACTTCCGGTTCGTCTGCTACGTCGACTCGGTGCGCGGCGTGAAACTGATGGACGCCGCGCTGCGCGGGAGCGCCCGCCCGGTGGACGTCGTCGTCGAACTCGCCGCGGGCGCGGGCGCCCGTACCGGCGCGCGGACGGACGAGGACTGCGCGGCCGTCGCCGACGCCGTCGCGGCGACCGGGACGCTCCGGCTGGCCGGTGTCGCCGGGTACGAGGGCGAGGTGCCGGACGCGGACCCCGAGCGGGTGCACGCCTGGCTGCGGCGGCTGACCGCGCTGGCGGCGGCCTTCGACGGCGCCGGGCGGTTCAAGGACGTCGACACGATCGTCGTCAGCGCGGGCGGCAGCGCCTGGTTCGACGCGGTCGCCGACGTCTTCGCCGGGATCCCCGAACTCTCGCTGCCCGTCCTGAAACTGCTGCGTTCGGGCGCGTACGTCTCGCACGACGACGGCCACTACCGAAGGCTCACCCCCTTCACCCGCGTCCCGCGGGAGGGCGCCCTGCACCCGGCCTTCCGCCTCTGGTCGCAGGTCGTCTCGCGGCCCTCCCCCGAACAGGCCTTCACCAACGCCGGCAAGCGGGACGCGGCCCACGACCTCGACCTGCCCGTCGCCCAGGTCGTGCGCCGCGGCGAGACCGAGCGCCCGGCGGTGGGCATCGAGGTGAACAAGCTCTCCGACCAGCACGCCTGGCTGCGCACGGAGCCCGGGGCGGACCTGGAGGTCGGCGACTGGGTCGGCATGGGCCTGTCCCATCCGTGCACGTCCTTCGACAAGTGGCAGCTCATCCCCCTGGTCGAGTCGGACGGCACCGTCGTCGACTACATCCGCACGTTCTTCTAGAGATCCGTACGCCCCTCCTCGCTCCAAAGATCGCTAAGCCCCACCCAGACGGGAGTCACCCCCATGGATCACGCCGACCTGGTCCTCCAGGACGTGGATGTCGCCGACGGCAGCGGCGCGCCCACGTATCGCGCGGACGTGGCCGTCAAGGGCGGGCGGATCGTCGCCATCGTCAAGGAGGCCGCGGCGGCCGGCTGCCAACGGCCGCGCGGCACACGGGAACTGGACGCCGAGGGTCTGGTCCTGGCCCCCGGCTTCATCGACATGCACGCGCACAGCGATCTCGCGCTGCTGCGGGACCCGGACCACAGCGCGAAGGCCGCCCAGGGAGTGACGCTCGAAGTCATCGGCCAGGACGGCCTGTCGTACGCCCCGGTCGACGACCGTACGCTCGCCGAGGTCCGCCGGACGATCACCGGCTGGAACGGCCACGGCGACGAGATCGACTTCGGCTGGCGTTCCGTGGGCGAGTACCTGGACCGGCTCGACCACGGCTTCGACGGCGAGGGCATCGCGGTCAACGCCGCCTACCTCGTCCCCCAGGGCACCGTCCGCATGCTCGCCGTCGGCTGGGAGGACCGCGAGGCCACTTCCCAAGAGCTGGACCGGATGCGGCAGTTGGTGGCGGACGGGCTGCGGGAGGGCGCGGTCGGCATGTCCTCGGGACTGACGTACACACCGGGGATGTACGCGCGGGACGCCGAACTCACCGCGCTGTGCCGGGTGGTGGCGGAGCACGGCGGCTACTACTGCCCGCACCACCGCTCGTACGGGGCGGGCGCCCTGGAGGCGTACGAGGAGATGGTGGCCCTCACCCGTGAGGCCGGCTGCCCGCTCCATCTCGCCCACGCCACCATGAACTTCGGGGTGAACGAGGGGAAGGCGCCGGAGCTCCTCGCCCTGCTGGACAAGGCGCTGGCGCGGGGCGCCGACATCACCCTCGACACCTATCCGTACACCCCGGGATGCACCACCCTCGCGGCGATGCTGCCGAGCTGGGCGGGCGAGGGCGGTCCCGAGGCGGTGCTCGCCCGGCTGCGGGACGACCGGACCGCCGAACGGATCCGGCACCACATGGAGGTCGTGGGCGCGGACGGCTGCCACGGCGTGCCCATCGCGTGGGACACGATCGAGATCTCGGGGGTGAACGACCCCGGGCTCGGTTCGTACGTCGGCCGGACCGTCCGGGAGTCGGCCGACCTGCGCGGCGAGGAACCCTGGACCACCGCCCGTCGGCTGCTGGTCGAGGACCGGCTCGGCCCCACGATCCTCCAGCACGTCGGTCACGAGGAGAACGTCCGGGCGATCATGCGCCACCCCGTGCACACCGGCGGCTCGGACGGCATCCTGCACGGCACCAAACCGCATCCGCGCGCCTACGGCACCTTCCCGCACTACCTCGGCCGGTACGTGCGGGAGTTGGGCGTCCTGACGCTGGAGGAGTGCGTCGCCCATCTCACCGGCAGGCCCGCCGCCCGGCTGCGGCTGCCCGACCGCGGTCTCGTCCGCGAGGGGTACCGCGCCGACCTGGTCCTCTTCGACCCGGCGACGGTCGCGGCGGGCTCGACGTTCGCCGCGCCGCGCACCCTGCCCACCGGCATCCCGCACGTCCTGATCGACGGGCGTTTCGTCGTCGAGGACGGGCGTCGGACGGATGTGCTGGCGGGACGGGCGGTCCGCCGGACGGCGTGACCGCCCACCGTGACCGCCCGCCCTCCCGCGGTGTTACGGCTTGGGCAGGACACACCCGCTCAGGCTCAGGTCGAGCTTGTTGCCCGTCGTGAAGCAGGCCGGGATCTGGTAGGTCTCCTCGGCGTAGTTGATGCCCTGGCGGACGGTGACGGCGCCGTTCGCGTCGACCTCGCAGGGGTTGTTCACCGTGCAGCGTTCACCGTCCTCGTTGCCGGTGTTGTTGACGGCGACGACCTTGCCGGTGGACTGGTCGACGACCGGCGAGCCCGAGGTACCGCCGATGGTCTGGCAGGCGGAGGTGTAGCGGACCGAGTCCTTCCAGGTCCAGCTCCCCTCCTTGAGACGGTAGACGAACCCGTCGATGCTGCAGCTGTAGAGGCGCTTCCAGTAGCCGGAGGCCACGGTGATGGCGGTACCGGCGGTCGGGTGCGTGTTCTGGACGGTCAGGGCGCTGACGCCGTACGAGTTCTTGATGGTCGCGTAGGTGCTGGTGAGCTGGTAGATCGTGATGTCCGTGTCGGTCATGGTCGAGTACGCGACCTTGCTCGCGCGCAGCGTCGCGACCCTGGTGCCCGCCGAGTTCAGCAGACCGAAGGTCCGGCTGGACGACTGGCCGACGATCACCTCACCGGGGTCCGGGAAGCCGGTCTCCAGGCAGTGGCCGTTGGAGAGCACGAGCGCCGGGTCGGTGTCCGCCGAGTTGGGGAAGCGGACGACCGAGCCGGAGCAGTTGCTGAGCGCGACGGTCCCGGCGAGGCTGACGGCCTGGAGGGTGGGCGCCGCCTGGGTGCCGGCCGTGGTGACGGAGGCCGATACGCGCGCGGGAGCCGCGTGGGACGCGGGTACGGCGTGGGGAGCGGGTGCCGCGACCGCGGGTGCCGCGACCGCGGGTGCCGCGCCCGCCCCGGACAGCACCAGGGCGAACAACGCGGCGACGAGAGGCTTTCTCATGTGGGGGTCCCCTCTTGCGACTTGGGGCGGCCGAAGGTCGTCCGGCCGCCTTCCGCTGACCGGAGGTCTTCCGGCCAGTTGTTGTCATGCGCATTGTGAGGGGAGAGGGAAAAGTGAACAAGGAGCGCTTTCCGGCCGAAGAGCCGGAAACGACGTACGTGTCTTCGCCGACGTACGTGTCTTCGCCGGCGTACGTGTCCTCGGCGGCGTAGGTGTCTTCGCCGGCGTACGTGCCCTCGGCGCCGTACGCCTCCTCGGCGCGACGGAGGAGGAGTGTGCCGCTCCTTGCGGCCCTGCGGCTAGCCCCAGCCGCCGTGTCCGTGACCGTGGCCGTGACCGTGGCCGGTGGTGCTCGTCGTCGACGGGGTCGGGGCCGGGGCGGAGGTCGTGGGCGCGGGCGCCGTGGACGCGCTCGCGCTCGGACTCACGGCGGGACTCGACGACGCGGATGCGCTCCGGGAGGCTGCGCCCGCGCTCGCGGACGCGAGGGTCGAGGCGGACGCCGACGGGGCGGCCGGCGCCGCGGGCGCGGTGGTGGCCGACGGCGGCGCCGAGGAGGCGGCCGGTTCCGCGGGTCCGGTCGCCAGGCGTACGGGCCCGGACGTCCGCGACGGCGCGCCGTCGCCGGACCCGTCGGCCGCTCCGGAGTCGAGGACACCCACGGCGACGACGCCGAGGACGACGGCGACGGCCGCGCCCCCGGCCACGGCGGCGCGCCGGTTGTTCCGGGCACGCCTGCGGCGCCGCGTCCGTTCCCGCCGCCCGGCGGGACCGTCACTGATGACGGGCAGGGCGGTCGTGTCGTCGCCGTCCGTGTACGCCTTCCGCCAGCCGTGCGCCTCGGCGGGATCGGCGTACGTCTCATAGGCCAAAGGCGTCTCCCCGTCGCTCTGCGGGAGGTACACCGTCGGCCGGGCTTCGGGATCTCCGGACTGCCAGGACATGATCGCGCATTGTAGGGACCACCTGGGGATCCGGTGCAGTCGGCGGACAAAGACGCCGGAACCGACACGTCTCACGTGGTGAAAAACACCCCCCGGTGCGCGGCGGGCGGCCGTAAGCTCACGACATGCAGGTGATCCAGTCCACGAAGCTCGCCAACGTCTGCTACGAGATCCGGGGTCCGGTTCTTGAGGAGGCGATGCGGCTCGAAGCGGCCGGTCACCGCATCCTCAAGCTCAACACGGGCAACCCGG
Source organism: Streptomyces sp. NPDC096324 (assembly GCF_044763015.1). Taxonomy (NCBI): domain Bacteria; kingdom Bacillati; phylum Actinomycetota; class Actinomycetes; order Kitasatosporales; family Streptomycetaceae; genus Streptomyces; species Streptomyces sp. NPDC096324. The sequence continues at coordinate 357,532 of NZ_JBIWFK010000005.1, read as the reverse complement.
CCGCCTTCGGGTTCGAGTGTCCGCCGGAGATCCTGGAGGACATCCTCCGCAACGTCTCCTCGGCGCACGGCTACGGCGACGCCAAGGGCCTGCTCGCCGCCCGTCGCGCGGTCGTCATGCACAACCAGACCCTCGGCATCGAGACGGACGTCGATCACGTCTTCATCGGCAACGGAGTCTCCGAGCTCATCGTGATGGCGATGCAGGCGCTGCTGGACGACGGCGACGAGGTGCTCGTACCGGCACCGGACTACCCCCTGTGGACCGCCGCGGTCTCCCTGTCCGGCGGCACGGCCGTGCACTACCGCTGCGACGAGCAGTCCGACTGGATGCCCGACCTCGCGGACGTGGAGCGGAAGATCACCGACCGCACCAAGGCGATCGTCATCATCAACCCGAACAACCCGACGGGCGCGGTCTACGACGACGCGATGCTCCGGGGGCTGACGGACATCGCCCGGCGGCACAACCTGCTGGTCTGCTCCGACGAGATCTACGACAAGATCCTCTACGACGACGCCACGCACACCGCGACCGCCAAGATCGCCCCCGATCTGCTCACCCTCACCTTCAATGGCATGTCGAAGGCGTACCGGGTGGCGGGGTACCGCGTCGGATGGATGTCCGTCTCGGGGCCGCGCGCGCACGCCGCCTCCTACATCGAGGGACTGACGATCCTCGCGAACATGCGACTGTGCGCGAACATGCCGGGACAGCACGGCGTGGTGGCGGCGCTCAGCGGACGCCAGACGATCAACGACCTGGTCCTGCCGGGCGGGCGCCTGAAGGAGCAGCGGGACGTCGCCCACGAGCTGCTGACACAGATCCCGGGTGTGACCTGCGTGAAGCCGAAGGGGGCGCTGTATCTCTTCCCGCGCCTCGATCCGAAGGTCTTCAAGGTCAAGGACGACCGGCAGATGGTGCTCGACCTGCTGCGCAGCGAGAAGATCATGGTCGTGCAGGGAACGGGCTTCAACTGGCCCGAACCGGACCACTTCCGGGTGGTGACCCTGCCGACGGTGGCGGATCTGACGGACGCGGTGACCCGGATCGGCACGTTCCTGGACGGCTACAGCCAGCCGTGACGCCCGCCGGGACGCGCCCCGCGCTCACCCAGCGTATGCGCCGCGTCCCAATATGCGAACCAGCTCAACTTTAGACGAATTCCAAGCTAGGATGGCTTCCTGTCAGGCACAGGAGGCCATTCCATGTACGAACCGATCCGCTCGAAGTCGGTCCACACGACGGTCGGCGCCCCCTCCTCCGACTTCCCCCACCGGTCGCGCGAGGAGGAGCTGGACATCCAGCTCGCCGGCCACCTCGCGGCACTGCTCGCCGTCACGGACGAGATCCGCGCGCTCACCCCGTCCGCCGACCTGGACGCGGGCGCCGAACGGCTCACCGAGCAGGTCACCCGGCTGCGCGGCGGCGCCCCGCTCCGCGCGCAGGCCACCCCGGCCGCCTCCGAGCCCGAGGAGTCCCACCTCGTGACCCTCCACCGGCGGGCCCACGCGCTGGCGGGCCGCGCCCTGGTCGTCGCCGCCTCCCGCGCCGACACCGCCGCGGCGATCCTCTCCGCCGAGCGCATGGACGCCCACGCCTCCGCCGCCGAACCGCGCGAGCTGGCGGCCCGCTGACAGACCTCCGGCTCCCCGCCGGCCACCCCCCGGCCTCCGGGCCGGACCTCCGGCCTCCTGGCCGACTCCTCGGGCCCCGGGCCCGAGGCCCCGTACGGCCCCGGTCCGCGCGTCTTCGAACTGACGCGCGGACCGGGTGCCACACCCACCCCGTCCACCCGCGCGGGGCCCCGCGCCGCCCGAAGAGCGGCGGCCCCTCCTCCGGTTGCGTACCGGGACCCGGTGGTCACCCCGTGTTCACCCCCGGGGACGGGGAACGTTGGATTCCGAGGTGCACGCTCCAGGCGTGAGACGCATCGCGGGAATCGTCCTGGCGGTCCTGTTGATCGGCGGAGTGGCAGCAGCCGTCGTCGCGGGCCGCACTGGTCAGGACAAGGGCACGGCAACGAAGACCGTGCAAGGAGTGATCGGTTCGGAGAAGGCGGAGTTCTTCGCCGATCCGGATGTGGTGAAGGCCCTCGCCGCCAAGGGCTACACCGTGAAGACGGAGACCTCCGGGTCCTGGGCCATGGACGGCCGCAGCCTCAAGGGGTACGACTTCGCCTTCCCTTCCAGCCAGGCCCCGGCCGACGAGCTCGCGGACAAGTACCACGTCCGCCAGCCGCTGCCCCGGCCCTTCTACTCACCCCTCGTCGTGGTGGCCCACCGCAGCGCGGCCGAGGTCCTCGCCGCCAACGGACTGGCCACCCTCGACAAGAACACCGGCGCCCTGAAGATGGCCGCCTACCTCGACGCTGCCAGGCACGCGCGGACCTGGCAGCAGCTCAAGGGCACCGAGGCGCACGGTGAACTGACCGGCACGCTGTACATCGCCAGCACCGACCCGGAGACCTCCAACTCGGGCGCCCTCTACCTCGCCGCCGCGTCCTACGTCGCCGACGGCGGGCGCGTGGCCACCGACAACGCCGCCATCGGCCGCACCGCGTCCCTGATGCATCAGCTCATCAGCGTCCAGGGCGCCCAGCAGCCCACCACCGACGCCGCGTTCCACGACTTCGTCAGCGGCGCCGGCAACCCGCTCGTCCTCGTCTACGAGTCACAGGTCGCCGCGCTGCTCACCGAGGGCCAGGACGCCGGAGACCTCACGGTGCTCTACCCGGACACCACCGCCAACAGCGACCACACGGTCGTACCGCTCACGCCCGAAGGCCGCGCGCTGGGTGAACTCCTCAGCACCGACCCGACGTTGCGCCGCCTGGCCGTCAAGCACGGGTTCCGTCCGCAGGGCGCCACCGGCGAGTTCGCGGCGGCCACCGCCGACCGCTCCACCTATCTCAACCAGAAGCTGACCGGCGTCCGGCAGGCGCCCGTGCCTGCCTACAAGGTGCTGCACGAGATGGCGCGCCGGGCCGGGAACCAGGGGGAATGAGCACATGAGCACCGACGACACGTTCACCCTCACACCGCCCGAGGCCGTGGCCCCCGTGCCACCCGAGAAGGCGGGCGGGCTCGTCCCCGTCGACCCGGGGGTGCGGGACGAAATGGCGCGCAGGGCCGCGGAGTACATCGACGGTCTCGCCGTCCTGGACGCCCGCTCACCCGAGTTCGCCGGCAAGGTCGGGGAGATCGCCGGACTCGGGGCCACCGAGATGCGCGGCGCCGCCTCCCAGTCCAACCGCATGCTGGAGCGCACGATCCGCAGCCTGCCCTCCAAGGGCGAGGACGCGCAGTCGCACGTCGCCGGCTCGCTCGTCGAACTCCGGCGCGTGGTCGAGGACCTGGACCCGCGCGACCTGTCCGCGAGCAAGGGCAGGAAGTTCCTGTCCCGGCTGCCGGGCGGCAACAAGCTGCGCGACCACGTCGCCAAGTACGCCTCCGCACAGGGCACGTTGAACAAGATCGTCGGTTCGCTGCGCGGCGGCCAGGACGAACTGCGCCGGGACAACGCGGCCCTCCAGACCGAACGCGTCCGGCTCTGGGAGACGATGGGCAAGCTCCAGGAGTACGTCGTGCTCACCCAGGCCCTGGACACCGCCGTCGAGACGCACATCGCGGGAGTCGACGCCGCCGACCCCGCGCAGGCCGACACGCTCCGCTCCGACGTGCTCTTCCCCGTCCGGCAGAAGCACCAGGACCTGCTCACCCAGCTCGCGGTGTGCGCCCAGGGCTATCTGGCGATGGACGTGGTCCGGCGCAACAACGACGAACTGATCAAGGGCGTCGACCGCGCGGCCACCACCACGGTCTCCGCGCTGCGCATCTCCGTGATGCTCGCCTCCGCGCTCGACAACCAGCGCAAGGTCGTCGAACAGGTCAACGCCCTGCGCGGCACGACGGAGGACCTCATCCGCGGCAACGCCGAGATGCTGTCCACCCAGAGCGGGGAGATCCAGCGCATCGCCGCCGACCCGGCCGTCGGCGCCGAGACCCTGCGCACCGCCTTCCAGGAGATCTACCGCACCCTCGACGCGATCGACACGTACAAGGTCAGGGCGACCGAGACGATGGCCGCGACCGTGGAGTCCCTGACCTCCGAACTCCAGAACGCCGGAGCCTACTTGGAGCGCAGCCGTACGCGGGGCGCCCTGGAGGGCGGGAACGGATGAGAGCGCTCCGACGGGCGGCGGCCGCCGTCGCCCTGCTCGCCCTGACGGCCTGCACGGCCCAGGGGGAATCACCGTCCGGGGACGACGGGAAGCCGCGGTCCGGCACCCTGCGGGTCCTCGCCTCCAGCGAACTGGGCGACATGAAGCCGGTGCTCGACCGGATCGAGCGGGACACCGGCATCAAGGTCAGGCCCACCTACATGGGCACCCTCGCCGCCGTGGACCTGATCGCGCGGGGCGCGTCGGACGACCGGTACGACGCCCTGTGGCTGTCCTCCAACGCCTATCTGCATCTGCGTCCCGAGGCCGCGAGGAAGGTCGTCTCGGAGACGCCCGTCATGTCGAGCCCGGTGGCCATCGGCGTGAAGTCGGCCACGGTGCGCGCCCTCGGCTGGAAGCCGGAGGACGTCACCTGGTCACAGGTGGAGAAGGCCGTGGCGGACGGGAGACTCACGTACGGCATGACCGATCCGGCACGCTCCAACTCCGGTTTCTCCACGCTGATCTCGGTGGCCTCCGCGCTGTCCGGCGCCCAGTCGGCGCTCACGGACGCCGACGTGGCCGAGGCGACCCCCCGGCTGCGCGCGTTCTTCAAGGGACAGAAACTCACGTCGGGTTCGTCGGGCTGGCTCGCCACCGCCTACGAACGCCGCGGCACCGTGGACGCCCTGCTCAACTACGAGTCCGTCCTCAAGGGCGTGAAGGGCCTGACCGTCATCCGCCCGCGCGACGGCGTCGTGACGGCCGACTATCCGCTCTCCTCCCTCGCCGCGTCCTCCAAGGACACCCGGGACACCGTCCGGCGCCTCGCCGAGGCGCTGCGCGCGCCGGCCGCCCAGAAGCTGATCACCGAGCGGACCCACCGCCGCCCGGTCGTCGCCTCCGTCGCCCCGGCGGCCGGACTCGACACCGGACGACGGCGTGAACTCCCCTTCCCCGGCCAACGGTCCGTCGCCGACCATCTCCTCGACTCCTACGAGAACACGCTGCGCCGCCCGTCCCGGACGGTGTACGTCCTCGACACCTCCGGCTCGATGGACGGCGACCGTCTCGACCGGCTCAAGAAGTCCCTCGGCGATCTGACCGGCGACTTCCGCGACCGCGAGGAGGTGACGCTGATGCCGTTCGGCTCGAAGGTCAAGAGCGTCCGTACGCATGTGGTCCGCCCCGCGAACCCGAAGGCCGGGCTCGACGCCATCCGCGAGGACACCCGCGCGCTGAGCGCCGACGGCGACACCGCGATCTACACCTCGCTGGAGAAGGCGTACGAGCATCTGGGCGCCGACGACGACACGTTCACCTCGATCGTCCTGATGACGGACGGCGAGAACACCAGGGGCGCGAGCCCCTCCGACTTCGACGACTTCTACGGCCGGCTGCCCGGCGGACAGCGGGAGATCCCGGTCTTCCCCATCCTGTTCGGCGACTCCGACCGCGGCGAGCTCCAGCACATCGCCGACCTGACCGGCGGCCGTCTCTTCGACGCCCGCAAGGGCTCGCTCGACGGCGCCTTCGAGGAGATCCGTGGCTACCAGTAAGCTCCTCGGCTTCCTCGAATCGCGCAAGAACCTCGCCGGCAGCGCCTGCGGGATCGCCGGACTCGCGCTGACCTTCACCGGTCTCGCGGGCCCGTACTGGCCGGTCGTCGTGGCGGGTCTGTACGGCGCGGGCGCGCTGATCGCGCCGCCGGAGCGCCCCGCCCCGCCCGACTTCCCCGACCCCTCCGCCCAACTGGCCGAACTGCGCGTCGACTTCGGCAAGCTGCGGGAGTACCTGGACGGCGTCGAGCTGCCTCCGGCGGCGGCCGGCCGGCTCACCGAGCTGACCGGGGTCCTCGCCGCCCTGCTCGACCCGGGCTGGGTCGCCGAGATCCTCGCCCAGGACGCCGAGGGCGTACACGCCCTGTCGCGTGCCGTACGCCAGGACATCCCGGAAGCGGTCGACACCTTCGTCCGCACCCGGTGGTGGACCCGGCTGGCCCCCGGCACCGAACCGCCCGAGCGCCACCTGGAGCGTCAGCTCACCGTGCTCCAGGAGGAGTCGGACCGGCTCGCGGCGGCCCTGCGCGAGACGGAGGCGCGGCGCCAGGAGTCCCACACCCGCTACCTGGAGGACCGCGGCCGCTCGCAGTGACCCGAGGGCCGTTCGCGGGTCAGGCGTTCGCCACGATCACCACCAGGATCACCACCGCCAGGATCAGCAGCGCCACCTTCAGCCCCGTGGGCCACGGCTCGCCCGGCGTCGGAACCGGCTGCTGCGGCTGGGGCCGGGGCACGCCGGGCGCCGCGACCGAGGCCGGGACGTTGAACACGTCGTGCCCCGTGAGCGCCGCCCTGCCGCACCAGGGGCACGAGGGCAGATGCGAGCCGAACGCGTGCAGCGGACGGGCCGGGCAGACCCGTACGAGCGCTCGTTCCTTGTCGAGGGCGCGCAGCCACGCCTCCGCGGACGGCCGGGTGGCCGGGTCCTGCACCCCGGGGCCGAAGGCGGTGCGGGCCAGCGCGAGGAGTTCGGGCGGGAGCACGGAGGGGTCGATGGTGCCGCGCGGAATGACGACCCGCTCCGGGCGCACGACGTAGGAGATGCTGGCGGCGATGTTGTCCTTGACCGTCGACTCGGACGCGCTGTCGTGCGGGACGCCGCCGAAGGGGTGGTTCCCGGCCGTCAGGAGCTGGTAGACGAGGACGGCGAGGGCGAACTCGTCCGTGGCCCGGGTGGCGGGGCCGCCCGCCTGCCGCTCGGGGGACGAGTAGTCGGTGGTGTGCATCAGACAGGGGAACAGCTCCCCGGTCACCGGGTCGTTGAAGGCGATCGAGTCGCAGTCGAGGAAGGTGACGAACCCGTTGGCGTCGACGACGACGTTGCTGCTGGAGAAGTCGCCGATGACGAGATCGTCGTAGTGCATGCGCGCCGTCATGAACGCGAGGTTCCAGGCGACGCCGAGCAGGAAGCGCCAGTCGGCCCGGTCGGCGAACAGCTTGAGCCGCTGGGCGCGCGTGAACAGGCCGATGAGCTGGACGTGCTGGGGCTCGCCGAAGCGGCGCATGGCGTAGCCGAGGAACTCGCCCTTCGGGCCGCGCGCGAGCGCGGTGGGCCAGGCCAGTTCGGGCGGCTGGGAGGCGTCGGTGGGACGGGTCACGAGCGGGGACATCGTCAGCATCCGCTTGAGCCGCTGCTCCTCCTTGGGCCCCGGCGTCTCGCGGTACAGCTTGACGACGATGCCGTCGTCGCCGACGACCGGGAAGACGGCCGCCTGGCCGCCGCCCTTCAGGGGCAGCTCGGCGAGGGTCACCGGCCTGCCGTCCAGGAACACCGTGCGCCCGCTCATGGGCGCGCCTTGAGTACGGCCCGCAGCAGGGTCTTGTCGTCGGCGTTGAGCGCGGTGAGCCGGTCCGACCGGAGCAGGGTCCCCAGGCCCTCGTGGGCGCTCGCCGTCACCGGTCCGGGGACGTCCAGGGAGCGGAACACGGCCTCGGCGAAGGAGGTGTTCGGGGACAGCGCGCCGCCCGAGGACCGGTTGAGCGCGGCCTGCGCCAGTCCGTCGGTGGACAGCAGCACCCCGTCGATCCCTTCGTCGGACACACAGTCGGTGTGCACCCAGCGGGCCGCGTCCGGCGAGGTGAGGAAGACCGTCTCGTTGCTGTACTCGCTGGCCGCGGCCGGCTGCGGCAGGAGATGGAACTGCCGCTCACCGTCCTCCGTACCGGCCCGCAGGACGACGAAGCCGTCCCCGAGGGACAGATGGCCGAGCCAGCCCCGTGCGAGCACGACCACGGTGAGCGTGGTCGCGAAGTCCGCCGCGTCGGGGCCCGTGCGGTCCAGGAACACCTTGCACACGTCGTGGAAGGCGTCCCGCAGCAGTTCACGCACCGCCTCGCCGGGGCGCCGGTCCGCCACGGTGGCGGCCCGGCGCGCGAAGTGCTCGGTGGCCAGCTCCACCGCGAGCCGGGCGCCCTCCTCGGAGCGCGGCCGGCTGCCCGCGCCGTCGGCGACGGCGAGGACCGCGACGGACGCCGTCACCGTGTGCCCGCAGGCGTCCTGGCAGGGCTGTCCCTGGCGGCGGTGCCGGTATCCCTCGACGCTCATTCCGTGGATCCGCCACGGCGTGTCCCGCTCGTCGGCTGCCGTCATCACTCAGGAGTCCCATCGGGTCATCGGTCACGATTCCCAGGCCGGGCGCTGTGTCTTGAACTGGCTGAAGATCTTCTCGAAGACCTCGTCGCCCGCGCCCTTCTGCTCGGCGTTGGCGCTCGCGGACATCATCTGGAGCAGTTCGCGGAACGGGAATCCCTGGAGCCGGGCGTTGAACTTCGGCGCGAAGGACCGGAGCACCTGCTCGCCGCGGTCCGTGATGCCGCCGACGCCGATCGCGTACAGCCGGAAGCGGCGGGCCTGCTGCTCATCCGCGAGGACCGGGATCAACCGGTGCCAGGAGTCGGTGAGATGGCCCGTCGCGTCGGTGGGCAGCCCGTCGGTGACGAGGCAGATCTGCGGCCGGTAGTACTGGAGTCCGGAGGCGCGCAGCTCGGCCTTGCGGGCGGCGACGATGTTCATCGACAGTTCGAGTGCCTCGGTCATCAGGGTGACCCCGGCGGCGGCGAGCTGCGGCGGGTGGAACATGTGCGCCGGCACGAAGGGGCTCACGGGCGCGTGCGTGGGCAGGAGCTGGGGTCCGCGCCAGGCGGCGACGCCCTGGCCGCCGAAGGTGACCAGGGCGACCTCGACGCTGTAGCTGAGGCTGACGTCGTCGTGCAGTTCCCGGGTCCACTCCGCGAGCGCGTTGTTGAGCGTCTGGATGGGCTGACCCGCCATGGAGCTGGAGATGTCGAGGCAGAGGACCAGCGGCAGCCGCTGCGCGTTGTTCTCGAACTCGATGTCGGCGTACTCCGCCGGCAGGGTGGGCGGGTAGTCGCTGTGCATGTGGGTCTCTCCTGGTCTCAGGGCCGGGCCGCTTTGGCGTGCCGTCCGGGTGTCGGGGGGAACGCGTAGAGGACGTCGGAGTCCCGCTCCCCGGCCTCGGTGACGTCGACGAGTCCGCCGGGCGCGGGCGGCGGTCGGCCCGGCTCGGCCCACACCGCCCGGTACAGCACGTGGTCCACCTCGACATAGCCCTGCGGGTGCAGTTCGGTGCGTACGACGGCGGGCCGGGCGGGTCCCGGTACGTTGCCGACGCGCCGACCGTGGCTGCGGGGCGCCGGCGTGGCCCGGAGGCGGGTGGTGGCCTCGTCGGGCATCTGTGTACGGGGACGGGCACCGGCCTCGTCGGACACACGGGTACGGGTCGTGGCCTCGTCGGGCGAGGGGGTACGGGGGCGGGTGCGGGGCCGGGGCGCCGTCCCGGCCGGTACGGCACCGACGCCCGGCACGGCGAGCGAACGCCTGGACAGCGTGCCGACGGCGACGGACCTGGCGGAGCGGCGGATCAGGAAGAGCAGGATGCCGAGCAGCAGGACGAGCACGGCGCACAGGACGGTGAGCACCGCGGTGGCGGTGTCCCAGCCGGCGTCGCCGGCCTGGTCGGTGGAGGTTCCGGGGTCCCGGCCCGTGTCGCCGGCCTTCCCGGTGTCCTGCCCCTGCCCCTGCCCCTGCGTCTGACTCTGCCCTTGGCCCTGTCCCTGTCCCTGTTGCCCGGTGGCGGTCTCGTCGCCGCCGGGGTTCGCGGACGAGCCGGCTCCGGAGCCGCTGACGGTGTCCGCGCGGGAGAGGCCGGTGGCCAGGCCGAAACGGACCAGGTCCGCTCCGGTCAGTCGGCCCTTGCCGAGCCGGGCGCACAGGTCACCCTTCTTCTCGGGGGCGCAGGCACCGCGGGCGGCCAGTTCCTCCACGGTCGAGGGCTTCAGCGGGTCGACGACGGCGTCGTCCGCGACGAGCCTGCGCTCGTGGTCCGCCAGGACGAGGAGTGCCGATCCGCCCTCGCCGGTGTGGGCGCCCGACGGCACCTCGACCAGGAGATTGCGGCTCCGGTCCGCCAGGGCCTGCTCGAAGCCCTTGCGGTTCGCGGCCCTGCCGTCGAACGACAGGCTCCGGTCGACGGTGACGCGGACCGTGCCCTCGCCGGCCGAGCGGGCCCAGCAGTCGAGACGCTGCTCGAACGTGCCGCCGCACGGCTCGGCCGCGGTGGCCGGCGTCCCCGGAGCCAATGCGGTCAGAAGCCCGGAGAGCATGATGAGGGAAAGCGAACGCCGCATGAAAAGACCCCCCGTGGCCCTGACACAACACCCCCGTGGCCCTGAAAGGCACTCGCCCATAGTGGCGGAAACCGGCGGGCGTCCGGAAGGGTTTGAGAAACGCGGGGGACATCACTTCTACAACTCGAACACCTGATGGCATCGGGTGAACATCTGTCTCGCCCGCTCCACCCAATCACTGGCCAAAGCATCGAAATCTGTTTGCGTCATTCGACAGGTCAGCGGAAGGTCGCACACACCTGCGAGACAGGGGCGCGGGCCCCGTACGTCCCACACGGACAGCATGGGATGGAGCTGTTCGGTGTTCCACGCGTTCGACGCGGCGGCGGCGAGGGCCAGTTGGTCCTTGCGCAGGAAATGCCCGTCGGTGGCGAATGCGACCAGCAGTCTCTTCGTCGTCATGAATCGGACGGTGACCATCCGGCCCGTTTCCTCCAGGTCGAATCGCATGGAGACGGAAACGGTGTCGGTCACCGTGTGGAAATTCCGTCTCGCCACCCAGGTCTGCACCAACTGTCGCCAGTGCGTTCCGATTTCGAGGATCTCCCGGTTCCGGCCGGAAAAGGAGTCAGGCGTCGCCACGGCCCACCGCCTCGGCGACCATCGCGTCGGTCAGTCCGGCGTCGAGCAGTGCCTGGGCGTGCGACAGCAGACAGGAGGGTACGGACACGCTGGTGCTCTCCTTGCGGCGCTTCATCAGATCCTGGGTGCGCGCCCGGATGGTGTGGGCGACGGTGGGCGGCGGCCAGTCGGCCTGCCGGGGCTCCTGCTCCAGCAGCCCGGCCAGGAGCCGGTCCAGCCGGGGCCGGTCCTCGGGCCGCTTCGCCAGACAGCGCGCGACCAGTTCCCGCATCGGGCCCGCGATGCCGTCGAGTTCGGGGTCGTCGAAGGCCACGCGGTGGCGCACTGCCTCTCCGCTGCCGTGCGGCGGACGTCCGGTGAGCGCGTACACCAGGACCCCGCCGAGGGAGAAGACGTCGCTCTCCGGGCCCACCTTGGCGCCCCTGATCTGCTCGGGGGACATGTAGGGCGGGGTGCCGACGACGACGCCGACCTGGGTGAGTCCGGGGGCCCCGTCCACACGGGAGATCCCGAAGTCGATGACGCGCGGGCCGTCGGAGGCGAGGAGCACGTTGGCCGGTTTGAGGTCGCGGTGCACGACGCGTGCGGCGTGGATGGCCTGCAACGCCTCGACCAGGCCCGCGCCGAGCCGCCGTACCTGCGGCTCGGGCAGGGGTCCGTCGGTGCGGACCGCCTCGGCGAGTGAGGGACCGGCCACGTACAGGGTGGCCAGCCAGGGCAGTTCGGCCTCGGTGTCGGCGTCGACCACGGCCGCGGTGTAGGCGCCGCTAACCACGCGCGCCGCGGCGACCTCGCGGGCGAAGCGCTCCCGGAACTCGCGCTCCGCGGCCAGTTCGGGCCGCACCACCTTGACCGCGACCTCGCGCCCGGCGGGCGAGCGGCCGAGATACACCCATCCCATGCCGCCGGAGCCGAGCCGGCCCACGATGCGGTACGGACCGATCTTCATGGGGTCACTGACAGGCGTACGCACCCCGCCACCTCATTTCGGGGTCCAATGCAGATGTCAGGAGTGTCCCTCGAAATCCGCGCTTTTTCAGCCGTTCCGGCACGGGCGGGGCGCGGGGGACGAAAAAGGCCGGGGTCCCGCGCGGATGCGCGCGGAACCCCGGCGGGTGCGGTCACCGCGGCCGACCGCCGCAACGGTCGCAGGTCAGGGCAACTCGGTTCGGCCGCGGAGTGGTTGAGGGCGTCAGCCCAGGCGCTGCACCAGTGCGCGGTACTCGTCCCACAGCTCCGTCGGCGTGTGCTCGCCGAAGGTGTTGAGGTGCTCGGGGACCAGTCCGGCCTCCTCGCGCCAGACCTCCTTGTCGACCGTGAGCAGGAAGTCGAGGTCGTCGTCGGCCAGTTCGAGACCGTCGGTGTCGAGGGACTCCCGGGTCGGCAGGACGCCGATCGGGGTCTCGACGCCCTCGGCCTTGCCGTCGAGGCGCTCGACGATCCACTTCAGGACGCGGCTGTTCTCGCCGAAGCCGGGCCAGACGAACTTGCCCGCGTCGTTCTTGCGGAACCAGTTCACGTAGTAGATCTTCGGGAGCTTCGCCTGGTCCTTGCCCTTGGCGACGTCGACCCAGTGGCCCATGTAGTCGCCCATGTTGTAGCCGCAGAACGGCAGCATGGCGAAGGGGTCGCGGCGCAGCTCGCCGACCTTGCCCTCGGCGGCGGCGGTCTTCTCGGAGGCGACGTTCGCGCCGAGGAAGACACCGTGGTTCCAGTCGAAGGACTCCGTCACCAGCGGGACGGCGGTGGCGCGGCGGCCGCCGAAGAGGATCGCCGAGATCGGCACGCCCTTGGGGTCCTCCCACTCGGGCGCGATGATCGGGCACTGCGAGGCGGGCGTCGTGAAGCGGGCGTTGGGGTGCGCGGCGGGCGTGCCGGACTCGGGGGTCCAGTCGTTGCCCTTCCAGTCGGTCAGGTGGGCCGGAGTCTCCTCCGTCATGCCCTCCCACCAGATGTCGTTGTCGTCGGTGAGCGCGACGTTGGTGAAGACGGAGTTGCCCCACAGCGTCTTCATCGCGTTGGCGTTGGTGTGCTCACCGGTGCCCGGGGCGACACCGAAGAAGCCGGCCTCGGGGTTGATCGCGTAGAGGCGGCCGTCCTCGCCGAACCGCATCCAGGCGATGTCGTCGCCGATGGTCTCGACCGTCCAGCCGGAGATCGTGGGCTCCAGCATGGCGAGGTTGGTCTTGCCGCAGGCGCTCGGGAAGGCGGCGGCGACGTACTTCGACTCGCCCTGCGGCGGCGTCAGCTTGAGGATCAGCATGTGCTCGGCGAGCCAGCCCTCGTCGCGCGCCATCACGGAGGCTATGCGCAGGGCGTAGCACTTCTTGCCGAGCAGGGCGTTGCCGCCGTAGCCGGAGCCGTACGACCAGATCTCGCGGGTCTCGGGGAAGTGGGAGATGTACTTCGTGGAGTTGCAGGGCCACGGCACGTCGGCCTCGCCCTCGGCCAGCGGCGCTCCGAGCGTGTGCACGGCACGCACGAAGAACCCGTCGGTGCCGAGTTCGTCCAGGACCGGCTGTCCCATGCGGGTCATGGTGCGCATGGACACGGCGACGTAGGCGGAGTCGGTGATCTCGACGCCGATCGCGGAGAGGTCGGAGCCGAGCGGGCCCATGCAGAACGGGACGACGTACATCGTGCGACCGCGCATCGAGCCGCGGAAGACGCCGCCCTCACCGCCCTGGCCCTGGAAGATCTCCCGCATCTCGGCGGGGGCCTTCCAGTGGTTGGTCGGGCCCGCGTCCTGCTCCTTCTCGGAGCAGATGAACGTCCGGTCCTCGACCCGCGCGACATCGGTCGGGTCGGAGGCGGCGTAGTAGGAGTTGGGGCGCTTGATCGGGTCGAGCTTCTTGAAGGTGCCCTTGCGGACGAGCTCCTCACTCAGTCGCTCGTACTCGGCCTCGGATCCGTCGCACCAGACCACACTGTCCGGCTCGGTCAGTTCGGCGATCTCGTTGACCCACGAGATCAGTTCCTTGTGGTTGGTCGGGACGGGAGCCGCGATGTCGCGCGCCACGATTGCTCCTAAATGAGGGGTTTTGTTGTTGTGCCCCGTGGGGGCTGCGACCCGGATGCTTCACGGTGATGGAACCCCTGGCGCTCATCCGGTGCCGACCGCACTCATTTGATGATCCGACCGGGGCGCGCATATGTCCAGAGGGCCTCACACCTGAGCGGAGTGAGCATCGCCACTTCCGGGGAGGTTTCCGCCCGCTCACCCCGGGTTCACCGCGAGTACTCCGGCGGCGCCCGCCAATGGCGTGAGATCATGGCCACTATCGGTGCTCGCTTATGCGGGACTGACGCGTAACTTACGGTTCCGTAGGTACGATTCGGCGCATGACTGCGTCCGTCCCCGACGCGCCCACGGACTCGCCGGCCGCCGGCCGGACGTCCGTCGCGCCATCCTTGTCGGAAGAGATCAAGCCCAAGCTCCGCGGCTGGCTGCACCTCGGCATGTTTCCGGCCGCCCTCGTCTCCGGACTGGTCCTCACCGCCCTGGCGGACTCGCCCCGTGGCCGCATCGCCTGCGGAATCTTCGCCCTGACCGCCTGCCTCCTGTTCGGCGTGAGCGCCCTGTACCACCGCGGCGACTGGAGCCCGCGGATGGACGGCGTCCTGCGCAGACTCGACCACGCGAACATCTTCCTGATCATCGCGGGCACCTACACCCCGCTGACCATGCTCCTGCTGCCGGAGGCCAAGGGGCAGTGGCTCCTGTGGAGCATCTGGGCCGCCGCGGCGGCCGGCATCGCCTTCCGGGTGTTCTGGGTCGGCGCCCCGCGCTGGCTCTACACGCCGTGCTACATCGCGATGGGCTGGGCGGCCGTCTTCTTCCTGCCCGACTTCATGCGCACCGGCGGCATCGCCGTCCTCGTCCTGGTGATCGTCGGCGGACTGCTCTACAGCGCGGGCGGAGTGATCTACGGGATCAAGAAGCCCAACCCGTCACCGCGCTGGTTCGGATTCCACGAGGTCTTCCACTCGCTGACCCTCGCCGCGTTCATCGTGCACTACGTCGGCATCTCCCTGGTGGCCTACCAGCACGGCTGATCCCCACCCCCCACCCCTTCGCCCTTCCCAGTGGCCGCGGCTCCCCAGCCGCGGCCACTGCGCGTTTCCGGCCATCGCCCGGCCACCGCGGGACATCGCGCGGCCACCGCGCACCGCCGCGACGACATCCGCCTCCAACTGAAAGTTGTACTTGATTGACACCTCACCTCTTTTGAGAGCTACTCTCATTTCATGGTGACTCTCACGCAGGACGACGCCGTTCGGCGCGACCCCCGACGCTGGTGGGCCCTCGGGGCCCTGGTCGCGAGCATGCTCGTGCTCGGCTTCGACATGACGATCCTCAACGTGGCACTGCCGACGATGGCCCGGGACCTCGGCGCGTCCACCGGTGAGCAGCAGTGGATGGCGGACGCGTACGTCGTCGTCTTCGCCTCCCTGATGCTCCCGGCGGGACTGCTCGGCGACCGCTTCGGGCGGCGCCGGATGCTCATCACCGGGCTCGTGGTCTTCCTGGCCGGCTCCCTGGCGGGCGCCCTCGTCGACGACGTCACCTGGGTGATCGCCGCCCGGGCCCTGATGGGCGTCGGCGGCGCGCTCGTGATGCCGCTCGCGCTCGCCGTACTGCCCTCGCTGTTCGGACCGGACGAGCGCACCAAGGCGGTCGGAGCCGTCTCCGCCGCCTCGGCGCTGGGTCTGCCGCTCGGCCCGATCATCGGCGGCTGGCTGCTGAACCACTTCTGGTGGGGATCCGTCTTCCTGGTCAACGTGCCGATGGCCGCCATCGGCATCACGGCGTGCGTCCTCCTGCTCCCCGAGACCCGTGACCCCGCCTCACCCCGGGTGGACGCCCTCTCCACCGCGCTCACCGCGGTCGGTCTCAGCGTCCTCGTCTACGCGATCATCGAAGCCCCGTCCCGCGGCTGGGGCGACCCGCTCGTCCTCGGCTGCTTCGCCGCCTCCGTCGTCCTGATCGCCCTGCTCGTCGTCCGCGAACGCCGCAGCCCCCGCCCGATGCTGGACCTGGCCCTGCTCGCACAGCGCGGCTTCCTGCTCAACACCCTCGCCGCGACGCTCGTCATGTTCGTCCTCTCGGGCCTGATGTTCGTGCTGCCGCAGTACCTCCAGGCGGTCCTCGGCCACGACGCCCTCGCGACCGGCGTCCGGCTGCTGCCGATGATGGGCGGGCTGCTGATCGCCTCCCGGGGCGCACAGCCGCTCGTCACCCGCTTCGGGCCCCGCGCGGTGATCAGCGCGGGTCTCGTCGTCCTCGCCTTCGCCGCGTTCCTCGGCAGCCGTACGACCGTCGACGACGGGTACGGGGCCACCGCCCTGTGGCTGACCGTGGCGGGACTCGGCTTCGGCTTCGCCGTGGTGCCCGCGATGTCCACCGCCCTCGGCGCACTCCCCCGCGACCGGGCCGGCAGCGGCTCCGGACTGCTGATGACGGTCCGCCAGGTGGGCAGCGCGATCGGCATCGCCCTGCTCGGCTCGCTGCTCGCGAGCACCTACGCCGACCGGCTCGACACCTCCGCGCTGCCGCGCGCCGCCGCGCGGACCGCCGACGACTCGGTGGTCGGCGCCCACGTCGTCGCCGGCCGGCTCGGCGACCGGGCTCTCGAAGCCTCCGCGAACGCCGCGTACATCCACGGCATGGACCTGGTCCTGCTGGTCAGCGGGATAGCTGCGCTGGTCACCGCCCTGCTGGCGGCGGCCCTGCTGCCGAACCGGCCGCGGTCCGCCCCCACGTCCGAGGAGGGCACCGACATGGCACCGGCCACGGCCGATGCCGGACAATAAGACCCATGGCCGCCACCGCACAGAGTTCCACTCCCGCCGCGGAGCCCCAGCCGGGGCTCCGCGAACGGAAGAAGATCAAGACCCGCATCGCGATCCGCGAGGCGACGTACCGGCTGATCGAGCGGCAGGGGTACGACGCCACGACGATCGAGCAGATCGCGGAGGCGGCCGAGGTCTCCCCCTCCACGGTGTTCCGCTACTTCCCCACCAAGGAGGACATCGTCCTCACGGACGAGTACGACCCGCTCCTCGAACAGGAGCTGCGCGAACGCCCCGCGGACGAGCCGTGGTTCGACTCCCTGCGTCATGTGCTCAGGAAGGCCGTCGGCGTCGGTACCGCGGAGGATCCCGAGGTCAGCAGGCTCCGCACCCGGCTGATGGTCGAGGTGCCCGCGGTGCGTTCGCGGATGATGGAGAGCATGTCCGTCACCGGGCGGCTGCTGAGCCGGGTCATCGGGGAGCGCTCGGGCCGGGACCCGGACGGCCTGGAGGTCCGGGTCTTCGCGATGTCGCTGATCGGCGCCCTGATGGAGACCTCCCTGTACTGGGCCGAGACCGGCCAGGGGGACGACCTCGCCGATCTCGTCGAACGCACCGTGAACGTCCTGGAGCACGGTCTGCCGCCGCGAAACCCGCAGGACCGGAACACACCCCGCATGACATCCTGACGGCGTGAACGGACCGGAGATCCACATCGAATTCGCCCCCGAACTGGGGCTGTTCGTCCCGCACGCCCGCCGCTCCGGGGTCACCCCCGTCGGCACCGACGGCTCTTCCACCCTCGGCCATGTCGTCGAGTCGCTGGGGGTCCCGCTCACCGAGGTCGGCGCCCTGGTCGTGGACGGGCGCGAGGTGCCCTTCTCGCACATCCCGGCCGCGGACGAGTCCGTGCGGGTCCGCGCCGTCGAACGCCCCCAGCGGGTACCCGGCGCGCCGCTGCGCTTCCTCCTGGACGTCCACCTCGGCACCCTCGCCCGCCGGATGCGCCTGCTCGGGGTCGACACGGCGTACGAGTCCACCGACATCGGCGACCCGGCGCTCGCCGCCCGTTCGGCCGCCGAGCGCCGCGTCCTGCTCAGCCGCGACCGCGGTCTGCTGCACCGCCGCGAACTGTGGGCCGGCGGCTTTGTCTACAGCACCCAGCCCGACGACCAACTCCGCGACGTACTCGGCCGGTTCGCGCCCGAGCTGCGGCCCTGGACGCGCTGCACCGCCTGCAACGGCCTGCTCGCCCGGGCCACCAAGGAACAGGTCGCGGACCAGCTCGAGAGCGGCACCGAGCGGTCGTACGACGTCTTCGCCCAGTGCGCCGAGTGCGGGCGCGCCTACTGGAAGGGCGCGCACCACGACCGGCTGGAGACCGTCGTGGAACGCGCCCTCGCGGAGTTCGGGACCTGACGCGGTCCCGCGGGCGTCCGCGGGATCCGTCCGGCGCCGGGACGCACGGCCCCGGCGCCGCGCCTAACGCCTGATCAGATCCTTCGCGCCGCAGGCCAGTCCGTCCCCACTGGGGTCGAGTCCCAGGGGATCGTCCTTGCCGTTGATCCTGAGCCGTCCGTAGTCGTTCTTCTTCAGCCAGGCGCAGCGGGAGGCCGTCGTCTTCTTCACCCCCTCCGGGAAGACCGTCGGCACACAGACGTTGACCGAGCCGTAGTGCCGGTCGCAGCCGGAGATCGTGGTGGACACCTTCTGCGAGGTCCGTTTCCGGTCCGCCCCGGTGACGGTTCCCGTCAGGGAGTCGGCGAAGGAGTGGACGTGCGCCGACGCGGTGTCCGCGGCGAGCGCGGAGGGGCCCTGGAGATGCACCCACTCGGCCACCGAGGGAACGCCGTTGGCGTCCACCGCGAAGAGCATGTACCAGCCGGGCGGCGCCAGGTTCGGGTTGCTCGTCACGTTGAGGTCGACGTTGTTCCCGTCCACGCTCAGCGGCAGGTCCACGAAGCGCTGGTTGGGGTCGGACGAGTGGGTGACCGCGGCGGGCCTGATCAACTCGGCCTTCACGACGGGCCGGTCGACGGTGATGCGCTGCGTGTCCCCGTACACCCACTCCTTGTCGATCACCGAAGTGATCGTCGGGCGGGGGCCCTTGAGGAGGTACGGCGGGGTGTAGATCGACACGTCGTGGTTCCACGTGCCGTTGCCCGGGTTGTCGCCGGTGGCCATCACCCGGCCGTCGGGCAGCAGGAACGCCGAGGAGTGGTACCCGCGGGCCTCCGGGTCGGCGGCCACCGGGTCGAACGTCGAGGTCGCCGGGTCGAAGATCGACGCCTCGTACACGGGATCGGCGCGGTTGTGCAGCGCTCCGCCCGTCTCCAGGACCTTGCCGTCGGGCAGCAGCACGGCGGACACGTACATCTTGCCCTGCTCGCCGGTCTGGGCGACCTTGCCGTTGCCGACGTCGACCGTGCCCTGCGGGATCTTCGGGCCCATCGTGTACGCCGGGTTCGCCGCCTTGAGGTCGATGATGTCGGTGAGCCGGTTCGCGGCCGGGTTGGAGTCGATGTTGCCGCCGCCGAGGGTGAGGACCTTCTGGTCCTGCGCGGGAGGCAGCAGCACGCTCGCGGACTGGTCGCGTTCGTCCTTGTTCCGCAGACCGGGGACCGCGGTGGTGGTGTTGGCGTCGTAGTCGTAGACCGCGGAACCCGTGCCCGGGGTGCCGTTGCCGAAGACGTGGCTGCCCGAGTAGAAGAGCCGCCCGTCCTGCATCAGGATCATCGACGGGTACAGGCCCCAGAACGACCAGGTCTGGTTGACCTGCCACAGCGGCAGCCATTGCTGCTGCGCGTTCGACCAGCGCTCGGCCGTCACCGAGCCGGACGAGTCCTCGCGCAGACCGCCGAACGAGATGATGTCGCCGTTGCCCAGCTCGGTGGCCGACGGGTACCAGTGGCCGTCGTTGAGGTCGTTCGTCCTGCTGTACGTCTCGGTGACCGGGTCGAAGAGGTACGACTCCTTGTACCCCTCGTACCCGTGCCCGCCCGCGACCGGGAAGGCCTTGTTGCCGCTGAGCACCAGCACCCGTCCGTCGGCGAGCTGGACATGCCCGGAGCAGAACATGTCCTTGGGTGTGGGGATCACCTTGTACGAGCCGGTCGCCGGGTTGTAGACCGCTGAGGTGAACGTGCCCGCGGTGAAGTTCTCCTCGCTGTTCCCGGAGCCCGCGATCAGCAGCACCTTGCCGTTGTTGAGCACGACGGAGTGCATGGAGCGGACGGGGTTCTGCGTGGGCAGGACCGTCCACCTCCCGTTCGCGCACTCGTCGGCCGTGCCCGTGCAGGTGGCCGGCGGAATCGGCTCGGAGACCTGTTCCATCGTGTAGTCGTCGGTGGTCGCCGAGCCCGTGCCGTACACGGAGACGCCCCAGGTGATCCGGTCGGTGCCCGCCGGGACGGCCGGGGTGCGCACCGTCGCCGGCGTCCAGGCCGCCGCCATGTCCAGGGTCTTGAGGTCGGTCCAGTACTGCCAGCCCGCCGTGGTGTCGTGCCGGAACAGCGTGATCGCCGCGTCGGGGGTCGTCGTCCTGTAGTAGAGCCCGAGGTCGTACTGCCGGCCCGCCGTGACGACCGGCGCGCACGCGGTGGACTCGGTGATCAGCGCCTTGCGGTCGCCGTCCACCCGGCGGGTCAGCGTGACCTTCATGGCCTTGGTGCCCGAGTGGGCGTCGGACACGGTCGCGAAGGTGAAGTCGTTGTCGCCCCAGCCGGACTTCTCCCAGCAGGACGGCATGCCGTCGGTGCCGTCGGTCTCGAAGCCCGGGTTGGTGACGAGGTTGGCGGCGGACGCGGGCTGCGGCGACACCAGCAGCAGTCCGGCGGCGAGGCCCGTCACGGCCAGCAGAGCGGTCCTCCGTCGTGGTCCCGTCCGTGGTCTCACGCCGTCCTCCCCGCCCCGCGGCTCCCACGCCCGCCGCGGCGCGGCAGATACACCAGCGCCTCGGTCCCGGCGAAGCGCAGGACGAAGGTCGTCACCAGGGCCAGGGCCGTGGCGGACAGCACGCCCATCCCGAGGTGGCGTACGAAGAGCGCGATCAGCGGGATGCGCAGCACCAGATCGGCGTTGGCGAGCAGCGCGAACCGGCCCGCCCGGTCCCAGCCCTTGCGGTGCCGTCGGCGTTCGCGGAACAGCAGATGCTCGATGAGCAGGAAGTTCCAGGCCACGCCGAGCTGGTTGGCGAGGATCTCCGCCGGTACGTAGTGCAGTCCGGCGGCGGTGAGCGCGTACAGGCCGAGCAGGTTCGGCAGGAAGCCGGTGGCGCCGATCAGCCCGAAGACCGTCATGCGGGCCACCGGCGAGGCGGTGCGCAGCCCGACGAGATGACGCAGGAACCGCAGGCCCTCCGCCGCCGACGACTTGGACTCGCCCGCGAAACGGTCCTGGAAGACGAAGGGCACCTCGGTGACCTGGCGGGGGCGGCTGCGCACGGCCAGCTCCAGCAGGATCTTGTAGCCGAGCGGCCGCAGGACCTCGGCGGTGACCGCGCTGCGCCGGATCGCGAAGAACCCGCTCATCGGGTCGCTGATGCCGCGCAGCCGGCGCGGGAAGAGCGCCTTGGTCAGCCAGGTCGCGCCGCGCGACACCGCGATCCGGTAACCGCCCGCGAGCCCTTCCCTGCTGCCGCCCTTGATGTACCGGCTGGCGACCACGAGGCCCGCGTGCGCGCGTTCCCCCGAGGCGATCAACTCCGGTATCAGGGACGGCGGATGCTGGCAGTCCCCGTCCATGACGACGATCCACTGGGAGGTCGCCGCCTTCAGTCCCTCCACCACCGCGCCGCCGAGCCCGCCCTCGGGCTCCTCGCGGTGCAGCACGCTCACCGGGAACGGGCAGTCCCGCGCGGCCTCGGCGATCACCTCGGGGGTGTCGTCCGTGGAGTCGTCCACGAAGACGACCTCGCAGGGCAGCCGCGCCGGCACCGACGCGGTGATCTGGCGCAGCAACTGCCGTATGTTCGCCGACTCGTTGAAGGTCGGCACGACGATGGTGACGGCACCGGGCTCCGGGATCCCGGCGGCGCGGACCGCCGGATCGCCCAGTGTCTGCGGGACCATGCTCTCGAAGCTGTTCATCGACTGCCTCCGGAACGGGCCGTGGTGGTGGTGCCGTTGATGTCACCGGTGTCGCCGGACCCGTCGATCCGCCGGATCTCGATGCGGTCCTCGCCCGTGCCGAAGGTGGCGACGGGAGTGGAGTGCTCGATCGCGGCCTTCACGTTCGGCAGGTCGGCCGCGTCACGCCGTACCGTCGGGGAGGCGACCACGTAGTCGAGGTCCTTCCAGCCCCGCGGCATGGTCTTCGTGACGGCGGGGTCGAGGTCGGCCTTGTAGAACCAGATGGCGCCGAGACCCGGCCGGTAGCCGTCGTGCACGAGGTCGAGCCAGAGCCCGTCGTCGACCAGGACCCGGGTGTCCCCGGGGTCCTTCACCTCGGTCCGCAGCCAGGAGGAGGCCGCCCGGTAGGGGGCGTTGGCGTCGGCCGTCACCGCGGTGCGGTCACCGTCGTACCAGCGGGGCACGACATAGGAACCCGCGGCGACCACGAGTACCGCCGCCAGTCCCCGGCGCCCCCACGTGACATGGGCGGGCTCCTGTGTCGTGCGCCGTCTGCGCAGCACGGCGTGGGCGACGCTCGCGGCGCCCCCGGCGAGGACGAGGGCGAGGAAGGGCAGGGCCTGGACGACGTACATGGCGGGCAGGTAGCCGTTCGGGCGCAGCGCCACCACGGCGAGGATCGCCACCGCGAGCGCGGGACCGGCCAGGGCGCGGGCCGTCACCGACCGGCGGAGGGTGACCAGGAGCAGCAGCGCGCCGGCGAGCCCGCCGAGCGGCAGCACCCGGTCGTAGTAGAGCCAGGAATGGAGGACGCCGTACGAGCCGGTGCCGCGTTCCAGGAGGAATCCGGAACCGGGGCGGCTCATCTGGTAGGTGATGCCCTCCCACAGCGAGACATGTCCGCCGCCGGGGAGCAACTCGCCCTTGAGCAGGGCGAAGAGCGGATACGCGGTGCCGATCAGCACGCAGGCCGTGACGGCGCCGGTGATCGCGAACTTGCGGGTGTCGCGGTGGCTGTGCCGCCACATCGTGACGAACAGCGCGGGCAGGACGACCAGCATCGTCTCCTTGGTGAGCACGGCGGCGGCGGCCGCGAGGCCCGCGCCGAAGTGGTGCCACAGGTGACGGCTCGGCGACGCGGCCAGACAGAACGCGAGCAGTGTCCACGTCACCGCGATGTTGTCGAGGAAGATCTCCCGCTGGAGCACGACCGAGAGCGGGGACAGCCCGAAGAGGACCATCGCGAGCCCCGCCGCCCAGCGCGGGAGGGACAGCCGGCGCGCGAGGACGTACAGCAGGACCGCGCTCGCCGCGCTGACCAGGAGCATCACGAAACGCATGGAGCCGACGGTCATCAGGGACGGGCTGAGGTGCGCGGGGACCCAGGTCAGCAGGGCAAGCTGGATCCAGCCGAGCGGTGGATGGTCGTACCAGTACGTGTAGTGGGCCAGGCCCTTGCCCTGCTGGACTGCCCAGGCCTGGGCGAGGTAGGTGCCCTCGTCGTCGCTGAGGGCCGGATAGGCGGCGATGTTCCAGCCCTGCACGGCGAGGATCGCCGTGAGCAGCGCCAGGCACAGGATCAGATCGGGGCGTGAGCCCCGGAGGAACGGGCCGGTGAGCCGTGCCGGGAGGTTTCCGGGCGCGGGCGGCCGCTGCGCGGGGGCCGTGGGTGTGGCCGCCGCGGGAAGGGTGGAGGTCACGCGGGAACGTCCTCTCGGATCGCCTCGGTGAGATGCGCGCCGGCGTGACTGGTCAACTCCCAGTCGTTGCGCCCCTGTTGTTCACGCCAGACGGCGCGTACGGCGGCACCCGCGAGCAGGACCTGGTAGAAGGGCCCGCCGGCGACGAGCTTCAGGTAGTGCACGGCGCGGACGCGCAGTCCGTACTGCTTGCCGAAGTCGTGCAGCCCGACGATCTCGAACACGAAGGTGACCAGGGCGGTCACGGCCGGCAGGAAGGTGATGAACGCGATCCCGACGGGCACGTCGAGGAAGAGCGCGACCGCCACGTTGAGCGGGATGATCACCCCGGTGACCGCCTGGAGGTACGGCGTCATGAGCGTGTAGCGGGCGAGCAACCTCTGCCCGAAGGTGGGCAGTTGCTTCCAGTCGCGCTTGCGGTACACCTGCAGGAAGCCCTGGTTCCAGCGGGTGCGCTGTCTGAGCAGCGACATCAGCGAACCGGGAGTCTCCTCCTTCGTCACCATGCCGGAGTCGTAGGCGACGACGACCTTCTTGCCGACGCTGGACAGCCGTACGCCCAGATCGCAGTCCTCCGCGAGGCAGTCGGGGTCCCAGCCGCCCGCCTCCCGCAGGACCCGCGTCCGCACGAAGACGGTGTTGCCGCCGAGCGGGATGAACCCCTTCTGCGCGTGCAGGTGGAGGCGCGACCGGAACCAGAAGAAGTACTCCAGGCAGTTGCGCAGGCTGTACCAGCTCGAGTGGAAGTTGATGAGCTGCACCCCGCCCTGGACGACGTCCGCCTCAGTCGTGCGAAAGGCGTGGTCGACGTGGGCGAGCAGCTCGGGATGCACCTGGTCCTCGGCGTCGAAGACCCCGACGACCTCACCGCGGCAGTGCGGCAGGGCCGTGTTCATGGCCTTCGGCTTGTTCTTCCGCTCGTGGTGGTCGACGACGACCCGCACCCGCGGGTCGCGCGCCTCCGCGCTCCGGGCCACCTCGGTGGTCTCCGGGTCGTCGTGCCCCACGATGACGATGATCTCGAAGTCCATGTGGCCGGATTCCAGCAGTCGCCGGATGGTGTGGTCGAGCACCGCCTGCTCGTGCCGCGCGGGCAGCAACAGCGAGAAGGACAGGCTCTCACCCCCGTCCGGACGGCCGAACCGGGTGGAGGCCAGCACTTCGGGCGTACGCCACGCGTGCATCTGCCACCACAGGGTGAAGGCCGCCATCCAGAAGAGCGCCAGAGAAACGGCGGCGATGAAGACAGACGTGAGCACAGATCCCCCCAGATCCCAGAACCCCCGTCGTGACAGCACGTAACGGCTGCCACGACCCCACGCAGAAGCTATGGGTGATCTGTGAAGGACACGGGTTGCCCCGATGAAGAGCGTGTTTCATCACGCTCGGTCAAATTGCCGAACAAACCTCTCTCTGGGGGCGTTTGGGCCGGTTGGGGGTTACGTGTTTCGGCCGTTCAGGACCGCGCGGAGCCGGTCGGGATCGGTCGTCGGGACGTCGCAGACGAAGTTTCGGCAGACGTACGCGGCCGGCTTCCCGTCCACCAGAGGGCGCCCGGACAGGAGCGGCAACTCGTCGCTCTCCGGAGCACCCACCGCCACGACGGCCCCCGGCGCGGTGCCCAGAAGTGCCGCACGCCGCAAGGCTGTTGTGTCCGGATCACCCGCCTCACCCACCACCGCAACCTCCCGGGGTCCGTCGAGCAGCGCCTCGGCCACCGCGAGCCCCCACCCGATGAAACGGGGCGCCCGCGGTCCGAGCGCCCTCACGACACCGAGCGCCCGCTCGGCCGCGGTGCGATGGGGCTCCGCGCCGGTCTGCGCGCTGTACGACAGCAGCGCCCCGGCCGCCGCGCTCCACCCCGAGGGCGTGGCGTTGTCGGTGGGGTCCTGCGGGCGGCGGATCAGCCGCTCCGCGTCGGCCGCCGTGTCGTACAGCGCACCCGACTCGGCGTCCGTGAACTGCGCGAGGACATGGTCGAGCAGGAACCCGGCGAACTCCAGCCAGACCCCCTCCCCGGTCACGGACGCCAGCGCGAGGAAGCCCTCGGCGACGTCCGCGTAGTCCTCCAGCACCCCCGCGTGGGCGCCGGCCCGGCCGTCCTTGCTCGTACGCACCAGCCGCGCCCGGTCGTCCATATGCAGCCGTACGAGGAGGTCGGCGGCGCCGATCGCGGCCTCCACCAGGTCGGGGCGGTCGAAGTAGGCGCCGGTCTCCGCGAGGGCGGCCACCGCGAGCCCGTTCCAGGCGGCGACCACCTTGTCGTCGCGCCCGGGGGCGGGCCGCCCGTCCCGCGCCGCGAGCAGCCGCTCCCGCACCGAGGCGAGCCTGTCCGCGTCGAAGACCTCCTCCTGCCGCGGCAACTGCAGGACGGAGGCACCCTCCTCGAAGGTGCCCTCTTCGGTGACCCCGAAGTACCGCGCCGCGAAGTCGGCGTCCGCGTCCCCGAGCACCTCACGCAGCCGCGCCGGCGTCCACACGTAGTAGGCGCCCTCGACATGCCTGCCGGTGCCGTCATCACTGTCCGCGTCGAGCGCCGAGGCGAACCCGCCCTCGACGGTCCGCAGTTCACGCACCATGAACTCCGCGGTCTCCAACGCGACCCGCCGCGCGAGCTCGGACCCGGTGGAACGCCACAGATGCGCGTAGACACGGCAGAGGAGGGCGTTATCGTAGAGCATCTTTTCGAAGTGCGGGACCACCCAGTCCCGGTCGACGGAGTAGCGGGCGAAGCCACCGCCGAGCTGATCGTAGAGACCACCGCGCGCCATCCGCTCACAGGTGTCCACGGCCATCTGCAGAGCGCCCTCGGAGCCGGTCCGCGCGTGGTGGCGCAGCAGGAACTCGATCACCATGGACGGCGGGAACTTGGGCGCGCCACCGAACCCTCCGCACGCGGCGTCGTAGTCCCGGGTGAGTCCGAGCAGCGCGCCGGCCAGCTCCTCCTCGCCCGGCACCCGGCTGTCCCCGAAGGCCATCTCCCGCTCGGCGAGATCCCGCGTGATCTTCCCCGCGACCTCGGCGACCTCGTCCCGCCTGTCGCTCCATGCGCTCGCCACGCCCTCCAGCACCTGCCGGAAGGACGCCATGCCGTGGCGGGGCTCGGGCGGGAAGTAGGTGCCGAAGTAGAACGGCTCGGCCTCCGGGGTCAGGAACACGGTCATCGGCCAGCCGCCCTGCCCGGTCGCCGCCTGCACCGCCTCCATGTAGACGGCGTCGACGTCGGGCCTCTCCTCGCGGTCGACCTTGACGCTGACGAAGTGCTCGTTCAGATAGGCGGCCGTCGCCTCGTCCTCGAAGGACTCGTGGGCCATGACATGGCACCAGTGACAGGCGCTGTACCCGACACTCAGCAGAACGGGCCGGTTGCTTCTGCGGGCCTCGTCGAAGGCCTCGGCCGACCACGGCCACCAGTCGACGGGGTTGTCGGCGTGCTGGAGCAGATACGGGGACGTCTCATGGGCCAGTCGGTTCACTCTGCCACTCTCCCACGGCGTCCGGGACGGCACGAATGATCGACGCCCCCTCGCGCTCGCGTCGTGGTCGAAGGACACTCATAGGCCAGGGAGTTGCTGCCGGAGGGGGACGTGACATGCGGGACGGCCATCGGGCGGAGGCCGAGCGGGTGTTGGTCCGGGCCGTCGAGGAGGAGGTGCGGCGCTCCGGGGGGCGTGCGGACGGGAGCGCCCTGTTGTCACGGGCGCGGGCCTCGCTCGACGCGATGGCGGAGACGGCCGCCGAGGAGTACACGGCGTACGCACGGGCGCTGGAGGAGTCCGAGGCCGGACGGCAGACCTTCGGGCAGCGGTTCGCCCGCGAGGGGTCCGGAACTCCCCTGCTGGTGGCCGCGGTCGGCGCGCTCGCGGCCGTCGTCGCCGACCTGGCCCTCGGCACCGGCGCCGGCACGGCGGTGGGCACCGGAGCGACGGTGGCCGTGGCGGGCGCGACCGCCACCGTCCTCAAGGTGACGGCCACGCACGTGCCCGCCGCGAGCCGCCGCGCCGGAGCCCTGGGGCAGCCCGGCGGCCCCGAGCAACTGCGCCTCCAGTGGCTGACGGCCCTGGAGGTACGGGGTGTCCGCCCGTTCCTCGACCAGCAGCGGGTGCTCAGCGCCACCACCGGCGCCAAGAAGGGCGCCCCCCAACTGCGGCGCACCGACAAGAGCGCCGCCGCCCGACGCCGCAACGTGCTGGAGCAGTCGTTCGGTCAGCTCCCGGAGCAGGAAGGCCCGTTCACCGGGCGCCGGAGCGAACTGTCACGGATCGCGCGGTGGGTGCACGCGGCCCGGGCGAGCACGGAGACGAAACCGACGGTCGTCGTGCTGCACGGCGCCCCCGGCTCCGGCCGCAGCACCCTCGCGGTCCGGGCGGCGCACGCCCTCAAGGACCAGTTCCGCGGCGCGTGCGTGGTCGACCTGCGGGGCGACAGCCCGGACGATGCGCCGCTCACCACCCGCGACGCGCTGCTCCACCTGCTGAACCGTCTGGGCGCCCCGCGCGAACAGCTCCTCTTCCGCGAGCGCTCCTCGCAGGACCAGCAGGTCAAACGGCTGAGCGAGCTGTACCACCAGCACCTGACGGGCCTGCCGGTCACGATCGTGCTGGACGACGCGAGCGACGCCGAGCAGGTGCGCACCCTGGTCCCCGAGCGCTCCGACAGCCTGGTCCTGGTGACCGCCCGCGAACCCCTCGACCTGCCCGTCGGCCTGGCCGCCTGGGTGCACCGGCTCCCGGTGGAGGCGCTGGACGCGGCGGGCTCCGAGGAGCTGCTGACCGCGGCGGCGCAGGACGCGTCCGGTCCGTACGACGCCGAATCCGCCGAGCGGATACGGGAGTTGTGCGGCGGTCTGCCGCTGGCCCTGCGGGTCGCGGGTTCCTCGCTCGGCCCCCGCACCCCGCGCGCCCTCGCCGGCGACCTCGCGGCCTACGGCCCGGTGGAGCCCGTGGAGCGGGTGCTGTGGCTGCGGTACACGGACCAGTCGGAGGCGGCGCGCCGGCTGCTGCGCCGCCTGGCCCTGGCCGGCCGGGCCTCGCTGGGCGCGGCCGCGGCGGCGTCCCTGCTCGCGACGGACGAACCCGAGGCCCTGCGTCATCTGACCGCGCTGTCCCGGGCGGGTCTGATCGACCACGTGCGCGGCAGCCGCTACCGCCTGCACGATCTCGTACGGACCTTCGCCGCGGCGCGTCTGCTCGACGAGGAGGAGGCCTCGGAGCGCACGGCGGCGCAGGAGCGCCTGATCGTGAACTACGCGGAGCTCGCCGATTCGGTGATCCGCCTGGTGG
This sequence comes from Streptomyces sp. NPDC096324, assembly GCF_044763015.1. Classification (NCBI taxonomy): domain Bacteria; kingdom Bacillati; phylum Actinomycetota; class Actinomycetes; order Kitasatosporales; family Streptomycetaceae; genus Streptomyces; species Streptomyces sp. NPDC096324. The sequence goes on along the minus strand of NZ_JBIWFK010000005.1, from coordinate 328,735 downwards.
ACGGCAAGACGTCGACGCGCGCCGACCAGTTCGGGCCGCACGGCTTCACCTCCCTGGACGCCGCGCTGCGCTGGCTGGACGACGAGTCGAGCTTCATCACGGCGGCCCTCAGACACGCGGAAGGGGTCGACCAGGCGGCGGTGCTCCATCTGCTGGGCGCCCTGTGCGACTACTGTCTGCTGCGCGGCGACCTGTACCGGCTGGGCGAGATCAGCGAGCTGACCCAGGCCGTCGACCAGGGGCTCCTGGTCCGCTCGGTGCAGTGGCGCACCGGTATCGCGGCCCGCCAGCTCGGCGAGCTGGACAAGGCGCGGACGACCCTGGCCGCGGTGGTCGACCTGTACTTCGAGGCCCATCACGACGCGGGGGCCGCGAGAGCGCTGTGCTCGCTCGGCATCACGCTGCACCACCAGGGTGGCCTCGTCGAGGCGGCGGCCAAGCTCCAGGAGGCCATGGATCTCCAGGCCGCACCGGAGCTGGCGGCCGACCGTGCCTGGACGATGCACGCGCTCGCGGCGGTGGAGCGCGACAGGTCCCGGCTCGGCCGGGCCCTCGGGCTCCTCACCGAGGCGCTGGTCCTGCACCGTGAGAGCGGGTCGGTGCACGGGGAGGCCTGGGCCCACTTCCAGCTCGGCCAGCTCGGTCTGCGGATGGGCGACGTCCCGCGCGCGGAGCGTGAGCTGCGCGCGGCACTGGATCTGTACGGCCGTACGCGCGACGCCCGCGGGGAGGCCTGGGCGCTCACCCAGCTCGCCCGCGCGCGACTCGTCGAGGGCGACCCGTCCGCCGCGGTCGACGGCCTGCGCCAGGCGGCCTCCCGGCACCGCGAGAACGAGGACGCGCGCGGCGAGGCCTGGACGGTCTACTACCTGGGCCAGTCCCTGGAGGAGACCGGCAGCCTGGACCAGGCGGTGCGGGAGCTGGAGCGTTCCCGGACGATGTTCTCGCGCATGCGGGACGTCTACGGGCTGGCCTGCGCCCGCCACCACTCGGCCCGTGTGACCCGCGACCAGCGCGCCGCGCAGACGGGCTCGCTGCGGAACTCGGGTTTCGCCCGCCAGCTCCTGGTCGACGCCCGCGCGGACTTCCAGCGCATCGGGGTCGCTCACGGCGAGGCGTGGACCTGCCTGGAGCTGGCCGTCGTCGACGCAGGCAACGCCCGTACGCAGCAGGCGCTGGCCCTGTGCGAGGAGGCCGTCGGCCTCTTCACCTCGTACGGCGACCGCCGCGGGGAGGACTGGGCCCGCTTCCTGCGCTGCACGCTGCTCCCCTACGCGGCGCCGGGCGGCCACGAGGTGGGCGCCGCGGTGGCCGTGGAGGAGCTGTCGCAGCTCGGGCGGGCGGGTCACGCCACCCGCGACGGCCGGCTGGACGACTTCATCGAGGCGTACCGGCTGCTGCTGGAGCGGGGAGTGGACCTGGACGCCGGGTGGCAGGCCTGGCGCCTGGGCATGGTGCCGGGACGGCACGCCCGCGACGTGATGGGCGTGCCTGTGACGTGATGGGCGAGCCCGTGACGTGATGGGCATGCCCATGACGACGTGACGCGGCGGCGGCCTCCCCGCCCCGGCGACGTGAGGCGGCGGGCCTGCCGACCCCGGCAACGCGAGACGGCGGCCTCCCGGCCCTGGCGACGTGAGACGGCGGCCTGCCGACCGCGGCAACGCGAGACAGCAGCCTCCCGGCCCCGGCGCCATGAGACGGCGGCCTCCGCGCCCAGGCAACGCGAGACGGCGGCCCGCCGACCCCGGCAACGCGAGGCGGGCGGCCCTGCGGGCACATGGCGAAGCCCGGTGTGCGCCCGAAGGGCCTCACACCGGGAGTCCGGTCATGGCTGCTCGCCGCCGGTCAGGCCGGTGGCGCCGGTCGGGCCCGTGGCCGGGGCTCCCGCGGGCGGCCCGCCAGGCCCCGCGCGGGCGCCCGCTCAGCCCTTGGCGGGAGCGGTCTTCCCGCCGGATCCGGAGCCGTCGGCGGACACCGACTCGTTCTCGGGGTCCTGCTCGAAGGAGACCTTGCCCATGTGCTTGCTCATGGACTTCATCAGACCCCAGACGGCCAGGGCCATCACCGCGAAGACGATGAAGCCGAGGACGCCGGGGGTGACCTTGTTCTCGTCGACCTCCTTGGCGAGGGGGACGAGGTGCGTCAGTGCCAGGCTTGCGCTCATGTCAGGCATTGTCGCGGATGCCCGCAAAGAGGTCGTCCTCGGGGAGGGATGTGTCCACGAGGGACTTCGCGAGCTCGTACTCCTCGGTCGGCCAGACCTCCCGCTGGATGTCCATGGGGACCTTGAACCAGCCGCCGTCGGGGTCGATCTGCGTGGCGTGCGCGATCAGCGCCTTGTCACGGATCTCGAAGAAGTCCGCGCACGGAACGTGCGTGGTCAGCGTGCGCTCGGTGCGCTCGAACTCGCTCCAGCGCTTGAGCCAGTCCCCGTAGGGCGACTCCATGCCGCGGTCCAGGAGCGCGTGGTGCAGCGCCTCGGTGCGCGGGCGGTTGAAGCCCTGGTTGTAGTAGAGCTTCCGCGGCCGGTAGGCCGGGCCGAACTCGGACTCCGGGTACTTCTCGGTGTCCGTGGCGCCCTCGAAGGCCACCATCGAGATCTTGTGGGTCATGATGTGGTCGGGGTGCGGGTAGCCACCGTTCTCGTCGTACGTGGTGATCACCTGCGGGCGGAACGAGCGGATCTGCTTGACCAGCTCGCCGGCCGCCTTGTCGACGTCCTCCAGGGCGAAGCAGCCCTCGGGCAGCGGGGGCAGCGGGTCGCCCTCGGGAAGGCCCGAGTCGACGAAGCCGAGCCACTCCTGCTTGACGCCGAGGATCTCGCGGGCCTCGTCCATCTCCTTCTTGCGTACCTCGTGGATGTGCTCCTCGATGTACTTGTCGCCCTGCAGCTTGGGATTGAGGATGGAGCCGCGCTCCCCGCCCGTGCAGGTCACGACCAGCACGTCCACCCCCTCGGACACGTACTTCGCCATGGTGGCCGCACCCTTGCTCGACTCGTCGTCGGGGTGGGCGTGCACGGCCATCAGTCGCAGCTGGTCAGTCAAGACTCAATCCTCGGTCGGTCGGCTGTCGCCTGGGTAGGTCGGCTGTCGGCGCCCGGCGTGAATCCGCGCTGTGGGCGGCTTCTATAGTGACGGAATCGGGGGGCGAATAATTCCGGGGTCCCCTCTCACGGACCCGGCCGAGAGGACGATCATGAGTACGTCGAGCACGCGGCTGCCCGAGGGCCGGTACGGCCGCTCCGCGGACGAGCGGGCCGACCGGAAGCTCAGGATCATCGGCGGCGTCCTGGGGGTCGCCCTGATCGGCGTGGTCGGCTGGTTCGGCTACGACTACATCGCCGGGTCCAAGATCAGCGCACAGGTGATCACCTTCAAGGCGGTCTCGGACCGCGCGGTCGAGGTGCACCTGGAGGTGCACAAGGACGCCGGTACGAAGGGCTACTGCACCCTGCGTTCGCAGGACGCCGACGGCCTCGAGGTGGGCCGCGCGGACTTCCGCTTCGACCAGGACTCCTCCCGCCTCGACAAGGTGGTCACCCTGCGGACGACGGCCCGGGGCACCACGGCGGAACTCCTCGGCTGTCACGCGGGCTGAGCGGCACCGCCGGGCCGGAACCACTCAGGGCGACCGGCGGCCTACTGGGGGCTGACCAGCGTTGATGCAATTCTGATGTCTTATGTCCTCCCCTCGGAGCCGCTGAATTGTTAGGCTCGTGGTTTCGCCCACCCGTGAGAGAACATGCTTCTGGGTAGGGCGATGCTTTGTATTCCCAGTACCTACGAGGAGCACCTGTGACCCAGACCAGTGAGAACGTCACCTGGCTGACCCAGGAGGCGTACAACCAGCTCAGGGCCGAGCTGGAGTACCTGTCTGGTCCCGCGCGCACGGAGATCACCGCCAAGATCGCGGCCGCGCGCGAGGAGGGCGACCTGCGCGAGAACGGCGGGTACCACGCGGCCAAGGAAGAGCAGGGCAAGCAGGAGCTCCGTGTGCGCCAGCTGACCCAGCTCCTGGAGAAGGCCAAGGTCGGCGAGGCTCCCGCGGCGGACGGCGTGGTCGCGCCGGGCATGGTCGTCACCATCGCCTTCGACGGCGACGAGGACGACACCCTGGACTTCCTGCTCGCCTCGCGTGAATACGCGAGCTCCGACATCGAGACGTACTCGCCGCAGTCCCCGCTGGGCTCCGGGGTGACCGGCAAGAAGGTCGGCGAGGACGCCCAGTACGAGCTGCCGAACGGCAAGCTCGCCTCGGTGAAGATCCTCAAGGCCGTGCCCTATCAGGGCTGAGCCCAGGACCGGCGACGACGATGCCCCCGGCAGCACGCCGGGGGCATCGTCATATCCACGTATCCGCGCCGGTCAGGGCAGGGGCGTCACGCCGTCGCCGAGCGGTACTTGCGGACGGCGAGCGTCCGGAAGATCACCACGATCAGGACCGAGTAGATCACCGAGGCCCAGACGGGGTGCTGCATGGGCCAGGCGTCGGACGTCGACACACCCGGGTTGGCGAACAGCACCCGGCACGCCTGGACGGTGGCGCTGAACGGGTTCCAGTCGGCGACGTGCCGCAGCCAGGGGGTCATGTTGCTGGTGTCCACGAACGCGTTCGAGATGAACGTGACCGGGAACAGCCAGATCAGCCCGCCGGACGTGGCGGCCTCGGGTGTCCGCACGGACAGGCCGATGAGCGCGCCGATCCAGGTGAACGCGTACCCGAGCAGGAGCAGCAGCCCGAAGGCCCCGATGACGCGGAACGCGTCGGTGCTGCCGTTCGAGCCGACCCGCCAGCCGACCAGGACGGCGACGACCGCGAGGACCAGCAGGGTCAGCGCGGTCTGCACGAGGTCGGCCAGGGTGCGGCCGGTCAGCACCGCGCCCCGCGCCATGGGCAGCGACCGGAAGCGGTCGATCAGACCCTTGTGCATGTCGTCGGCGATACCCGCGCCGGCGCCCGCGGTCGCGAAGGTGACCGTCTGAGCGAAGATGCCGGCCATCAGGAAGTTCGTGTAGTCGGTGGCGCTGGTGCTGCCGCCGATCTTCATGGACCCGCCGAAGACGTACGTGAACAGGACCACGAACATGATCGGCTGGATCAGTCCGAAGATGACCATCTCCGGGATCCTGGACATTCTGATCAGGTTCCGCTTGGCGATGACCAGGGAGTCCCGGACGGACTGGTAGACCGGGTTCGAGGGTGCCGTGACCCGCACGGCGTCGCTGACGGCGCTCACTTCACGGCCTCTTTCGTGCTCGTGTCGGTCCGGGCGTCCTTGCCCTTGGCGCCCCGGCCGTCCGCCCGGCCGTCGCCCTCCTCGGTCTTCTCCTCGGCCACATGGCCGGTGAGCGACAGGAAGACGTCGTCCAGGGTGGGACGGCGCAGGCCGATGTCGTCGATCTCGATGCCGCGGCCGTCCAGCTCGCGGATCACCTCCGCGAGGAGCTTCGCGCCGCCGGTGACGGGCACGGTGAGCTTGCGGGTGTGTTCCTCGACCGTCGTCTCGCCCTTGCCGAAGCCGTGCAGCACCTCGGAGGCGGTCGCGATGTGCTCGCGATCGTGCACGACGACCTCGACGCGCTCGCCGCCGGTCTGCGCCTTGAGCTCGTCGGCGGTGCCGCGGGCGATGACGCGGCCGTGGTCGACGACGCAGATGTCGTGCGCGAGGTGGTCGGCCTCTTCGAGGTACTGGGTGGTCAGCAGCAGGGTCGTACCGCCGGAGACGAGCTGCTTGATGACGTCCCAGAGCTGCTGGCGGTTGCGCGGGTCGAGTCCGGTCGTGGGCTCGTCCATGAACATCACCGGGGGCGACACGACCAGGGCCGCCGCGAGGTCGAGACGGCGTCGCATGCCGCCCGAGTAGGTCTTCGCGGTGCGGTCGGCGGCGTCGGCGAGGTTGAACTGCTCCAGAAGCTCGTCCGCGCGGACCTTCGCGGCCTTCGCGCGCATCTGGTAGAGCTGTCCGACCATCTGGAGGTTCTCGCGGCCGGTCAGGTATTCGTCGACCGCCGCGAACTGCCCGGAGAGGCCGACCCTGCGCCGTACCGCGTCGGGGTCCTTGAGCACGTCGACGCCCGCGACGACGGCCTTGCCGCTGTCGGGGCGCAACAGGGTCGTCAGACAGCGGACCGCGGTCGTCTTGCCCGCGCCGTTCGGCCCGAGCAGGCCGAGCACGGTGCCTTCCGGGACATCGAGGTCGACGCCGTCCAGAGCCCTTACGTCACCGAAGGTCTTCACCAGGCCTTCGGCGTAGATGGCGCCTGGCATGAGTGTTCTCCACGTCGTTGGGGATTTTGGGATGTGCGGTGCTTTCGGATGTGCGTGTACTGGGGACTTGCGCACGACGAGAAAGTCATCGGCCCGGCCCCCGTCGGCGCCGATCCGCGAACCCACCGTAACGCGATGTATCGCGTCACTCAACGGAATTTCCCGAAGCGGGACGACCGGGCCCCCGCGGGCTGCCGCGCCCTCAGTCGATGACCGTGTACCCCGCCTCGCGCAGCGCCGCGTTCACCTCGGCGCGGTGCTCGTGCCCCTTCGTCTCCAGGTGCAGCTCGACCTCCACCTCCGTGAGCCCGAGCCGTGGATCGGTCCGTACGTGGCTCACGTCGAGGACGTTAGCGTCCGCCACTGACAACACCCCGAGAAGCGTGGCCAGGGCACCGGGCCGGTCGGTGAGCCGCAGCGTGACCGCCAGGTAGCGGCCGCCCGCCGCCATGCCGTGCCGCAGGATGCGCTGCATCAGCAGCGGATCCACGTTCCCGCCCGACAACAGCGCCACGACCGGGCCCTCGAAGGTGCCGGGGTCGCGCAGCAGCGCCGCGACGGAGCTCGCGCCCGCCGGTTCGACGACCAGCTTGGCGCGCTCCAGGCACAGCAGCAGCGCGCTGGACAGATCGTTCTCGGAGACCGTACGGACCTCGTCGACCAGCTCCTCGACCAGGCGGAACGGCACGTCGCCGGGGCGGCCGACCTTGATGCCGTCGGCCATCGTCGCCGGGTTCTCGACCGACACCGGCCGCCCCGCCGCGAGCGAGGGCGGATACGCCGCCGCGCCCTCCGCCTGCACCCCGATGATCCGGACGTCGGGGCGCAGCGACTTCACGGCGACGGCCACGCCCGCCGCGAGCCCGCCGCCGCCGATCCCGAGGACGATCGTGCGCACCTCCGGGCACTGCTCCAGGATCTCCAGGCCGACCGTGCCCTGCCCCGCGATGATGTCGGGGTGGTCGAAGGGGTGGATGAACACCGCGCCCGTCCGCTGCGCGTACTCCTGCGCGGCGGCCAGGGTCTCGTCGACCACCTGCCCGTGCAGCCTCACCTCGGCGCCGTAGTCGCGGGTGGCCGCCACCTTGGGCAGCGGGGCGCCGTTCGGCATGAACACGGTGGACCGCACACCGAGCAGCGCGGAGGCGAGGGCGACGCCCTGCGCGTGGTTGCCGGCGCTCGCGGCGACGACGCCCGCGGCACGCTCCTCCGGGAGCAGGCCCGCGATCCGCACGTACGCGCCGCGCAGCTTGAACGATCCCGTCCGCTGGAGGTTCTCGCACTTGAACTGCACCGGTGCGCCCACGAGCTGGGACAGGTACCTGCTGCCCTCCATCGCGGTCACCCGCGCCACACCCGACAGCATCTTCTGCGCGCCGCGCACGTCGTCGAGCGTCACACTGGGAAAGGAGTCAGCCCTGCTGTAGCTCATGACCGTCAGTCTCGCAGTTCACGCGGGCGCACTCCCGTGGTGACCACGCTCCGAGACTCGGTTTGCGCAGCGCCGGTACGGCCCGCGCCCCGGCCGCGTAACCTGTCCCCCAACCCAGCTCCCCACGCATGAATTGAGCCCCCGGCCATGCCCACTACACCAGAGATGTCGATGGACATGACGACCGTCGGTGACACCGGTCTTCTCGAAGCCCTTCAGCACGAGGTCGCGGTCTTCGCGCGCCGTGCGGAACAGACCCGGCTCGGCGGGGTGGGGCAGGTGCGCAACTCCATGGACCGGGCCGCCTACCTCCTGCTCAACCGTCTCGACAAGGAAGGCCCGATGGGCGTCAAGGCGCTCGCGGCGAGCATGGGGATCGACTCCTCGACGGTCACCCGGCAGGTCGCCCCGCTGGTCGACACCGGGCTCGTCAAGCGCACCTCGCACCCCGAGGACGGGCGTGCCGTGGTGCTCCAGCTCTCGCCGCGCGGCCAGTCCCGGCTGGACGAAGTGCGCACGTCCCGGCGTCAGTTGATGGCCGAGCTGACACACGATTGGGCGCCGGAGGAGCGTGAGGTGTTCTGCGCGCTCCTCACTCGCTTCAACGGCGCGCTCTCCGCCCGCCAGGCGGCCCAGGGAATGCCGTCACCGGAGACCGAACCGGCCTCCTGAGCCGGGCCCCGGGGAAGCTGGTGGGCCGCACCCCGGACCGGGCGACAGGCCGCACCCGGGGCCGGGCGGCGGGCCGCGCCCAGGACAGGCCGTCGGCCGCGCAGGTGGCGGGCAGCCGGCCGGGGCCGCCGCCCCCGGGCGCCCGCCGCCCCGCACGCACGCGTGCATGTGCTCCGGACTCTTGACCAAAAGGCGCCACCTGGCCTCATATGAGACCAGGTCCTCGTCGTACGGGGTGCGACGGGTCGCACGCGGCCGAGGGCCTTCTCAGGGTCACCCTCAGGCGGGAGGCATGGTGCGAGAACGGCGTGCCTCCCAAGGCGTTCGCCGGGCCCGGGAGTTCGAGGCCTTCGTGGCGGGCGCGGCGGGGCGGCTGCTGCACACCGCCACGCTGCTCACCGCCGAGCCCCGGGACGCCAACCCGCGCGCGCGGCATCTGCTGACGCAGGCCCTGGCCCATACGTACGCCTCCTGGGACCGGCTGCACGGCGAGGACCCTTACGACAGCGCCCGCCGGCAACTGGCCGCGCGCTTCCAGCGCACCGCCTGGCACCAGTACGGGAGCTTCGGGCGGCGGCGCACCTCCCCGGACCACGTCCTGGCCGCCCTCACGCCCCAGGAACGGCTGATCCTCGTCCTCAGGCTGTACGAGGGGGTCGCCGAGGAACAGGCGGCGGCCCTGCTCGGGCTTCCCGCGGAACGGGTGGGGGCGATCTGCGCCCGCGCCATGGCGACGCTGCTGCACCCGCCCCGCGACCCGGCACCGGCCCTGGAGGTGGCGCCGTCATGAACCTGTCGGAGCGCGAGGCGGCCGTGCGGCGAATGCTGGAGCAGGCACCTCCGCCCGTGGTGCCGCCGGACCTGTACGGCGAGGTCGTACGCCGCGGACGGCGTGTGCAGCGCCGCGGGAGGGCGGTGCGGCGGCTGCTGTGGCTGGCGCTGCTGGCCGCGGCCGTCGTCTTCGCCGTCTGGGCGGTGACGGCCCGTCCCTGGGTGGAGCCGCCGTCGGACACGACTCCACCGCTGACGGGCTGGTGACCCGGCCCCGCCGACGGACCGGGTGAGCGGGGCTCCGCCACTGACGGGCCGGTGACCCTATGCCACTGCCCGCGGGCCGGTGGTACGGCGCGCGGGCAGTGGTGGCGAGTCCGGGCAGGCGGTGACGGCGGGCCGGTGAGGGCCCGGGAGCCGCCGCCCCCGGCTCAGCCCAGGGCCTGCTGCAGGTCCTGGAGCAGGTCGTCGATGTTCTCGATGCCGACGGAGATGCGGACGAGGTCGGCGGGGACCTCCAGCGCCGAACCGGCGACCGACGCGTGCGTCATGCGTCCCGGGTGCTCGATCAGGGACTCCACCCCGCCGAGCGACTCACCGAGCGTGAACACCTTGGCGCGGTTGCAGACCTCGACGGCCGCCTCCTCGCCGCCCTCGACCTGGAAGGAGACCATGCCGCCGAACGCCTTCATCTGCTTGGCGGCGATCTCGTGACCGGGGTGCTCCGGGAGGCCCGGGTACAGGACACGCGTCACGCGCGCGTGCCGGGTGAGCATGTCGGCGATCCGGCCGGCGTTCTCGCTGTGCCGGTCCATGCGCACGGAGAGTGTCTTGGTGCCGCGCAGCACCAGCCAGGAGTCGAAGGGCCCGGCGACCGCGCCCATCGCGTTCTGGTGGTACGCCAGCTCCTCGCCGAGTTCCTGGTCGCCGGTGATCAGGGCGCCGCCCACGACGTCCGAGTGGCCGCCCATGTACTTGGTCAGGGAGTGCACGACGACGTCCGCGCCGAGCGCGAGCGGCTGCTGGAGGTAGGGGGTCGCGAAGGTGTTGTCGACGACGAGCCGGGCTCCCGCCTCGCGCGCGATCTGCGCGATCACGGCGATGTCGGTGATGCCGAGGAGGGGGTTGGAGGGCGTCTCGACCCAGATCGCCTTGGTCTTCGGGGTCAGTGCGGCCCGTACCGACTCGGGGTCGCTGGTGTCGGCCACCGACCACTCGACGCCCCACCGGGACACGACCTTGGCGAAGAGCCGGAAGGTGCCGCCGTACGCGTCGTTGGGGATCACCACGTGGTCACCGGGGCTGAGCAGCGTACGCAGCAGGCAGTCCTCGGCCGCGAGACCCGACGCGAAGGCGAGCCCGCGGCGGCCGCCCTCCAGTGCTGCGAGGTTCTCCTCCAGTGCGGTCCTGGTGGGGTTGGCGCTGCGGCTGTACTCGTATCCGCCGCGCAGGCCGCCGACGCCGTCCTGCTTGTAGGTCGAGACCTGGTAGATCGGCGGGACGACCGCTCCGGTGAGGGGATCGGCGGTGTTGCCCGCGTGGATCGCGAGCGTCTCGAAATGCTGACTGATGTGCCTGTCGCTCATGAGTCCCGAGCCTAGTGCTCCTTACGCGTTCGTGACGGCGTACACCCGGGGACCGGAGCGGACCTTCGCGCAGAGCGTGACGCGTACACCCGGGGACCGGAGCGGACCTTCGCGCAGAGCGTGACGGACCGGGTTGGCCAATTGTCGGACCCGTCTGGTTCGCTGGAGGCATGCAGATTCTCTGGGTCCTGATGGCGCTGGCCATGTTCAGCGTGGTCCTGCTGCCGGTGTTCCGGCGCAGGCGCACCGGTATACAGCTCGTCACGCCCGGTGACCCGGACGCCGCGGACCCGGCGAACTACGGCTTCCTGCGTCAGGAGGAGCTGGACATCCGCATGCCGGGACCGGACGCGGATCTGCTGAACGTCCTGGACGTGGTGCAGCGGACCCAGGACTACCGGGCAGCCTCGCAGCTCCTGGCCGGCACGGAGACCGAGGGCGAGGCCCGCTGGCAGCGGGTGCAGGCCTTCGCGGGCGCCGCTTCGCTGGAGCTCCAGCAGCGGCCCGGCGGGGTCAGCGAGACGCCCGGCGGACAGTGGCTGCGGGTGTGGCGTGCCGAGGCCCCCAAGGACGCGGGCGGCGCCGCGGTGCACGCCGAGTTCCTGGTGCAGCAGGCCTGGCGGACCTCGACGCCGGGGACCGACGACTTCCGGATCATCATGGAGGAGGCGCGGTCCGCCTGCGGCGACGCGGCGCTGCTGTCCCCCGGTGACCCGATCCCGTACATCATCGAACTGTCGGTGGCGCGTGGACTCGGCTACTCCCAGCCGGAGTTCGAGAAGCTCTGGCTGAAGATCCTGGACCGCGCACCCGCCCACATGGGCGCGCATCTGGCGGCCCTGCACTACTGGTGCGAGAAGTGGCACGGCTCGCGGGAGACGGCGTACGCCTTCGCGGAGGCCGCGGCGGCACGCGCGCCGGAGGGCTCCCTCCTCGCGGCGATGCCGCTGTTCGCGGTCTTCGAGCACCTGCCCGAGGTGAACCTGGTCCGCAGCTTCTATCAGAGCGAGGTCGTGACCAAGTCCGTCCACGGCGCGCTGTACGCGGTCCACGCCGCCCGCCCCGGCGACCCGATGCTCGCCCACGTCCGCCATTTGCTGGTCTGCTTCCTGGTCCGCGGCGAGCGCTGGTCCGAGGCGATGGGCCAGTTGGTGCACGTGGACGGCCACGTCGGCGCCCTGCCCTGGACCCTGAGCCAGGACCCGGCCGCGGACTACGCGATATACCGCGCGCTGGCGGTCGCCGGGTACGAGGCCAACGGCGGCAGCCCGGCGACACTGGCGCACTGAGGGCGGCCCGCGAGGCGAGGGCGGCTCACCCCGGCGCCGGGCCGGGAATTCGGTTGCCCTCCGGGCGCTCACGGGCTACAAACCACACATGGCCGACATCCAGGGCTCGTACGACGATCTCTTCATCGCTGTGCCCCAGGCACTGTCCACGATGCTCGACGAGGGCGACGCCGGTGCCTCGGTGGCCGTCTTCGTGGACGGCGAACCCGTGGTGGACGTCTGGGGCGGTTTCACCGACGCGGATCACACGCACCCGTGGCAGCGCGACACGATCACCAACGTCTGGTCCGTGACCAAGACGATGACGTCGCTGTGCGCGCTGATCCTGGTCGACCGGGGCGAGCTCGACCTGGACGCGCCGGTCGGCCACTACTGGCCGGGGTTCGCCCGGGCGGGCAAGGAGAAGGTGCTGGTGCGGCACCTGCTCGCGCACACCGCGGGCCTGCCCGACTGGGACGGACCGATCGAGGACCTGTACGACTGGCCGTCCGCCACAGCACGCCTGGAGGCGCAGACGCCGCAGTGGGAGCCGGGCGGCGCGGCCGGGTACCACTCGCTGACCCAGGGGTTCCTGGTGGGCGAGGTGGTCCGCCGGATCACGGACGTCAGCCTGGGCGAGTTCTTCGCGCGGGAGGTCGCGGGCCCGCTGGACGCCGACTTCCACATCGGACTGTCCGCCGAGGACGACCACCGGGTGGCCCTCACGATCCCGCCGACCGGTCAGGACGAGGACTACACCGCGAGCGCGCCCGGCGGCACGGCACCGGACACCGGCGCCGCGCGCGTACGGGTCCGTGACGGCAACGGCGTGGCCTGGCGCCGTGCGGAGATCCCCGCGGCGAGCGGATACGGCAACGCCCGCTCGGTCGCGCTCGTGCAGTCGGTCATGGCCCGCGGAGGAGCGCTGGGCGGCACCCGGCTCCTGTCACCGGCGGGCTGCGAGCTCGCACGACAGGAACAGTTCAGGGGCGAGGACCGCCGCCTGGGCATGCCCGTCCGCTGGGGCCTCGGCTACGGCCTGTTCGACACCGGCATCGGCTGGGGCGGCTGGGGCGGTTCGCTGGTCGTGGTCGATCCCGACCACCGCATGGCGGTGGCCTACGTGACCCACCAGATGCGCGAACCGGCGAACGACCAGCGGGGCATGGAGTTGCTGATGTCCGCCTACGACGGCCTCCAGGGCCTGGAACCCTGACGGCTAGTCCGGCAGAGCACGCCAGGCGATCGCCTCCCACGCCGCCTGGGCCTCCCCGCACGGCGGCCTGGTCGATGCCTCGGCCTCCCCGCACGGCGGCCTGGTCGGTGCCTCGGCCGGCGCGGCCGGATTCCGCGCGATCGTGTCCATGGCCCACCCCCGCCCTGGACGGGCGGGGGTGGCGCATCCCCCTTGAGAGCTACGGGGATTGTCCATGTGGGGGTGACTCGCGGACGTCGGCGGGTTCCTAGCGTGGTCGTCAGGTCGCCACCGGTGCGACCACGATCACCAGGGGAGGCCACGATGGGCACGACGTCCACCGCACCGCACGACACAGGATCCGGCCCGGACGAGGAGGGCGACGGCCGGGGCGGCCGTTTCGGGCGGATCGTCCGGTCCCCACTCGGCTGGATGCTGACGGGCATGGTCGGTGTCGGTCTCGTCTCGAGCCTGACCGCGACGGGCCCCGGTCCGGTGCCGGCGCTGGGAGCGGCTGCCGCGGTGGCCGTGTACTGGGCGGTCATGCGTTTCGTCGCACGACGCTCCACGCCGGAGATCGCCCGGCGTGGAGCCGGCCGGGAGTTACTGCTCGGCGGCGGGATCGGTCTGGGCTTCATCCTCGTGGCCGCGCTCCTGATCACGGCTCTGGGGGGCTACTCGTTCTCCTGGGCGGGCAACGGCTTCGTGTCGGTGGTGTGGTCCGCGGTCATGGTGCAGATCGGCGCCTCGGTCACCGAGGAGCTGATGTTCCGCGGTCTCGCCCTGCAGGCCCTGGAGCGGTTGTGGGGCAGCCGGGCCGCCGTCGCGATCACCGCGCTGTTCTTCGGTGTCGCCCACCTGGGGGCTCCGGGAGCCAACGGGTGGAGCGCGGTGGCGATCGCTCTCGAGGCGGGCGCCATGCTCGGTGCCGCGTTCCTGTGGCGGCGCAGCATCTGGTTCGTCGTGGGTCTGCACTTCGCCTGGAACACTGTCGAGCAGTTGCTCGGCGTCCCGGTCTCCGGACACACCCCCGAGGGTCTGTACACCGTTGACGTCCATGGTTCCGCTCTGTTGAACGGTGGCGGCTTCGGCCTGGAGGCGTCGATCGTGCCCATCGTCATCAGCGTACTGATCACCGTCTCGATGGCGGTCCTCGCCCACCGGAGCGGCGGTCTGCTGCCCCGGCGGCGGGCCCGGCACTGAGACAGGCCGACTGGAGGAAACGGACGTGATGTCCCGTCAGGCGCTCTGGAGTTCCCCGCCGCTCCGGGCGCCTCGTGACTGGTGGAGGGAGCGGGATGCCTCCGTCAAGGACGGCGTGCTCGCTCTGGTGCTCACCCTGCTGGCCTTCGTGCCGACCCTGTCGAACATCGGGGGGCAGATCGGCGATCTGCCCGAGCGGCCGGCGAACGCGCTGGGCATCGGGCTGGTCCTGGCCCAGACCCTGCCGTCGGCGGCCCGCCGCCGGTGGCCCGCGGCCTGTCTGGCCGTCACCGCGAGCGCGTTCGCCGCGCACCAGGCGCTGGGCTTCGCGACGACGTTCGGGAGTATGGGGCTGTATCTCGCCCTGTACTCCGCCGGGGCCCATCAGGTCGGCCTCCGCCGTGCCGTGGCCGTCGTGGCGAGTGCGGCCTACGCCGTCCTGGCCGTCGTCCTGCACCACCTCGGCTCGCCGCAGGGAATCCCGGACTATCTCGCGTTCTATCTGACTCTGGCCGCGATCTGGCTGGTGGGGGGTGCCGTACGCATGCGGCGAGGGGAAGAGGCGGAGCGGCGGCGGCTGGCCGCCGAGGTGGCCACGGCCGCCGAGCGGGCGCGGATCGCCCGCGAACTGCACGATGTGGTCACCCACCATGTGACGGCCATGGTGGTGCAGTCCGACGCGGCGCAGTTCCTGCTCACGTCCGCGCCGGAACGGGCCGGGGAGGGACTGGTGGCCGTCAGCGACACCGGCCGTCGGGCCCTGACGGAACTGCGGTACCTGCTCGGCGTGCTGGAGGCGACCGGTGAGTCCGCGGCCGCCGACCCGGCGCGTGCGGACCGGGCCCCGGCGCTGGGGCGGGTGTCGGACCTGGTCGAACAGGCCCGCAGGTCGGGTCAGCCGGTCGAGTTCGACGAGCAGGGCGAGCGGCGGCCGCGGTCCGTGGACGTGGAGCTGGCCGCGTACCGCGTGGTGCAGGAGGCGCTCACCAACGCGATGAGGCACGCGTCCGGGCAGCTGACCCACGTCCTGGTCCGGCACCGCGAGGAGCAGGTCGAGATCGAGGTGAGGACCGACGCGCCCGCAGTCTCCCCGGCGAGCGTGCCTCTCACGCGGAAGCCCGGCCCGGCAGGGGGACGAGGTCTGGCCGGATTACGTGCACGGGTGAGGATGCTCGATGGTGAACTGGAGGCCGGAACCCGGCCCGAGGGCGGGTTCGAGGTCCGCGCGACGATTCCGTCCCAGCCCGTTCAGGAGTGAGCCCGTGAGCGATGCGCCGCAACCCGTCCGTGTACTCGTCTGCGACGACCAGGCACTGGTGCGGACCGGCTACGTCACCATCTTCTCCGCGCAGCCCGACATCGAGGTCGTCGGGGAGGCCGAGAACGGGCACGCGGCGGTGGAAGCCGCACGGCGGCTGCGGCCCGACGTGGTGGTGATGGACATCCGGATGCCCCTGCTCGACGGCATCCAGGCGACCCGGCAACTGGCCGGTCCCGATGCCCAATTCCCACCGAAGGTGCTGGTCGTCACCACGTTCAACGTCGATGCCTACGTCTACGACGCGCTGCGGGCCGGAGCCAGCGGCTTCCTCCTCAAGGACGCGCCTCCCGCGGAGCTGGTGAACGGGATCCGTACGGTCGCCCGGGGCGAGGCCCTGCTGGCGCCCGCCGTCACCCGCCACCTCATAGGCCACTTCGCCGAACACCTGCGTCCGGCCGACACCTCCCGGTCGGCCAGGGAAGACCTCGTACGCGCGCTGACCCCCCGCGAGCTGGACGTGCTCCGGCAGATCGCCGAGGGGCTGTCGAACGCGGAGATCGCCGCGGCGCTGTTCATCACCCCCGAGACGGTCAAGACCTACGTCTCGCGGATCCTGACCAAACTCGGCCTGCGCGACCGGGTCCAGGCGGTCGTCCTCGCCTACCGGGTCGGGCTGATCCCGCCGACCGACTGACGGGGGCCGACCCTCGTGGGCGATCTCGGTCCATCGTGCAGGGCACAGGTTCGCGTCGACACGTCGACGGACGAGCCGTCGGGGCTCGTTGCCGCGTCACGTACTTTGAACGCGCGCGAGGCGAGGACAAGGTTCGAACGCCGATAGCGAAGTGCTGACCTGGCAACATTTCGTGTGCGCCCCCGAATCAATTTCGGGGGCGCTTCAGGATCTCCGACGGAGAGGGTACTGAGGTGTTCGGCGCTGTCTTCGGTGACGACATATGGTTCCTGGCTGGACTGACAGTCGTTGCCGCGCTCGTGGGTCTGTTCGCGTGGACGATGGCCCGTCGGCGCCAAGTGCCTTACTCCTCTTGGTGGTTACTCCTCGGGTTCTGCCTGACCGGCGTGCTCGGCGTCACGCTCGCGCTGCGCGGAGGCGAGGCGGGGCGTGCCGAGTGCGTGATCAATCACGAGGTCACCGAGCCGCTGTACACCACGCAAGGGCTGTGGAACCTGGCGATGTTCGTCCCACTCGGCCTGTTCGGCGTGCTGGCACTGCGTCGCCCGCTTCCCGTGCTCGCCGGCGTCCTGGCGCTCCCCTGTCTCATCGAACTCGCCCAGGCCCTGGCGCCGTTCGTGAGCGGTGTCTGCGACAGCGCCGACGTGGAGATGAACGCCGCCGGGGGCCTGCTCGGCGTGGCTCTGGGACTTGCGCTGGTTCGGGGGCGCGTTGCCTGGAAGGCGTGGGCACGCCCCACTCTGATCGTGACCGCGGTGCTCGGCGTGACAGGAGTCGCGGTGTGCCAGACCGCGATCACCTTGGACCACGTGGACGGCTCCGGGGTCCGGGACGCGCACGGCGCCGAGCGGAAGGCCGCCGAACAGGCCATCCATCAGGCATTTGGGAATCATTACCGTGTCGGTGCCGTGCGCGTCAGCCCTGGCATTGAAGGACATAACGGCTGGATATCCATCCAGATGTCCGATGGATTCCCCGCGGAGCTGATGTGGCCCGGCGCACGCCAACTGAACGTGAGCTTCGAGAACTCCGCCCACCCGACCGAGGCCAGCTTTCCGGTTGCCGGCTCCGGAAAGCCCCGTGATGCCCGGAGTGCGTACCTCGTCGCCCGCGCCTACATGAAGGCCCACTACCCGTGGGCCGCGGCAGCCTCATGGCACGAGACCCGACTCGTGGGCAGCAAGGCCGAGTTCGGATGGCTCACTTCGTGGCGGTTCAAGGAACACGGTGTGGTGATGCCCCGCAGTCTCGACGTGCAGATCAACCGAGTCGGCCGGGTTTCACAGATGTTGGTGGACCTCGGGCCCACGCGCGTGAACCTTCCGCCCCGGCTGATTACGGCGAAGCAGGCCGAGGAGATCGTGAGGAGGACGCAGAAGAAGAACGGTGCTGACGTTGGGGCGTTGAGGATCCGGGCCGACGTGTTGAAGGTCGAACGCCCCAAGGGCTGGCAGGGCCCCTGGCGTGCAATGTGGTCCGTGAAGACAACGGACACAAGTTGCGAGCCCGATGAGGACGGCTCTGGTTGCGAGCCGTTCACCACGGCCGTCGACGCGGGTACCGGTCACATTGACGACGAGTGAAGGGCGACCCTTGTCGTCGAGCCGACGGACGCATCAGCGCCACCGGGTATGAATGGACCGCTGGGACCATGAGGGCCCCTGTCTGTCAGAGGTTCTGGCCGCCCAAACTCGTCAGAGCGCTTCCTCGGCGTATGCCTTCACGAGCCGACGACGCCAGCAACGCTCCCCAACCAGGCCGGTGGCACGGAAGAGGTCCGTCGGGTCGCGCAACGAGTCGAAAATCGGTGGTCACCCGGGCTGACCGGGCCCACGCTGTACGCCATGGAAGAACCGCAACGTCAGATCCGCGCGGCCCACACGGAATCCACGATCACCGTCTACCAGGCGTACCGCCCGGAGATCGGCGGACCCGCAGCCCGCAAGGGCCGTTTCCCCGCCGCGTGGAAGCCGGACCGCATGACATGGATCAAGCCCAGTTTCCTGTGGATGATGTACCGCTCCGGCTGGGGCACGAAGGAGGGGCAGGAGACCGTCCTCGCCGTCGAGATCACGCGCGACGGCTTCGACTGGGCGCTGCGCCATGCCTGCCTGTCGCACTACGTCCGCGGGCTGCACCCCGATCGCAGCGCCTGGCAGCGTGACCTCAAACGCGCACCGGCCCGTGTCCAGTGGGATCCCGAACGCGATCTGCACCTGCGCCCCCTGCCGTACCGCTCGCTCCAACTGGGGCTCTCGGGCGAGGCGTCGTCGCGTTACGCGGACGAGTGGATCGTGTCCATCAGCGACGTGACCCCGCTCGCCCACGAGATCCACGCACTCGTCAGGGACGGAGACCTGGACGCGGCGAGCCGACTGCTTCCTCAGGAGCACGGATACCCCGCCGGTGACGAACTCCTGGCCCACCTGAGTTCCTGACCGGCAACAGGGGCACAACCGCCGGGACCACCCACGCGCCACATCGCGGCAAAGCGACCTCGTGCTCGGCAGGCAGTCCGGACTCGTCCCGCGCGAGGAGAAGTCCGGGCCGGCGGCCGGTGTGGAGGCCCCGCTTCCCCTCGGTCGGGAGAAGCGGGGCCGGCGTCACAGCCGTGTGCCGTTGACCACCAGTGTCACGTCGATGTTGTCGCGCGTGGCATTGGAGTACGGGCAGACCTGGTGGGCCGTCCTCGCCAGTTCGACCGCCTGCTCCTCGGCGACCGAGGGCAGTGAGATCTGCAGCTCGACGCCGAGCTTGAAGCGGCCGCCGTCGATCGGGATCAGCGAGACCCGCGAGTCGATCTCCGCGTCGTCCGCCTTGAGCTTGCCTCGCTGCCCGACCAGGGCGAGCGTCGTACCGAAACAGGCGGCGTACCCGATCGCGAAGAGCTGTTCGGGGTTGGCGCCCTCGCCGTCCCCACCCAGTTCCTTGGGCATCCGCAGGTCCAGATCCAGCCTTCCGTCGGACGTGCTCCCGCGGCCGTCCCTGCCCCCGGTGACATGAGCCTGCGCCGTGTAGAGCGCCTTGGACATCCTGAACTCCTTAAGTCGCTACCGTAGTTCGAACCTGTCACTTCAAAAACAAGAAGTCAACGGCTAATGTCGGGAGCCCCGAGACGACCGGGAGGGAAGATGGCGAAGCTGGAGGTCGGCTACCTGCTGCCGACTCGTGACCAGTCCGTTCTGGGTGAGCACGACCCAAGAGGGCTCGTCGTCCAGGCACGGCGGGCGGAGGAGCTGGGGCTGGACTCGGTCTGGGCGGGCGACAGTCCCGTGACCAGACCGCGCGCGGATCCGCTGCTGCTGTTGGCCGCCGTGGCCCAGGCCACCGAACGGGTCGCGCTCGGCACGGCGGTGCTCCTGCCGGCGCTGCGTCATCCGATCCTGCTGGCACACCAACTCGCCACCCTCGACCGGCTGTCGGACGGACGGCTGATCGCGGGCATGGGCGGCGGGTTCCCGAACCCGGCGACCCGTGCCCAGTTCGCGTCGGTCGGCATCGGATTCGCGAGCCGCGCCGGCCGCATGACGGAGTCGATCGACGTCATGCGGAAACTCTGGTCAGGGGAGACGGTGTCCTGGCGGGGCGAGCACTTCGTCTTCGAGGACGTGCGGATCGCACCCCCGCCGTCCCGCCCCTCAGGCCCGCCGATCTGGCTGGCCGGGAGCGGCGCACCGGCGCTGCGACGCGTGGCCCGCCTCGCCGACGGCTGGCTTCCCTATCCGCCCGAGTGGACGACGTACGCGGAGGAACACCAGGTCATCGAGCAGGCGGCCGCGCCACGCTCGGTCACCCCCGCCCTGTACGCGACGCTCTGTCTGGACCAGGACCCGGAGAAGGCGCACCGGCGCCTGCGGACGAGCGTCGAGCGCTACTACAACGCGCCGTTCGACGTCGTCGCCGGGATCCAGGCCGTGTTCGCGGGCACCGCCCGCCAGGCCGCCGACTGGCTGACCGGCTACATCACGGCCGGCGCCCGCCACCTCGTGATCCGTCTGGCGACCGATGACCACGACGCGGGCCTGGAGGAATTCGCCGACCGGGTCCTGCCTCTGCTGCGCGAGGAGCATCACCGATGACCACGTTCGTTCTCGTCCACGGCGCCTGGCACGGCCCGTGGGCCTGGGACCGGGTCGTTCCGCTGCTGCGCGCCGCCGGGGCGCGCACACTCACCCCGGACCTGGGCACCCCGGGAAATCGCGGGCTCCACGACGACGCCAGGACGGTCGTCGCCGCCATCGACACCGTTCAGCAGGAGGGCGATCTCGTACTGGTCGGACACAGTTACGCGGGCCTGGTCGTACGGGAGGCTGCCGACGCGCGGCCCGACGCCGTCGGCCACATCGTCCTTGTGGACGGATGGGCCGGGCCCGACGGCTCCGGCATGTTCACCCTGGCCCCCAGCACCTTCGTCGACGCGATCCGCGCGGTGGCCGAGACATTCGGGCACGGACAGCGGATCCCGGCCCCATCTCCGGAGGCGTTCGGCATCGTCGACCCCGACAACTCGGCCTTGCTTGCCGCGCGCCTGCTCCCCCAGCCGCTGCGCACGTTCACCGAAGGCACTCGCCTGACCGGGGCCGTCGACCAGATCCCCGGAACGGCCATCCACTGCAGGCCGGGGACCTACCCCTTCGACCGGTTCGGTGAGGCCGTCGGGTATCGGACACGGGCGCTGGACGGCCCGCACGACGTGATGCTCACCCGGCCCGAGCCGCTCGCCCGGATGCTCATGGAGAGTGCTTCGTTCAGGAACGGGAAGCGCCGAGTCTAAAGTGATGAAGTGGAACAGCGAACGTACAACCAGTACTGCGCGACCGCGCGCACCCTCGACCTCGTCGGCGAGCGCTGGACGCTACTGCTGATCCGCGAGCTGCTGACCGGGCCCAAGCGGTTCGGCGACCTGCAGACCAGCCTGCGCGGGCTCGGCACCGGACTGCTGGCCGCGCGCCTGAAGCATCTGGAACGCGAGGGTCTGGCTCAGAAGATCACACTTCCCCCGCCCGCCCGGACCGCCGCGTACGCCCTCACCGAAGCCGGTGAGGAACTCGGGCCGGCGATCCTGGAGTTGGCCCGGTGGGGGCTGAAGTGGGCCATGGGCGAACCCCGCGTGACCGACACGTTCCACCCGGGCTGGGCCGTGCTCGGCCTGCGGGCCTGCTTCGACCCCGAGGCCGCCACGGGACTGTGCGCGGTGTACGAGTTCCGCATCGACGACGAGATCTTCCACGCCCGAATCGACGACGGGACGATCGAGGCGCTGCACGGACCGGCCCAGCACCCGGACGCGACCGTCACGACCGGCACGGACGCATTCCTCCGCCTGACCGGCCAGGGCCTCACCTGGGCCGAGGCGATCGAGAGCGGCGCCGCGTCGGCATCGGGCGACAGTGAGGCACTGCGCAGGCTGGGAGGCCTGTTCCGCATGCCTACCCCGCACACCCGGAGGGCGGACCAGGCCTCGTCCTGATCACCCTCCCGATCCCACGCATAGGGTCCCTGCCCCGGGGCTGAGGCCCGGGGCCGGGACCGTCTGTCGGCCGGTGACTCAGCGTCGGCCGGGACGTCAGAAGGCGCTGTTGCTGCAGCCCGCGGAGGAGCCGAGGGTGGTGACCTGGGCGCCAGGGTTGCCCTCGCCGCCGAGCAGGTTGCCGCCGAGGCCGTTGAGCACGCCGACCTGGCCGAGGACGTCCGCGTTCAGGTCGTGCGACGTGCAGCTGGAGTGCTGCTTGACGTTGAACCCGTCGCCGTGGTCGCCGGCGTGGGCCGTGCCGCCCACGAGTCCGATGCTGCCGATCGCGGCGATCAGGACGGCGGCGTTGCGAAGCTTGCGCATGTCATCTCCGATGGAGTGAGTGGGTGCGATCTGCGAAAGATCGACTTCTACAATCCTGGGAGGTTAGTGACGAATATGCCAAAACGGTCCCTGACGCGCCGGGTCTCATGATCGTGCGGCAGAAACACCCAAAAGCCTCAGCGAATGCGAACGGGCACAACGGGCACACCGATGTCGGCCGGGCGGTCTTCGCCGATCGCTACGGACAGGGCCGCCGCCGGCAGGATCCTGGCCGGAGCGACGACGGGTGCTCGGAGTTCTCGTCGGGGACGGGACCCGTGGCGCGCCGCGCCGGGCTAGTGGGACAGTTCGTAGTCGAACCGGATCCGGTGGGTGCCGTCCGTGTCGACCGCGATGCCGCCTGTTCCGGTGATCCCGGCCAGCGCACCCGTCCCACTCGCCGGCACGATGACGAAGAACTCGCTCTGCCTCCCCTCGCCCAGGGTCGTCGCGGAGTGCGCGAAGTTGAAGGTCCCGGCCTGCCCGTGGAGCGTCCCCTCGAAGGACTCCATGGCGACGTACGTTCCCACCCCGTCGGACTGGTCGAACGCGGCGGTGAACAACGTGGCGGAGCGTCCGGCGATCTCGCCTTCGTACTCCTTCTCCATCGTGGCGACGCCGACGGGCAGCGCCGTCTCGATTGCGGGGCTCGGTACCGGTGTTGGAGTGAAGCCGGCGACTCTGAACGTTCCTGAAGCTCGCATCCCCGGATCGTATGCCGCGCCACTGACATCCCCGGGGCGTTGCGCGGACAGCCTCAGAGTCCCTGGAGCAGGCCCGCCACCCCGCCGATGAACGCGCTGGTCAGCGTCGCGGTGAGCAGGACGCCCAGCAGGACCCGCAGCCGGCGGGATCCGGTCTCCGGGCCGGTTCGGGCACGTACGGCCGTGGCTCCCAGGGTCAGCACCACCAGGCCGAACAGGGAGAGTGCCAGCCAGCCGAACACGGCGTCCACGCCGATCTGTTCGTAGGTGTCGGAGGACGTCCGCCGCAGCGCGACCGTGCTGCCGACGGGCAGGTCGCTGTCGACCGTGGCGTCGGTGTCCACGACGGTCCCGTCGTCGGAACGGAAGATGCCGTGGCAGTGCGGGTACCGGTGGCCTCCGGTCTGGCTGTACGAGCAGGACTGGACGCTGAGAGGGCCGGACGTACCCGCCATCCCCGTGGCGTAGGCGAGATGCGTGACCGCGAGCCAGGTCACGGCGGTGCCCGCGACGAACAGACCCGTGATCACCAGCAGGGGGCGCCCCGCCGTCCGGCGGCGGTTCGTCCGTTCCCTCATCCCGTCCCCCCGTTCCCGGATCCCGGCGGTCCTCACCGGCCCGCCGGTCCCGATCTCCCACGACGTACAGCAGACACACCAGTGCGCCCGATGGTTGTGAGCCGCGATGCCCGTGGCGTGCCCGGCCACCGTGGCTCCGATCGAGTGGACTTGCCGGAACGTTGATCGGACCGGGGCTCGTGGCGGGGGCGCGAGTGGTGGTGTTGCCGTCTGTTCCCGTGACGGGGACCTGAACCCGATCCGGAAGAGGCGCCCTCATGCGACATACCTCCTACCGCCGTCCCCTCGCGGTGGCACTGCTCGCGGCATCCGTGCTGGCCCCGATGACGACGACGCCGGCCGCGGCCCTCCGCGCGCCGGGTGTCCGCCCGGCCGGCGTCCACGCGGCGGGCGCGGACGGATACGGCGAGGACGACAACGCGAGCGACAGCCTCGACCCGGCACTGAGCGCCCGGCTGGACAAGGCCGTCGCACACGTCCGCGAGCAGGCCGGCATCCCCGGTGTCGTCGTCGGGCTGTGGATGCCCGGCAAGGGGAACTACGTCCGCGCGACCGGCGTCGCCGACAAGACCACCGGCAAGCCGATGTCCGCCGACTCCTACGTCCGGATCGGCAGCGAGACCAAGACCTTCACCGTCACCGCGCTGCTCGAACTCGTCGACCGGCACCAGGTCCGGCTGGACGACCCCATCTCCCGCTACATCCCCGGCGTGCCGAACGGCCGCCGGATCACGCTCCGCCAGCTCGCCGAGATGCGCAGCGGACTGTTCCCGTACACCTCCGACGCGGACTTCGAGCACGACCTGCTGAGCGACCCGCAGCGGGTCTTCACCCCGCGGGAGCTGCTCGCGTACGGCTTCAAGCACCCCAACACCTTCGCCCCGGGCGCGCAGTTCGAGTACTGCAACAGCAACCTCATCCTGCTGGGCCTCGTCGTCGAGAAGGTCACCGGTCACAAGCTCCGGGACGTCATCGACGGGCGGGTCCTGCGCCCGGCTCATCTGCGCCACACGCTGTTCCCGAAGGGGAACGAGTTCCCCGAACCGCACCCGCAGGGCTACACCGACCAGACACTGAGCGGTGAGGTCACCAACTCCACGAACTGGAACCCTAGTTGGGCCTGGGCCGCCGGGGCGATGATCTCGAACCTCCAGGACCTGCGGCACTGGGCCAAGGTCGTCGCCACCGGCACGCTGCTCAGCCCCGAGACCCAGGCACAGCGCCTCAAGACGCTGCCGACGGGCTTCCCGGGAACGACGTACGGCCTCGGCATCTTCAACGCCAGCGGATGGATCGGGCACAACGGCTCCCTGCCGGGATACGAGACCGTGACCGTGTATCTGCCCTCGAAGAAGGCCACCCTGGTCATCATGCTCAACACCGACATCACGTACGAGGGCCAGGAGCCGTCCACGCTGGTCGCGAGGGCCGTCACGGAGATCGTCACTCCGGACAACGTCTACGCCGGCGCGGTCGTCGGCCCCTGAGGCCCGACCGGGGCGCGCCCCGCGTGCGGTCCTACTCCACCGCGATGCCGAAGTCCCGTACGAGTTCCGCGAGCCCGCCCGGGTAGCCCTTGCCGCCGAGGACGAACGTCCAGTTCCCGTCGGCCCGGCGCCGGAAGGAGCCGAGGACCAGGGCGGTCTCGCCGGACCGGCCGTCGGAGACGTCGAGCCGGTCCAGTTCGGCCAGGTCGGGGCCGAGCAGCCGGATGCCGGCGTCCGTGAAGCCGGAGAGGTCGGCGTCCGGGTCGGCCTCGGGGTCGATGGCGGCCACGAGGACGACCCGGTCGGCCTCCGCCGGCAGGGCGTCGAAGGAGACGCCGATCGCGGCCTTGTCGGGCGGCGCCGCGGGCAGCGCGGACACCGAACCGTCCGGTGTCCGCGGGTTGTTGTAGAAGACGAAGTGATCGTCGCCGAGGACCCGCCCGCCTCGGCAGACGAGCGCGCAGACGTCCAGCGCGACGTCTCCGGTCCATCCCATCCCGAGGACGTTGTGGTCGTCGGGCAGCCGGGGCCCCGCATCCGGCCGGCCCGCCCGCGGCGCCCCCGACGACGACCGGGACGGCCCCGACGCCCGGGACCCCTGAGCAGGCCTGGGCTCCCCGGACCCCTGACCAGGCCGGGACGCCTCGGGCGACCGGGACCCCTGCGCCGGCCGGGACGACGAAGCCGCCCCCGAGCGGTCCCCGTCCCCCAGCCTCCCCCGCAGCCCGTGCCGATGCAGCAGATCCACGAGTTCGGGACCGGCGATGAGCTCCAGCGGCTTGCCCTCGGCGAAGGCGTGCGAGCCGGGGCCGAACCCCGACGTCGTCACGAGCACCCCCTTGTTGGCGCCCGCGTCCTGCACCGTCCCGTACAGATCGCGTACCGCGGTGGGCGGCACGGTGTTCCGGTAGCGCTTCACCTGGACGACGATCTTGCCGCCCCGGATCGGCGCCGGGTCCAGCGCGTCGACGTCCACACCGCCGTCGTTCGAGCGCTGGGTCGTCACCGCCTGCATCCCCATGGCCCGGAACAGATCGGCCACGAGCTCCTCGAACGCGATCGGGTCCATGGCGTACAGATCGGGATCCTCGTCGCCGCCGTGGGCGACGACGCGGTTCCCCACGTCCCGCGGCCGCCGGCCGGGCCGTACGGGCGTGAGCTGGTCCGGCCGGGCCGAGAGCTGCCCGCGCAGTCCGTCGGTCAGACAACTGGCCGCGTCCACCTGGGCGAGGCGCAGTTCGAGGAACGGAAAACGGACGGCCCTGACGGTGGCGAGGACGATGTGGTCCGGCCGGCCCGTGGCGGGGTCGTGTCCGTCCACGAAGCCGTTCAGGACGACCGATGCGAGCGTGCCCCGCTCGTCGGCGCCGAAGAGTTCGTGCAGCACGAGCAGCAGGCTCTGCGCGAGGACCTCGCGGTACAGGCCCCGCCGCTGGGTCACGGGACGGGCCGTCTCCTTGTCCTGGTCGGCGCCGGACAGGTACCGGACGGCCTTCACCTCGGGGACGACGTCGTAGGCGGGCAGCTCCCAGTCGAGGACCAGTTCCCCGGCTGCCGCGTCGAAGGCGGCGGTGACCCCGCGCGGGAAGCCCTCCGGCCACGCCGACGACGAGTAGAGCGCGGCGGAGAAGTACTCGATCACGGAGTCGGGATCCCCGCGGAGGACTCCTTCGGCCACCTCGGCCACACCCGCGTTGTGCCGTCGCACGTCCGCCAGCTGGGCATCGGCCCACTGCTGGTACTCCCGCTGGTACGAGGCCAGTTGGCGCTGCCGGTGGGCCTCGGCGGCCTGGGCGGCGTGCCAGTCCCGCTCGAAGCGCGCCTGCGCCTCGGCCTGCGCCTGCGCCCGGCGGTTCGCGGTCCAGCCGCTCTGTGCCTGGTACCGGCCGATGTCCGGCATGACCACCGGCTGCGCCAGCGGACCCGGGGCGAAGGGCTGGATCTGTTCGGGACGCAGGAGCGAGGCGGCCCGGAAGGCGGGCGCCCGGCAGCCCGCGGCGAGCAGACCCTGCAACGAGGCGACCTCGGCGTCCAGTTCATCGGTACGGCGGCGCGCCTCCGCCTGCCGGTACTCGCGGTACTCCTGGGCGGCCCGCCGCTGGTGGGCCCGCGCCCGCTGCTCCTGCTGCCTGCGCCGTCTCTCGTCGAGCTCCCGCTGGCGTTGCTGCTGCCGCTGCGCCTCGGCCCAGACACCGACGAAACCCGTAGAGCGACGACTCATGAGCTTGCAGGCCCTCCCCCGATGCCGGCGGCCGAACGGCCCCCGTTGGTTGTCCCCACAACCATGTGTAAAGAGGTGACTCTATCCAGTAATCACCATCCCGCACATCCATGGGACGGCGGCCGCCGTGACCGGGCATTCTGGCAGGTCACCTCCGGTCGGGAAGCACCGGAGGCGCCGTTCCCGTCGTAGGACGGGAACGGCGCCTCCGGGTCGTGCGCCGTCTTGTGCCGCGAAGCGGCCGGCTCGGCCGGGACTACCGGATCGTGGCCGTGTCGATCACGAAGCGGTAGCGCACGTCGCTCGCCAGGACCCGCTCGTAGGCCTCGTTGATCTCGGACGCGTCGATCAGTTCGATCTCGGCGCCGAAGCCGTTCGCGGCGCAGAAGTCCAGCATCTCCTGGGTCTCCTGGATGCCGCCGATGCCGGAGCCCGCGAGGGTCTTGCGGCCGCCGATCACCGAGAACAGGTTGAGCCGGACCGGCTCCTCGGGCGCGCCCACGTTCACGAAGGCGCCGTCCGTGCGCAGCAGGGCGAGGTAGGCGTCCAGGTCCAGCGGGGCGGAGACGGTGGACAGGATCAGGTCGAACGTGCCGCGCAGCGCCTTGAAGGTCTCCGGGTCGCTGGTGGCGTGGTAGTGGTCGGCGCCGAGCTTCAGGCCGTCGTCCTTCTTGCGCAGCGACTGGGAGAGGACCGTGACCTCGGCGCCGAGGGCGTGGGCGATCTTGACGCCCATGTGGCCGAGACCTCCCATGCCGAGGATGGCGACCTTCTTGCCGGGGCCGGCGTTCCAGTGCTTGAGCGGGGAGTACGTGGTGATGCCGGCGCAGAGCAGCGGCGCGGCGACATCGAGGGAGATGCCGTCGGGGATGCGCAGGGTGTAGTTCTCGTCGACGACGATCTTCTGGGAGTAGCCGCCGTAGGTGGGCTCGCCGTCCTTGCCGACGGCGTTGTACGTGCCGACGCCCCCGCCGGTGCAGTACTGCTCCAGACCGGCCAGGCAGTTGTCGCACTCGCGGCAGGAGTCGACGAGGCAGCCGACGCCCACGCGGTCGCCGACCTTGAACTTGGTGACGCCGGGGCCGACCTCCTCGACTATGCCGGCGATCTCGTGGCCCGGCACCATGGGGAAGGCGGCCTTGCCCCAGCCCTCGCGGGCCTGGTGGATGTCGGAGTGGCAGATGCCGGCGAACTTGATGTCGATCAGGACGTCGTGCTCCCTGACCGCGCGACGCTCGATGGTGGTGCGCTCCAGCGGAGCCTTGGCGGCGGGCGCGGCGTACGCAACGACAGTGGTCATGCCGGAGTTCTCCTCGGGAGGGGGGTGGTCCGTGCCCGGCTGTCTCGCGCCGGGCACGGCGTCAAGCCTGCCCGATCCCGCACGGCTCACCCAGACCACGGTTCCGCGTACGTTCACTGGTCCTACCACTGGCGGGGTCAGGCTCCGTGTCGTACGACCGTTGATACTGGACATATGGATGAACAGCCCTCCGTGGGTCCCGCCGGTGAGGCGGCTCTCCCCCTCGACCGGCGTGCCGAGCTGAGCGAGTTCCTGCGCAGCCGCCGTGCCCGGCTGAAGCCGGAGGACGTCGGGATGCCCGACTTCGGGCGGCACCGCCGGGTGCCCGGGCTGCGCCGTGAGGAGCTGGCCCAGCTCGCCGGGGTGTCCGTCGCGTACTACACGCGCCTGGAGCAGGGGCACGGTCGCAATGTGTCGGCGGAGGTGCTGGACGCCATCGCGAAGGCGCTGCGGCTGACGGACGCCGAGCACAACCACCTCACGCACCTCGCGAAGCCCAAGCAGCACAAGAAGCGGCAGGCGGCGCGGCCGCAGCAGGTGCGCGGCTCCCTGCGCCAGCTTCTCGACACCCTCGACGGCGTCCCGGCGTACATCACCGGACGGCGCTCCGACGTGCTCGTGTGGAACCGGATGGCGGCGGCCGTCTTCGGGGACTGGTCGGAGCTGCCGCCGCAGGAGCGGAACTGGGCGCGGATGGTCTTCCTGCGGCCCGAGTACAAGGACCTCTTCGTGGAGTGGGAGCAGAAGGCGATCGACATCGTCTGTCTGCTGCGCATGGACGCGGGCTGCCATCCGGACGATCCGCGGCTGGCCGCGCTGGTCGGGGAGCTGTCCGTGAAGAGCGAGGACTTCCGGCGGCTGTGGGCGACGCACGACGTGAAGGAGAAGAGCCACGGGGTGAAGCTGCTGCGGCATCCGCTGGTGGGGGACCTCGCGTTGCAGTTCGAGTCGTTCCGGCTGATCGGTGACACGGAGCTGGCGCTGGTCACGTATCACGCGGAGCCGGGGTCGGAGTCGGCCGGGGCGTTGCGGCTGCTGGCGTCGTGGGGGACGGACGCGACCCGCGCGGGCGCGTCCTCACCCCACTGATCACGCGGGTGCGCCCGGCTCAGGGCCGGTACGGCGGCGCGGCTCCCCAGGTCCACTTCGGTACGGGCTGCTCCGCCGGCGGTGTCGCGTCCGGGCCCGAGAAGTACACGGCGAGCCTCGTGCCCCACTCGGCGTAGGCGAGGAAGGCGGAGCGGAACTCGGCGTCGGTGGGGAGCCCCGCGTCGTCGGCGGCGTCCTGGAGGAGGTTCACCCAGCGGCGGCGCTGGACCTCCGTGATGCCCTTGCCCAGGTGCTTGGCGACCATGTGACCGTGGCCGCCCTGGGTCTCGGTGTACCCCGGCGGTCCGCCGAAGACCTCGCCGAGCCAGAGGGCCACATGGGCGGCGTGTTCGGGCGCGAGACCCGCGAACAGCGGCGCGAGGAGGTCGTCCTTGAGGACCTTGCCGTAGAAGGCCTCGGTGAGACGGGCGAAGGCCTCGGCGCCGCCCGCCCAGGCGTAGAGCGTGGGCACGGAGGCGCCCTGGCCGCGCACGGAGGTCGGTTTGTAGTGGCGCATCTCCTCGATGCTGCCGATGTACGGGCGGATCTCGGCGAGGAAGTCCGGGAAGAGCTCGGAGGCGCGGAAGCCCTCGATGTGGTCCTCGGTCGAGGTCCAGGTGATCCTCAGGACGAAGTGCTCGAAGTCCTCCTCGCAGCGCGCGAGTTCGTAGTCGACGCACTGCGGGGCCGCCGCGAGCTGGACGGCGGCGCGGGTGTAGGCGGCGAGGAACGCGGCCGACTGCTCCTCGGGGATGCGGTACCGGATGTATTCGACTGTCGAGACGGTCATGTCTCCACACAAACACGGAAGGGCCACCGGAAGCTCTGTTTCCGGTGGCCCGTTCGCTGCGGGCTCATTCCCGCGCCCCGACGGGCCCGGGGCGCGTGCGTGCCGCCACTACAGTGCCGCGTTCTCCTTGACGGTGATCTTCCCCTTGCGGATCGTCGCGAGGCGCGGGGCCTTCTTCGCGATCGCGGAGTCGTGCGTGACCATGATGAAGGTCAGGCCGTGCTCCTTCCACATGGCTTCGAGCACCTCCATGATCTCGTCGCGCATGGACTCGTCGAGGTTGCCGGTGGGCTCGTCGGCGAGCAGCACCTTGGGCTGCTTGACCAGGGCGCGGGCGATCGCCACGCGCTGCTGCTGACCGCCCGAGAGCTCGGCGGGCAGGTGCCCGAGGCGCTCGGCGAGGCCCACGGACTCCAGGGCCGCGGCGGCCCGCTCACGCCGTTCCCTCGCCTTGACCCGCAGCGGTACGAGCGCGGTCTCGACGTTCTCCTGGGCGGTGAGCGTGGGGATCAGGTTGAAGCTCTGGAAGACGAAGCCGATGTTCTCGCTGCGCACCTTGGTGAGCTTCGCCTCGGACAGCTTCGCCATGTCGACGCCGTCGAGTTCGACGCTGCCCTCGGTGGGACGGTCGAGCCCGCCGAGCATCTGGAGCAGGGTGGACTTGCCGCCGCCGGTGGGGCCCTGGATGACGAGCCGGTCGCCGTCGCCGATCGTCAGGTCGATCCCGGCGAGCGCGTTGATCGATTCCTTGCCCCGCACATAGCGCTTGATGACGCCTCTGAGTTCGTACATGGTGTTACTCCTGGGATACGTAAGTACGTGAGGGGCGGGGCCTATTCGACGCGGCGCAGGGCGTCGGCGGGACGCAGCCGGGAGGCGCGCCAGCCGCCGAAGGCGCCGGCGATCAGGCCACCGGCCACGGCCAGGCCCACCGCGATGACGATGGTGTTGACGCTGACGGGCGCGGTGAGCGCGACGTCGAGGGCCTTGGAGGCGCTCTGCCGCGCCGGGCCGCCGAAGCCGCCGCCACCACCGCCGCCGAAACCGCCGCCTCCGCCACGGCCCGCGCTCGCCACCTGGGCCTGGAGGTTGGGGCTGATCTCGGTGACGACGTAGGCGCCCGCGAGGCCGAGGGCGATGCCGAGGACGCCGCCGACCAGACCGTTGACGATGGCCTCGCCGACCACATGGCGGGTCACGCGGCTCGACTTCCAGCCGAGCGCCTTGAGGGTGCCGAACTCACGCACACGGCGGGAGACGGCGGAGGAGGTGAGCAGACCGGCGACCAGGAACGCGGCCACGAGCACCGCGATCGACAGCCACTTGCCGACGTTCGAGGCGAGGTTGGAGGCGGTGGACAGGGAGCCGGAGACCGTGTCCGCGAGGTCGGCGGAGGTGGTGACCGTCGTGCCCGAGATGTTCTTCTGGATGGTGCTCTTCACGCCGGCGATCTGCTGCGAGTCCGAGGCCTTGACGTAGATCGTCGTGACCTTGTTCTTGGAGTCGCTGAGCGTCTGCGCCTGCTGGAGCGGAATGTAGAGGTTGGCCGCCGCGTCGCCGCTGTCGGGCGTCGCGATGCCGATGATCTTGTACTTGACGCTCTTGATGGTGACGGTGCCACCGAGCTTGAGCTTCTTCTCCTTGGCGTACGACTTGTCCGCGACGACGACCTTGGCGTTCGTCTCGGAGGTCTTGAACGTACGACCACTGGTGATCTTCGACGAGGTCAGCGGGCCGAGGGCCGGCTTGGTGACGTCGGTGCCGTAGACCGTGTAGTTGTTGACGTCGAAGTTGGCGCCGCCGCCCTCGACACGGCCCTGCGGGGACTGCTGGGCCCCGGGGCCGCCCTGCCGGCTGCCGCCGCCGCTGTTCGGGTCCTGCTTGAACTGGCCGCGCGTGAACTGGCCGTTGATGCGGACGACCTGGAGGCTCAGGCCGCCGACGGAGTCCGCGACGCCCTGCTGCGCGTCGACCTTGGAGACGGTCGAGGAGGCCAGGGTCTGGAAACCCTGGACCATGACGCGGTCGCTGCTCTGTTCCTTGTCGGAATCGCTGTCGTTCGCGTCGAAGTTGAAGCGGGGGCGGTCGCTGGTGCTCTGGGCGGCCGCGGCCTTGGTGACCGTCATGTCGGTCCCGAGCCCGTACAGCGACTGCAGGACCTTGCCCTGGGCCTTCTCCATGCCCGAGGACACGGAACTGACCACGATGACCAGGGCTATGCCCAGGGCGAGCCCGGAGGCGACGACGAGGGCCGCCTTTCTGCGGCGGCGCAGTTCGCGCCTCAGGTAGGTGAAGAACATGCGCCGCAAGCTAGTTACGGCGCGTGATGAAGGAATAAGGCCGAAATAAAAGAACCATGAGAAGGCTGTGGCCGGGCCCAGAAATCTTTGGGAGACACCGATGCGGGAGACGCGGATGTGCGTGAACGCCGATGCGGCGGCGGCCCGTGGGGGCCACCGCCGCATCGGCGTTCACTCG
Source organism: Streptomyces sp. NPDC096324 (assembly GCF_044763015.1). NCBI lineage: Bacteria > Bacillati > Actinomycetota > Actinomycetes > Kitasatosporales > Streptomycetaceae > Streptomyces > Streptomyces sp. NPDC096324. The sequence continues at coordinate 295,897 of NZ_JBIWFK010000005.1, read as the reverse complement.
CTCGCGCCCCGGCCTCGGCCGGTCCGCCGCACGGGGTCCGGTCTCGGCCGGGCGTCCGCGTCTCGGGTCAGGCGGCCGAACCGGCCTTCCAGGCCGCCCAGTCCAGGTTCCAGCCGTTGAGGCCGTTGTCCGGGGCGATGGTCTTGTCGCCGGTGTTCTTGACGACCACGACGTCACCGATCAGCGAGTGGTTGAAGAACCACGCGGCGGGCGTGTTGGCGTCGTTGGCGCCCTTGGTGTCGGACAGGCCGACACAGCCGTGGCTGGTGTTGACGGAGCCGAAGATGGACTTCGCGCCCCAGTAGTTGCCGTGGATGAAGGTGCCGGAGTTCGACAGACGCATCGCGTGCGGCACGTCCTTGATGTCGTACTCGCCCTTGCCGTCGTCGTTCGTGAAGCCGACGGTCGAGCCGTCCATCCGGGTCTCCTTGAACTTCTGGGAGATCACCATCTGGCCCTGGTACGTGGTGTGGTCCGGAGCACCCGCGGAGATCGGGATGGTCTTGACGACCTTGCCGTCCTGGGTGACCTGCATCGTCTTGGTCTTGGCGTCGACGATGGAGACCTGGTTGCGGCCGATCTTGAAGGTGACCGTCTTCTGCTGCACGCCGTAGACACCGCTCGCGCCCTGGACCCCGTCGAGGTTCAGCTTGAGGGTGACGGTGGAGCCGCCCGTCCAGTAGGCCTCCGGGCGGAAGTCCAGGCGGTTGGCGTTGAACCAGTGCCCGACGACCTCCTGACCGCTGCTGGAGGTGACCGTGATCCCCTTCTGCACCGCGGCCTTGTCGGTGATCGCCTTGTCGAAGTTGATCGAGACCGGCATGCCGACACCGACGGTGGAACCGTCCTCGGGCGTGAAGTTGCCGATGAAGCTGTTGGCGGGGGAGACCGTGGTGAACGACGCGTTCTCGTGGGCCGTGCGGCCCTCGGAGTCGGCGGCCTCGGCTGCGATCTTGTACGTCGTGGCGCGGTCCAGGCGGTTCAGCGGCTTCCAGCTCTTCTTGTCAGCCGATATCTGACCGGCGACGTCGGTGCCGGACGCGGTCTTCATCGTGACGGACGTGAGCGTGCCCTTGGTGACCGCGACGGCGGTGCCGTTGTTGATCGAGGCGTTGTCGGAGCCGTCCTTGGGTGTGATCTTGATCAGTGCCTCGGACGTCTTCTTGGCCGCGGCCTCGTCGACCTTGGCCTGCGACGTGGAGTCGCCGCCGTCCGACGCGCCGGCCTTGTCGTCGCCTCCGCTGCACGCAGAGAGCACCAGCACCCCGCCGAGCAGTGCGGACGCCGCCACAAGACGCTTGCGCCGCTTACTGATCGTCATCACACGCTTCTCCATCGTCGCCGATTCCCGAAAAGGACTACGGCAGTCCCGTAACTACTAAGAACGCCGCAACCGGTTACTCCCGTTCCACTTCCCTCGGAAGTGTGGCTCACGCCACGTCCGCCGCACGCGACCGCACCCGGCCACAAGGACCGAAACGGTACGGAGGGTTGACGCCGGGGAGACACGGAGGCGGTCCTGCCGCGCCGGGGGCAAGGAGCCCCGGACGGCGTCCACCGGCCGGGGTCACGCCTCCCGGACCGCGTCAGCCGCGCACGTCTTCCTCGTCGTCCTCTTCGGCATCATCCTCGTCGATGTCCCAATCCGGCGAATCAGGATCGTAGTCAACGGGCTCACTGCTCCACGACGCCTGCGCGAGTTCGACTCCGGGCACCTCGCTGACCAGGTCGAACGGGTCGACGAGATAAGCCAGGGCCTCCGCAGTGTCTTCCGTCACTGCGGCCTCGGCGTGCGCCCTTTCCTCGGCCGGCATGTCCGCATCATCGCTGATCCGGCCCAGCGCGGCCCGGGTGACCGCGTCGGCGTCGTCGACCTCCAGAACGAGTTCGACACGAAGCCGGACAAATTGTGAAGTCTCAGGGGTACTCATGGGAGGGAGCGTACGGCTCCTGGCATGCGCGACTTTCCCACGACCCGCGCCTTTCATTAGCATCGGCCCGCACGGCCAATTCGCAAGCGCCACAAGGGGATCGATATTTCGTGTCCGCCGCACGTCGATCGTTGCTGACCGCCACCGCAGCGGGGACCCTCCTGGGTGCCCTGTGGTTCGTCCCGTCCGCCAACGCGACCCAGGACGTACCGTCACCGAGCGCGACGACGTCCGCGCCCGCGGCACCGACCGTCACCGCGACGACACGGATGTCCACCGATACGGGCGACGGCGGTGCCCGTACGGTCTCCGACGACAGCGGGCCGAGCGCGCTCTCCGACGGCAACGGGCCGGGCACGCCGGCCGGTGACGACGGGACCCGGCTCGCGGACACCGGCGCCGTGGACACCACGCCGTATCTCGTCGGCGGCACGCTCTTCCTCGCTCTGGGCGCCGGATTCGTGGCGTATTCCGTGCGCCGAGAGCGCATGATTGCCTACTGAGCGCACCGACCGCGCACCGACCGCGTTCCGGACAACCCACGGGGAAGCCATGCGAAAGCTGAGCGAGCTGACCGACGTCGAGGAACCGTCCTGGCCGCTGCTGTCCAAGGCGCTCGCCGCCAGCGGGGTGTCCATGGAGGTTCCTCCCGTGGACCTGGACCTGGGCCGCGCGAGCCTGCTCCAACTCCAGGTCACGGCACGGTCCTGGCTGGGCGGGATGGTGCTCAACTGCGGCGGTGTGGTGCTGGACAGCGGATGGCTGCGGATCTACGGCAGTCCGGCCGAGGACTCCTCCACGGGGCTGCCGGGCGGTACGACGGACCTGCCCTCGCTGGCCGAAGTCAACGGATTCCCCGAGTACTTCGATCCGGACTGGCGCCCGCAGGACGGCGGGCTCGTCGTCGGCCACGACGTGCTGGGCGGGGTCTTCGTCCTCAACGGCCCCGACCCCGAGTCGGTGGGGCGTCCCGGCCGCCCCGGCGAGATCGTGTACTTCGCGCCCGACTCCCTGAAGTGGGAATCGCTCGAAGTCGGCCACGGGGCATGGCTCCAGTGGCTCCTGCGCGAGGGCACGGATCATTTCTACGACACGTTGCGCTGGCCCGGCTGGCGGGCCGAGTCCGGTGCCCTCACGGGCGTCCAGGGGCTGTCCGTGGTGCCGTTCCTGTGGTCGGCGGAGGCGCGGCGTGACCTCATGTCGACCAGCCGCCGGGCGGTGCCGCTGGCCGAACTCCTCGGCCTGCACCGGGATGTCGCCCTGAAACTGGACGGGGTGGACCCGGGCTTCCTCGGCGACGTCTGAACCCCTCGCGGCACGGGGCCCGGCCACGGCTCCGGCCGCCGCGAGAACGGATCTCCCGTCCCCGGGAACCGGGCAGCTCACAGCGCGGCCCCGCAACCCGAGGCGTGCGCCAGGGGGTTACGGGGCCACCGTGAAGCCGAACCGATCAAGTCAGGTCAAGTCGGTTCAGATCAGCTCGTGTCAGGTCAGGTCAGGCCAGATCGTGTCAGGTCAGGCGGCCCTGCGGCCGCCGGCGCCCTGGCCGCCGTTCTGGCCACCGCGCTGCGGAGCACGCCCGCGGCCACCGGAGCGACCCGCACCCGCGCCGCCACCGGCCTCGCCACGACGACCCGCGCCACCGCCGGCGTCCGTACGACGGCCGGCGCCACCACCGGTCTCGGTACGACGACCCGCGCCACCACCGGTCTCGGTACGACGACCCGCGGCCGCTCCCCCCGCTTCCGTGCGACGGCTCGCGCCGGTGCCCGTGCGGCGTCCGGCGGGCGTGCCGCCCGTCGCGGCGCCCGCGTCCGAGCCCGGACGTCCGCCGCGCCGGCGGCGGGCCTGGCCGTCCGAACCGGCGCTCGCGCGTCCGGCCGTGTCGCCGTCGGCGACCGCCGGGCGCCGGGCGCCGCCACCGGTGGCACGCCGCGTCTTGGGCCGCGCCTTCGGCTGCTCGACCGGCTGCGGGACCTCGATCACGACGGGGACGCCGGAAGGCTCGCGGGCGCCGGTGAGACGGGCGAGTTCCTCGTCGCTGGACTTCACGCGGGCGGTGCGCGGCGTGATGCCCGCGTCCGCCATCAGCCGCGTCATCTCACGCTTCTGCTCGGGGAGCACCAGGGTGACGACGCTGCCGGACTCTCCGGCGCGGGCGGTGCGGCCGCCGCGGTGGAGGTAGTCCTTGTGGTCGGTCGGCGGGTCGACGTTGACCACGAGGTCGAGGTCGTCGATGTGGATGCCGCGGGCCGCCACGTTGGTGGCCACGAGCGCGGTGACCTGACCGTTCTTGAACTGGTCGAGGGTGCGGTTGCGCTGCGGCTGGCTGCGCCCGCCGTGCAGGGCGGAGGCCCGGACACCGCTGGCGAGCAGCCGCTTGGTGAAGCGGTCGGCGCCGCGCTTGGTGTCGACGAAGAGGATGACCCGGCCGTCACGGGCCGCGATGCGCGTGGCGACGGCCTTCTTGTCGGTCTCGTCGGCGACGTGCAGCACGTGGTGCTCCATGGTCGTCACCGCGCCCGCGGACGGGTCGACGGAGTGCACCACGGGGTCGGTGAGGAACATCTTGACGAGGCGGTCGATGTTCTTGTCGAGGGTGGCCGAGAAGAGCAGCCGCTGGCCGCCCGGCTCGACCTGCTTGAGCAGCGCGGTGACCTGCGGCATGAAGCCCATGTCGGCCATCTGGTCGGCCTCGTCCAGCACGGTGATCGCGACCTGGCCGAGGGCGCAGTCGCCCCGCTCGATGAGGTCCTTGAGCCGGCCCGGCGTGGCGACGAGCACCTCGGCGCCGCGGCGCAGCGTGCCGGCCTGGCGCCCGATCGACATCCCGCCCACGGCCGTGACCACGCGCAGGTTGACGGCCGTGGCGTACGGCGTCAGCGCGTCGTCGACCTGCTGGGCGAGTTCGCGCGTGGGGACGAGGACGAGCGCGAGCGGGTGGCGCGGCTCGGCGCGGCGGCCGGCGGTGCGGGCGAGGAGCGCGAGCCCGAAGGCGAGCGTCTTGCCGGAGCCGGTGCGTCCCCGGCCGAGCACGTCGCGCCCGGCGAGGGAGTTGGGCAGGGTGGCGCCCTGGATGGGGAAGGGCTCGGTGACGCCCTGGGCCGCGAGGGTCTTCGTCAGGGCGGCGGGCATGTCCAGCGCGTCGAAGGACTCGACCGCGGGCAGCGCCGGCGTGATCGTCTCGGGCAGGGAGAACTCCTGCGGAGGCGCGACCTTGCGGGCGCCGGCGCGGCCGGCTCCCCGGCCCGCGCTCTTCGCGGAGCCGCCGGACTGCGCGGCACGTGCGTTCGCCGGCCGCTTACGGACGGGACGTTCGGATCGAGTCATGCTGGATCTGTTTTCCTTCCTGGGCCCACGGACTGCACACACAGCGCTCACCGACTGCATGAGCTGTCACAGCGCTGAGCCGGGTCCCGCACCCGAAGGGGCGGGACCCGGCTCTGGAAAAGCGCGTTCGAACTAGGCGGGAACGATGTTCTCCGCCTGCAGGCCCTTCTGGCCCTGCGTGACCTCGAAGGAGACCTTCTGGCCCTCGACGAGCTCACGGAAGCCGGAGCTGGCGATGTTCGAGTAGTGGGCGAAGACGTCCGGGCCGCCGCCGTCCTGCTCGATGAAGCCGAAGCCCTTTTCCGAGTTGAACCACTTCACGGTGCCAGTAGCCATGTTGTTCTCCTGAACAGGTAGTGGGCCCCCATCCGGAGATGCACCGGGTAATGCCGGAGATGCCGGTAAAACAAAACGCGCCTGCGGAGGATTCCGATCAGGCGCACAAAGTAAATGGGTACCAAAAACGTATCAATGAGACAGTAGCACACCCTGATACCAGAGGGCGAGGCGAAGCGTGTGGGCCGGGACACAGCCCCGGCCCACACGCGACGAGCTCTGCTACGCGAGCGGGCCGGTCACCGGCTCCACCGCGGCCACCACGCCGCCCGCGCGCACGAACGCGTCCGCCGCCGCCAGGTCGGGGGCGAGGAAGCGGTCCGGGCCGGGGCCCTGGACGCCGGCCGCGCGGACCGCGTCGATGACCGCCCGCGAGGCAGGGGCCGGGGTCAGGCCCTCACGCAGTTCGATCGCGCGGGTGGCGGCGTACAGCTCGATGGCCACGATCCGGGTCAGGTTGTCCACGGAGGTGCGCAGCTTGCGCGCCGCCGACCAGCCCATGGAGACGTGGTCCTCCTGCATGGCGGAGGAGGGGATGGAGTCCGCCGACGCCGGGACGGCGAGCCGCTTCATCTCGCTGACCAGAGCGGCCTGCGTGTACTGGGCGATCATCAGGCCCGAGTCGACGCCCGCGTCGTCCGCGAGGAACGGCGGCAGGCCGTGGCTCCGGTTCTTGTCGAGCAGCCGGTCGGTGCGGCGCTCGGCGATCGAGCCGAGGTCGGCGGCGGCGATGGCGAGGAAGTCGAGGACGTAGGCGACGGGGGCGCCGTGGAAGTTGCCGTTCGACTCGACGCGCCCGTCGGGCAGCACGACCGGGTTGTCGACGGCGGCGGCCAGCTCGCGCTCGGCGACCGTGCGGGCGTGCGCGAGGGTGTCCCGGCCGGCGCCGGCAACCTGCGGGGCGCAGCGCACGGAGTAGGCGTCCTGGACGCGCGGGGCGTCGTCCTGGTGGTGGCCGGTGAGCTCCGAACCCTTCAGCACGGCCAGCATGTTGGCGGCGCTGGCGCTCTGGCCGGGGTGCGGGCGGATGGCGTGCAGCTCGGGGGCGAGGACCTTGTCCGTGCCGAGGAGCGCTTCGAGGGAGAGCGCGGCGGCGACGTCGGCCGACTTGTACAGCGTCTCCAGGTCGGCGAGGGCCATGACCAGCATGCCGAGCATGCCGTCGGTGCCGTTGAGGAGGGCGAGGCCCTCCTTCTCGCGCAGCTCGACGGGGGTGATGCCGGCCTCGGCGAGCAGCTCGCCCGCGGGGCGCACGACACCGTCGGGGCCTTCGGCGTCGCCCTCGCCCATCAGGGTCAGGGCGCAGTGGGACAGCGGCGCCAGGTCGCCGGAGCAGCCGAGCGAGCCGTACTCGTGGACGACCGGGGTGATGCCCGCGTTCAGGATGTCCGCCATGGTCTGCGCGACCTCGGGCCGCACACCGGTGTGCCCGGAGCAGACGGTCTTGAGCCGCAGGAACATCAGCGCGCGGACGACCTCGCGCTCGACGCGCGGGCCCATGCCGGCGGCGTGCGAGCGGACGATGTTGCGCTGCAACTGGGCGCGCAGTTCCGGGCTGATGTGCCGGCTCGCCAGGGCGCCGAAACCGGTGGAGACGCCGTAGACGGGCTCCGGCTTCGCGGCCAGCGCGTCCACGATCGCGCGGGCCGCGGCGAGGGCCGCCACCGCCTCGTCGGAGAGCTCGATCCGGGCGCCTTCGCGCGCCACGGCGAGAACGTCGGACGCGGTCACTCCGGACGTCCCCACCACCACAGTGTGCATATCCATATTCAGGAGCGTACGCAGTGAATTCCTCGATGTCACTAGCGGGTGGCGGGTTGACCCCTTACTCCGGCGTACGTCACAACGACGGCTTCGTACGTCCCGAAGGGTGCCGCGTCCGGCGCTGCGCGCGCCGCCTGTGCCACGTGCGGGGCGCCGCGCAGGTCACGTGCGGGGCCTGTCGTGCCGTCCGCGGAACCTGCGGCGTTCACCCGCCGTGGGCGAGGGCGCGTCCGCGAGACGTACGACGGGATCGTCGGGGCCCTCACGCCCGGCGACCACGGGTTTCGCGGCCCGGACGGCCTTCGCCCGGTACTGGGCCGCGTCCGCCAGCCGGAACAGCCGCCGCGCCGACCGTACGGGGCCGATCGCGTCCCCGGTCGAGGCGACCCCGCACGCCACCCCCTCGCCGAGCTCCAACTCCGCCGCCCGATAGCAGAGTTCGCCGGCGATCCGCACCACGTCGTCCGCCGACGGGCCCACCGCGAGCAGACAGAACTCGTCGCCGCCCAGCCGCGCGGCGAGGGTGCCCGGGAGCATGGCCCCGCACAGCGAGAGCACCGACCCGAACCGTTCGAGGAGCCGGTCGCCGACGGCGTGCCCCTGGGTGTCGTTGACTCGCTTGAGCCCGTTGAGGTCACAGACGACGAGGCTGACCACGGCACCGTCCTCCCTGTGCCGCTCCACGGCCTCCTCCAGCCGTACGTCCACCGCGCGGCGGTTGGCGAGGCCGGTCAGGGAGTCGGTGTAGGCGAGGCGCCGGGCCTCCTCCAGACGCTCGGTCTGGGCGATCCCGGCCGCGACGACGGAGGCGAGGACGGTCGCGAAGTCGGCGTCCCGCGGACCGAAGACCGGCGCGCCCGCCGAACGGGCCACGTAGAGCTCGCCCCAGGCCCGCCCGTGCAGGACGATCGGAGCGACGACGCAGCAGCCGCGGCCACGCCTGCGCAGTGCCGCCACGCGCTGGTGGCAGTACCCGAAGGCGCCGACCGTTGGGCCGTCGGCGGTCTCGACCCAGGCGTTCGGCTCGCCGCCGCCCGCCCAGCGCTCGTGCAGGAACTCGGTGATCTCCGGGAACTGGTGCACCGGGTAGGCCTCCCCGTCGGGGAACTCGTCCTCGTCCGGGGCGCGCTCGCCCACGTTGGCCAGCACGCGCAGCCGGCCGAGTTCGCGCTCCCACACGGAGAGCGCGGCGAAGCTCCCCGTCAGCGCGTGACACGCGCCGAGCGCCGCGGCCCGCCACGACTCCCGCGGGGTGTGCGCCGCCGCCATCCCCTGCGCCAGCGTCACCACGGCCCTCAGCCGACTGTCCTCACCACCCATCACCCCAGGCTAGGTATATTTGCCCATAATTGGGACATCGGCGGGGCGAACAGGGGTACGGCTCGTGCGGTCCGGTCCCGGGACTACTCCCCCGGCCACTCCGGCTTGCGCTTCTCGTTGAACGCCGCGACTCCCTCCGCCCGGTCCCCGGAGAAGGCGACGGACCGCCAGGCCGCGTCCTCGACCTCCAGACCCGCGCGCAGATCGAGTCCGTGACCGAGGCGCAGGGCCCGCTTGGCGGCGCGCAGCCCGACCGGCGAGTTCGCGGCGATCCGGGCCGCCAGGGCGAGCGCCTCCGCCCGGTCCTGCCCCGCCTCCACCAGCTCGTCCACCAGCCCCAACTCCCTCGCCTCGGCGGCCTCCAGACGCCGCGCCGAGAAGATGAGCTCGGCGGCGCGCGCGGCTCCGACCCGGCGCGGCAGAAGCTGCGTACCGCCGCCTCCGGGAATCACGCCGACGGACACCTCGGGCAGTCCGACGACCGCCGAACGGTCGGCCACGATCAGGTCGCAGGACAGCGCCAGCTCGAACCCGCCGCCCAGCGCGAAGCCGTGCACGGCGGCGACGGTCGGCATCGGCAGTTCCAGGACCCCGGTGTACGCGGACCGCGCGAAGGGCCGCTGCCGTACCAGCTCGGCGTCCGTGAAGGAGTTGCGCTCCTTCAGGTCGGCGCCGACGCAGAAGGCGCGCTCGTGCGTGGAGGTCAGCACGACCACGCGCACGTCCCGGTCGGCGGCGAGGGCGTCGCAGGCGCCGGCGATCGACCGCGCCATGTCCGTGGACACGGCGTTCATGGCCTTGGGCCGGTCGAGGACGAGCTCGGCGACGTGCCCGTGCCGCCGTACGGCCACGAACTCGCCGAACCTCCGCTCGCCCGGCTCCGCCACCTGGTCCGCCTCTTGCTGCGCCATGACACCCTCCCGGTTAACGCGGGTTAACAATCGATGCCCCGATCATCGCAGCCGCGGCCGTCCAGCGAAACCCGCCTCCTCGGGCCGTACCACCTCGTTCGAGTGACATGTCGTCGAACTTCGTTTCGCCGCTCTCGGAGGGTGCATAACCTGCGCACCGCCGCAGCGCATCGGGGACACCGGCTCACCGGGGAGGGACGACCATGACGAACCGCGAGACACCGCAGGCCACCAGCACCCGGCCGGGCCCGCGACCGACACTCACACGACCGCCGGCCCAGCGGACGGCCGCCGAGGCCGCCGGGGCCGCCGGGACGGACACGGCGGCGGACCGTCGTCCCTCCGCCGCGGCGGAGGCGCCCGCGGCGGCGGACGACGGGTGGATCCGCGTAACGCCGCTCAACAGGGCGATGCCGTCCCCCACCGCACCCGGCACCGCCGCGTCGGACGCCCCGGACGCGCCCACCGTGAGAACGCCCACCGCCCGCATGGGCGCCATCCTGGCGGCCGCCAGGAAGAGGGCCGACGTCGACACGGCGCTGACCAGGAAGGCGGCCGGCACCGGGTTTCGTACCCCGTCCCCGCGGGCCGGCGCACCCGGACCCGCGCCGGCCACCGCGAAGACCGGGACCGCTCCGGACAGGGCCGCGAAGGTCTGGGCCCCCGGCACACCGGGCACCCCCTCACGAGGGGCCGGGGTCGCGGCGGTCGGCCGGGGACCGGAAACCGGGGCCGAGGCCCCCGCGGCCGAAGGCGTGACGAACGTCCGCGAAGCCGAGGCCCGAGGGTCCACGTCCACGACGGCCACGCAGGGGCCGGATGCCGGTAACACGACGGGCACGGGCGGAACCGAAGGGCCGGAAGCCGGAAGCGCTGCGGGCGAGGACGCGACGGGCGGGCAGGGCGCCGAGACGCGGGCCGAGGCACCGGCGACCGCCCTCACACCGGACGCCCGGCCGACGGAATCCGGAGACACGACGCGCGCCGCCGGAGACGCCTCGGACACCGGACGGACGCAAGCCCGAACCACGGTGCGCGCGGCCACGATCACCACGAACACCGGGCGGACCGAAGCCGGAGCCACCGTGCGCGCGGCCGCGATCACCACGGACACCGGGCGGAACGAGGCCGGAACCAGCGTGCGCGTGGCCCGGGACGGGGTGCGTGGGGGCGGGGCGGAGGCCGGGGGCTCTGCGCGCGAGGGGGTGCGGGTCTCGCCGGAGACGGAGGTCGGGGCGCGAGGGATCGTTCCGCCGCCGCGGGCCGGGGGCGCGGGCGGGGCCGTGTACACGCCCGGCGCCGACGAGCCCGCGCCCGTCCGGCCGCGGGTCGTCCGGGGCCGGCACCGCAAGCCCCGTCGCCGCCGCGTGCTCTTCGCCGCGGGCGGGCTCGCGCTCGCCGCGGGGGTGCTGAGCCTCACCCGGATGACGCCGGACGCGGTGACGGGGAGCGCGGACGGAGGGCACGCGGAGGCCGAGCCGGTCGCGACGGCCACGGACAACGGCACGGCGGGCGACGCCGTCCCGACCGTCGCGGCGATGCCCTCACCCACGCGGGCCGGAGCCGCGCCGGCGAGCCCCGCGATGGGCGGGACGAGCCCGGCGCCCACCTCGGACACGAGCGGGATCCCGGCGTCGGTGCGGACACCGGCCGCCACGGTCCCGGCGGCTCACGGCGCGGCCCCCGCCGCCACGGAAGCGGGCGGCAGCACGGGCATCCCGACAGCCCCCGCGACGACACCGCCGGCCGCGCGGTCGACACCGCCGGCCACCCCGCCCGCCGAGACACCGCGGCACACCCCGTCCCCGAGCCCGAGCGCCACGGCGCCGTCCCACCAGCAACCGGGCGTGTGCGTACCGATCGTGGGGATCTGTGTGAACGGGCTGCTGTCGCCCGGCCAGGACGAACAGTGACCGGAAGGCGGCGAGCGGCGAGCGGGAGGCGGTGAGGGGCAGCCGGGAGGCGGGTGAGTGGAAGCCAGGAGGTTCCGAGCAGTGACCGGAGGCGCTACGCGTCGTCGGCCCGGCGGGCCAGCAGCCACGGCTCGATGACGCCGAGACCACGCACGGGCCGCTGCCACATCGGCTGGAGCGCGAAGCGGTACGAGGGGGGTTCCTCGCCCTCCTTCTCCGCGGCGGCCGCGGCCTCGGCGGCCTCCGCCTCGGAGGCGGGCGCGTCGCCGGTGCGGGTCAGCTCCTCGGCGAAGGCGCCGTCGACGAGGACGGCGTCCCGCGGCGCTATCGACGTGAGCCGGCTCGCCAGGTTCACGGTCGTACCGAACACGTCGCCCATCCGGGTGGTGACCGTGCCGAAGGCGATGCCGACGCGCAGCTCCGGCATCGTCTCGTCGTTGGCCATCGTCTCGATGAGCCGCAGCGCGATCTCCGCGGCGACACCGGCGTCGTCCGCGGAGTAGAGCACCTCGTCGCCGAGGGTCTTGATGAGCCGGCCCCCGTGGGCCGCCACCAGGTCCGCCGCGGTCGTCTCGAAGGCCTCGACGAGCTCGCCGAGCTCCTCCTCCTCCATGCGGCGCGTCAGCCGGGTGAAGCCGACGAGGTCGGCGAAGCCGACGGCGAGACGGCGGTCGACCATCTCCTCGTCGTCCGCCGCCTGCACGACCCGGCCGGTGGCCGCGGCGAGCTGGCGGCGCCAGACGTAGACGAGGAACTCCTCCAGCTCGGGCAGGAGCAGCTCGATCAGCGGGTACGTCACCTCGGTGCGGGTCATTCCCGGCTCCGGGGGCTCGGTCAGGCCCTCCAGGAAGGAATCGATCTGCCATTCGGCCAGACGGGCGGTGGTCTGCCCGGTGGAGCGGGCGACCTGGACGGCCATGGCCTCGCTCAGCAGGCCCGCCTCGACGAGACCGGCGAGACGGCGCAGCGCGAGCACGTCCGCCTCGGTCAGCGCCTTGGCCTGGCCGATGTCCGCGAAGCCCATCGCCCGCCAGAAGCGGGAGGCCAGCTCCATGGAGACGCCCGCGCTGCGGGCCGCCTGGAAGGGGGTGTACCGCCGCTCGGCACCGAGGATCAGCCCCTCGAGGCGCAGCGCGAGCGGATCGCCCTCGGAGTCCGGTTCGGCCTGGGGGTCCACCCGGCCGTTCGCCTCGTGCCGCGCGTCGGGCCGGACCTCCGGCCGCGCTGCGCCGTGCTCGTCCCCGCGGGGACGGCTCCCCGCCGGGACGAGGTCGTCGCCGGAGAGGCCGGTTCCCGCGTCCTGGCGGTCGTCCGGGCGGTGGTTCGGGCGGGTGCCGGGACCGGCCTCGTCGGCCGCGGCGGCCCGTGCGGGTGTCGCGTCCGTGACCGGCCCGGCGGTACGGCCGGGCTCGCCGCCGGGGGCGGGGTGGGCACCCGTGCCGGAGCCGGTGTCGTCGACGGTCACTCCTGCTGCCCTTCCGATCTGCCGTGGTCAGGTTCGACCGCGCTCAACTCTACGGCAGGTGTGCGCTGGCTCACTCCCGATGGCGGGACCGAGGCCCGAGAGGTGCCGAAGGTCTGGACCACTCCCCGTCCCGGCCGTCGCACGCCCCACCGGCCCGCACCCTCGCCCCACCCGCCGCCCCGCGCCGCCGGAGTCCCCACGCACCGCGCCCCGGGACTCCCGCCGCACCGTGGATCCGGGCTCCCACCGCACCGCGCCCCGGGACCTCCGCCGCACCGCGCCGACCGGACCCCCGGCGTCCGGACCGCTCGTGGTGGGCGTCGGGGCGTCGGGGCGTCGGCTCACGCGGGGCGCAGGTGCACCACGTCTCCGGCACCCACCGGCTCCCGTACGCCGTCGGCGGTCGCGATGACGAGCCGGCCGTCCCCGTCCAGGGCCACCGCCTCGCCGACGACCGTCCGTCCGCCGGGCAGTTCGGCCCGCACCGAGCGCCCGAGCGTCGCGCAGCCGGCCGCGTACGTCTCCTGGAGGCCTGACGCGACGGGGTCGCCGCCCGCGTCGCGCCACCGCACGTACCACTGCTCCAGGGAGCGGAGCACGGCCCGCAGCACGGTGTCACGGTCCGTGGTCGTGGCGCCCGCCATCACCAGCGATCCCGCGCCGGGCACGGGCAGTTCGTCCTCGCGCAGCGAGACGTTGACGCCGATCCCGACGACGACCGCGTCGCTCCCCGCACGCTCGGCGAGGATGCCGCCGGCCTTGCGTTCCTCTCCGTCCACGGTGACCAGCAGGTCGTTGGGCCACTTGAGGGCGGTGTCGACTCCCGCGGAGCGCGAGAGCGCCGTGGCGACGGCCACGCCGGTGAGCAACGGCAGCCAGCCCCAGCGCTCGACGGGGACTCCGGCGGGCTTCAGCACCACGGAGAAGAAGAGGCCGGAGCGGGCCGGAGCGGTCCACCGGCGGTCCAGGCGTCCACGCCCGGCGTTCTGCTCCTCGGCGACGAGGACGGCGCCCTCGTCGGCCCCCTTCTCGCCGGTGACGACCGCGGCCAGGTCGGTGTTGGTCGACCCGGTCCGCTCCACCACCTCCACGTCGCTCCACAGGCCGCCGTCACGGACCAGCGCCCTGCGCAGGGCGGCCCCGTTCAGCGGCGGACGGTCCAGGTCGGACCACCGGTTGTCGTTCGTGTCTGCTGCATCTCGCGGCGTCATGCAACCCAGCCTAGGTGTGGTAAACGCCGCACTGCCGATCGGTAGGCACGCCACTACGCTACGGATGAGTAGCAAGCCCCCCTTCTGAGCACCGCTTCTGAGCACCGCTTCTTTCTGAGCACCGCGTTTTCCGAGCAGTCACCCTCACGTCCCCTTAGATCAGGCAGGGAGCCGCAACCCGATGTCCGAGCCGGAAGAGCTGCACCACCCCGACATCCACACCACCGCGGGCAAGCTCGCGGATCTGCAGCGCCGCATCCAGGAAGCGACGCACGCCGGCTCGGAGCGCGCCGTCGAAAAGCAGCACGCCAAAGGCAAGTTGACGGCTCGTGAGCGCATCGAACTGCTGATGGACGACGGTTCCTTCGTCGAGTTCGACGAGTTCGCGCGGCACCGGTCGACCGACTTCGGGCTGGAGAAGAACCGCCCGTACGGCGACGGTGTGGTCACCGGCTACGGCACCGTCGACGGCCGTCCGGTCGCCGTGTTCTCCCAGGACTTCACGGTTTTCGGCGGTGCTCTCGGCGAGGTCTTCGGTCAGAAGATCATGAAGGTGATGGACTTCGCGCTGAAGACCGGCTGCCCGGTCATCGGCATCAACGACTCGGGCGGCGCCCGGATCCAGGAGGGCGTCAGCGCTCTCGGCATGTACGGCGAGATCTTCCGCCGCAACGTGCACGCCTCGGGTGTCATCCCGCAGATCAGCCTGGTCGTCGGTCCGTGCGCGGGCGGCGCGGTGTACTCCCCCGCCATCACCGACTTCACGGTGATGGTCGATCAGACCTCGCACATGTTCATCACGGGCCCCGACGTCATCAAGACGGTGACGGGTGAGGACGTCGGCTTCGAGGAGCTGGGCGGCGCCCGCACGCACAACGCCGTGTCTGGCGTGGCCCATCACATGGCGGGCGACGAGAAGGACGCGATCGAGTACGTCAAGCAGCTTCTGTCGTACCTGCCGTCCAACAACCTCAGCGAGCCCCCGGTGTTCCCGGAGGAGGCGGACCTCGCCCTCACGGACGAGGACCGCGAGCTGGACACGATCGTGCCGGACAGCGCGAACCAGCCGTACGACATGCACGCGGTGATCGAACACGTCCTGGACGACGCCGAGTTCTTCGAGACGCAGGCGCTGTTCGCGCCGAACATCCTCACCGGCTTCGGCCGGGTCGAGGGCCACCCGGTCGGCATCGTCGCCAACCAGCCGATGCAGTTCGCCGGTTGTCTGGACATCGACGCGAGCGAGAAGGCCGCGCGGTTCGTGCGGACGTGCGACGCGTTCAACGTGCCCGTCCTGACGTTCGTGGACGTGCCCGGCTTCCTCCCGGGCGTCGACCAGGAGCACACGGGCATCATCCGCCGCGGCGCCAAGCTGATCTACGCGTACGCCGAGGCGACCGTCCCGCTGATCACGATCATCACGCGCAAGGCCTTCGGCGGCGCGTACGACGTCATGGGCTCCAAGCACCTGGGCGCCGACCTCAACCTGGCCTGGCCCACCTCCCAGATCGCGGTCATGGGCGCGCAGGGCGCGGTCAACATCCTGCACCGCCGCACCATCGCGGCCGCCGAGGACCAGGACGCCACGCGGGCCCGGCTCATCCAGGAGTACGAGGACACGCTGCTGAACCCGTACACGGCGGCCGAGCGCGGTTACATCGACGGCGTGATCATGCCGTCGCAGACGCGCTCCCACGTCGTACGCGGCCTGCGTCAGCTCCGTACGAAGCGGGCATCACTGCCTCCGAAGAAGCACGGCAACATCCCGCTCTAGACCCCGCCGACCAGGACCCTGGGAGCAGACATGACGATCAAGGTCGTACGGGGCAATCCGACCCCGGAGGAGCTGGCCGCCGCACTGGCGGTGGTCCGCGCACGCGCCGCGGCGGTGGCGTCCGCCCCGTCCGGCGCGTCCGGACCGCGTGACTCCTGGTCCGACCCCGCCCGCATCGCCGCGCACCGGCTCCCGCAGCCGGGCCCGACGTCGTGGGGCCGCAGCTACTGGCCCGGCTAGGGCCTGTCCGGCGGTTCGGGGCCACGGCCCGCGCCGGCACGCGACACCCCCGATCCCCCCGCGGACACCGCCCCGGGGGGATCTCGGTTTCACAGGATGTCCGCAAGTTGAGTACGCGTACTCAGGCGTCGGGCCGCCCGCTCGTCGCACGATCGGGAGCATGCTGTGGTCCGACCCCGAGAACGAACCCCCCGAGGATCTCCGCGACATGCAGGACATGTTGCGACGCCTGGGCGTTCTCCTGGCGCTGGCCATGGTGATCGGGATGCTCCTGGTGGGCATCCGCTGAACTGACCGGCAGCCGAGGCGGGGGCGGATCGGCGCCGATACCCTGATCGCATGACCGATCAGCCGCGCCGCCGTCTCGTCCTCGCCTCCCAGTCTCCCGCCCGGCTCAATCTGCTGCGGCAGGCCGGTCTCGCCCCCGAGGTGATCGTGAGCGGGGTCGACGAGGACGCCGTCACCGCGCCCACTCCCGCCGAACTGGCGCTCGCGCTGGCCGAGGCGAAGGCCTCCGTCGTGGCGGCCCGTCCCGAGGTCCAGGGCGCGCTGGTGATCGGCTGCGACTCGGTGCTCGACCTGGACGGCCAGGCGCTCGGCAAGCCCGCCGACGCCGAGGAGGCCACCGCGCGCTGGAAGGCGATGCGCGGCCGGGCGGGCACGCTCCAGACGGGGCACTGCGTCTGGGACACCGCGCAGAAGCGCTGGGAGTCCGCGATCGCCTCGACCGTGGTCCGCTTCGGCGAACCGACCGACGAGGAGATCGCCGCGTACGTCGCCTCGGGCGAACCCCTGCACGTGGCAGGCGCGTTCACCCTGGACGGCCGCTCGGCGCCCTTCATCGAGGGCATCGACGGCGACCACGGCAACGTCATCGGCATCTCACTGCCGCTGGTCCGCAGGCTGCTCCGCGAACTCGGCGTGGGCATCACGGAGTTGTGGACGCCCAGGGAGCCGTGAGTTCCTCGGGCCCGGGCGTCCGGTCAAGACGCCCGGCCACCCGGCCACTCCGGGAACGCCCGTACGCATCCGGGCGGTTGAGGTCCGGAAGCGGGCACGTCCGAGCACCCGGGCGGCCGACGTCCGGGTCCGGGCCCCCCGGGCCGCCCCCGGCCGCCGGCACACCCGAAGGCGGCCGGAGGGCCGGGAGGGCGGTCAGGGGCCGTCAGGAGGCCGCGGGAGCCGCTGCCGCGACCGCGACCCCGGGCTCCCGCTCGACGGCGCTCGCGTCGGCACCCGTGGCGTCGGCGGTCGCCGCCTCGGCGCCCTTCGGTTCGGCACCCTTCCCCAGGTCGACGGTCCCCGCGGGGACACCCTCACCCGGGCCGGCGCCGCCCGCCTCCGCGCTCCCGTCGGGACCGGTGCTCCCGGCGTCGGCCGCGTCGCCCTCGCCGTCACCCGTCCCGCCGGTCTCCGGCGCGGCGTCGACGGGGCCGGTCTCGCGGCCGTCGTACGCCAGGAGGGTGAACACGATCAACGCGAACACCACCATCATGAAGGCGAACGCTCCCCAGCCCACCAGGCCCACCGTGAAGGCGCCGAGCAGGGCGTGCACCACGGCGGCGCTGATCAGCAGGACACGCCCGAAAACGCCCGGGGGACGTTGCCGCAGCGCGACCAGCAGGGCCACCACGGCACAGGCCAGGAAGTAGAGGCCGAAGACCAGCCCGCCGATCTTCGACGACCGCGCCATCAGGTCGGAGTCGAGCCCGGCCATGGACATGTCCTGGCGGTCGACGACCACGCCGAGGAACCAGTTGAGGAGTGCGATACCGATCGCCTCCACGAAAAGCACGATCGCCGCCACCCACACCAGCGGTCTCCGCACCACCGGCCCCACCCACTTCCGCGTGCTGTTACCCCAAGTACGTCTTAGACATCCCGAACGCTACTAACGGGTAAACCCAGGGACAAGGGTTCCGTCGAGGGCAAAGAATCGTTGGGCCATTCGTAGGGACTCGACAAAGAATCGTTGTGGGCCGCAGCACGGAGTCACAGAGACCTTGGCCACACCTGAGGGCTAGGGTTCAGGGAAGGATTCCCGCGTGCCTTGGCACGACAAGGGTTTTCGCGGGTAGGGCGAGCCTCGTATCACGCTCCGTGTGGGCAAGCTCACCACTGGGGACAGCTCGAAGTGTCGTGTTGGC
Source organism: Streptomyces sp. NPDC096324 (assembly GCF_044763015.1). Lineage (NCBI taxonomy): Bacteria > Bacillati > Actinomycetota > Actinomycetes > Kitasatosporales > Streptomycetaceae > Streptomyces > Streptomyces sp. NPDC096324. The sequence continues at coordinate 277,555 of NZ_JBIWFK010000005.1, read as the reverse complement.
TGTCCCTAAACTCGGCTTGTTTTCAAGGAGGGAGCCATCGTGCGCAAGGTGCTCATCGCCAACCGTGGCGAAATCGCTGTCCGCGTGGCCCGAGCATGTCGGGATGCCGGGATCGCGAGCGTTGCCGTGTATGCGGAACCGGACCGGGACGCTCTGCATGTCCGTGCGGCGGACGAGGCGTTCGCGCTGGGCGGTGACACTCCGGCCTCCAGTTACCTGGACTTCGCCAAGGTGCTGCAGGCCGCCAAGGACTCGGGCGCGGATGCCATCCATCCGGGTTACGGCTTCCTTTCGGAGAACGCGGACTTCGCCCAGGCCGTGCTCGACGCCGGGCTGATCTGGATCGGTCCGCCGCCGCAGGCGATCCGCGACCTGGGTGACAAGGTCGCCGCCCGGCACATCGCGCAGCGCGCGGGCGCGCCGCTGGTGGCCGGTACCCCGGACCCGGTCTCGGGTGCCGAGGAGGTCGTCGCGTTCGCCGAGCAGCACGGCCTGCCGATCGCGATCAAGGCCGCCTTCGGTGGCGGCGGTCGTGGTCTGAAGGTCGCCCGGAACCTGGAAGAGGTACCGGAGCTGTACGAGTCGGCGGTGCGCGAGGCCGTCGCGGCCTTCGGGCGCGGCGAGTGCTTCGTGGAGCGCTACCTCGACAAGCCCCGGCACGTGGAGACCCAGTGCCTGGCCGACAGCCACGGCAACGTGGTCGTCGTCTCCACCCGTGACTGCTCGCTCCAGCGCCGCCACCAGAAGCTGGTCGAGGAGGCCCCCGCCCCGTTCCTGTCCGAGGCACAGGTGGCGGAGCTGTACGCGTCCTCCAAGGCGATCCTGAAGGAGGCCGGCTACGTCGGCGCGGGAACCGTGGAGTTCCTGGTCGGCATGGACGGCACGATCTCCTTCCTGGAGGTCAACACCCGTCTGCAGGTCGAGCACCCGGTCACCGAGGAGGTCGCCGGCATCGACCTGGTCCGCGAGATGTTCCGTATCGCGGACGGCGAGGAGCTCGGCTACGGCGATCCCGAACTGCGCGGCCACTCCATCGAGTTCCGCATCAACGGCGAGGACCCGGGCCGCAACTTCCTGCCCGCCCCCGGTACGGTCACGGCCTTCGCGGCGCCGACCGGCCCCGGCGTCCGGCTGGACGCGGGCGTCGAGTCCGGCAGCGTCATCGGCCCGGCCTGGGACTCCCTGCTCGCGAAGCTGATCGTCACCGGCGCCACCCGGCAGCAGGCCCTCCAGCGGGCCGCCCGCGCCCTGGCCGAGTTCCAGGTCGAGGGCATGGCGACGGCGATCCCGTTCCACCGCGCGGTGGTCGAGGACCCGGCGTTCGCCCCCGAGCTCACCGGCTCGGAGGACCCGTTCACGGTCCATACCCGCTGGATCGAGACCGAGTTCGTCAACGAGATCAAGCCGTTCGCCGCCCCGGCCGACGCCGAGACCGATGACGAGCCCGGCCGCGAGACGGTGGTCGTCGAGGTCGGCGGCAAGCGCCTGGAGGTCTCGCTGCCGGTCTCGCTGGGCATGTCGCTGGCCCGCACCGGTCTGGCCGCCGGCGCCAAGCCCAAGCGCCGCGCCGCGAAGAAGTCCGGCCCGGTCGCCTCGGGCGACACCCTCGCCTCCCCGATGCAGGGCACCATCGTCAAGGTGGCCGTCGAGGAGGGCCAGGAGGTCAAGGAGGGCGATCTGATCGTCGTCCTGGAGGCCATGAAGATGGAACAGCCCCTGAACGCGCACCGCTCCGGCACCGTCAAGGGCCTGAGCGCGGAGGTCGGCGCCTCCGTGACGTCCGGCGCCCCCATCTGCGAGATCAAGGACTGAGCACGCGGACGGGTGGCACACCCGTCCGCGTGGCGTCCGAAGCGCCCGGCGAACCGCGTCTGCGGCCCGCCGGGCGCTTCCGCGTAGAACGGCTCGCCGGGGTCCCTGCTGTAGGGAGTGAATCCCGGGCGCGACGGCGCCCGGGACCCGGTCCGCGCAACCGTCCACGATGCTTCGAGCCGTCCGGCACGGAGCCCGCGGACATCCGTCGAGGAGCCGCCGGTGGCATCCTGGAGCGCAGCCGCGGGCGGTGGGAGAGGGCAGGTGGAGGCCATGGTGGGCGCGACCGCGAAGGAGCGGGCCGGAACCTCCGGGCCCGCCCAGGGTCCAGGAGCGCCGCGGGTGATGCGGGCGGACGCCCGGCGCAACCACGGACGGCTGCTCGCGGAGGCGCGCGCCGCGTTCGCCGCGCACGGCACGGACGCGTCCCTGGAGGACGTGGCCCGGCGCGCGGGCGTCGGAATCGGCACGCTGTACCGGCACTTCCCGAATCGACACGCCCTGATGAGCGCGGTCTTCGAGGACGCGGTGAGCGATCTGCTGGCCCGCTCGCGCGAGTTGCTCGACGCCCCGCAGCCGTGCACCGCGCTGGTGGAGTGGCTGCGCGAGATCATCTCGCACGCGGGTGCGTACCGGGGACTCGCGCGCGCCCTCATGTCGGCCTCGCGGGAAGACGGTTCACACCTCGCCCGGTGCAGTGGCCCGATGCGTGAGGCGGGCAACGCCCTGCTGCTGCGCGCCCGGGAGTCGGGAGCCGTACGCCCCGACGTCTCGATCGGCGATCTCCTCCAGTTGACCAACGCGATCGCGCTGGCGGCGGAGGAGACCCCGGACGACCCCGCGCTGGCCGACCGGCTGCTGAACCTGACCCTGCGCGGCCTGAAGCCGTGAGCGGCCCCGGCCTCCGCGGTCTCGACCCGTGAGGCGCCCCGGCCTCCGGTACCTGAAACCGTGAGGCGCCCCGGCCTCCGGAGCCTGGGAGCGTGAACCGCCCCGCCCCGGTGGCCCGACACCGTGAACCGACCTGTGCACGGTCTGGACGCGTGAACCGATCTGGTTCGTGGTCCGGACCCGTGAGCCGGGCCGGTCGGGTCGGCCGAGGGGCTCGGCCGTCCGCTTCACCGTCCCGGCGGCACCGCTCAGCGGCGTCGCAGATCGGCCACTCGTGCCCGTTCGGCCGGGGGCTGGTCCCCCATCACCGTCGCGCTCCGTAGTTGCGGTCCCGAGCCCGGGACCACCTGGCCGCGGCGCGGGCCCGGGAGCGGTACGTCCCGACGCGGCTGGCGCCCCGTCGGGAGCGGGTCCCCTCCCGCCCCGCCCGGCGCCGATGACCCGGCCACCGCGATCTGTACGCCCTGATCCGCCAGGGCCTGCAGTTCGGTGGCCGCCCGGTCGTCATGGGCGGGCGGCTCGTCCGTGACCAGCCGGGTGATGAGGTCGGTCGGCACGGTCTGGAACATGGTGTCCGTCCCGAGCTTGGTGTGGTCGGCGAGGACCACGACCTCCGCGGCGGCCTGGACGAGAGCGCGGTCCACCGACGCCGAGAGCATGTTGGACGTGGAGAGTCCGCGCTCGGCGGTCAGACCGCTCCCGGAGAGGAACGCCCGGGACACGCGCAGCCCTTGCAGGGACTGCTCCGCACCCGAGCCGACCAGGGCGTAGTTGGAACCGCGCAGGGTGCCGCCGGTCATCACGACCTCCACACGGTTGGCGTGGGCCAACGCCTGGGCCACCAGCAGTGAGTTGGTGACGACGGTCAGGCCGGGTACCCGAGCGAGCCGGCGGGCCAGCTCCTGCGTGGTGGTCCCCGCCCCCACCACGATGGCCTCGCCCTCTTCGACGAGACCCGCGGCGAGATCGGCGATGGCCGTCTTCTCGGCGGTCGCGAGATGCGATTTCTGCGGAAAGCCGGACTCTCGCGTGAACCCGCCCGGCAATACCGCACCGCCGTGCCGGCGGTCGAGGAGTCCTTCTGCCTCCAGCGCGCGCACGTCCCGCCGTACGGTCACTTCGGAGGTCTGGACGACGCGGGCGAGCTCACGGAGCGACACGGCTCCATTCGCTCGCACCATTTCGAGGATCAATTGGCGACGTTCTGCAGCGAACACGAAACTGACAGTAACCCCAACGACCGTCTGCTTTCAGCAGTTTGCGCCGAATAACAGAAGTTGTTCGCATGGCGGGGTGCTCAGTGGTATACGTGCCCACTCTCGCCGCCCCCGCGCTGCGCAGCGTCACCAACTCCCCGTGACCAGCGGGGAGTCGGCTGAGGGGGTCAGCCCTCGCCCGCGGTCTTCCGGGTGTGGAGCTGCCGCGCCACCTCGGCGATCGAGCCGGACAGCGACGGGTACACGGTGAACGCGTTCGCGATCTGTTCGACCGTCAGATTGTTGTCGACCGCGATCGAGATCGGGTGGATGAGCTCCGAAGCGCGCGGGGAGACGACCACGCCGCCGACCACGATGCCGGTGCCGGGGCGGCAGAAGATCTTGACGAAGCCGTCGCGGATGCCCTGCATCTTGGCCCGCGGGTTGCGCAGCAGCGGCAGCTTCACGACCCGGGCGTCGATCTTGCCCGCGTCGACGTCCGCCTGGGAGTAGCCGACGGTGGCGATCTCGGGGTCGGTGAAGACGTTCGAGGAGACCGTCTTCAGGTTCAGCGGGGCCACCGCGTCGCCGAGGAAGTGGTACATGGCGATGCGGCCCTGCATGGCGGCGACGGACGCGAGGGCGAAGACGCCGGTCACGTCACCGGCCGCGTACACGCCCGGAGCGGTGGTGCGGGAGACCCGGTCCGTCCAGATGTGCCCGGAGTCGCGGACCCTGACGCCGGCCTCCTCCAGGCCCATCCCGCTGCTGTTCGGGATGGCGCCGACGGCCATCAGGCAGTGCGTGCCGCTGATGACCCGGCCGTCGGAGAGCGTGACCTCGACCCGGTCGCCGACCCGCTTGGCGGACTCGGCGCGGGAGCGGGCCATGACGTTCATGCCGCGGCGGCGGAAGACGTCCTCCAGGACGGCGGCCGCGTCGGGGTCCTCGCCCGGCAGCACGCGGTCGCGGCTGGAGACGAGGGTGACGCGGGAGCCGAGGGCCTGGTAGGCGCCGGCGAACTCGGCACCGGTGACACCGGAACCCACCACGATGAGCTCTTCCGGCAGCTCGTCGAGGTCGTAGACCTGCGTCCAGTTAAGGATGCGCTCGCCGTCGGGCTGCGCGTCGGGCAGCTCGCGCGGGTGCCCGCCGGTGGCGAGGAGCACGGCGTCGGCGGTGAGGGTCTCCTCGGTGCCGTCCGCGGCGCTCACGACGACCTTGCGGGATCCGTCCAGGGCCTGCATGCCCTCCAGGCGTCCGCGGCCGCGCAGCACCCGGGCGCCGGCCCGGGTCACCGAGGCGGTGATGTCGTGCGACTGGGCGAGCGCGAGACGCTTCACACGGCGGTTGACCTTGCCGAGGTCGACGCCGACCACCTTGGCCGCCTGCTCCAGCGGAGGGGTGTCGTCGGCGACGATGATCCCCAGCTCCTCGTACGAGGAGTCGAAGGTCGTCATCACCTCGGCCGTGGCGATGAGAGTCTTCGACGGCACGCAGTCGGTGAGCACCGACGCCCCGCCCAGACCGTCGCAGTCGACGACGGTCACCTCCGCGCCGAGCTGCGCGGCCACCAGCGCCGCTTCATATCCGCCGGGTCCGCCACCGATGATCACGATCCGAGTCACGTACTCCATTGTCCCGCACGCTTCAAGGTGCTTCCGCCCAGGGGCCCCGAGTCCGGCGCATCCGAGCCACTTTGTTACGTGAGGGGCCTGCGTGCCGCTGACGTACCCTCGACCACATGTCGCTCTACGCCGCGTACGCCGGCAATCTCGATCCGCGGCTCATGACGCGCCGCGCCCCGCATTCGCCGCTGCGCGCGACGGGCTGGCTGAACGGCTGGCGGCTGACCTTCGGCGGCGAGCACATGGGCTGGGAGGGAGCGCTCGCGACGATCGTCGAGGCGCCGCGGTCCCAGGTCTTCGTGGCGCTGTACGACATCGCCCCGCCGGACGAGGACTCCATGGACCGCTGGGAGGGCGTCGGCCTCGACATCTACCGCCGGATGCGTGTACGTGTGCACACACTGGAGGGTGAGGAATCCGCGTGGGTCTACGTACTGAACGGGTACGAGGGAGGACTGCCCTCGGCGCGTTATCTGGGCGAGATCGCGGACGCCGCCGAGTCCGCCGGGGCTCCGCACGACTACGTCATGGAGCTCCGCAAGCGTCCCTGCTGAGGTCTGTCCCACCCGGCGCGCCCCGCCGCTCCGCGGCGGAATCCGTGCCGCTCCGCGGCGGTTTCCGCCCACCGGCACGCCCGTCCCGCTCCGTCGCGAGGGCGCCCTCGCCACCCCGCCGCTCCGCGGCCCATCTCCCACCCTCCGGCCCGTCTCGGCCCGTCGCGTCGGCGCCCTCGCGGTGACCTCACGGCGCCTTCGCCCCCGCTCGTTCGTCGGAAACGACAAGACAACGATCGCAAGACCGTGAGCACTGTCATCTACGCGCGTAGGCCCGAACCGGCTACGCTCTTGCGCGTGAACGCATCTCTTCTTCCGGACGACATCCAGGGCGACCCCCACGCCGCCGCCGACGCCGCCGCCACGCGCCTGCGCGAGCTCACGGGCGCCGAGACCCACGACGTCGCCCTCGTGATGGGCTCCGGCTGGGCTCCCGCCGTGGACGCCCTCGGCACCCCCGAGGCCGAGTTCCCCGTCACCGAGCTGCCCGGCTTCCCGCCGCCGGCGGTCGAGGGCCACGGCGGCACCGTCCGCTCGTACCGGATCGGCGACAAGCGCGCCCTGGTCTTCCTCGGCCGCACCCACTTCTACGAGGGCCGCGGGGTCGCCGCCGTCGCGCACGGCGTCCGTACCGCCGTCGCCGCCGGCTGCAAGACCATCGTGCTCACCAACGGCTGCGGCGGTCTGCGCGAGGGCATGCGCCCCGGCCAGCCCGTGCTGATCAGCGACCACATCAACCTGACGGCCACCTCGCCGATCGTCGGCGCGAACTTCGTCGACCTCACCGACCTGTACTCGCCGCGGCTGCGCGCGCTGTGCAAGGAGGTGGACCCCTCCCTGGAGGAGGGCGTCTACGCGCAGTTCCCCGGCCCGCACTACGAGACCCCCGCCGAGATCCGGATGGCCCGTGTCATCGGCGCCGACCTCGTGGGCATGTCGACGACCCTCGAGGCCATCGCCGCGCGTGAGGCGGGCGCCGAGGTTCTCGGCATCTCCCTCGTCACCAACCTCGCCGCCGGTATGACGGGCGAGCCCCTGAACCACGAGGAAGTCCTCCAGGCCGGCCGCGACTCGGCCGCGCGCATGGGGGAACTTCTGACCCAGGTGCTGGATCGTCTGTAGGCGACGGCGTGTCCGCCCCCGGCGCCGGGGGCGCGACGACCCGGGCACACGGAACCGTACGACCGAAGAGAGAGGTGCACCCCAGGTGCAGGACGAACTCATCGCGCGGGCCAAGGCGTGGCTGGCCGAGGACCCCGACGCGGAGACCCGTGACGAACTCGCCAAGCTCGTCGAGGCCGAGGACGTCACGGAGCTGACCGCCCGTTTCAGCGGCACGCTCCAGTTCGGCACCGCGGGTCTGCGCGGTGAGCTCGGCGCGGGCCCGATGCGGATGAACCGTTCCGTGGTCATCAGGGCCGCGGCCGGACTCGCCGCGTATCTCAAGGCCGAGGGACGGACCGGCGGACTCGTGGTCATCGGCTACGACGCCCGCCACAAGTCCGCGGACTTCGCCCGGGACACGGCGGCCGTGATGACGGGCGCGGGCCTGCGTGCCGCCGTCCTGCCCCGGCCGCTGCCCACGCCCGTCCTCGCCTACGCCATACGGCATCTCGGCGCGGTCGCGGGCGTGGAGGTCACCGCCAGCCACAACCCGCCCCGGGACAACGGCTACAAGGTCTACCTCGGCGACGGCTCGCAGATCGTCCCGCCGGCCGACGCGCAGATCGCCGCCGAGATCGACGCGGTCCGCGCGCTGGCGGACGTGCCCCGCCCCGACTCCGGCTGGGAGACCCTCGGCGAGAGCGTCCTGGAGTCCTACCTGGCCCGTACGGACGCCGTCCTCGCCGAGGGCTCGCCGCGTACCGCCCGCACCGTCTACACGGCGATGCACGGCGTCGGCAAGGACGTGCTGCTCGCGGCCTTCGCGCGGGCCGGGTTCCCGGAGCCGGTGCTCGTCGCCGAACAGGCGGAGCCCGATCCGGACTTCCCGACCGTCGCCTTCCCCAACCCGGAGGAGCCCGGCGCGATGGACCTCGCCTTCGCGGCGGCCCGCGCGGCGGAACCCGACCTGATCATCGCCAACGACCCGGACGCCGACCGGTGCGCCGTGGCCGTGAAGGCCGGTGCCGACTGGCGCATGCTGCGCGGCGACGAGGTGGGCGCGCTGCTCGCCGAGCACCTGGTGCGGCGCGGCGCGCGCGGTGTCTTCGCCGAGTCGATCGTCTCCTCCTCGCTGCTCGGCCGGATCGCCGAGGGCGCGGGCCTGCCGTACGAGGAGACGCTCACCGGGTTCAAGTGGATCGCCCGCGTCGAGGGGCTGCGGTTCGGGTACGAGGAGGCGCTCGGCTACTGCGTCGACCCCGAGGGCGTGCGCGACAAGGACGGCATCACCGCCGCGCTCCTGATCACCGAGCTGGCCTCGGAGCTCAAGGAGCAGGGCCGGACCCTGCTGGACCTCCTCGACGACATCGCCGTCACGTACGGGTTGCACGCCACCGACCAGCTCTCGGTGCGGGTGGAGGACCTCTCGGTCATCGCGAACGCCATGCGCCGGCTGCGCGAGCAGCCGCCCACGGAGCTCGCGGGTCTGGCCATCACGAAGGCCGAGGACCTGACCCGGGGGACGGACAAGCTGCCGCCCACGGACGGCCTGCGCTACACGCTGGACGGCGCCCGGGTCATCGTCCGGCCGAGCGGCACCGAGCCCAAGCTGAAGTGCTACCTGGAGGTCGTGGTGCCCGTCGGCGGCCACGACGGTCTCCCGGCGGCCCACGCGAAGGCGGCCGAGCTGCTGACGGCGATCAAGCGGGACCTGTCGGCCGCGGCCGGCATCTGAACCCACGCCCCCGGCGGAAGCGGTGCTCTCTGATGCGAGCAGCGCTTCCGGGCGGGAGCGGTGCTCTCCAGTGAGATCGGCGCTTACCGGGGGGAGAGAGCAGTGCTCTCCGGCAGAAGCAACGCCTCTCGGTGAGAGCAGCGCTCTCTGGTGAGATCAGTGCTCTCTGACGAGAGCACTGATCTCCGGTGGGGGGCGGCACTCCGGTTGGGGGGATCGCACTCCCGTTGGGGCCACCGGGCCATGGCATGCACGCCCGCCCTCCTTACGGGTGATTTCCGCACGGCAGTTGACGCAGCGCTCCCGTGCGCCGCCGGAAGACCGAGGAACGGTTACCGGCAGCGCACCTTCGAGTCCCAGGAGCCGCCGCGTGCCCTCGACCGATTCCCGGCCGACGTCCGCCCCGCCCCGAAAGGCGCCGGGCGGGACCGTCCCCGGCGTCCCGGCCGCCCGGCACGCGCCCGGCGCGGCCGGTCTCCTCGCCCTGCTCCGCACCGCCCTCCGGCACGCGGCCCCCGCCCTGACCGCCTACGCGGCCGTCCGCCTCACCGGACTGCTCACCCTCGCGCTCTGGGCGCACCGCAGGCATCACGGCGTCTGGCCGATCCTGGCGGCCCAGTGGGACGCGCACTGGTACCTCGGCATCGCCGACCACGGTTACGCGCACCATCTGGGCACCGCGTTCGACGCGAACAACCTGGCCTTCTTCCCGCTCTACCCGGTCCTGGTCAAGGCCGTCGCGGCGGTGACCCCCGGCTCGCGCGCCTCGACCGGGCTCGCGATCGCGGTCATGTGCTCCTTCGTCGCCGCGTGGGGTGTCCACGCGGTCGGCAGTCATCTCCACGGCCGCCGCGCGGGTGTGCTGCTGACCGTGCTGTGGGCGGCCCTGCCGGTGGGTCTCGTCCAGTGGATGGGCTACACGGAGTCGCTGTTCACCGCGTTCGCCGCGTGGGCGCTGTACGCGACCCTCACCGGCCGGCTGCTCTGGGCCGCCTCGCTGGCTGCGCTCGCGGGGCTGACCCGGCCCACCGGGGTCGCGGTGGCCGCCGCCGTGGCCGTGGCCGCACTGCTGTCGCTGCGCCGCGGCTTCTCCGTCCGGGCGCTCGCCGCGGTCGTCCTGGCCCCGGCCGGCTGGCTCGCGTACGTCGGCTGGGTGGGACACAGGCTGGGCCGCTGGGACGGCTACTTCGCCGTACAGCGGCTGTGGCACAACGAGTGGGACGGCGGCGCGGAGACCGTGCGCCGACTGCGGGAGGTCCTCGCGCAGAACTCCTCGCCGGAGCTGTTCCTGGTGATGGTGACCGCGACCCTGCTGGCGGCCGTGGCGCTGTACGCGCTGTCGGTGGGCGACCGCCAGCCGCCCCCTCTCCTCGTCTTCACCGGGATCCTGCTGCTGATCGTCCTCGGCAGCGGCGGCGTCTACTTCCCGCGGGCCCGCTTCCTGCTCCCCGGCTTCCCGCTGCTGCTGCCCCTGGCCCTGTACCTGGCCCGCGCCTCACGCCGCCTTAGGACGCTGTTCCTCACGGCCGCGGTCCTCGGTTCGGCGTACTGCGGCGCGTACATGGTCCTGGTGTGGCCGAGCGCGCCCTAGGGCTGTTCCCGGGCAGCGCCTTCCCGGGGTCCGTCTCACCGGTCCGGGAGTCCCACCAGCGCGACCAGGACCACCGACAGCCACAGCAGGACGAGCGGCACCGCCAGCGGCCACAGGGGGCGCCCCCGCTCGCCCTCCTCGCTGTCGCCCGTCGGGCGCAGGTCGGGGTCGGTGTACATGGCGGTCATCTCGGCGGCCAGGGCGTCGTACGGGTGGGTCACACCGCGTCGGCGCTGGAGCCAGGCCCAGCGGGGCGCGGAGACCGTCCATGACCCGTCGCCGCCCCAGCGCAGCTTGAGCTCCAGGGACTCCCGGCGGACCGAGCGGATGTCGTCCCACGGGATGTGGGTGGTCCCGCGCAGACCGTTCAGCCAGAGCCCGGTCCTGTCGGCGGTGATCCGCCAGCACAGCTTCACGGGGATGCGGAACGCGCCGTACAGGCCGGTGAGGAGGGCGAGGGCGTGCTTCCAGAGACCGACGTCCCCGTCGGTGAACACCAGCCCGCCCAGCAGGGCGCCCCACACCAGCATCAGGAAGCCGGACAGCCGGTCCACCGGGCCCGCGCGCCAGTGGCGTACCGGCGCGGTGCTCATCGAGCGGGCGGCCTCCACCAGGCCGAAGTGCCGTGCGTCGTCCGCCGCCCTGCGGGCCGCCGTCCGCTTCGCCTGTCCGAGCCGTCGTCGCACGGTGCTCTCCGGCACCGGGCGTACGGGCCCGGACGACCGTTCCGCCACGAGCGGGCCCCCGGGCGTCGGCGCGGCGCTGACGAGCACGACCTCGGCACCGTCGTACGGCACGCCGTACAGGACTGCCTCCCGCAACGGTCCGGGCCGGTCGTCGTAGAGCGGGTTCGTCTCCACCGGGCCCGGGACGTCCGCCACGTCCGCCACGATGTCCACCGCGCCGTCCGCCACGTCGTCCGCGTCGTAGTCCCGGTCCTGGTCCAGCGCGACCACGCCGACGGTGAACAGCGGTCGCAGGCCCGCCACGTCGTCCGCGGCGAAGACCCTCGCGTCGCCGTGCCGGGTCTCGCGCGTCAGGACGCGCAGGACGGGCGCCGGCGCGGCACGCAGGGCGACGGCCCGCCGTCTGCCCAGCACTCCGGAGAGCAGGGCGGCGACGCCAAGTCCGGCCACGAAGCAGCCGCCGGCGACCATCGCCCGGCGGCCCTCCGAGGAGTCCCACAGACCGGCGGTCGCGATCGCCGGGACGCCCGCGAGGATCACGAAGGTCCCGAGTCGGGAGAGAGACCGGCCGCGCCGAAGCGGGCGGCCCGTGTCCGGGAGGGGCGCCGTCACCCCTCCCGAGGCGGCGAGTGCCGCGTCCCGCTGCCGGTCCCTGGCCCGCAGCCGCAGGCCGGAGACGGCCAGGGCGGTCGCGGTCAGCAGGAGTGCGCCCACGACCACGGGGAGGACCGGGGCGGGACGCAGGACCACGACCGCCAGGGCCAGGGCGGGCGCCGACACCCGTACGATCTCGGGCCGCAGCGGCAGCCAGACGAGATGGAGCCCGGCCGCCGCCGCGAGGTACGGCGGCAGACCGGCCCAGGTCAGTCCCAGGGCGGCCAGCGCGCCCGTGAGCAGTGCCAGTTTCAGGCTCCGCAGCCCGAGCCGCTGCACGAACGTCCAGCCGGGCGGCAGCACCCGCGTCCAGCGCCGGGTGTGCTCCGTGCTCCAGGAAAGGCAGCCGTCGGGTATCGCGGTGGCGGGCAGCGGCCGCCGGACGTCGGTGTTCATCGTTTCCCAGAGACTCGGACCACGCGGGCGGCCGGTTGTACACGGAAGGCCCTCGGCTTCGTCTCCGGGTGGGGAACGGTGGTCGCGGCCGAGGCGGGGCGTGGCCCGGCCGAGGCGGGGCGTGGCCCGGCCGAGGCGGGGCGTGGCCCCGCCGAGGCGGGGCGTGGCCCCGCCGAGGCGGGGCGTGGCCCCGCCGAGGCGGGGCGTGGCCCCGCGAGGGAATGCGTCAGCCCGTCGCCAGCAGGATGGCCAGGACCACGAGACCGGCGAGCGCGGGGCCCATCACCTCGTACGCCCAGCGCACCGTGACCTCTCCCTGCGCGCCCTCCGCGGCGGCCCGGTTCTCCGCCAGCTCGCGCAGGTCGTCCATGATCCGGTCGGTCTCGGGGCGGACCGGCGCGTCAGTGACGGCGGACCGGCCGAAGGCGGACGCGCGGCCCAGCGACGACGAGCGGCCGTCGCCCCCGCGGCCCGCCGCGCCCTGGGCCGACTGCCGGGCGGCCTTCTTGCGGGCCCGCAGCGACACCGGCACCGCCCAGAGCTGGTACTTCGTGCCCGAGGTGTCGGTCACCTCGTTCGAGTAGTGCGACCGCAGCGAGGCGACCTTGCTCCAGGGGAGCACGATCACGCGCAGCGGGTTGCGGACGCGCAGCCGGTCCTCGTTGGCGTAGACGGCGGGGCGAAGGGTGAACGCGGTCACGAGGGGAACGATCAGGATCAGTCCGGCGAGCGCCAGCCAAGGGGTGCGGCCGTGGCCGGAGACCAGCGCGTCGAAGCCGAGCCAGCCCACGATGAGGAGCAGGAGGACGCCGCCCGCGATACCGGCGGGTGACCGGTAGATCCGGTCCCTGGCCTCGGGTCGCGAGGCGTCCGGAAGGGGTGACTGGTGGTCGGGGGTCGTCATGGTCCCGATTGTGCCCGACGTGTGCCGCGTGCTTGAGCTCGGTCGGGTCTCGCTATGGTCGCGAAGGACTCCGCGCCGCCCGTCTCGCCGGGACCGCGACCTCGCCGGCCACGACCGCTCCGATGATCCGGCGGAACGTCGGGCAATCCATGTGGCTGGGCGCGGGACAGGCGGCGGTGTGCCGCAGGGAGTCGCGCAGGACCTGGAGCTCGCGGATCGTGCGGTCCAGTTCGTCGGCCTTGTCGAGAAGGACCCCGGGGTCGATGCGCGGGCGCCCGTCCGGCGCGAACATCCGGGCGATCTCGTCCAGCGAGAACCCGGCGGACCGGCCCATCGCGATCAGCGCCAGCCGTTCCAGCACGCCGGGGTCGTACTGCCGGCGCAGACCGCGTCTGCCCGTCGGGGCGATGAGCCCCTTCTCCTCGTAGTACCGCAGGGTCGAGGCGGGTACCCCGGCGCGGCGTGCCACTTCGGCGATATCCATGTCCGGCATCGTCTTGACCTCAAGTCGGCTTGAAGTAGGACGGTGTCATCTCCGGGCCATGAGGGCAACCACAGGAGGCGTGATGGGATCCGATCGCGGGGCGGGTGACGAGGTGGGTGACGGGATGGGTGACACGGTGGGCGACGAGCAGGCAGCTCGCTGGAACGGGCCGTCCGGGAACGCCTGGGTCGAGGCCCAGGACATGGTGGACGCGATGTTCGCGCCGCTGGAGAAGCTGCTCGTCGAGACGTTTCCGGCCGGGCAGGGGGGCCGGGTCCTGGATGTCGGCTGCGGTACGGGCGGTACGACGGTGGCGATCGCGCGGCGGCTCGGGGCCGGGGGGCGGTGTGTCGGCGTCGACATCTCGGAGCCGATGGTGGAGGCCGCTCGGGTGCGGGCGGAGCGGGAGGGTGCGGTGGGGGTGGGAGCGGAGGAGGTGGGCTTGGAGGCCGCCGTCTCGTTCCTCCGCGCCGACGCTCAGGATCATGTCTTCGAGCCGCCCGCGGCCTTCGACGCGGTCGTCTCCCGCTTCGGGGTCATGTTCTTCTCCGATCCGGTGCGGGCCTTCGCCAATCTGCGGCGGGCCGCGAAGGACGGTGCCGTGCTGCGGTTCGTCGTCTGGCGTGACATCGCGGAGAACCCGTTCATGACGACGGCCGAGCGGGCGGCGGCGCCGCTCCTGCCGGATCTGCCCGCGCGTGATCCCGATGCGCCGGGGCAGTTCGCCCTGGCGGACGCGGACAGGGTGCGGCGGTTGCTGGAGGAGGCCGGGTGGGCCGGGGTCGGCCTCCGGGCCGTCGACGTGGCGTGCGTCATGCCCGAGAAGGAGCTGGTCCCGTACCTCAGCCGGTTCGGGCCGGTCGGGATCGCGCTGCGTGACGCGGACGAGACGACGCGGTCCCGGGTCGTCTCGACGGTCCGCCCCGCGTTCGAACCGTACGTCCGCGACGGAGAGGTCCGCTTCACGGCGGCGTGCTGGCAGATCGACGCACAGGCGGGCTGACGCCGGCGTCCTCGGCCGGGACGGTGCCGGCCGGTGGGTGGGTCGGGGCCGTGCCGGTGCATCAGCCCGTCGCCGTTGGACGGAGACGTCACCGTCGGTGGCGACGGGCATCGATGTACCGGCACGTCCCCGACGGCCCGCGGCCGACTGCGGGTGCGTCGTGGTGACCGCGCCGACAAGGTTTCAGCCCCTCCGGCGCTTGAGGAGCGGGGTCCGGGGCGGAGCCCCAGGGGGCACCTCCCTCCCACCTACCCTTCGGATGCCGGGAAAAATTCCAGCCCCTCCCGCCCGCCCTTCGGATGCCGGGGAAACTTCCAGCCCCTCCCGCCCGCCCTTCGGATGCCGGGGAAAATTTCAGCCCCTCCGGCGATTGAGGAGCGGGGTCCGGGGCGGAGCCCCGGGGTGGGTCGGGTAGGGGCGGAGGGGGCGAAGGAACGCTGGTGGCGAGGGGGCCGGGGTCCGAGGCCAGGGAGTCTCCCGCCCGGCGGGCAGCGCGGCACGCCGGGCGGCGGGGAAAAAATCCCCCGGGGACCCCGGGGCTGTACAAGCCGCTACGCGCGTAGATATGCTCGTCTGGTGACCATGCCCACCTCTGCACCAGCACACGCCCTCGGCGACGTAACGGCGTCCGACAGCACGCTGCGCCGCTTCCTCCACGGGCTGCCCGGCGTCGACACGGTCGGCCTGGAGGCGCGCGCCGCCTCGCTCGGCACCCGTTCCATCAAGACCACCGCGAAGGCGTACGCCATCGACCTCGCCATCTCGATGGTCGACCTGACGACGCTGGAAGGCGCGGACACCCCGGGCAAGGTCCGGGCGCTCGGCGCCAAGGCGGTCCTCCCGGACCCGACCGACCGCACGGCGCCCACCACGGCGGCGGTCTGCGTCTATCCCGACATGGTGGCCGTCGCGAAGGAGGCCGTCGCCGGCTCCGGGGTGAAGGTCGCCTCGGTCGCGACCGCGTTCCCGGCCGGCCGCGCCGCGCTCGACGTGAAGCTGGCCGACGTCCGTGACGCCGTCGCCGCGGGCGCCGACGAGATCGACATGGTCATCGACCGCGGGGCGTTCCTCTCGGGCAGATACTTGAAGGTGTACGACGAGATCGTCGCCGTGAAGGAGGCCTCGGGCGCCGCCCGCCTGAAGGTCATCTTCGAGACCGGCGAGCTGTCGACGTACGACAACATCCGGCGCGCGAGCTGGCTCGGCATGCTGGCCGGGGCCGACTTCATCAAGACCTCCACCGGCAAGGTGGCCGTGAACGCGACACCGGCGAACACGCTGCTGATGCTGGAGGCCGTCCGCGACTTCCGCGCCCAGACCGGCGTGCAGGTCGGTGTGAAGCCGGCCGGCGGCATCCGTACCACCAAGGACGCCGTCAAGTTCCTGGTCCTGGTGAACGAGACCGCGGGCGAGGACTGGCTGGACAACCACTGGTTCCGCTTCGGCGCGTCCTCGCTCCTGAACGACCTGCTGATGCAGCGTCAGAAGCTGGCCACCGGCCGCTACTCCGGCCCCGACTACGTGACGGTGGACTGATCCATCATGGCTTCCGCATTCGAATACGCACCGGCGCCCGAGTCCCGCTCCGTCGTCGACATCGCCCCCTCCTACGGCCTGTTCATCGACGGTGAGTTCACCGAGGCCGCCGAGGGCAAGGTCTTCAAGACCGTCTCCCCCTCCACCGAGGAGGTCCTCTCCGAGATCGCCCAGGCGGGCGAGGCGGACGTCGACCGCGCGGTGAAGGCCGCCCGCAAGGCCTTCGTGAAGTGGTCCGCGCTGCCGGGCTCCGAGCGCGCCAAGTACCTGTTCCGCATCGCGCGGATCATCCAGGAGCGCAGCCGCGAGCTGGCCGTCCTGGAGACGCTGGACAACGGCAAGCCGATCAAGGAGACCCGGGACGCCGACCTCCCCCTGGTCGCCGCGCACTTCTTCTACTACGCGGGCTGGGCCGACAAGCTCGACCACGCCGGTTTCGGCGCGAACCCGCGCGCCCTGGGTGTCGCCGGCCAGGTCATCCCCTGGAACTTCCCGCTGCTCATGCTGGCATGGAAGATCGCGCCAGCCCTCGCGACCGGCAACACGGTCGTCCTCAAGCCCGCGGAGACCACGCCCCTGACGGCGCTGTTCTTCGCGGACATCTGCCGCCAGGCCGGCCTGCCCAAGGGTGTCGTCAACATCCTTCCCGGGTACGGCGACGCGGGCGCGGCCCTGGTCGCCCACCCGGACGTGGACAAGGTGGCCTTCACCGGCTCCACCGCCGTCGGCAAGGCGATCGCCCGCCAGATCGCGGGCTCGCACAAGAAGGTCACCCTCGAACTGGGCGGCAAGGGCGCGAACATCGTCTTCGACGACGCCCCGATCGACCAGGCCGTCGAGGGCATCGTCAGCGGCATCTTCTTCAACCAGGGCCAGGTCTGCTGCGCGGGTTCCCGGCTGCTGGTCCAGGAGTCGATCCACGAGGAGCTGCTCGACTCGCTCAAGCGCCGTCTGTCGACCCTGCGCCTCGGCGACCCGCTGGACAAGAACACGGACATCGGCGCGATCAACTCCGAGGAGCAGCTCTCGCGCATCACCTCGCTCGTCGAGCAGGGTGAGGCGGAGGGCGCCGAGCGCTGGTCCCCGGCCTGCGACCTCCCGTCCGCCGGCTACTGGTTCGCCCCGACGCTCTTCACGAACGTCACCCAGGCGCACACCATCGCCCGTGACGAGATCTTCGGTCCGGTGCTGTCCGTCCTGACGTTCCGTACTCCGGACGAGGCGGTCGCCAAGGCCAACAACTCCCCGTACGGCCTCTCGGCGGGCATCTGGACCGAGAAGGGCTCCCGGATCCTCGCCGTGGCGAACAAGCTCCGCGCGGGCGTCGTCTGGTCCAACACGTTCAACAAGTTCGACCCGACCTCGCCGTTCGGCGGCTACAAGGAGTCGGGCTTCGGCCGCGAGGGCGGCCGGCACGGCCTGGAGGCGTACCTCGCCCCGTCTAGCCCGGAGGGCGAGCGATAAATGAGTGCAGCCGAGAAGTCCGAGCAGCAGCGTCTGAGCGTCTTCAAGACCTACAAGCTGTACGTGGGCGGCAAGTTCCCGCGTTCCGAGAGCGGCCGGGTGTACGAGGTGAGCGACTCCAAGGGCAAGTGGCTGGCGAACGCCCCGCAGTCGAGCCGCAAGGACGCCCGTGACGCGGTCGTCGCGGCGCGCAAGGCGTTCGGCGGCTGGTCCGGGGCGACCGCGTACAACCGCGGCCAGGTCCTGTACCGCGTCGCCGAGATGCTGGAGGGCCGCAAGGAGCAGTTCGTCCGTGAGGTGGCCGACGCGGAGGGTCTGTCGAAGGCGAAGGCGGCGGCCGTCGTCGACGCGGCGATCGACCGCTGGGTCTGGTACGCGGGCTGGACCGACAAGATCGCCCAGGTGGTGGGCGGCGGCAACCCGGTCGCGGGCCCGTTCTTCAACCTGTCCTCCCCCGAGCCGACGGGCGTGGTGACGGTCCTGGCGCCGCAGGAGTCGTCCTTCCTGGGGCTGGTGTCGGTGATCGCCCCGGTGATCGCCACCGGCAACACGGTGATCGTGATCGCCAGCGAGAAGTCCCCGCTCCCGGCGCTGTCGCTGGGCGAGGTGCTGGCCACCTCCGACGTGCCCGGCGGTGTCGTGAACATCCTGTCCGGCCGGACCGCGGAGATCGCGGCCCCGCTGGCGGCGCACCAGGACGTCAACGCGATCGACCTGGCCGGAGCGGATGAGGTGCTGGCGAAGGAGCTGGAGATCGCGGCCGCGGACAACCTGAAGCGCGTTGTTCGTCCACAGGCTGTGGATTACGCGCGGACTCCCGGGACCGAGCGCCTGACGGCCTTCCTGGAGACGAAGACCGTCTGGCACCCGACGGGCTCCCTGGGCGCCTCGGGCTCGTCGTACTGAGCCCGGACCGCCCGGCGGGCGGGCGCTGAGACGTCGGGGTCCCGATCCGTGTCCCCGGGCCCCGCGACACGAGAGAGCCGCGCTTCCCCTCCGTCCAGGGGGAGCGCGGCTCTCTCATGTCCGGGGGCCGTCGCCGGCCCGCGCGCGAGAGGTCAGCGGAGGAATCCGGTCACCTTGCCGAGCACCGGGATGCCGCCGATCGAATCCGCCTGCGCCACCGGCCCGGTGAGCGCCTTGGAGGTCAGCGGCTTGAAGTCCGCGACCTGGGTGCCCACGCCGTTGTCGAGCGGGTCCACACCGGTGCCGGCCAGCGGGTTGGGCTTGAGACCCTCGACAGGACCCGTGACATGCCCCACGGTCCCGGTCACCCCCTGGAGTCCCGCCTGCGGGTCGAGGTCGCCGAGCGAGGCGGGCCGGGTGTGCACGGCGGGGGCCGTCTCCGCGAAGGCCGGGGTGGCCACGGCCGCACCGGCGGCAACCACGCCGACCGTCGCGGCGATCCGCGCGGTCGTACGGGCCAGGGTGTTCCGCTGGGCTGCGTGTCGCGCCATCAGGTGTGTCCTCTTCGGCTAGCTGTGACGTAAGAACGGAGGCGAACGCGTAGTGCGACGCCCGCGACACGCAGAGTAGTTGACCCGGATCGCGGCAGGGGGGTCCCCGCGACGGATTCGCTCCTGCGGGGCAACAGGCATATCAGCGCCACTCGTCACATCCGCCCGACATCCGTCCACACGTACGGCAAAGCCGGGGATAATGGCGGGGAGCCGTGCCGACGCGCGGCGCCGCCGGACCTGTCACAGAAGGTACAGACCATTGGGTTCCCCTCTCCCGATACCCGCCCGCGTGGTGCTGCTCTGCGGGCCCTCCGGCTCCGGGAAGTCCCTTCTCTCCGCGGCCTCCGGGCTCCCCGTGCTCCGCCTCGACGACTTCTACAAAGAGGCCACGGACCCGACGCTGCCCCAGGTCGAGGGCAGCGAGGACATCGACTGGGACCACCCGCAGTCGTGGGACGCGGACACCGCCCTCGCCGCGATCGAGGAGCTGTGCCGTACGGGACGTACGACCATCCCCGTCTACGACATCTCCCTGAGCGCCCGCACCGGAACCGAGGCCCTGGGCATCGACGGGGCTCCGCTGTTCATCGCGGAGGGGATCTTCGCCGCCGAGATCGTCGGACGCTGCCGCGAACTCGGCGTCCTCGCCGACGCGTTGTGTCTGTCCCGGGGCGCGGTCACCACGTTCCGGCGCCGATTCGTGCGGGATCTGAAGGAGGGCCGCAAGTCGGTGCCCTTCCTGCTGCGGCGCGGCTGGCGGCTGATGCGCTCCGAGCGTTCCATCGTGGCGCGCCAGGCCGCCCTGGGCGCCCACCCCTGCGACCGGGACGAGGCGCTCGGCCGGCTGAAGGCCGCTTCGGCCCCCTCGGCCGCACCGCGGACGTCCGCCCCCACCGCGACCGCGTAACCGCCGGCTGACCGTAAAAACGAAAGAAGGTCCAAGCGGACCCCCGACCGCCTGGACCTTCTTCCGTTTCCCCCGTGGTCCCCCGTGACACGGTCGATTCCCCCGTGACCCGTTTCCCCGTGACCCCGTTCGGCGTCGGCTCCCCCCGGAACCGACTCCCCGTCACCGGCTCCCCCCGGAGCCGGCCCCCCCGTGACCCTCAGGCGACAAGCTCCCCGAAGGACTCCTCCTCGTCACGGCCGAAGCTGAGGACCTCGTCCTCGCGCATCCGGCGCAGCGAGCGCCAGATGCTGGACTTCACCGTGCCGACACTGATGCCGAGGATCTCCGCGATCTCCGGGTCCGTGCGGCCCTCGTAGTACCGCAGGACCAGCATGGTGCGCTGGAGTTCGGGCAGCCGGGCCAGCGCCTGCCACAGGACCGCGCGCAGCTCGGTGCCGCGCATCGCGTCCGTGTCACCGGGCGTCTCCGGCAGCTCCTCGGTCGGGTACTCGTTCAGCTTGCGGCGGCGCCACGCGCTGATGTGCAGGTTCGTCATGGTGCGGCGGAGGTAGCCCCCGACCGCGGCCTTGTCGCTGATCCGGTCCCAGGCCCGGTACGTCGAGAACAGCGCGCTCTGCAGCAGGTCCTCGGCCTCGAAGCGGTCACCGGTCAGGTGGTAGGCGGTTGCGTACAGGGAGGCGCGGCGCTCCTGGACGTAGGCGGTGAAGGCCGCTTCGGCCTCCACACTCCCCGCCCCGGAACGACGCTCCCCCGAGCCCTCCCCGTACGCGGCTCCCCCGTGAGCCTTCCCCCCCGTCGTGCCCACGGCGGCGGGCGCCGTGGTGTTCTCCCCCGTGAAACCGTCAACCACCGTCATGTACGCGGTGTGCTGACGCCCGGCACCGCGAGCGCACCCCCGTCCGCTCACGACCCCGGACTTCTCCGTGGCCCGGGTGACGTCGTGGAGCCGCGTGACAACTGCGCTAGTGCTGGTGCTGTGCAGCGTGTTCATCTCGCGCCCCCCGTCGTGGAGTCCCGGATCTTCGGTTCGTTCCGTCGTGCGTCCTGCCTTGTGTCGAAAAGCTTGCCGGGCCCACTTCATGGCCGTGTCCGCCGACTGTCACAGACCTGTCACAGGGCCCCTCCCCAGGCGCGGCACAGCGCGATCACAGAGAAGAGCGGTACGACTACGCAGATGACCACTTGGGCCCCGGCGGGCGCCCGCGAGACCCCTCGTTGGGGCCGGGAGACGAGTGGGAGCGCTCCAACAGTCGATACACACGCACGACATGGGCCAGAATGACGTTCGTGCCTTCCCTGTTGCTGATCGAGGACGACGACGCCATCCGGACGGCCCTGGAGCTCTCTTTGACGCGCCAGGGACACCGGGTGGCCACCGCTGCCACCGGCGAGGACGGTCTGAAGCTGCTGCGCGAGCAGCGCCCGGATCTGATCGTGCTGGATGTGATGCTGCCCGGCATCGACGGATTCGAGGTGTGCCGGCGCATCCGTCGCACCGACCAGCTTCCGATCATCCTGCTGACCGCGCGCAGTGACGACATCGACGTCGTGGTCGGACTGGAGTCCGGCGCCGACGACTATGTCGTCAAGCCCGTGCAGGGCCGGGTGCTCGACGCCCGGATCCGTGCCGTGCTGCGCCGCGGCGAGCGGGAGGCGAACGACTCCGCGTCGTTCGGCTCGCTGGTCATCGACCGTGCCGCGATGACGGTCACCAAGAACGGTGAGGATCTGCAACTGACGCCCACCGAGTTGCGGTTGCTCCTGGAGCTGAGCCGCAGGCCCGGACAGGCCCTGTCCCGGCAGCAGTTGCTGCGCCTGGTGTGGGAGCACGACTACCTCGGCGACTCGCGTCTGGTCGATGCCTGTGTGCAGCGGCTGCGCGCGAAGGTGGAGGACGTGCCGTCCTCGCCCACCCTGATCCGTACCGTGCGCGGCGTCGGCTATCGGCTGGACAATCCTCAGTGACCAAACCGCAGGACAAGCTCCGCGGCTGGGCCGCGGCGCGCAAGGCGTTGCTGTCCGGTCTGCGCTTCACCAGTCTGCGGCTGCGGCTGGTCGTGGTGTTCGGACTCGTCGCGCTCACCGCCGCGGTGTCCGCCTCGGGCATCGCGTACTGGCTCAACCGTGAGGCCGTGCTGACGCGCACCCAGGACGCGGTGCTGCGTGACTTCCAGCAGGAGATGCGCAACCACGCGAGCATGCTGCCCGTGCATCCGGCGCAGGACGAACTCCAGCGCACGGCCGGGCAGATGGCGAACAGCAGCCAGCGTTTCAGTGTGCTGCTGACCGCCGAGGCCGCCGACGGCAAGATGATCACCGGCAACTCGGAGCTGGACACGTTCACCCTGGAGGACGTACCGAAGTCCCTCCAGAAGGCGGTGAACAAGCAGCAGCCGCTGACCTCGACCAACACGTCCGCGTACCACCTGTACTGGCAGCGGATCACCGAGCACGACAAGTCGTACCTCGTGGGCGGGGCCCGGGTGATCGACGGCAGCACGACCGGTTACATGCTCAAGTCCCTGGAGCCGGAGGCCAAGGACCTCAACTCCCTGGCCTGGTCGCTGGGGATCGCGACGGGGCTCGCGCTGATCGGCTCGGCGCTGCTCGCCCAGGCCGCCGCGACCACGGTTCTCAAGCCGGTGCACCGCCTCGGCATCGCGGCCCGCCGGCTCGGCGAGGGCAAGCTGGACACCCGGCTGCGGGTCTCCGGCACGGACGAACTCGCCGATCTGTCCCGGACGTTCAACCGGACGGCCGAGTCGCTGGAGAAACGGGTCGCGGACATGAGCGCGCGGGACGAGGCGTCCCGCCGGTTCGTCGCCGACATGTCGCACGAACTGCGGACACCGCTCACCGCGATCACCGCCGTCACCGAGATCCTCGAAGAGGAACTGGACGCGGAGACCGGCAGTGTCGACCCGATGATCGAGCCGGCCGTACGGCTCGTCGTCAGCGAGACCCGGCGCCTGGGCGACCTCGTCGAGAACCTGATGGAGGTGACCCGCTTCGACGCGGGCACCGCCCGGCTCATCCTCGACGACGTGGACATCGCCGACCAGATCACCGCCTGCATCGACGCGCGCGCCTGGCTGGACGCCGTCGAGCTGGACGCCGAACGCGGCAGGATGGCGCGGCTCGACCCGCGCCGCCTCGACGTGATCCTGGCGAACCTGATCGGCAACGCGCTCAAGCACGGTGGTTCACCGGTGCGGGTGTCGGTGCGCGTGGAGGGCGAGGAACTGGTCATCGAGGTGCAGGACCACGGTCCCGGCATTCCCGAGGACGTCCTGCCGCATGTCTTCGACCGGTTCTACAAGGCCAGCGCGTCCCGCCCGCGCTCCGAGGGCAGCGGTCTCGGTCTCTCCATCGCCCTGGAGAACGCGCACATCCACGGCGGCGAGATCACCGCGGCGAACGCGCCCGAGGGCGGGGCGGTCTTCACGTTGCGCCTCCCCCGGGACCCGTCGGAACTGCTCGCCGACCACCCGCGGGGCCGGGACGCCTCCGCGCACGGGAACGGCACGGAAGGCCCCACCGGATGACCCCCGCACACCCCACCGGCCCACGGACGCGCACCGCCTCCCGGGGGCGGGTGCTGCCCTGGCTGGCCGTTCCGCTGCTCGGCGTGCTGCTCGCGGGGTGCGGTATCCGTCCCACCCAGGTGCCCACCGACTTCGGTCCGGCGCCCTCCCGGGTGCCCTGCGCCCTCTCCGGCCCGGACATCACCACCCAGTCCTCGCACGGCGTGCCGGTCCAGGTCTTCCTGCTCTGCTCGGAGCAACTGGTCACGGTCGACCGGTCGGTGCGCATCGCGGACGGTACGGCGGAGTCGGCGCGCCGGGTCCTGGTGGCCCAGGCGCTGCTGGACGAGCTCGCCGAGGCGCCCTCGACGCCCGAGGAGCAGGCCGGGTACACGACGGACGTACGCGGCGGCATGACGGTCGGCGGCCCCCACGACGGGGACCCCGAGGACACGCTGCGGCTGAGCACCCCGCCGCAGAACCTGACGCGGACGTCGCTCGCCCAGATCGTCTGCACGTTCTCGGACTCGGCCGCGGCGCGGGACGACGGCAGTGTCGTCCTGGGCGGTCCCGCCCCCTCCGGCCTGCGCAGCTACGAGTGCACCCCGGAGATGCGCGCCGCGCCGGGCGACACGGCCCCGACGTCGACGACCGTCCGGGGTTCGTAACGCTACGGGGCCGAAACCCATCGCAGCGGAACCGATCGTGCCGGACCCCGCGTCTTGGGGGACGTGCAGCGTCATGGTTCAGAGGACGGCAGCGCCGTCACCCGCGTCCGTGTGGCAGGAGGTGTCCTCCTCGTCGCACACCTGGCGCTCGTCGCCTGGATCACGCTGCGGCCGCTGGACGTCCCCTGGGTGAGCGCCGCCAACCTGCGGCCCTTCGCGGGTATCAGAGCCGACCTCGCACTGGGCCCCGAGGTGGCCGCCCGGCGTATCGCCGCGGGCCTCGGCCTGCTCGCCCCGCTGGGTGTGCTGCTCCCGATGGCGGGGGGCAGGCTCGTCGTCTCCCCCCTCGGTTCGCTCCTGCGGACGGCCGCCGCCGGCGTGCTGCTGTCGCTGGGCATAGAACTGCTCCAGACCGGGGTGCCGGGCCAGGTCGTGGACATCGACTCGATCATTCTGAACACCGTCGGCGTGGCGCTCGCGCATCTCGCGGTCGTACCCGCCCTCAGGGCCCGGTTCCGCCGCAGGGTCGAGACGCGGCGCCGCGCGGCCGTCCTCCGGGAGGACCTGGCTCAGGGTCGGACCCCGACGATTGCCAGGGTCGGGATCGCTCCCTGGAGCGAGGTGTCGCGCACGTCGTCCTCGTAGCGTTGAGGACATCGGTGAAGGCACCGATGAGAACGACGAAGCCGGCCCCGCCGGCACTCGACGACGGTTCGCGAAGGAGCCACCATGACCGCCCTTGCCCGCCCCACGAACGGCCGCATGATCGGCGGAGTCTGTGCTGCGCTGGCACGGCGCTTCGGCACCTCGGCGACGACGATGCGTGTCGTCTTCGTCCTGTCCTGCCTGCTCCCCGGCCCGCAGTTCCTGCTCTACATAGCGCTGTGGATCCTCTTCCCGTCCGAGGACAAGGTCTCCCGCACCGCCTGGTGACCCGGGCGGGCGCCCGGTGGCGGCCCGCGGACGTACGGCGAACGCCGGTGGGGCACACCCGGGAAGGGTGTGCCCCACCGGCGTTCGTGCGGCCGGAATCGGCACGGCCGCGACGCGCGCGGCGCGTCCGCGTAGGGACGGAAGGCCCCGGGCTCGGACAGGCGAGGGGCCCGCGTCCGACCGCGAACGTCAGCCCAGCGGAACGCCGTTGACCGGCAGGCCGTGCGTGGGCAGCCCCTGAAGCGGCAGCCCACCGAGCAGCCCGGCCACGGGCGCGGACGGCCCGTTGGCGAGCAGACGCGTGGCGGCGGGCTGCGCGGCGACCGCACCCGTGCCGAGGGCGCTCTGGCCCTGGGCGAGCGCCTGACCGGCACCGGGCAGCGCCGAGGCGACGTTCTCGGAGGGCAGCGTCTTGGTGACGCTGTCCAGTGCCGAGGAGGCGTCCGGCACGGCCGGGGCGGCGCTCGCGGCGCCCGCGCCGACGGCGGCGAAAGCGGCGCCGAGAGCGGCGACACCGAGGGTCTTGGCAGCAGACTGCTTCATCAGGGATGCGTCCTTGGGGTGGGTAAGACGGTATGTGAGCGGTCCAGAACCGTAAACACGCGATCCCGCCCTCCGCAAACAGCGAAAAGCGGCCGAGTCATGGAGGAGAAGTGAAGACCCGGCCGCTCTCCGTTTGCCTCGATCAGGCTTGTTCTCCCGAGGAACCGCTGGTGGAGGCCGTCTGCTGGAACAGCCATTCGGACTTCAATTCCGCGTATCCGGGCTTGACCACGTCATTGATCATGGCCAGCCGTTCATCGAAAGGAATGAATGCTGACTTCATAGCATTGACCGAGAACCACTGCATGTCGTCGAGCGAGTAACCGAACGCCTCGACAAGGTGCTCGAATTCCTGGCTCATGCTCGTACCCGACATCAGACGGTTGTCGGTATTGACGGTGGCGCGGAAATGCAGACGCCGCAGCAGCCCGATGGGATGGGCCGCGTACGAGTCGGCGGCGCCGGTCTGGAGGTTGGAGCTGGGGCACAGCTCCAGCGGGATGCGCTTGTCGCGGACGTACGAGGCGAGCCGGCCGAGCTCCACCGAGCCGTCCTCGCGCACCTGGATGTCGTCGATGATGCGCACGCCGTGCCCGAGCCGGTCGGCGCCGCACCACTGGAGCGCCTGCCAGATGGACGGCAGGCCGAACGCCTCGCCGGCATGGATCGTGAAGTGGTTGTTCTCGCGCTTGAGGTACTCGAAGGCGTCGAGGTGCCGGGTGGGCGGGAAGCCGGCCTCGGCGCCCGCGATGTCGAAGCCGACGACGCCCGAGTCGCGGTAGCGGTTGGCGAGTTCGGCGATCTCCAGGGCGCGGGCCGCGTGCCGCATCGCGGTCAGCAGGGCGCCGACCCGGATGCGGTGGCCGTTCTCCCGGGCCAGCCGTTCCCCTTCCCGGAAGCCCTCGTTGACCGCCTCGACGACCTCTTCGAGGCTGAGCCCGCCCTCCAGGTGCTGCTCGGGCGCGTACCGCACCTCGGCGTAGACGACGCCGTCCTCGGCGAGGTCCTCGGCGCACTCGGCGGCGACCCGCACCAGGGCCTCGCGGGTCTGCATGACGGCGCAGGTGTGGGCGAACGTCTCCAGGTACCGCTCCAGCGATCCGGAGTCGGCGGCCTCGCGGAACCAGAGCCCGAGCTTGCCGGGATCGGTCTCGGGGAGGTTCGAGTAGCCCGATTCCCGGGCGAGTTCGACGATCGTGCCGGGGCGCAGGCCCCCGTCGAGGTGATCGTGCAGCAGGACCTTGGGCGCCCGGCGGATCTGCTCCGAGCTCGGGGTGTTCCGGATCTGGCTCGTCATTTTCGCACTCTAGCCCCTACGCGCGTAGATCTCCTGTTGTACGAATCCGTCGATACGTAACGGTGACCGTGCGGACGGGTGGCGTACACCCTTGCTTCTGACACTGTTCTGTCATGGCACAGCAAGCGACGCCGGTTCGCAGGGCCCGGCTGGGGAGGGCGCTCGGCCCCGAGCCGACGGCGGTCAGCGGAGTTGTTCTGCTGCTGCCGGGCGGCGAGGAGACCTCGTCCCGAAGACCCTCACCGATGATGGCGACCGCCTCCGTACGCGCGCTCGGGCGCCGGCTGGCCCGCGCCGGACGCGCGGAAGGCCTGGTCGGCCATGTCGTGCACTACCGGGTCCGCGGCTGGAACGGCAACGAGGCCGATCTCGCGGCCGACGCGTCCTGGGCCGCGGACGAGGTCGTCCGCCGCTACGGCGACGTGCCCGTGTGTCTGGCCGGCGTCGACATGGGCGGCCGGGCGGCGCTGCGCTCGGGCGGGCACGCGGCCGTCAACTCCGTGCTGGCGCTGGCACCCTGGCTGCCGGAGGAGGACGTCGCGGCGCCACCCGAACCGGTGAAACAGCTCGCGGGGCGGCGTGTGCTGATCGTGCACGGCACCAATGACGCTCGCACCGACCCGGAGTTGTCCTTCCGGCTCGCCGCGCGCGCGAAGAAGGCCAACCGCGGCATCTGCCGCTTCGAGGTCCACTCGGACGGGCACGCGCTGCACCAGCACCGGCACGAAGTCCTCTCCCTCGCCGAGGACTTCGTGATGGGCTCGCTGTTCGGCCACTCCTACTCCCGCCCGGTCGAGGACGCCTTCGCCGCGCCGCCGCCGCTCGGGCTGCGGATGCCGCTGGCGGCGGGCTTCGGGCAGTCGTTGCGCCGCTAGACCGTGCGGACACGGCCTAGGGCCCTTCCGGCAGGTCCCTTCCGTCCTGAACCGGGCCGGGGGCTCAGTCGGGCAGCAGGTGGCCGCGGCGGGAGAGCAGGAACTTCTTGAAGGCGGCCACCGGCGGGGTGTCCGGGTGGCCGTCCAGCCACGCGACGCCGATCTCGCGCACCGCGCGCGGGGCGGTGACCGTGAGTTCGACGACTCCCGGACGGGGGACGGCCGGTGGCGGCAGCAGGGCGACGCCGAGGCCGGCGGCGACGAGGCCGCGGAGCGTCTCCGCCTCCTCCCCCTCGAAGGCGATGCGCGGCCGGAACCCCGCCTCCTGGCACAGGTCGTCGGCGATGCGGCGCATCCCGTAACCGGGTTCCAGGGTCACGAACGTCTCGTCGGCAGCCTCGGCGAGCCGGACACGCCGGCGCGAGGCGAGCGGATGATCGGCCGGCACGACCAGGCGGAGCTTCTGCTCGTCGAGTCGGCGGCCCACCAGATCGGGCGCGTCCGGCACGGGCGAGGTCAGGCACAGGTCCAGTTCGCCCGACCGCAGCCGCTCCAGCATGGCCTCCCCGTAGTTCTGCACGAGGCTGAAGCGGACGCCCGGGTGATCGGCGCGGAACGCCCGGATCAGCCCCGGCACCGTCTCCGAGCCCATCGTGTGCAGAAAGCCGAAGGCGACCTTGCCGGTGGCCGGGTCGGCGTCCGCGCGCACCTCCTCGGCGGCGCGCCCGACCTCGGCGAGGGCCCGCTCCACGGAGGAGAGGAAGGTGCGGCCGGCCGGGGTCAGCGACACCGTGCGGCCATGGCGCGCGAACAGGTCGACGCCCAGGTCCTGTTCGAGCCTGACCATGGCCCGGGACAGCGTCGACTGCGGGACGCCCATCTGCTCCGCGGCCCGGGTGACGTGCTCGGTGCGGGCGACACCGGCGAAGTACGCCAGGCGCGGGGCGAGCAGTCTCGCGAAGTGCGCACTGTCTTCTGTGTCACTGAACGGTGACAGGCGAGCCTGTGACCTCTGTTGATGCGCCATGGGAACGATTATGTCGATTCCATGCATTGGACGGATGAACGGCGGCTCCTTAGGTTCGAGGTATGCCTTCCGCCAGTACCGGGGCGCCCGTCACCACGGGCGCCGCCGCCTCCGCTCCCGCCGCCGTCTCCCTCCCCGCTCCCGCCGACTCCCGCCTGGCCCCCGGCGGGCCCGGCTACCGCCGGATGAGCTTCGCGCTCTTCCTCGCGGGCGTCGCGACCTTCGCGCTCCTCTACTCCACCCAGGCCCTGCTCCCGCTGGTCTCCTCGGACTTCGGGGTGAGCGCGAGCGAGGCGAGCTGGACGGTGTCGGCCGCGACGGGCGGACTCGCGCTGTTCGTCCTGCCGATGAGCGCGCTGTCGGAGCGGTTCGGACGGCGTACGTTGATGACGGCGTCCCTGGCGGTGGCGGTCGCCGTGGGCCTCCTGGTCCCCTTCGCGCCGTCGATCGGCACCCTGGTGGTCCTGCGGGCGGTCCAGGGCGCGGCACTCGCGGGACTCCCGGCGTCGGCGACGGCGTATCTCGCGGAGGAGGTCCGCCCCAAGGCGCTGATCACCGCGATCGGCCTGTTCGTCGCGGGCAACAGCGTCGGCGGGATGAGCGGCCGGGTCATCACCGGCTGGGTGGCGCAGGAATGGGGCTGGCGGGTGGCCGTCGGCACGATCGGGCTGATCGCCGTGGTCTGCGCGGTGGCCTTCCGGCTGCTGCTTCCGCCGCCGCGGCACTTCACGCGGGGTTCGCTGCGGCCCCGGGTGCTGGCCCGCACGGTGCGCGACCACCTCGCGAACCCGCTGCTGTGCCGGCTGTACGCGATCGGCGCGCTGTTCATGATGGTGTTCGGCGGGGTCTACACGGTCATCGGCTACCGCCTCGGCGAAGCGCCGTTCTCGCTTCCCCAGGGCATCGTCGGATCGGTCTTCCTGGTCTATCTCGTCGGCACGGTGTCCGCGTCCACGGCGGGCCGGCTGGCCGGCCGGCTGGGCCGCCGCGGCTCCCTGTACGTGGCGGGCGCCACCACGACCGCGGGGCTGCTCCTCTCCCTGGCCGGCTCCCTGGCGATGGTGCTGCTCGGTCTGGTCCTGATCACCGCGGGCTTCTTCGCGGGCCACGCGGTGGCGTCGTCGTCGGTGAGTCACACCGCGAAGACGGGACGGGCCCAGGCGTCGGCCCTCTACCAGTCCGCGTACTACATCGGCTCCAGCGCGGGCAGCACCCTGGGCGCGGTCGCCTTCCACGCCGGGGGCTGGGCGGGCACGGTGGCCATGGGGCTGTTCGCGGTGCTGGGAGTCGTCACGATCACCCTGTTCGGCTCCCGCGCGGCCCGTACCGCCGCGCGCGGCACTCCGGTTCCCGCGCCCGCCCACTGAGGTCCCGCCCCGGAGGTCCCCGAGCGGGGTCACCGGGGCCTCAAGGGCCCTCAAGAACCTCTCAGGGCCCGCACGAACACCCCCTGTGACCTGCCGTTATGCCCGCTCCGCACGCCATTGTCAGTGGGCTGCGGTAGCTTCCGAAGTGCCGGCGCGATGACGCGCGAATCGGAAACGGCCACAGGGGTGGGTTGGCGATGAGCGAGGGTACGGCGACAACGGCGGACCTGGACGTCCGGCTGGAGCGGCACCGGGTCGAGCTGACGGGGTACTGCTACCGCATGCTCGGTTCGTCCTTCGAGGCCGAGGACGCGGTGCAGGACACGATGGTCCGGGCCTGGCGCGGCTACGCCACGTTCGAGGGCCGCTCCTCGATGCGGTCCTGGCTGTACCGGATCGCGACGAACGTGTGCCTGGACATGCTCAACGCGGGCAACAGGAGAGCTCGTCCGATGGATCTCACGGGCCCCTCGCCGCTGGCGCAGGCCGTGCTCACCCCCCGACCGGACAACACCTGGCTGGAGCCGATGCCCGACGGCCGTGTGCTGCCGACGACCAGCGATCCGGCGGAGGCCGCGGTGGCCAAGGAATCGGTACGGCTGGCGTTCATGGCGGCCCTCCAGCAGCTTCCGCCCAAGCAGCGGGCGGTGCTCATCCTGCGCGAGGTCCTCGCGTGGCGGGCGAGCGAGGTCGCCGAGTTGCTCGGCACGAGCGTCGCCTCGGTCAACAGCGCCCTCCAGCGCGCCCGCGCCACCCTCGCGGAGAACGACGGGGCGGGCGCGGACGCCGCGACCTCCGACCCCCTCGACGAGGAGCAGCAGAAGCTCCTGGAGCGCTATGTGGCGGCCTTCGAGGGGTACGACATGAGGGCGCTGACGGCACTCCTGCACGAGGACGCGGTCATGACGATGCCGCCGTTCGACCTGTGGCTGCGGGGCACGGACGACATCACCGGCTTCATGACGACGCTGGGCGCCGCCTGCGCCGACTCGCGCCTGGTTCCGGTCGAGGTCAACGGCCTGCCGGGGTTCGCGCAGTACAAGCCGGACGAGGAGGCGGGCGGCCACACCCCGTGGTCGGTGCAGGTGCTGGAGATCTCAAAGGGCCGCATCTCCGGGTTCCACTTCTTCCTGGACACGGCCCGCTGGTTCCCCCTCTTCGGACTCCCCCTCCGTCTCGACGGGCCCGAGGCCCCCGGGCCCCGGGCCGAGACCGGACCCGCGGCTGTCGGAGGTCTCGAAGCGGAGGCCGACGAGGTCGAGTAGGGCGCGCAGTGCCGGGTCCGGGCCGTGCAGGCGGATCCGGCCTCCGGCCCGGCGGGCCGCCAGTTCCATGCGGGCCAGCGCGTCGACGGTGGTGAGGCCGGGCGGCCCGAGGCCGGCGACGTCGCAGACCACGACCCCGCAGCCGCTCGCCCCGAGGAGGGCCCGGACAGCCTCGCAGAGCCGGGGCACCTCGTCCCGGGTGACGAGTCCTGGCAGCACGAGCACGGCCGGTTTCGCGGAGTCCACGGTCAGTAGACCGCCCGGCGGCCGTGAACTCATCGCGGGCGGCGCGGAAGATCACATTGACCCGCGCCGGCTCGGCCCCCTTGGGTTGGGTGCATGCCCCATGAATCGGTTCCGCCCGCGATACGCGACGGCCTGCAGGCCTGCTCCCCGCCCGCCGAGGGGGCTTCGTGCGAGGAGTGCTGACGGGCTTCGCGGTCATCGCCGTCGTCATCGGCGTCGGATACGTCATCGGGCGGCGGGGCCATCTCGGGGACAACGGACGGGAGGTGCTGACGAAGCTCGCCTTCCATGTGGCCTCGCCCGCGCTGCTGTTCACGACGCTCGCGGGGGCGGATCTGTCGGTCGTCTTCTCCAGCCGGCTCCTGGTCACGGCGATGAGCACGGCCGCGGCGGCCGGGGTGTTCGTCGCGGTGGGGGCCGTACGGCGCTGGGGCCTGGGCAGGACGACGATTGGCGCGCTCTGCTCCAGCTACGTCAACTCCGGCAACCTGGGTATCCCGATCGCCGTGTACGTGCTGGGTGACGCCTCGCTGGTGGCGCCCGTCCTGCTGTTCCAGCAGATCATGGTCACGCCGATCGCCCTGACCGTTCTCGATCTGTCCGCGGCGGGCGAGAAGGGCCCCCTGTGGCGTCGGCTGCTCACACCGCTGCGCAATCCCATCGCGGTCGGTTCGCTGAGCGGGGTGGCGGTGTCGGCGGCGGGCCTGACCGTCCCGGGTCCGATCCTGGAACCGCTGCGGCTGATCGGCGGTATGTCGGTGCCCGCGGTGCTGCTGGCCTTCGGGATCTCGCTGTGCGGCAGCGCCCTGCCGGGCCGGGGCTCGGACCGGGGCCCGGTGCTGCTGTCGGTGGCGCTGAAGGCGGTGGGCCAACCGCCGGCCGCCTGGGCGCTGGCGGTCGGCGTGTTCGGCCTGCGCGGCGCGCCGCTGCTCGACGTGGTGGTGACCTCTGCGCTGCCGGCCGCGCAGAACCTGTTCACGTACGCCTCGCGCTACCGGGTCGGCGAGTCCCTGGCCCGTGAGTCGATCCTGCTCTCGACGATCCTGGCCGTGCCGGTACTCGTGGTGATCGCGGCCCTGCTCGGCTGAGGGGGGAAAGCGGCGGGGACCGGCGCGACAGCACCGGTCCCCGCCCTGGACGTGACGATCAGGCGATCCGGTCCAGCACGATCGGGGCGGCCTTGAAGTCGGTGCCGGCGGCGCCGATGTCGTACGAGCCCTGGACGGCCTGGAGCGCGTAGTCGAAGCGGTCCGGGGTGTCCGTGTGCAGGGTCATGAGGGGCTGGCCCGCCGTGACCGTGTCGCCCGGCTTGGCGTGCAGCTCGACACCCGCGCCGGCCTGCACCGGGTCCTCCTTGCGGGCGCGTCCGGCGCCCAGGCGCCAGGCGGCGATCCCGATGTCGTACGCGTCGAGGCGGGTCAGCACGCCGGAGGCCGGGGCGCTGACGACGTGCGTCTCGCGTGCGGTGGGCAGCGCGGCGTCCGGGTCGCCGCCCTGCGCGGCGATCATGCGGCGCCACACGTCCATCGCGGAGCCGTCGGCGAGCGCCTTCGCCGGGTCGGCGTCCTTGATCCCGGCCGCGTCGAGCATCTCGCGCGCCAGGGCGACGGTGAGCTCGACGACGTCGGCGGGGCCGCCTCCGGCGAGGACCTCGACGGACTCGCGGACCTCCAGGGCGTTGCCCGCGGTCAGTCCGAGCGGCGTGGACATGTCGGTGAGGAGCGCGACCGTCTTCACACCGTGGTCGGTGCCGAGGCCCACCATCGTGGAGGCCAGCTCGCGGGCGTCCTCGATGGTCTTCATGAAGGCGCCGCTGCCGACCTTCACGTCGAGGACCAGCGAGCCGGTGCCCTCGGCGATCTTCTTGGACATGATGGAGGAGGCGATGAGCGGGATGGCCTCGACCGTGCCGGTGACGTCGCGGAGTGCGTAGAGCTTCTTGTCGGCGGGGGCGAGTCCGTCGCCGGCCGCGCAGATGACCGCGCCGGTGGTGTCGAGGACGTGCAGCATCTCCTCGTTGGAGAGCAGCGCGCGCCAGCCCGGGATGGACTCCAGCTTGTCCAGGGTGCCGCCGGTGTGGCCGAGGCCGCGTCCGGAGAGCTGGGGCACCGCGGCACCGCAGGCGGCGACGAGCGGGGCCAGCGGAAGGGTGATCTTGTCGCCGACGCCGCCCGTGGAGTGCTTGTCGGCGGTCGGCCGGGACAGGGAGGAGAACTCCATGCGCTCGCCCGAGGCGATCATCGCGGCCGTCCAGCGGGCGATCTCACGGCGGTTCATGCCGTTGAGCAGGATCGCCATGTTGAGGGCGGCCATCTGGTAGTCGGCGACCTCACCGCGGGTGTACGCGTCGATGACCCAGTCGATCTGCGCGTCGCTGAGTTCGGCGCGGTCCCGCTTGGTGCGGATGACGGAGACGGCGTCCATGGCCATGGCGTTCCTTCCGAAAGATGAGCGGCCCCTCCCCGGCGTCGGCCGGCCGGAGGGGCCGCAGGGCATTACTTGGTGAGATGGCCCGGCCCGAAGGCCTGCGGGAGCATCTCGGAGAGGGGCACGAGCCCGCGCGGTGTCTCCACGATCAGCTCTTCCCCGCCGAACTCGAACAGCAGCTGCCGGCAGCGTCCGCACGGAACGAGGATCTCGCCCCGCCCGTCGACACACGTGAAGTGCGTCAGCCGGCCGCCTCCGGTGGCCCGCAGTTCGGAGACCAGACCGCACTCGGCGCACAGACCGAGGCCGTAGGAGGCGTTCTCGACGTTGCAGCCGGACACGATCCGGCCGTCGTCGACGCGGGCGGCGGCGCCGACCGGGAAGTCCGAGTAGGGGGCGTACGCGCGGGTCATCGCCGTACGGGCCACCTCCCGCAGCTCCTCCCAGTCGACCTCCGCGGAGTCCGCGCCGGCGGCCGTCACTTCCCCTGTCCCTTCCGGTACGGCAGGCCGTCCGCCTTCGGCATGCGCAGGCGCTGCGCCGAGAGGGACAGGACGAGGAGGGTGATGACGTACGGCGTGGCGGAGACGATCTGGCTGGGCACCTCGTTGGTCAGGGCGTACCAGAGGAAGACGAGGACACCGATGACCAGGGTGATGGCCGCGGAGACGTACTTCTTCTTGACCGCGAGCCAGATCGCGCCGATGGCGAGCAGGATGGCGCCGAGCAGCAGCAGGGCGTGGACGTTCTCGGAGCCGCCGCGCAGGTTGAGGCTGTCGGTGTAGCCGAACAGTCCGGCGCCGAGCGCGAGGCCGCCGGGCATCCAGTTGCCGAAGATCATCGCCGCGAGACCGATGTAGCCGCGGCCGGCGGTCTGGCCCTCCAGGTAGAAGGGGTTGGCGACGAGGGAGAGGAAGACTCCGCCGAGGCCGGCCAGTCCGCCGGAGATGATCACGGCGAGGTACTTGTACTTGTAGACGTTCACGCCGAGCGACTCGGACGCGATCGGGTTCTCGCCGCAGGACCGCAGGCGCAGACCGAACGAGGTGCGCCACAGGACCCACCAGGTGCCGGGGATCAGCGCGATGGCGATCAGGGTGAGCCAGGAGACGTCGGTGACCAGACCGCCGAGCAGACCCGCGATGTCCGAGATGAAGAACCAGCCCTTGGAGTTCAGGGTGGTGAGCCAGTCGGAGAGCCCTGGCACGGTGAACTGGCCGAGCGAGTCGACCGGCGGGGACTGCTTGGCCGAGCCGCCCTGGTGGCCCACGAAGGCGATCGGGGAGAGGTAGCGGGTGATGCCGAGCGCGAGGATGTTGATGGCCACACCGGAGACGATGTGGTTGACGTTGAAGGTGACCGTGATGATCGCGTGCAGCAGGCCGCCGAGGGCGCCGCCGATGATGCCGATCAGGACACCGGTCCACGGGCCCCACTGGTAGCCGGCCCAGGCGCCGAACCAGGTGCCGAGGATCATCATGCCTTCGAGGCCGATGTTGACGACGCCGGAGCGCTCGGCCCACAGACCACCGAGACCGGCCAGGCCGATCGGGACGGCCAGTTCGAGCGCGGTCGACATCTGGCTGACGTTGGTGATGCCGTCGGCGCCGGTGATGATGCGGACGATCGAGGTCAGCGCCAGGGCGCCCGCGATCACCAGCAGGAGGACGGGGAGCGACATCCGGCGGCTCTTGGGAGCCGAGGGCTGCGCCGTGGGCTGGTTGACGTCGGTTGCGGTGGTCATCGGCCCGCCACCTCCTTCTCGGTGTTGTCGTTACCGCCGAGGACGTTGCCCGCGGCGAGTTCGGCGCCGACGCGGCGCTGCTGGCGGCGCAGACCCCACTCGCGCACGGACTCGTAGGAGACGACGACGGCGATCACGATCAGGCCCTGCATGATGACCGCGATCTCCTTGTCGTACCCGTGGAAGTCCAGCTCGGGCGAGGCCTTGTCGAGCCAGGCCCACAGCAGGGACGCGAAGGCGATGCCGACGGGGCTGTTGCGGCCGAGCAGCGCGATACCGATGCCGAGGAAGCCGATGCCGGTCGGGAAGTTCAGGCTGTACGTGTGCGTGTCGCCGAGGAGGATCGGCAGACCGGCGAGACCGGCGATGCCGCCGGAGAGCAGCATCGCGGTGAGCACCATGCGCTTGGGGTCGACACCGCTGGCCGCGGCGGCGGACTCGGAGGCGCCGGAGGCGCGCAGGTCGAAGCCGAAGCGGGTGCGGTTGAGGACGATCCAGTAACCGATGCCGAGGATCACGGCGAGGATGACCAGACCGTAGATCTCGCCCGCGTCACCCATGCTGAAGCCGGGGATCCAGCCGGACTTGTGCATCTCGCCGGTGGTGTTGTTGTTGCCGAGCTTGACGCCGAAGACGTCGGGCAGCCACAGGTAGGCGATGACGGAGGTCGCGATCGCGTTGAGCATGATCGTCGCGACGACCTCGCTGACCCCGCGGGTGACCTTGAGGACACCGGCGATGCCGGCCCAGAACGCGCCGGTGCAGATCGCGGTCAGCATCAGCAGCGGGACCTGGAGCACGGCCGGCAGCGCGACGTGCGCGCCGACGACCGCGGCCATCATGGCGGCGAGCTGGTACTGGCCGTCGACACCGATGTTGAACAGGTTCATCCGGAAGCCGATGGCCACCGCCAGCGCCGCGATGTAGTACAGCGAGGCCTGGTTGATGATCAGGACCTGGATGTCGGAGTACGTCGCCTGCTGGAACATGATCGTGTACGGCTCGATCGGGCTCTTGCCCGAGGCGAGCAGCACGATCGAGGTCAGCGCCACGGCCACGACGAGCGCGATGACCGGTCCGGCCACCGCGAGGAGCAGGCGCTCCTTGTCGAACTTCTTCATCAGCGGGCCTCGTCTTCCGGGGCGTCGGCCGGGTTCTCGGCGGGCTCTTCGAGCTCGGCCGCTTCGGCGAGCTCCTCGTTCTCCAGGTGTCCGGAGGCGGCACCGGTCATGGCCGAGCCGAGTTCCTCCGGGGTGATGGTGGCCGGGTCCGCGTCCGCGACCAGCTTGCCGTTGTAGATCACGCGGAGCGTGTCGGACAGGCCGATGAGCTCGTCCAGGTCCGCGGAGATCAGCAGGACGGCGAGTCCTTCGCGGCGCGCCGCGCGGATCTGGTCCCAGATCTGCGCCTGCGCGCCGACGTCCACTCCGCGGGTGGGGTGGGCGGCGATCAGGAACTTCGGCTTGTGGCTCATCTCGCGGCCGACGATCAGCTTCTGCTGGTTGCCGCCGGACAGGGAGGCCGCGGTGACGTCGATGCCGGGGGTGCGCACGTCGTATTCCTCGACGATGCGGCGGGTGTCCAGCTGGGCGCCCTTGATGTCGATCCAGACACCCTTGGCGTTGGGCTTCTCGGTGACGTGGCCGAGGATGCGGTTCTCCCAGAGGGGGGCTTCCAGGAGGAGGCCGTGGCGGTGGCGGTCCTCGGGGATGTAGCCGATGCCGTTCTCACGGCGCTTGCGCGTGGACTGCCCGGTGATGTCCTCGCCCATGAAGCGGACGGCGCCGAAGTCCGCGGCCTTGAGGCCGATCAGCGCGTCGATGAGCTCGGTCTGGCCGTTGCCCTCGACACCGGCGATGCCCATCACCTCACCGGCGTGGATGGTGAAGGAGACGTGGTCGAGCACGAGGCGTACGGCGCCGCGCTCCACCTGGTCCATGAGCAGAGCCGCGGAGCCCTTGCCCATCGACACCGAGCCCTTGGCGAAGACGACCAGGTCGTCGACCTCGATCACGGCCTGGTCGGTGACCGTCGACTCGGAGGTCTCCGGCGTCGGAAGTTCGCTGCCGACCATCAGCTCGGCGAGCTGACGCGGGGTCGTCTCCGAGGGCACGGCGGTGCCGACCGTCGTACCGCGCCGGATGACCGTGATGTCGTCGGCGACCGAGAGGACCTCGCCCAGCTTGTGCGAGATGAAGATGACCGACAGACCTTCGGCCTTGAGCTCGCGCAGGTTGTCGAAGAGCGCGTCGACCTCCTGCGGCACGAGGACGGCGGTCGGCTCGTCGAGGATCAGGATGCGGGCGCCGCGGTAGAGGACCTTGAGGATCTCCACGCGCTGCCGTTCGGCGACGCCGAGCTCCTCGACCAGGACGTCGGGGCGGACCCCGAGGCCGTAGCGGTCGGAGATCTCCACGATCTTGCGGCGGGCCTTGGCGCCGATCCCGTACAGCTTCTCGCTGCCGAGGGTGACGTTCTCCAGGACGGTGAGGTTGTCGGCCAGCATGAAGTGCTGGTGGACCATGCCGATGCCGCGGGCGATGGCGTCACCGGGCGACGAGAAGGTGACCTGTTCGCCGTCGACGGCGATGGTGCCCTCGTCCGGCTTCTGCATGCCGTAAAGGATCTTCATCAGCGTCGACTTGCCGGCGCCGTTCTCGCCGACGAGGGCGTGCACGGTGCCCTTGCGGACGCTGAGGTGGATGTCGTGGTTGGCCACGACGCCGGGGAATCGCTTCGTGATCCCGGCAAGCTCGACGGCGGTCACCTGACCGTTGACCGCGTCGGCCGGAGGGCTGCTGGACGCGTTGATGGCGCACTCTCCTGAGGGA
Organism: Streptomyces sp. NPDC096324; assembly: GCF_044763015.1. Lineage (NCBI taxonomy): Bacteria > Bacillati > Actinomycetota > Actinomycetes > Kitasatosporales > Streptomycetaceae > Streptomyces > Streptomyces sp. NPDC096324. The sequence goes on along the minus strand of NZ_JBIWFK010000005.1, from coordinate 238,800 downwards.
AAGGGGGTCGTCTACGCGCGTAGCGCCCCTACGGCAACGAAAGGGGCCACAGGCCGCGAGAACGGGATACGTGGAGCAAGACTCCTCGTATCCCGTTGAGCGGACGTAACCCCGCGGTTACCAAGCGGCTCCGGGGCGGAACAGGCGCCTCCCCGTGCCGGCCGGCACGAAGACTTGCCCGAACTTCCCCGGGACCGCATTGGCTGCTCCTGAGGTACTTCTCGTCAGCTGGTCTTGACCTTGATCGCACCGCTGATGATCTTCTCCTGGGCGGCCTTGACGGCGTCCTGGATCGCGGTGTTGCTCTTGAAGGCCGGGTTGGAGTCGGCCAGGCCGACCTCACCGGACTTCAGATCGCCCCGAACGATACCGCTCTCGGGCTTGCCGTCCTCGACCGACTTCGCCAGGTTGAAGACCGCCTTGGAGACATCCTTGGTCGCGGAGGTCAGGATCGAGTCCTTGTACTGGGCCAGCGCCTCCTGGAGGTACTGGTCCGAGTCGACGCCGATCGCCAGAACCTTCTTGGCGGAGGCGGCCTCGATGACACCCTGACCGGACAGACCGGCCGCGGCGTAGACGACGTCGGCCTTCTTCTCGATCTGGCCCTCGGCGGCCGTCTTGCCCTTGTCGGGGCTGGAGAAGCCACCCTCCTGGGCGGTCTGCGTCAGGTACTGCGAGAGGACCTTGACGCCGGGCTTGGTGTCCTTGACACCCTGCTCGAAGCCCGCCTCGAACTTGTGGATCAGCGGAACGTCCACACCGCCCACGAAGCCGACGGTGTTGGTCTTGGTGGCCTTGGCGGCGGCGACGCCGGCCAGGTACGAGGCCTCCTGCTCCGAGAAGACCAGGTCCGCGACGTTCTTCGCCTCGACGGTGGAGTCGTCGACGATGCCGAAGGTGGTGTTCGGGAACTTCTCCGCGGCGGCCTTGACGGCCGGGCCGTAGGCGTAACCGATGCCGATGACCGGGTTGTAGCCCTGCTTGGCCAGGGAGACCAGACGCTGGGTCTTGTCCGCGTCCGTCTCACCGTCGGTGGGCTCGACGTCGGCGGTCTCGTACTTGAACTCGCCCTTCGCCTTCTTCAGACCCTCGAACGCGGCGTCGTTGAAGGACTGGTCGCCCTTGCCGCCGACGTCGTACGCGATGGCGAGGCCCTTGTTGCCGCCCTTGGAGTCCGAGGAGGACGAGGAGTCGGTCGAGGTGCCGCCACAGGCGGACAGAGCGAGGGCGAGAGAGGCGGTCGCAGTGCCTGCGAGCGCGATGCGGGTAACCCGGCGCATTACATGTGCTCCTGTCGTTCAGCGCCTGACGGTTCAGCTTCGGCGCTGGCTTCGCCGCAGATTAACGCGCGTAGACCAACTAGAAAACCCCTTCTGTCCACCTTGTTATCCGGCTGTGCTCGACGCCACTTGCCCAGGGGCCCCGCACCTGCCGATCGCCAGGGGAAAAGACGGAGAGGGGACGGTGGGAACGGACAGCGGAACGGGCGGGCACCTGGGGTGCCCGCCCGTTCCGCGGTACTTCATTCGTGTTCGCCCGCCCGGTAGGGGCGGAGGGGACCGGAGACGGGCCGGGGCCCGCCGCGGTCACCCGCCGTTCACGCGACTACGAGGTCTTGACCTTGATGTCGCCGGCGATGATGGCGGCCTTCGCCTTGTCCACGGCGTCGGTGAGACCGGCGATCTGCGCCATCTTCGGGTTGCTGTCGGCGAGGCCGACACCGTTGACCTTGAGGTCGAAGGTCTGCGTGCCGGTGAGCGGCTTGCCGTCGTGGACCGACTTCGACAGCGTGAAGACCGCGCCGCCGACGTCCTTGAGCGCGGAGGTCAGGATCTTGTCCTTGTACGCCGCCAGCGCTTCCTGCTTGTACTGGTCTGAGTCGACGCCGATCGCCCACACGCCCGCCTTGGAGGCGGCCTCGATGACACCCTGGCCGGAGAGACCGGCGGCGGCGTACAGGACGTCCGCGCCCTTCTCGATCTGGCCCTCGGCGGCGGCCTTGCCCTTGTCGGGGCTGGAGAAGCCACCCTCGGCGGCGGTCTGCGTCAGGTACTGCGAGAGGACCTTCACGCCGGGCTTGGTGTCCTTGACGCCCTGCGTGTAGCCGGCCTCGAACTTGTGGATCAGCGGAACGTCCACACCGCCGATGAAGCCGACCGTGTTGCTCTTGGTGGCCTTGGCGGCGGCGACGCCGGCGAGGTAGGAGGACTCCTGCTCGGCGAACACCAGGGAGGCGACGTTCTTGCCGTTGACGACCGAGTCGACGATGCCGAAGGTGGTCTTCGGGAACTTCGCGGCGGCCTTCTCCAACGCGGGGCCGTAGGCGAAGCCGATGCCGATGACCGGGTTGTAGCCCTGCTTGGCGAGGGACTCCAGACGCTGCTGCTTGTCGGCGTCCGTCTCGTTGTCGGTGGGCTCGACGTCGGCCGTCTGGTAGCCGAACTCCTTCTTCGCCTTCTCCAGGCCCGCGAACGCGGCGTCGTTGAAGGACTGGTCGCCCTTGCCGCCGACGTCGTACGCGATGGCGAGGCCCTTGCCGCCACCGCTCTCGCTGCTGTTGCTGCTGCTGTTGCTGTCGCTGCTGGTACCGCCGCAGGCGGTGGCGGCGAGTGCGAGCGACGCGACCCCCACCGCGATGCGGGTCAGGCTGGCAATCCGACGCATCTGAAGCTCCCCATTCTCCAAAGCCCCGCAGTGGGTGCTGAGTTCGGCGCACATTAACGCGCGTAGACCGTCCAGGGAACGGGGTTCCGCCTGGCCGTTATCCATTCGTGCCGATGGCCGGTTACGTCCTTGTGAACCATGCGGCCGAAAGGCGTGTTCGGGGACGCAGTGACCGTCACGGGCCTCACGGGGCGGATCCGGTTACCGGACCCCGGGTGACGGAACGCGTGGTCGCTGCTCCACAAAGTGACTGTTGTCGAGAACTGCCGACCACGCTACTGCCGGGGCGTGGGGGGCGCGACCGGAGTTCACCCGGTCGCGTCCGTCGCCTGTTCGGGGCCCCAGGAGGGGGGTTGGTCCAGCGGCCCGGGGAGGGGGCCGGCCCAGCGGCGCCGGGAGGGGGCGGCCCAGCGGCCTAGGAGGCGGGCTGGTCCAGGAGGGCCGCGGCGGTGAACATCTCGACGCCGACCGTGATCGCGTGCTCGTCGGCGTCGAAGTCGCCCCGGTGCAGATCGCGGGTGGTGCGGTCGCCGGGGCGTCGTACCCCGAGCCGGGCCATCGCGCCGGGCACGTGCTCCAGATACCAGGAGAAGTCCTCGCCGCCGAGGCTCTGCTCGGTGTCCTCGATGGACTGCGCGCCGCGCCGGGCGGTCATGGCGTCGCGGAGCAGGTCGGTGACGGCCGGGTCGTTGACGACGGGCGGGACGCCCCGGATGTAGTTGATCTCCGACTTGGCGCGGTAGAGGTTCGCGATCTCGTCGATGGCCGCGTGGACGAGGTCGGGCGCGGCCCGCCAGGCGTCGAGGTCCAGGCAGCGGATCGTCCCGGACAGTTCGGCGTGCTGGGGGATCACGTTGCAGGCGTGCCCCGACTCGATGCGCCCCCAGGTCACCGCGAGCCCGCTGCGGGCGTCCACACGCCGGGCGACGAGCGCCGGCACATCGGTGACGACCCGCGCGGCGGCGGTGACGAGGTCGGTGGTGAGGTGGGGGCGCGCGGTGTGGCCGCCCGCGCCGTCGAGTGAGACTTCGAGCCGGTCGCACGCCGAGGTGATGGCGCCGTGCCGCAGTCCGATGCGCCCCGCGTCGACCCTCGGGTCGCAGTGCACACCGACGATCCGCCCGACCCCTTCGAGCACGCCCGACTCGATCGCGTCCGGGGCGCCGCCGGGCAGCACCTCCTCGGCGGGCTGGAAGATCAGCCGGACACGCCGGGGCAGCAGGCCCTGGGCGTGCAGGTCGGCGAGGACGAGACCGGCACCGAGCACCACCGTGGTGTGGACGTCGTGGCCGCAGGCGTGGGCGCGGTCGGGCACCGTCGAGCGGTACGCGCAGTCACTCTTCGTGTCCGGGATGGGCAGCGCGTCGATGTCGGCGCGCAGGGCCAGCATGGGGCGTACGTCGTCGGCGTCCCCGATGTCACAGATGAGGCCGGTCCCGATGGAGAGGACCCGCGGCTGGAGGCCCGCCTGCTCCAGGCGCGCCTTGATCGCCGCGGTGGTGCGGAACTCCTGGTTGCCGAGCTCCGGGTGCATGTGCAAGTCGCGGCGGAACGCGACAAGTTCGGCGCGCAGTGCCTCGGGCAGCGCGCCCGGGAGCAGCGGCTCCCCGGGGAGATCGGCCTCGGACTCTCGGGACATCAGTTGGTTCACCCTTTGAAGGGTAGGACGATCGGGCGGCCAACTAACCCACGATCAACAAAAGTTCAGCCCGTTAGGGGAAGAAAATCTGGCCGCGCGGCGCATGGTCGGCTACGAGGATGGGTAAACTCGCCCGGCTCTTCGGGCGTTTGGATCTTGAACGGGTGCGGGTGACCGGCTGTGATCCGACTCGTCGGCGGCGTGCGCCGATGTGCACCGGAGAAGGCCCGGGGTTCCCGGGCTCATTCCCCTTCGTGGTCTCCACGGTCTCACACCGACGCGCCCGGATCCCGGCGAGACCGCCGTCTCCGGCCTTTTCGGGTCACGTTCCGTCATGAGGGACCCGGCGTGTCGCCGCCGGTGCCGGGCGGACACCGCGGGGCCGGGCCGGGCGAGTCCGTTCGCGCTCCCGGCAGGGCGGGTCGCGGGGCCTTGTCGGCCGGGCCGGGTGGCGGGCCCGAGTCCACCGGCCGGGGTGGCGGGCCCGGGTCCACCGGCCCAGGTGGCGGGCGCGCGTCGGTGCGGGCGGGGCGGCTCGGGCGCACCGGCAGGGGTGGGCCTGCGCAAGCGGGCCCGCCCAGCCGGGTCGGTGCGGGCGGTCGGTACGGGCGGGGTCCTTGTCGGCGGGGGCGGTGCCGGGCGGGTGGCTCAGCCGAAGCGGCCCGCCACGTAGTCCGCGGTGCGCTGGTCCTTCGGGGTGCCGAAGATGTCGGTGGTGGGACCGTGCTCGACGATGGCGCCCGGGGTGCCCTGCTCGGCGAGGAAGAACGCGCACTGGTGCGAGACGCGGGCCGCCTGCTGCATGTTGTGGGTGACGATGACGACGGTCACCTGTCCGGCGAGTTCGTGGATGGTCTCCTCGACACGCCGGGTCGAGGTCGGGTCGAGCGCCGAGCACGGCTCGTCCATGAGCAGGACCCGGGGCCGTACGGCGAGGGCGCGGGCGATGCACAGGCGCTGCTGCTGACCGCCGGAGAGGGCGCCGCCGGGCTGCCGCAGCCGGTCCCGGACCTCCTTCCACAGGCCCGCCCGGGTCAGGCTCTCCTCTACCAGCTCGTCCTTCTCCCGGCGGCCCGCGCGCGTGCCGGTCAGGCGCAGGCCCGCGACCACGTTGTCGTAGATCGACATGGCCGGGAACGGGTTCGGCTTCTGGAAGACCATGCCGATCCGGCGCCGGGCCTCGGTCAGCCGCCGCTCGGGGGCGTAGATGTCCTCGCCGTCGAAGAGCACCTCGCCGGCCATCGCGGCGGAGGGGATCAGCTCGTGCATCCGGTTGAGCGTGCGCAGGAAGGTCGACTTGCCGCAGCCGGACGGACCGATCAGGGCGGTGACCTGTCCGGCGGGCATGGTGAGGGAGACGCGCTCCAGCACCAGGTGGCTGCCGAACCAGGCCGACACCTCGCGCGCGTCGAGCTCGGCGGGAGCCACCGCGGGGCGGGCCGGGAAGGTCCCGTCCGACAGGACGGGCGGCAGGGCGACGGTGTCGGCCGCGGTGCCCGGGTCGAGGACGGCGGTGGCGGCGGGCGCGGCACGGCCGGTGCCGGCGGTGGCCGCCGGGACGCTGTCGGTCGGGGCGGTCTCGTTCGCGGCGCTGTCACGCGCGGCGGTCGCATCGGTCACGTCGGGCACCTCATGGCGAAATCGGGCCGGGCTCGGCTCGGCGGGGTGGGTCGGGGCCGGGGTGACCCGGTCGGGCGAGTCGGGCTCGGCCGGTCGGGCGGATTCCGGTGGTCGGGGCGTCGGGGCTGTGGGCGGTCAGGTCAGGTTGGGGAGGAGTTCCGTGGCTCGGGTCGCCACCTGGAGGCCGAGGACGGCGACGACCGGTGCGAACACGATCCAGGTCTGGTGGCGGCCCCAGCGGTGCCAGGCCCACACCGCGGCGACGGCCGCGACCACCAGTGCCTGGAGCCACATCACCAGCGGCCACGGCACTCCGCCGGGCCGGGCCAGCGGCTGCTCGGCCTCGGGCAGCGTGCCGGAGCGGATGACGGCGGCCGGGGTCTGCGCCGGCGCGGAGACCAGCTCGGCGTCGACCCGCAGCACCCCGCCGGGCATGAAGTCCGCTCCGGTGGCCGTGAGGAGGACCATGCGGCCCTTGCCCGCGTCGAGCGCGGCGGGCGCGGGATCACCGGCGCGCCGGAGACCGAAGACCCGGTACGTCGCCTTGCCCTGGCCGGTGGTCACGGTGAACGTGTCGCCGGCGGCGAGGTCGCCGAGGTGTCCGAAGGAACCGCCGTACGCGGCGGCACGGCCCATCAGCACGCTGGTGCCGGCCTGCCCCGGCATCGGGGTGTCCCGGCGGTGGCCGGGTCCGTCCTTCATGACGCCGGAGTCGGTGCCCTCCAGGACCACCTGGCGCACGTGGAGGGCGGGGATGTCGACGATCGCGACCGGGGTGCCGGGGGCGATCAGGGCCCCCTGCTCGTCGGTCTGGGCCACCGGGGCGGTGCCCAGCGCCAGTTGGGCGCGCAGGAAGTCGTATGCGGCGTGCTGCGCGGCGCGTTCCTGGAAGCCGCTGAGGAACAGCAACTGAACGGTGAGGCCGAGCAGCAGGGCCGCGAGGGTGAGCAGGCCACCGCGGGCGAGATGCCGGACGGCGGTGACGCCCCGAACGCCCGGCCGCGGCAGGGGCGTTGCGAGCGTGGTCTGTACGGCGACCGTCACGGCGGCACGTCTCCTTCACTCAACTCATGGAACGGGTAGGGCGGGTGGGGCGAAAGGGGCCCCCGCCGGGGAGCGTCCTGCTGGGCGCCCCCCGGCGGGAGGGTGGTGCTGCAGGCCGCGGATCAGGTGGACTTGATCTTGAAGTTGGCGCCGTTCTTCGAGTTCACCGTGGTGGACCCCACGTACCAGGCGTGCAGGGTGTGGGTGCCGCGGGACAGCTTCGGCAGCTTGACGGTCACCTTGCCGCCGCTCAGGGTGCCGGTGGCGATGACGTGCGAGCCCTCGTAGATGCGGACCGTGCCGGTCGGCGTGGTGCCGGTCGCGGTGACCTTGACGGTGACCTTGGCCTGCGAGAGGTGGCTGATCGAGGCCGGCGCCGTGGTGGTGACGCCCGGGGCCGCCTTCGAGACGGTCAGCGAAACGGTCCCGTTGGACGTCAGCAGCTTGCTGTTGCCGCCGTAGGACACCGTGAGGTTGTGCTTGGCGACCTTGAGGTGGCTGGACAGGCTGACGGAGACCTTGCCGGTGCTGTCCAGGGTGCCCGTGCCGAGGGTGGTGGTGCCCTCCTTCACGGTGACCGTGCCGGTCGGGACGACACCGTGCGTGCCGGTGACCGTGACGGCGACCTTCGGGCTCTTGCCGTACGCGGTCGTCGCGGTGGTCGCCTTCAGGGTGGTCGTGTACTTGATGTCGCCGGTCCAGGTGGCGACGGCGCCGCTGCCGTTGAGGTTGGCGGCGGAGACCGTGGCCGTGTAGTGGCCGAGGGCCAGCGAGCCGAAGGTGTACGACGTGGTGGTGGCCGGAACGTCCTTGACGGCCACGACGGCGCCGTCCGAACCGGTCAGGGTCACGCGGTAGTCGGTGACGGGGAGGCCGGTGGCGGCCGGGGCGGTCCAGTTCAGCTTGACGCTGCCGTCGCCGCGGGTGCCGCTCAGGGTGGGCGCGGCCGGCGTGGAGGCGTCGACGCCGGACTCCTCCAGGCCGCCGAGCTTGGCGTGCTTGGCGAGGTTGACCGAGCCGTTGTAGGACTCGTTCACGAAGCCGAACTTGGCGATGACGCCCTCGGCGGCGTCCGAGGCGAGGCCCGCCTCGTGCGAGCCGCTGGTGACGAAGACGTCGTAGAGGTCCTTGTCGAAGAAGATGCTGGTCGGGTCGATCGCCCGGCTCGGGACGACGTTGTACACGTCGCGGCCGAAGGTGGCGTTCTCGTAGTAGGCGCCGACGGGGGCGAGCTTGCCGTTCACGGTGGCGACCGGGGTGGTGGCGCCGGTGTCACCGGGAAGCTGCACGGCGGCCAGGTGGGCGCCGGCGGCGGCCGCGGTGGTGCTGAAGTCCGGGGAGATGCCGTTGTTCTGGGCGATCCAGCTTCCCACCGAGAACGGGACGAGCGCGCCGTCCGCGTCGAGGGCGCCGTTGGCCTGGTTCTCCTGCACGGTCGCGACGGTCGGGGAGAGCGTGGCGTCGGTGAGGCCGATGGCGCCGAGGAAGAACTTGCGGGTGCCGGAGCCGCTCTGCGGGATCTTCGGGTGCACGGTCTGGCCGTTCACCGCTGTCAGGGTGCCCGAGTAGATGTCGTGGAGCTGGTCGACGGTCAGCGTGTTGAGGGCCGAGCCGCGGACGGCGACGCCGACCGCGTCCCGCGCGAACGGGATGTAGGTGAAGGCGGTCCCGGAGGTGCTCGGGCCGCTGGAGGAGCGGGCGAAGTCGACCTGGCCCTTGATGGAGACACCCGAGCTGTCGGGGTACTTGTCGCCGGTCAGCGCCATGCTCAGGGCGAGACGGCCCTTGCCGGAGCCGTTCGGGCGCTGGAAGGTCGGGCCGCCCGTACGGGTCTGGATGTTCGAGGTGGTGGAGCCGGTGCCGGGCTCGATCGCGTCGTACGAGGCGATGCCCGCGCCGGTGGCCGACTTCACGGCGGTGGCCGTGTAGGAGTTGCCGTTGACGGTGTCGCCGGCCAGGGCGTTGAGCACGTCCTGGGTGGTGTCCGAGCCCACGCCGACCAGGGTGCGGAAGGTTCCGGCGGGGGTGGGGTCGGCGGACGCCGGGCTCGCCAGAGCCAGCGTGCCGGACACCACGGCGGCGGCGACCATGGCCGCCGAGAGGCGCGTCGTGCGCATTGAGAGTCTCCAGAGGGTGTGCGAGGTGACGTCGGGTGGATCTGGCAGGGTGGTACGGGCCGTCCGCCCCGACTGCCTTTCGGGGCGGGCGGCCGTCTGTGGGGAGCGGGGCCCGGCCGGCCCGCGCTCCGGTGGCTCAGCTCCGGCCCGGGGGCAGCCGTCTGCGCAGCCACTCGGGCAGGGTGACCGCGGGGACGGTCACCGCACGGCCGCCGGGCAGCGGGACGCGCAGCGGGAGGCGGAGCCTGCCGCCGCCGGCGAACGGCGCGCCGATGCCGGCGACGGCGCCGAGCGCGGCTCCCACCGGTACGGCGTACCGCAGGGAGTTGGCCGGGTCGTCGGGCGTGGTGCCCAGCGCGGTGGTCTCGACGGCCTTGCCGCCGTCGTAGGACGCCGCGGCGCTCGGCTTGGTGCTCGCGCCGGGGCTCGGTGTGGCACCGCCGCCGTCGCCGCCCGTGGCACCGTCCGTGGAACCGCCGGTGCCGGTGTCGTCCGTGCCGCCGCCGGAGCCGCCGGACACCGCGGAGTCGCCGCCGCCCGTGGTGCCGCCGCTCGAACCGCCGGTGGAGCCGGAACCGGAGGGTGTCGGGGAGGGACCCTTGTAGTCGACGAGGGCGTCGGCGGCCGTGGTCGCCCTGGTGCGCAGGGCGGCGGAGAGCGGGGCGTAGCCGGCCGGGAGCAGGCCCGGGTCGGCGCCGCTGGTCTGTCCGTCGCCGGCGGCGTACCGCAACAGGGCCGCGTAGTCCTTGCGGGCGGCCGCGTCGATCCCGGCCGGCCGGACGGCCGCGTAGACGAGCTGGGCGAGCGGGTAGGCGCCCGCCGCGTCGGCCGTGGCCGGGGTGATCTCGGGGGCTCCGGAGCCGGTGACGCCGGTGGCCGCCGCGGTCAGGGACGAGGCGGAGGGGCCGACGAACGTGCCGGCGGTGTTGCGCAGCCGGGCGGTCTGGAGGCCGTAGCGCGCGGCGGAGGCCGCGTCGGTGACGGTGATCACGAACCGGGAGCCGACCGTCTGGGGGCCGGGGCTCTTGAAGGCCGGCGGGTTGGCGAGCGCGTCCCAGCTCGACTTCCAGAGGGTGTCGGCGCGCCGGGTGTGCAGGGCGCCGGAGTGCATGTCCTCGACGTAGGGGTGGAAGTCGGTCATGCACTGCTTGACGGTGGCGTCGGTGCCCGGCGGGATCGTGCACCAGGGGTCGCTCTTGGGGTAGTCGTCGGATTTCGCGGGGTCGAAGGCGATGCCGGTCGGGTTACGGGACGCGGTGGTGCTGTAGTACGGGTTGACCTTGGCGCCCCAGTCGTCGGTGTCTCCGGCGAGGAAGCCGCGGGCGTCCTTGTCGGCGAGGATCCACTGCCACAGGGCGCGGGCGGAGTCGCTGTGCCCGAGCGAGGTGATCAGGTCGGTGTCGGTGGACGGGGTCTCGGAGACGGACAGGTCCGCGAACTCGGGGTTCAGGGAGATGAACTCGGGGTCGCTCGCGAGGCCCGCGGGGTTGTTCTTCGCCCAGTCGTAGCCGGTGGCCGCCGCGTCGCCGAGGACGGCTCCCCAGGGCGAGTTGCGGTAGGACTCGGTGAGCAGTTTGGCGACCAGGCGCGGGGTGAGGTCGACGGACTCGACCTTGGTGCCCGCGAGTCTGCGGATGGAGTCCGGCGCGCCGGCCTTGGGTCTGCGTTCGACGGTGAAGCCGATGACGGTTCCGGAGAGCGCGACGGGCGCGTACACGGTCTGGTCGGAGGGTGCCGTGGTCCCCGCGTCGGCTCCGAGGGCGCGGGTGGTGAAGGCGAGTCCGGAGGAGCCGTCGGCGGTGAGGCGGGCACGGGTGTCCGGCTCGCCGAGCTCGGTGTAGCCGTAGACCGTGCCGGTCGGGCACAGGGCCGCCTGCCAGCTCGTCATGGCGTCGGCGGCGAGCTCGCTGCCGGTGGTGGCGCGCTCGTCGGCGCCGAGGGCGCAGTTGGTGCCGACGGAGTTGAAGCCGAGCGGGATCGCCACGCGGTTCTTCCAGTTGGTGGAGGAGACCGGGGAGCCGGCGTTGACCTGGCTGTGGTCGGCGTAGGGACGGCCGTCCAGGTCGAGGTTGCCCTGCGGGACGATGACCAGCCAGCAGGAGCGGGGCCTGGTGCCCCCGTTGACGGTGACCGGCACACCGCAGCCCAGGTGCGGGGCCTCGTTGGCGGTCTGGACCTCGAAGTACTCCTTGCCGGTGCCGTCGGCGCCGGTGCGGGCGAAGTCGACCTCGTTGGTGGTGTTCCGGTTGAAGAAGGCGTTGTTCTGGGTGCCGGAGGTGATCACCGTGCCGTCGACGGACTTGAAGGGCACCTCGCCCGGGGCGTTGGGGTTGGCGGCCCCGTACCGGTCGTCCTGGCCGTAGTTGGCGGGGTCTGCGCTGTAGAAGACCTTGCGGGTGTCGTCGTAGTCGTTGCCGGGCCAGCTCCCGCGGTCGGTGGTCGGCGAGGCACCGTACTGGCACTGGGTGCGCGAGGGGCCGGGGTTGGACGGCACCGTGCCGTCGTCGTCGCCCCAGCACTGCATGATCTGCACGAAGTCGGTGTTGAACAGCGTGCCGGCGAACGTGGTCGGGGTGCCGCCGGACCAGGAGACCGTGATCGCCTGACTGGTCAGGTGGGTCGTCTGGTCGACGGTGAACCTCATGTCCTTGAACTCGCCGCGGCCGGAGACCGTGACGGCCGAGGAGCCGGTGGCGGTGCCCGCCGCGGAGGCGGGGGCGGCGGCCTGGGCCACCCCGAGTCCGGCGAGGGCGCCGGCGGCCGCGCCCGCGACGACGCGCAGGAGCAGCCGGCGCATGCGGGGCATCGCGTTCCCGCGCGTCCGCGGGCCCAGGGCCGCTCGCGTGTCACCGGGTCCGGCGCTGCCGGCTCCCGTGGTGCGCGAGCCGGTGGAACGGGAGCCGGTGGTGCGCGCTTCGGTCGTGCGTGTTCCCGTCGTACGGGAGCCGGTGATGCGGGGTCTCATCGCTTCCGCCCCTCTCCGGAGTCCTTGCCCGCGCCGCGCCCGGCGATCGCCCGGGACACCACGGAGGGCAGCAGGACGAGGCCGAGGACCAGGAAGGCGGCGATCAGCATCAGCGTCTGGGTGCTGGACCAGCCCGGGCTGCCGGACACGGAGACCGGCTGGGCGAGCGCGATGGTGTCGGCCGCCGCGCCGGTCCCGCCGCTGCCGCCGCTGCCGCTGCCGCCCGAGGAACCGTTCCCCGAGCCGCCGCCCGAGCCGGGCGAGAGGGTCTGGCCGGTGTCCGGGTCGACGACCGGTTCGGAGCTGCCGCCGGTTCCGCCTCCCGTGGCGGTGCCGCCGCCGCCCGAACTCCCGCCGGTGCCGCCCCCGCCGGTGCTTCCTCCGGTGGAGCCGCCCGAGGTGGAGCCACCGCTCGTACCGCCGGTGGAGCCCGAACCGCCCGAGCCGCCGCCCGACTTGGCGCCACCGCTGCCGGTGGTGCAGGGCGCGGCGCCCTTCTTGTCGCAGGCGGCGGGGTAGGGGGCGGTGTCGGCGAGCTTGTTGTGCCCGTCGCTGGAGAAGGTCGGGTTGTTGCAGCCCTTGATGTTGATGCTCTGGGCCTGCACGCCCGGGATGCGGCGGATCTGGTCGAAGCCCGCCTTGACCAGGTTGATCGGCAGCGGCGAGTAGCCGAGCGAGGGCGCCTGCTGCTGGCCCTGGCACATGAAGTAGTACGAGAACGCGCCGAGCGTCTTGCCCTTGGCCTTGGTGAAGGTGCCCTGCACCTTCAGGGGCAGGATCATGTACGAGTAGCTCGACAGCGGGTAGTTGCGCCGGTCGGAGTCGTTGTAGACGCCCTCGAGCTTCTGGGTCAGGTAGTCCGCGGAGTTCCGGTCGGTGTTGATCTTCGCCTTGAGCAGCGAGACCGCGACGTTCTGCGGGGTCGGCTCGGTGTAGTAGCCGGCGTGGTTGAGGACCTTGGCGACCGGATAGTGCGCGTTCAGGGCGTACGAGTAGTTGACGTACCCGATCGCGCCCTCGCCGTAATTCTGGGCGACGTAGCCCGCGACGCCGAGGTCGCCGGACTGGGCGATCATCCCGGAGACGGTCGGGTAGTACGAGGTCTGCCCGCAGGCTCCGGAGCGGCCGACCTTGCGGCAGTAGGCCTGCCACAGCGACGTGTGCTGGTTGGCCATCCACATCGTGAACTGGGCGGTGGAGCCCGAGCCGTCGGAGCGTACGACGGGGACGATGGTGCGGTGCGGGAGCTGGATCCCCGGGTTGTCGGCCTTGATGACCGGGTCGTCCCAGGTCTTGACGGCACCGGTGAAGATCTTGGTGACCACGTCGCCGGACAGGCGCAGGTTGGTGACCCGCTTGCCGTTGACGGTCAGGTGGTACATGAAGACGGTGCCGCCGGCCACGATCGGCATGTAGGCGTACGACCCGGACGCGGGACGCTCGGCGGCCGAGCCGTCGGTCGGGTGCGTCTGGAACGGGATGTCCGAGACGGCGAAGTCGACGGTGCCGCTGAGGAACTGACGGCGGCCGTCGGAGGATCCGGTGCCGGCGTAGCTGATCCGCATGCCGTACTGGTTGACGGCGCGCCGCCATTCGTCGACGGCGTTCTCGGCCCAGGTGGAGCCTGCGCCGGATATGGGCGTGTAGCTCTCCGCCGCGGCGGGGGCCGCCAGCGGACCGGCCAGCAGCGCGGCGATCACGCCGAGCAGCGCGCCGAGCGTCCCGAGCGCCCGAAGGCGCCCGAGGGCGGTGTGGAGGTGGCTGCGCATCAGTCGGTCTCTCCGGTGGCGGGTGCGGACGGGTTGTCTCCCGCGGGGTGCGGTTCCCCGGGGGTCTCGAACAGGGACAGGCCGGGCGCGTGCAGGTCCTCGAAGCGCCGTACGTCCTGGCGCGAGGCGCGGGCGGTACGGCGGGCCTGACGCTTGGTCTGGTGGCCGGGGCCGCGTCCGCCGATGACCCGGGCGATCACGAACAGCACCAGGACGAGGGCCATCAGGACGGCGGCGGCGCCGAAGCCGCGGGCGATGTAGGCGGGCTCGGGCGACTTGACGAAGTTGAAGACCGCGAGCGGCAGCGAGACCATCGGCCCGCTCGTCGCGTTGGCGTTGAGCGCGGTGGTGAAGCCGGCGGTGAGCAGGACGGGCGAGGTCTCGCCGATCCCCCGTGCGGTGCCGAGGATGACGGCGGTGGCGAGGCCGGAGCGGGCGGTGGGCAGCACGACGTGCCACACCGTGCGCCAGCGCGGCGCGCCGAGCGCCTCGGCGGCCTCGGTGAGGTTGCCGGGCACCAGGCGCAGCACCACGTCGGAGGCCCGGATCACGATCGGCAGCATCATCACGCTGATCGCGAAGCCGGCCGCGAGTCCCGACTTCTGCATGCCGAGGCCGAGGATCCAGGTGGCGTACACCATCAGACCGGCGACGATCGAGGGCAGCGCGGTCATCGCCTCGACGATCGTGCGGACGAACCGGGAGAACCGGCCCGGGATCTGGTTCAGATAGACGGCGCAGGCGAGGCCCAGCGGCACGGTGATCGCCAGCGCGATGGTGATCATGGTGAGGGTGCCGAGCATCGCGTGGGCGATACCGCCGTGGGTGAGCGGGTCGAGGGGGCCCGACGCCTGCATGTCCTGGGTGAAGAAGTTGGCGTGCGGCAGGGCCTCCCGGCCGCGCCAGGCGGTGAAGCCGACGACCATGAACAGGCCGGAGAACAGCAGCGTGGCCGCCGTCCACAGCACGACCGTCATGACCCGGTCGCGTACGGCCTGGCCGTCCTCGTCGAGCCCGGTGAGCACCGCGTAGATCGCCAGGAAGGCGAGATAGGCGGTGACGGTGAAGCCCAGCGCGCCCGAGAACGGGGCGAGTTGGCCGAACAGCAGGACGGTGACACAGAGTCCGGAGGCGGCGGCGCCGCACAGGGACAGCACTCCGGTGCGGGTGACCCCGCCGATGCGGCGCGGCTTGAGGGGCCCCGGCGCGTGCTCCACCGCGGTGTAAGTGTCCGTGTCCGTGGGAGCCGCGGCCCGCACGGCGGTCGGGGCGGATTCTTCGATGACGGTCATCTCATGCCTCGCTCTGCGCGCCGGAGCGGCTGCGGGCCACCACGGTGGAGGCGGTGAAGTTGACCGCCAGGGTGAGCAGGAACAGCGCCAGGCCCGCCGCCATCAGCGCGGACATACCGAAGTCGGAGGCGTCGCCGTAGTGCAGGGCGATCAGCGAGGACACCGAGTTGGAGCCGGTCTGCAGGATGTGCGGCTGGATGACGAAGACCGGCGAGATGATCAGGTAGACCGCGATGGTCTCGCCGAGCGCCCGGCCGAGTCCGAGCATGGTGCCGCCGATCATGCCGCCCTTGCCGTAGGGCAGGACGACCGAGCGGATCATGCCCCAGCGGGTCGCGCCGAGCGCGTAGGCGCCCTCGCGTTCGCCGGCCGGGGCCTGCGAGAAGACCTCGCGCATCACCGAGCACTGGATCGGGGCGACCATCAGGGCGACGACGATCCCGGCGACGAAGGTGGACGCGGTGAACACGCTCTCGGTGGCGAGCGGTTCGCCCGGCTGGGTGCCGTCCACCGTGAACAGGGGGATCCAGCCCAGCCATTCGGACAGCCAGCGCGACAGGCCGATGACGTGCTGCTGGAGGAAGAACAGCCCCCACAGTCCGTAGACCACCGAGGGGACGGCCGCCATCAGGTCGACCATGGTCACCAGGGTGCGGCGCAGTGTGCGCGGGGCGACGTCGGAGATGAACAGCGCGGTCCCGACGGCCAGCGGTACCGAGATCACCACCGCGACGAGCGCGATGAGGACGGTGCCGGTGAGGACGGCCGCGATGCCGAAGTTGTGGACGTCCGGCTGCCACGCGGCGGTGGTGAGGAAGGCGAAGCCCCTGGCGCGCAGCGCCTGACCGGCCCTCAGCAGGAGGAAGAGTCCGACCCCCGCCATGACGGCGAGGACGGCGATGCCGGTGGC
Organism: Streptomyces sp. NPDC096324; assembly: GCF_044763015.1. Taxonomy (NCBI): domain Bacteria; kingdom Bacillati; phylum Actinomycetota; class Actinomycetes; order Kitasatosporales; family Streptomycetaceae; genus Streptomyces; species Streptomyces sp. NPDC096324. The sequence goes on along the minus strand of NZ_JBIWFK010000005.1, from coordinate 222,780 downwards.
GGTGAGCTGGACGCGGAAGACGCGGTCACCGAGCCCGCGGGCCGCGTTGAGCCGGCGGGGAGCGAGTGCACGGCTCCCCGTCCCGGACCCCGGTCCGGCCGGCACCGGTCTGCCTGACGTCGATCCCTCGGACGTCGATCCCTCCGACGCGGATCTTCCGGACTCGGACCCTCCGGGCTCTGCTCTTCCGGACTCCGGTCTGTCGGACTCCTCTTGCGCGGACGCCACGTGCTGCCCCCCACTCCGAAACGGAATCCCCGCGCGACCGACGACCGGTACCGCGCGCAGCGATTCAATGGCCGGATCGTGTCGCCCCCACGCGCGCGTTGTGGAGAACTGGTGAACAGCACACGTCCGTTCAGTGCGTTCGTCGTGGAGGATGAGCGGAGGGCGGTCCTGATGATCCGCGTAGATCGCGGTATGGACCAACGACGGACCAACGACGGAGCCCGGCGCGGCGCGCCGGGCTCTGAACGTCTGACGTACGGGTGGCTTGAACTAGAGGGTGGAGACCGCCGGGAGACGGTGGACGTCGCGGGCGGTCCCGGTGACCCCGGACAGGAAGCCCTGGGCCCGCGGCGAGGCGTTCTCCGTCAGCCAGGCCGGGTCGATGTCGCAGACCGCGACCCGCACCTCGGTGCCGGCCAGGGCGAGCGGCAGCGTGTGGACGACCGTCGACGGGAAGCTCAGGATCGTGCGGCCTATGGGGCCGCGCCGGGCGATCAGTTCGAGCGGCAGGTCGGGACGGACGATCTCCAGGCCCGTCTGGGCGGCCAGCCGGTGCAGTTTGTCCGCGCTCTCGCGGCGGTGCGCGAAGTAGCGGGTCGCGCCGTGGGCCTTGGCGAGCGAGCGGACCGCGTCCAGGTAGCGGTCCGGGTCGACCACGCCCGTCTCGACGAGCGAGGTGCCGACCATGTCCGCGCTCCTGGTGATGCGCGGCGGACCGAACCGGGCCCGGGTCCAGGAGAAGTCGTTGGCGGTGATCGTGACACCGTCCGGCGCCGATTCGATCGGCATCGAGGAGAAGACCTCGACCGTACGGTGCTCGTTGGGCGTCAGCCGGCGGCGGGCCGAGGCGGACACGGGGGCGAAGAGCACGTCCCGCGGGCCGGGGCGGCCGCCGCGCCGGTGCCAGCGCACCAGGCGTTCACCGCGGGCGAGCTGGGCGACGAACTCCATCGTCGCCGTGCCGTCGTCGACCACCACCAGGTCGCGCGCCTTGGTGATGGTCAGCAGAAGCTGCACATAGCGGGAGAACGGGTCCCCCATGACGATCCGCCGGGCCCGGCGCAACAGCGGCGCCAGTCCCCCGATGGTGTGGAAGGGTGCCGTGGTGCCGCCGCGCGCCTCCTCCCAGCGGACCGTGTGTCCCTCGTCGCGGGCCAGTTCCGCCATCCGGCGGAGCTGGCCGCGCGTCATCGGGTCGTTGGGGGACAGGACGACGAGGGTGAGCCCCGCGCCGGGCGCCGCACCGTTGTGGGCATGCGCGTGCGCCCACTCCAGCACGTTCAGGAGCTGTACCGGACTCTCGACGAAGGCGAGAGTGGGGGAGCCGGCGGAACCGGCGCGGGGGCTCATCGACGTACGACCGTCCCGTCGTAAGGGATTCAGGGCGTTCAGACCGAGACGGGCTCGCCCGCGGCCGCGGCGATCTCGGCCTCGGCGACGACACCCGTGACGCGGCGCAGCTTCTTCATCGGGCCGAGCTCGGAGTCGTAGACCTTCTTGACGCCGTCACCGAGGGAGGCCTCGATGGTGCGGATGTCGCGGACGAGGCGGGTCAGGCCCTGCGGCTCGACGGAGGCGGCCTGGTCGGAGCCCCACATCGCGCGGTCGAGGGTGATGTGACGCTCGACGAAGGTGGCGCCGAGGGCGACCGCGGCGAGCGTGGTCTGCAGGCCCGTCTCGTGGCCGGAGTAGCCGATCGGGACGTTCGGGTACTCGGCCTGGAGGGTGTTGATGACGCGGAGGTTGAGCTCCTCGGCCTGCGCCGGGTAGGTCGACGTGGCGTGGCACATCAGGATGTTGTCGCTGCCGAGGACCTCGACCGCGTGACGGATCTGCTTCGGCGTCGACATGCCGGTGGAGAGGATGACCGTGCGGCCGGTGCCGCGCAGGGCGCGGAGCAGCTCGTCGTCGGTCAGCGAGGCGGAGGCGACCTTGTGGGCCGGGACGTCGAACTTCTCCAGGAAGGCGACGGCCTCGGTGTCCCACGGGGAGGCGAACCAGTCGATGTTCTTGCTCTTGGCGTACTCGTCGATCTGGCGGTACTCGTCCTCACCGAACTCCACGCGGTGGCGGTAGTCGATGTAGGTCATGCGGCCCCAGGGGGTGTCGCGCTCGATGTCCCACTGGTCGCGCGGGGTGCAGATCTCCGGGGTGCGCTTCTGGAACTTGACGGCGTCGCAGCCGGCCTCGGCGGCCGCGTCGATGAGCTTGAAGGCGTTCTCCAGCTCACCGTTGTGGTTGATGCCGATCTCACCCACGACGTAGACGGGGTGGCCGGGACCGGCGGTCTTCGAACCGAACTGACGCAGACGGGAGTTGGTGCTCATGGTGGAGAAGTTCCTTACTTGTCGAGGGAGTCGAGAGAAGGGCCGAGGATCCAGCTGGCGATCTCTCGGATCGCGCCGTCGCCACCGGGGACGGTGGTGACCGCGCGTGCGGCGCCGCGCACGACGTCGTGGGCGCTCGCGACCGCCACGGGCCAGCCCACGAGGGCGAAGCACGGGAGGTCGTTGACGTCGTTGCCGACGTAGAGCACGCGCTCGGGCGCGATGCCCTGCTCCTCGCACCACTGCTTCAGTGCGAGGTCTTTCCGGTCGATGCCGTGGAGGACCGGGATCTTGAGCTTCCGGGCCCGGGCGGCGACGACCGGGTTCTGTTCCGTGGACAGGATCAGCATCGTCAGCCCGCTCTTGCGGAGGGCGGCGATACCGAGGCCGTCCCCGCGGTGCACGGAGACGAACTCCCGTCCGTCGGAGTCGATCAGCACCCTGTCGTCGGTCTGGGTGCCGTCGAAGTCGAGGACGACCGCGTCGATGTCGTCGGCGGTCGGAAGGGTGCCGGGCCGGTTCGCGTCGAAGAGCGGCGCGAGGGCCCGGGCACGGGCGAGGTCGTGCGGGTCGTCGATCTCCAGCACGCGGGCCGGGTCGGTGCGCACGAGTTCGGTGCGTCCGAAGAAGCGGTGCTTCGCCTCGCGGAAGCCGGTGGCCTCCATCGCGTAGACGGCTCCGGTCTCCAGGAGGTCCTGGGGGCGGTCCTGGCGGCGCGGGCGGAAGGACTTGTCGTGGTTGACGCCGTAGCCGCCGCTGGTGGCGGTGTCGGCGACCAGGACGCCGGCGCGGCCGTCGACCGCGGCGTGCCCGGTCCCGGCGGCCACCGCGGCGGCGGGCTCGTCGTCGCCGTCGCGCCACACGAAGCCGTGGAAGGGGGCCACGGTCAGCGCCGTGTCCGCGCCGTTCGTGACGATCGCGTCCACGACGCCGTCCACGTCCTCGCGGATGATGAACGGGCTCGTGCACTGCACGAGCAGGACCACGTCGACCGGGGAGCCGTGCAGCGCCTCGTGGGTGTCCATGGCGTGCAGGACGGCGGCCTCGGAGGTGGCGGTGTCCCCGGCGATGGCGGCGGGGCGCAGCACGACCTCGGCGCCGGCCTGGCGGGCGGCGGCCGCGATGGCCTGGTCGTCGGTGGAGACGACGACGTCCGTCACGAGGCGGGCGGCGCGGCACTCGCGCACCGCGCGGGCCACCAGCGGCACACCGCCCACGGGCAGGAGGTTCTTGGCGGGCACGCCCTTGGAGCCGCCGCGCGCGGGGATCACCGCGAGTACGCGGCGCACCGGCGCGGCCTTGACCGCTTCCGAGTTGGTCATGCGCTGTTCTCCTTGACGAGGGAGGTGAGGGAGGCGTGGGGGGCGAGGGGCGGCGGGCCGCCCGCTGTCGGGGTGCTCACAGTTCGCCCATCCGCCGGATCACCGGTGCCACGCGCTGGACGCCGTGGCGGTAGGCACCGCGGGCGGCCCGGCGCACGAACTGCCGCACGGGGCTGGGGTCCCGGTCCGCCGCCGGGGCGCCGGGCAGCGGGCTGCCGTCCGGGCCGAGGTGGTGGCGGGCGAGGATGCCGGGCAGATAGCCGGGCGCGGTGACGGGGGTGTAGTAGGGAGCGAGCGGCGGCAGTTCGTCCGCCGCGAGCAGTTCGGTGAGGCGCTGCCGTGCCGCGTCGAAGGCCGTCTCGTACGATCCGTCGGCGGCGACGCCCTGCCGGGCCACCCACTCCGGGTCGGGCACCGGCCGGTGCCCGGCGTCGAGCTGGTCCCAGGAGGCGAGGCAGCCGGATCCCACGAAGTGGTGGTTGCCGAGCGCCTCGCGCACCCCGAGGTCGCTGAGGACGACGGTGGGGATGCGCCGGTGCAGGGATTCCAGGGCGGCGGTGGAGCTGATGGTGACGAGCAGGTCGGTGCGGTCGAGGACCTCACCCATGTGCCCGTACACCAGGCGGAAGTTGGCCGGCGGGTCGGCCTTCTGCACGAGTTTCTGGTACGGCAGTTCCTCGATGTGCGTGGTGTGTTCGCCCGGCCTGGAGCGCAGCTTGAGCAGGACCTCGCGGTCCGGGTGGAGCCGCGCGTGGCCGATGAGCCGGTCCAGCAGGTACGTACGGTCCTTGCGGCTCTCCGGTACGGAGGGCTGGGCGGCGAAGACGACCGTGCAGGGCCTGCGCTCCTGCTCCGCGGACGGGTCGTGCTCCGTGTACGCGGCCCCGCCGAGGAAGGGCAGCGCGACCTCGGTCACCGATCCGGCGTCCGCGCCGACTCCTTCGTACACGGCCCGGAAGCGGTCCGCGTCCTGGCGGGAGTTGGCGAGGACGAGATCCGCGCCGTGCCGCAGGAGCAGACCGTCGGCGAGCTTCTCGTAGACGACGCCGACGTAGCCGGTGACGACCAGGGGCCGCTTCGCGCGTCCTTCCCAGGCGCGGGACAGGCCGTGCAGGACCGCCTGGACGGCACCACCGACCAGGGCGAGGACGACGACGTCGTAGACGTCCTCCTTGCCCAGCTCGCGCAGGAACTCGAGGGCGGTGACCTCGCGGAGGGAGTCCGCGCGGACGCCTACCTCTTCGAGCTGGCGGGCGGTCGGGGTGGCACGGCCGCGCAGGAGGAATCCGTCGAGGCGGATGTCCGATGCTGCCGGGGAGATGCGGTTCGCGGTGAGCGATCCCCATTTCCACCGGGTGTCGGAATCCGCGAGGACGGCCACCCGCAGCGACTTCGAGGTACTTGCTGGCACGTCCTAGACGCTAGGAAGCCATTTCGAGGAGCGGCCCAACCTGAATACAACAAACGGTTAACAGCGCGTCGACGAATGGGGGATCAGCCCAGGATGAGCTGAGAAAGCGACGTGGTTCACGGTACCGCCACGCGTCGTTCACCTTGCATCTCACCAACGGTAAAGACGAATGCCGGGCCGCCCCCTAACGTCACACGGGTGGTCAAGCTCTCCGTCATCGTGCCGTTCTACAACGTGCAGCAATATGCGCCCGACACCCTGAAGAGCCTGCGTGCCAACGCACGACAGGATTTCGAATTCATTCTCGTCGACGACTGCTCGCGCGACGAGACACCGGACATCCTCGCGCGCGCGGAGCGCGAGCTCCCGGGTGCGGTGTATGTCAGACACGAGAAGAACGGAGGACTGGCCACCGCCCGCAACACCGGGATCGACACAGCGCGTGGCGAGTACCTCACGTTCCTCGACGGGGACGACTGGCTCGCCCCCGGATACTACGAACAACTCGTGTCCTCCATCGAGGATCTGGGCTGCGACTTCGTCCGTACGGACCATGTCCAGTGCACCGCGCGGTCCCGCTCCGTCCACCGTGTCCCGCACGGCAGACGCGGGGTCGTCCTGAATCCCCGTGACGCCATCCTCCCCTCCGACCGGTCCACCTCCGTCGACTACGCCTACGCCTGGGCGGGCATCTACCACCGCCGGCTGGTCGACCGGGGGCTGCTCCACTTCACCGACGGGCTGCGCACGGCCGAGGACCGGCCGTGGATCTGGAAGCTCCACCGGGAGGCCGAATCCTTCGCCACGGTGGGGCTGCTCGGCGTGTTCTACCGGCGTGGCGTCGCCTCCTCCCTCACCCAGATCGGGGACGTGCGCCAACTCGATTTCATTCGCGCGTTCGACCAGGTCGTGGCGGAAACCGCCGAGGACCGGGACGCGGAGAAACTCCTGCCCAAAGCCGTGCGCACGTATTGCGCGATTATTTCCCATCACCTGGGATCCATCGAAAGGTTCGAGCCGGCGGTGGCACGGAAACTGAAGTCCATGAGTGCCGTGGCACTGCGCCGAATGCCGCAGGGCGTGCTCGACGAGGCGCTCGACTCGATGGACGTCCAGCGCGCCACCCGGCTGCGCCGGCTGCGCCGACGGCCCGCGCCCGCCGCGGGGGTGGCCGCGTGACCACCCAGATCTTCATGGCGTCCACGCTGTACGGCACGGCCACGATCGCCGCGGCCCTCGACACCGACAGCTTCGGGCCCGCCGACCGGCGCATCCTGCTCGTCTCCAACAACGCGGCGACGCCGGAGACGACACCCGCCGTGGACGCGATGCCCGGCTTCGAGCGGCTGCGCGGCCGCTTCGACGACGTCATCTCGTGGAACGAGACCATCTCCCCGTTCCACCCGGGCGGCTGGGCTCCGCGCCCGGACGACGTCCCCCTGTGGGAGCGGCATCTGCGGCTCGCCTGGAACCTCGGCGACGACGACGTCGAGCTGGCCGTGGAGTCGATCCAGGTCAACCCGGCGCTCGGCGTCGCCCAGATCTTCATGGGCGCGCCCGTCACGGTGTACGCCGACGGCCTGATGAGCTACGGCCCGACCCGAAACAAGATCGACCCACTCGTCGGCACCCGCGTGACCCGGCTGCTCCATCTGGACCTGGTCCCCGGCCTGAAGCCGCTCCTGCTCACCGAGTTCGACGTCGAACCGCAGATCGTGTCCACGGACGCGTTCGTGAAGGTGCTCGCGGAACTCGTCGACACCGGCGACGAACTGCCGTCGGTCGACGAGCCGGCGCTGCTGCTCGGCCAGTACCTCTCGGCACTGGAGATCCTCACCGCCGAGGAGGAGGAACAGCTCCACGTACGGATGCTGAAGGGGGCCCTCGCGCTCGGTCACACCCGGGTCGTGTTCAAGCCGCACCCCTCCGCCCCGGCGCGCTGGTCGCGGATGCTGGAGAAGGAGGCCGAGAGGCTGGGCGCGGACCTCACGGTCCTCGACACCCCGGTGCTCGCCGAGGTGCTCTACCAGCGGATGCGGCCCGCGCTGGTCGTCGGCTGCTTCTCCACGGCGCTGCTCACGGCCTCGGCGCTGTACGGCCTGCCGGTCGCCCGCGTCGGGACCGGCTCGCTCCTCGACCGGCTCACCCCGTACGAGAACAGCAACCGCGTCCCGGTGACCATCGTCGACGCGCTGCTGCCCGATCTGGCGGACGGGGCCGCGGTCACCGAGCGGCGCCCCGGCATGGACGTGGCGGACCTGACGCGGCTCCTGAGGGCCATCGGTTTCGCGATGCAGCCGAAGATCTACCCGGACCTGCGTCCGGCGGCCGAGAGCTATCTGACGCACCAGCTCACCGAGGACACCTGGCGCTACTTCAAGCGCAAGCGCCTGACCTCGCTGGCGCTGCCCGGGGCGGTCCCGGCCCAGCTCGCCTTCATCCCGCGCAGCGCGACCGTGCGCAGGGTCGCCCGCAGGGCGCGCTCGCTGAAGCGGGCGGTGGGCCGCTGAGGGGCGCTCACCGCGCGGGACACCAGGAAGCGGGGCCAGGTCGACCACGACCGGGCCCCGCTCCCTTGCCCGCGCCCGCGCCCCCGCCTCGGCGCAAGCCCCTGATCCCCGGAACCGGCGCTCCCACCGCCCCCGGCGCGGCGTGCCGGCCCCACAACTTCCCTCGCCCCCTCCGCCCCTACCCGACCCGTACCCAGGGGCTCCGCCCCCGGACCCCCGCTCCTCAAACGCCGGAGGGGCTGAAACTGACCCCGCTCCTGAAAAGCGGGCCGGACGGGCTGGACGGGCTGAACCGGCTGGAGATCCCACCCGCAGCCGGGATTCGGCGTGAGGGGCCGTGCCGGTACATCGATGCCCGTCGCCACCAACGTTCACCACTCGTCCGACAGCGACGGGCTGATGCACCGGCACGGCCCCGCCCCACCCACCGCCGGGAGAGTCATCAACGCGACGGCAACCCACAGATGAACTCCCGTGGGCAAGACGGAAAACCGGCCTCGCCAGGTCGTAAGTATCCCCGACTATCGGACTAACGTGCTGTGGGCCAGCTGAGTCCCATTGAGGGGAACCTTGTGATCGACACGCCCGAGGAGGCCCGCGGGACGTCGACCGGCACCGTGGTCCGTACCGTCCTGCCACCCGCCGAGACGCCCGCCGCACCCAAGCCCGCGGCACCCCGGGAGAACCGGCTGCGCGCCCTCGACGGGCTGCGGCTCGTCGCGGCCCTGATGGTGGCGGGTTACCACTACGGCGGCCGGGACGGCGAGGTCGTCCAGGCCTGGGGCAGTTCGCCGAAGCACCAGTTCCCCACCCTGCACCATCTGTTCGCCTACGGCTGCCTGGGTGTGCAGGTCTTCTTCGTGATCAGCGGCTTCGTCATCTGCATGAGCGGCTGGGGCCGGCCGCTGCGCTCCTTCTTCGCCTCCCGCGCCTCCCGGCTGCTGCCCGCGTACTGGGCCGCGATCATCATCGTGACGGCCGTGTTCGCCCTGCCCGTCGTCGCGTACAAGACGGTCTCCCCGAGCGACGCGCTGGTCAACCTCACGATGCTCCAGCAGCCGCTGGGCGTCGACCGGGTGCTCGGCGTGTGCTGGACCCTGTGGGCGGAGGTCCGCTTCTACGCCCTCTTCGCGCTGTGCATCGTGCTGCCGGGGGCGAACCGGCAGCGCGTGATCCTGTTCTGCGCCGGCTGGACCCTGGCCGCGGCCATCGCGCAGGGCGTGAACGAGCCGCTGCTCAACATGGTCCTGATGCCGGAGTACGCGCCCTACTTCATCGGCGGCGTCGGCCTGTACCTCGTCCACCGCGACCGGCGTGACGCGTACGCCTGGGGCATCGTCGGCGTGAGCTGGCTGATCGGCCAGCACTACGCGGTCCAGCGCCTGTGGCACGCCCCGAACCCGGAGTTCTTCTCCAACCGTTCGTCCGTCGCCATCATGCTCGTCGTCACCTTCGGCTACGTCGCCGTCGCCGCGATCGCGCTGGGCTGGCTGCGCTGGGCGAACTGGCGCTGGCTGACGGTCGCGGGCGCGCTGACGTACCCGTTCTACCTGGTTCACGAGCACCTGGGCTGGGTCGCCATCAAGGCCTACCACCAGACCCTGCACATCCCGTCGTACGGCACGTTCCTCGCCACGGTCGCCACGATGCTGCTGCTCGCCTGGCTGCTGAACCGGTACGTGGAGGAATGGCTGACGCCACGGCTGCGGGCCGCACTGAACAAGAGGCACACCCCGAGCCGCCAGGGTTAGACAGTGCCTGCGCCGCCCTCCACGGCGCGGCGCAGGCACCCGCGTCTCCTGGATACCCCCTCCGGTTCCGGCGACAGACGCCTGGACGCTCCATGCTCACGGGCGAGGACCCGCGGTGAGCACACTTCTCGGCCGAAGGCCGTTTTCTCTCGCCTGCCCTTCCCCAACCCGGCGGACTGTGAGCGGACGCTGTTTTCTCGCATGTGATGACCCCGAATTTCATCGATGCCCGTATTGCGCGCCGGACCGGGCCGAAAAAGTGACGTGGAACTGAACTCTTCCACCTTTTCCCGCACGGAGGGATTTACTCCGCTTGTCGCGGATAGCCGAAAACCGCGCTTGCGGGATACACCGACACCTCCATAGCGTGTGATCAGGAACAAATCAGCATTGCCGGACAGAGGGAGAGTTCGTGAAGTCTCGTTTCCGTCTATCGACCGCTGCCGCCGCCGTGTCACTGGCAGCCGCGGGCGTGGTAGGGGTGTCCACGACACCCGCAGCCGCGGCGTCCCCCACCTGTTTCTACGCCGGGACCCTCAACGCGTACGGCGCGACCTACATCGCCTGGCAGTACGGGCCGCCCGAGTGCTTCGGCGTGGCACCCTCGGGAACCATTTGGCACACATGGTCGGGCGCGGGTAGCTGGAAAGAGATGCCGGGCAACGGCAGGGCCTCGCACTTCGTCGACTACTTCGAAGGCCCCGCCGGCAAGGCCGTCAAGGTCGTGACCGAGTCCGGAAACTACTACTGCAACTATGACGACTACGCGACCAATACGTGGGGCGGCTGGTACGGGACGTCCACCGACCACTGCTGAACCGTGTTCTCCCGTTTCCGGGTGGCCATCAGAGCCACCCGGAAACGGGAGGAGATTCGGCCGGACAAGGTACGGCACCCCCACCAGGACTGCCGAGAATTCAAGAGTCCGGCCCCCACCGATCCCGGACGGCTGCATTCCGTCCATCTGAATTCACCTATGACACCCGGCTACGATCCGGGTTCAATGCCTCGTTCCACCGCCGACGTCCGCGGCAGCGCGAATCGCCACCGCCAGGACTCTTCGGTCAACCGACCCCGTACCGCGCCTCGACACCCGCGACCACCAGCGCCAGGCCTTCCTCGAAGTGCCGTTCGTAGTCGTCGAAGATCTCCGCGCCCGCCGCTGCCGACAGGGGGAAGTCGGCCATGCGGCGGGCACGTTCGTCCGTGTCGTACCCTTCGCGGCGCTCGCCCGGCAGCGGCTGGACGCCCTGCTCCTCGGTGACGAAGCCGATCGTGAACAGGTACGCGGTGGAGGTCGCACGGACCGCCTGCGTGAGGGTGAATCCCGCCTCGGTGAAGAGCGTCAGGGTCCGCTCCATCTCGACGGCGTGCAGGGTGCCGGTGAAGCGTGAACCACTGAAGACCTTGGCGCCGTCGCGATAGCTCAGCAGGGCGGCGCGCAGCCCCCGGTTGGCGGCGATCAGCCGCTCCCGCCAGCCGTCGCCGCCCGCCGCCCCGGGGGTGTCGACCATCCGGCGGTACATCTCCGTGGCCATCTCGTCGAGCAGTTCCTGCTTGTTCTTGAAGTGCCAGTAGAGCGCGGGCGCCTGGACGTTCAGTTCCTTGGCGATGGCCCGGAGGGTCAGGCCGTCGAGGCCCGTCTCGTTGAGCAGCCTCAGGGCGGTCTCGACGACCTGCTTCTTGTCCAGCTTGGGGGATCGCTGGGGTCTCTGGGTAACCACGCTTGACAGTTTAACGCTGTTAAGTGCATGCTCGCGACATGGAACTTAACAGCGTTAAGGAGAAGGTTGTGGACAAGGTCTCGGACATGGACGTGGACGTGCTCGTCGTCGGCGCGGGCCCGACCGGTCTCGCGCTCGCCGCCGATCTCGCGCGGCGAGGAGTGGACGCCCTGGTGGTGGAGCGTGCCGACAGGCTGTTCCCCGGCTCGCGTGGCAAGGGAATCCAGCCGCGCACGATGGAGGTCTTCGACGACCTCGGTGTGCTGGACGCGATCCGCGCGGCGGGCGGCGACTACCCGGTCGGGATGATCTGGCAGGACGGCCGGCGGGTCGGCGAGCACCAGATGTTCGAGCCGGCCGAGCCGACCGACGACTCCCCGTACAACGCACCATGGATGGTGCCGCAGTGGCGTACGCAGGAGATCCTCCTCGCGCGGCTTCAGGACCTCGGGGGCCGGGTCGCCTTCGGCCGTGAGGTCGTCACGGCCGCCCAGGACGAGAACGGCGTGACCGTGGGGTTCGCCTCCGGCGCGCCGGTCCGCGCGCGATACGTCGTCGCCGCCGACGGTGGCCGCTCAGCCGTACGGCGCGCGCTCGGGATCGCCATGGTCGGAGAGACCGTCGACCCGCACCCGATGCTCGTCGCGGACGTACGGATCACCGGGCTGGACCGCGACAACTGGCATGTCTTCCCGCCGAGGGAGGACGCCGGCGGCTTCCTGGCGATCTGTCCGCTCGCCGGTACGGAGGACTTCCAGGTCGTGGCGCAGTTCCCGGAGGGCACGGACGCCGACCTGTCCCTCGACGGCATCCGCGAGACCGTCGCCTCGCGGTCCCACCTCGCGCCCGAAGCCGTGACCGAGGTGCGCTGGGCCTCGGACTTCCGGCCGCGCACGGCGCTGGCGGAGCGTTTCCGCACCGGGCGGGTACTCCTCGCCGGAGACGCGGCACACATCCACTCCCCGGCCGGCGGCCAGGGGCTCAACACCAGCGTCCAGGACGCCTACAACCTGGGCTGGAAGCTCGGCGCGGTCCTCGACGGCGAGGCTCCCGTGTCCCTCCTCGACACCTACGAGGAGGAACGCCTCCCCATCGCCGCCGACATGCTCGGCCTGTCCACGAAGATCCACCGCGGCGAGGCCCGCCGCGGCAAGGAGACCCGTCAGCTCGGCCTCGGCTACCGCGGCTCCTCCCTCGCGGTGGAGACCCGCACGGACCTGCCGGACGAGGCGCTGCGCGCGGGCGACCGTGCCCCCGACGGAACCGTGGACGGGGTACACCTCTTCGACGCGTTCCGGGGAGCGCACTGGACGCTGCTCACCGTCGGCACGGTCACGGAACCGGCGGAGCTCCCCGGCGTCCGCACCGCGCGGATCGGGTCGTACGAGCCCTACGGGACCGGGGTCTTCCTCGTCCGCCCCGACGGCTACGTGGGCTGGGCGGGTGCCGGAACCCAGGGCCTGCGGGAGTACGCGGCCCTGGTGGGGCTCGGCGCCCGCTGAGCGCTACGCGCTGGCGAGGGTGAGCTTTACCGCGAAGCCGAGGAAGAGGGCGCCCGCAGCGGTCGTGGCCCCCGCGGACAGGCGCTTGCGCCGGCGGAAGGCCGCCGCGAGGCGTGTACCGCTGAAGATCAGCGCGGTCAGATACAGCACGCTCGCGAGCTGGGCGAAGGCCCCGAGCACGACGAACGACAGGGCCGGGTAGGCGTATCCGGGGTCGACGAACTGCACGAAGAACGCGACGAAGAACAGGATCGCCTTCGGGTTGAACAGGCTGATCACCAGCGCCCGCCGGAACGGCCGCTCCCCGGCCGCCTCCTCGGGCTCCGCGCTCTCGGCGACCGCCTCCCGGCGGGCCCGCCACATCGCCCGCGCGGCGCGCAGCATCCCGATGGCCAGCCAGGTCAGATATCCGGCGCCGGCGTACTTCACGATGCTGAACAGGACGGCGTTCGCCTGGAGCAGCGAGGCCACGCCTGCCGCCGACAGGGTCATCAGCACGGTGTCCCCGCACCACACGCCCGCGGCGGCGGTGTACCCCGTACGGACGCCCCGGCGGGCGGCGACGGACAGCACGTACAGCGAGTTCGGTCCCGGCAGCAGGACGATGAGGACGAGGCCCGCGAGATAGGTGGGGAGATCGATGACACCAAGCATGAAAGGGAGTGTCGCACGGGCCTACGACATCGCGTCCAGGGGTCTCATCACGGGTCAGTCACCGTCGAGGAGGGTGTCCACCGGGAGGTCGAGGGCGACCCCGACGACGGCCGGGACCGGGAAGCTCTGGCCCCGCCCGTAGCGCTCGGGGGCCGGGTACTTGCCGTTGACCGGGTCCCGGTACAGCAGGACCTCGTCGTGCTTGCGGTCGACCACGACGTAGACGGGGACGCCGGCCTCGGCGTAGCACTCGACCTTCGGTCCGAGGTCGTCGGACCAGTTCGACGAGGTCACCTCGACCACGAGACGGAAGACGTTCGGGGCGTAGCAGTTCTTCTGGACGAGGGCGTCGCGGAAGTCCTCGTCGACGATCGAGAAGTCGGGGATCGCGAAGTCGGCGGGCAGGGTGGGCAGCCAGAGGCCTACGCCCTGGACGTACCTGAGCCCGGCGTCCCGGGCACCCGCCCGATCGAACGCCACGACCAACCATGACAACGACAGCGCATGCGAGCCGTCCGGCGGTGGTGTCACAGTCAGCCTCCCCTGGAGAATCTCCACGCGGTGCCCAGGCAGTGCACGGGAGAGCAGGTCGGCGGCTTCGCCCAACGTCAGCTCGTGTTGCAGTACGGCCACGGCATCCTCCTTTTCAGGGGTCACTCTCCCTGAGCGTAGCCGGGGGCGTGCGGCTTCCACCCTCGTTCACCCGTACGAAGGAATCATGCAGGTCAGAAGGCGTCCGAGGGCACGTAGGTCCCCCAGATCTCGCGCAGCGCGTTGCAGACTTCGCCGACCGTCGCGCGGGCGCGCAGGGCCTCCTTCATCGGGTGGAGGACGTTGTCGGTGCCCTCGGCGGCCTTCTTCAGGGCGACGAGGGCGGCGTCGACGGCACCCTGGTCGCGCTCGGCGCGGAGCCGGGCGAGGCGTTCGGCCTGCTGGGCCTCGATGGCGGGGTCGACGCGCAACGGCTCGTACGGCTCCTCCGCGTCGATCCGGAAGCGGTTGACGCCGACCACCACGCGCTCGCCGGAGTCGGTCTCCTGGGCGACCCGGTAGGCGGAGCGTTCGATCTCGCCCTTCTGGAAGCCCTGTTCGATGGCCCCGACGGCGCCGCCGAGGTCCTCGACCCGCGTCATGAGGGCGACGGCCGCGGCCTCGACCTCGTCGGTCATCGTCTCGACGACGTACGAGCCGGCGAAGGGGTCGACCGTCGCCGTCACGTCCGTCTCGTAGGCGAGGACCTGCTGGGTGCGCAGGGCGAGCCGCGCGGATTTGTCGGTGGGCAGCGCGATGGCCTCGTCGAAGGAGTTGGTGTGCAGCGACTGGGTGCCGCCGAGGACCGCGGCGAGGCCCTGGACCGCGACCCGGACGAGGTTCACCTCGGGCTGCTGCGCGGTGAGCTGGACGCCCGCGGTCTGGGTGTGGAAGCGCAGCATCAGTGACTTGGGGTTCCTCGCGCCGAACTCGTCCCGCATCACCCGGGCCCAGATGCGCCTGGCCGCACGGAACTTGGCGACCTCCTCCAGGATCGTCGTCCGGGCGACGAAGAAGAAGGAGAGGCGGGGGGCGAAGTCGTCGACGTCCATGCCGGCGGCGACGGCGGTGCGGACGTACTCGATGCCGTCGGCGAGCGTGAACGCGATCTCCTGCGCGGGTGAGGCGCCCGCCTCGGCCATGTGGTAGCCGGAGATCGAGATCGTGTTCCACTTCGGGATCTCGGCCCCGCAGTACTTGAAGATGTCCGCGATCAGCCGCAGGGACGGCTTGGGCGGGAAGATGTACGTGCCGCGGGCGATGTACTCCTTGAGGACGTCGTTCTGGACGGTGCCGGTCAACCGGTCGGCGGACACGCCCTGTTCCTCGCCGACGAGCTGGTACATCAGCAGCAGCAGCGCGGCGGGCGCGTTGATCGTCATCGAGGTGGAGACCCGGTCGAGCGGGATCCCGTCGAACAGGACGCGCATGTCGTCGACCGAGTCGATGGCCACCCCGACCTTGCCGACCTCGCCGTGCGCGAGCGGGGCGTCGGAGTCGTGGCCCATCTGGGTGGGCAGGTCGAAGGCGACCGACAGGCCCGTCGTGCCGTGCGCGATGAGCTGCCGGTAGCGGGCGTTGGACTCCACGGCCGTGCCGAACCCCGCGTACTGGCGCATGGTCCACGGGCGGCCCGTGTACATCGAGGGGTACACGCCGCGGGTGAAGGGGTACGCGCCCGGCGCGCCGAGTTTCTCGGCCGGGTCCCAGCCGTCCAGGGCCTCGGGGCCGTAGACCGGTTCGATGGGCAGTCCGGACTCGGATTCGCGCGTCATTGCTGTGCCTCCCGTGAAGCGGCCCGACGACAGGGACCCCGTTCCGCCGTGCGGCGGCTCGTTCCATGGTTCTCTTCCACCATGCCGCCCCGTTCGCAACCGGTCACCCGCGGGGAGCATCTCAGGTGACATGACGGCGGGACGGGGGCCTGATGTGCACGACAGGACGGGTGGAACAGGGGTCCGGATGCGTACGACCGGCTTGAAGAGATCACTGGCCGCGCTGGCGGTGCTCGCCGTGGTGAGCGGCTGCACGGCGCACGCCGTGGACGCGGACGGGAAGAAGGGGCCGGTACGGATCGACGGTTCGCTCGCCCCGGCCCCCGGTGCGACGAGCAAGGACGACGGCAAGCCCGCCTCCCCATCGAAGGGACAGGACGGCACGTCCGGCTCCGCGGGCGCGGGGAAGGACGACGAGCGGCCCACCGCCGAGGTCCTCTGGTCCCGGGGCGACCGGGGTGACGCCGTCCGCGGGGCGCAGGCCCGGCTGCATCAGGTCGCCTGGCTGATCACCCCGCCGACGGGGACGTACGACGCCCGGACGGTCGCGGCGGTGAAGGGGTTCCAGGGCAAGCGGGGACTTCCGCGCACCGGTGAGCTGGACACGGTGACCTGGCAGCGGCTGCGGAGGATGACGCACGAACCGGCCGCCTGGGAGCTGTACCCCTATGGCGGGCAGCCGGCCGCGAAGCCCGACCCGCGCTGCATGAAGGGCCGCGTGCTGTGCGTCAGCAAGAAGAGCCGCACCCTGCGCTGGATGATCGACGGCAGGACGGTCTCGGAGATGGACGTCCGGTTCGGCTCGCAGTACACGCCCACCCGCGAAGGGGTGTTCACCGTGTACGTCAAGTCGCGCCACCACGTGTCGACGATCTACCACACGCCGATGCCGTACGCGATGTTCTTCAGCGGCGGCCAAGCGGTGCACTATTCCTCGGACTTCGCGGCCCGCGGCTACTACGGCGCCTCGCACGGCTGCGTCAACGTCCGGGACGAGAGCAAGGTCGCGGCGCTGTTCGCGCAGGTCCGCACGGGCGACAAGGTCGTCGTCTCCTGGTGAGGGGCCTCCGCGCGAAGGGCGGGGCAAGGAGAGTGGGGCGCGGGCGGGACCGGGGGAACGTGTCCCACCCGCGCCAGTTGCACGAAGCCGTGGGTACGGGGGGAACCCCGGCTCCGTGCTACGGCCGATGACCAGTCGGCTCATCACGTACTGCGTCGCGGCGGCCGAAAACGTCACACCCAGCCAATAGAAATTTCAACGACTTACGAAAGTGCTGGTCAGAGCGGTCTCGCGGCGCTTCAGAGGAACGTGCCGACCGACCGGCTCGGCTTCGTCGTCGGGCCCGACGACGGGGACCACGTCGGCGCGACCGGCAGGAGCGGGGTCAGTCGCGGACGCAGTGCGGACGGGGCGCTGACACCGTTGTCCCGGTGGTCGTCGCCGCCCGGTCCTCTGTGGTGACCGTCGCCGTCGCCGTCACCGCCGCCCGAGTCCCCCTGGTCGCCCTGGTCGCCGTGGCCGCCCTGGTCCGTCCCCTGCCCGCCGGCGTCACCCGAACCGTCGCCGGCGCCCAGACCGCGGCCGAGGACGCCCGAGCAGTACAGCCGCACCCGGGCACCGCCGCCCGCCACGTGTTCCAGGGCGCGCCTGCGGTCCCCGTCGAGGTCCTTGCCGTCGAGGAGGTCACGGCAGTACGCACGCGTCCTGGCCCACCACTCGCGGGTCCGGTCGGCGGTCCCGCCGGTGTCGGGGCTCGGCGGACCACTCGGCCGGCCGGTGCCCGCGGACGTGGAGGTGTCGCCGGACGGTTCGCCCGACGGGCCGTCAGGCACCGGCACCATGGCGCCGTTCCCGCCGGAGACCCCGGGCAAGGGGGTGGGCGAGGCCGAGACGAGCGGACGGTCCGGGGTCCGGGCGGCCGTGGCCGTCGCGGCCGGGCCCGGGTGTTCGCGGGTGAACGGGGTCGGCAGGACTCCGGTTCCGGCCGCGACGGCGACGCCGCCGACCATCCCGACGGCCAGCACCGCGGCGAGCCCGAAGCGGGTGGGCCGTCCCCAGCGGGTCCGGCGTCCGTGCGCGGCGGGGCGGCCGATCCGTACGAGACCGGCGTCCGCGGCGTGCGCGCCGGAGCGCGCGCGACCGGGCCGGCCGGGCTGCGCGGCGACGCCCTCCCCGCTCTCGCGCGCCTTGCGGAACGCGGCCAACGCGGCTGCCTCGCCCGGGAGTTCGTCGCTGGTCGGCTCGGGTTCCGCGGTCAGTGCGCCGAGGGCCGCGGTGAGGCGGTCCACCTGGTCCCGCGTGCCGGGGTCGACGGCTTCCAGCGGCTCCCCGTTCAGCAGACGCTCCGCGGCGTCCCGGTCCAGCCACCTGTACTGCTCGTCGGCCATCACATGTCCTTCTGCGCCCGCGAACGCGTATGCGTCACACCGGCGGACGTCACCGCACGGGTACGGGAACGTCGTTGCGGGGGAACGGCGTCGAGCGCGCCGACGGATTCCGGATCGGTGCCGAGCAGTTCCGCGAGCCGTTTCAGACCCCGGTGCGCGGCGGTCCGGACGGCTCCGGGGCGCTTGCCGAGGGTCTCGGCGGCCGTCTTGGCGTCGAGGCCGACCACGACCCGCAGCACGACGGCCTCGGCCTGGTCCTGCGGGAGCTGGGCGATGAGCGAGAGGGTGCTGCCGGTGGACAGCGCCTCCATCGCCTCGGTCGCGGTGTCGGACTCGGCGGCCTTGCCGGTCAGCTCGGTCTCGTCGCCGCCTATCGCGGGACGGCGCCCGCGCATCCGTATGTGGTCCAGGGCGCGGTTGCGGGCGATCCTCGCCGCCCAGCCGCGGAAACGGTCCGCGTCGCCGCTGAAGCGTTCCAGGTCACGGGCGATCTGGAGCCAGGCCTCGGACGTGACGTCCTCGGCGTCCGGCTCGCCCACGAGTGTCCGGACGTATCCGAGGAGGCGTGGGTGCACGGCTCGGTACACCGTCCGGAACGCGGTCTCGTCCCCGTCCTGTGCGGCAAGTACCGCGGCGGTCAGCTCCGCGTCGTCCCCCAGCACCCCCGCGCCCCTCTTTGCGCCTCGACCGGCTCCGCTCTCGCGGACCGGGTTTCTCGCCGTCGTGCGTTCCTCGATGGACGGTTGTGGTCTCAGGTCCGCGTGGTCGTGGTCTGCCGCCCCACGCGGTTCCGGCCCCAGGCCCCACGTGGTCGCGGTCCCCGGGTCCGCGCAGTCGTGGTCCCGGGTTCCTCGTGGTTGCGGTCGTCCTCTTTCCGCACCGGCGCGAAAGGCACGTTACGGCCTGAAACAGCTCCCCGTCCATGTTCGTACAACCTGCAACTATGCGGTGACGGAGCGGGGTGTGACACAAAACGCAGTCCCGGCGCTGTAGAGAGTACGGGTCGCCGCGCGGCCCGTGCCGCGCGACGGTCGGGGCCTCTCCTGTGGGGGGTGGCGGCCCCGGCCGTTGCCATCGGCGAGAAATCGGGCCGACGGGCTTGCGGAGACGCACTCCTGGCGCCACGTCAGAAATGCCCTCGACCGCCAGGCAGGGAGACCCCCCGCCCGCCACCGGGTCGGGACCGCCCAGCGTCAGCCGTCTATCGCCCGCTCCTGGACTTCGCCGGCTTCGGTGTCGCGGCCGGGGTCTCCTGAGACGGCGTCCCGTTCGCCTTGCCGGGCTTCTGCGCGCCTCCCGCGCTCTCCCCGCGCCCCGCCCCCTTCGTCCCGGTGCGCGCGGCCAGTTGCCCGGCGCAGAACGCCTCGACCTTGTCCTCGCCGCCGGCGGCCGTGACGAGCCTCTGCCAGGCGCGCGAGTCCAGGGCGTCGCCCCGGCCCTTCACCGACGCGTACGCACGGCAGTGGGCCTCGGTGTCCTGGGCGCCCGACGGGCGGCTCACGAGGCCGCTCGGGGTCACGACGCCGGGAGCGCCGGGACCGACCGGGGCGACGGACTCGGGGAACCGGCCCGGAACACTGTCGGACGGACGGGCCGTAGCCGCGCCCCGATGCCCGGCGTCCTCGTGCGTGACCGGCCCGATGGCCGCGACGGCGACGCCGCCCAGGGTCAGACCGGCCAGCAGGACGGCGAACGCGGCCCGCAGCGAACGGCTCGGCCCCTTCCGCTCCTTGGGGCGCCAGTCGTCCCTCAGCCGGGTGGGCGCGGAGTGCGCGCCGCTGTCCCGCGCGGCCCTGAAGGCGGCCACGGCCTGCGTCTCCGCCGCCCTGTCGTCGCCCCGGCGGCGCATCGCCGCGGCGAGAAGCCCCTCCAGAGGAGTCTCCCCACCCGCGGGATCGGCCGCGGAAGCGAGGCCGACGCCTCCGGGGTCCGCCGCGCGAGCGATGCCGGTTCCGGGGGCCGCGCCGTCGCCGACGTGCCGTTCACCCATGCCGGGTCGCGCACCCGGTTCCCTGTGCGGTTCCACGTCCGGTTCCATCTCCGTCTGCCGCTCCGCCCCGCAACTCCTCGCCGTACCAGGACTCAGCTCCGCGCTCCACGCCGTACAACGCGCTCGCTCCACCCGACGTCCCGCGCCCGTGGGACGACACCTGACCAGGGGTCGTCCCGGCCCCGGCCGGCGTCCCGTCGCCGTCCGGCAGCCGTCCTCCGCGTGACGACCGTCCGCCGTGCACCATCCGTACACCGGTCGAGTTCCTTCCGCCGTACGACGATGCCGTTCCGGACGGCGGCGTGGTGCCGGCCGTTCCGGACGTCCTACTCATCCCGACTCCCCCAGCGTCCGGGGCTCCTCATCCGTCACACCCGCGCCACCGAGCTGGCGCGCGAGCCGCTTCAGTCCCCGGTGGGCGGAGGTCCGCACCGCGCCCGGCCGCTTGCCGAGCACACGTGCCGCGGCCGGTCCGTCGAGGCCGACGACCACCCGCAGGAGCACGGCCTCGGCCTGGTCGCGCGGCAGGCCCGCGACCAGTTCCAGGGCGTATTCGGTGGACAGGCTCTCCAGTGCCTCGTCCTGGGTGCTGTGCCTGCCGGGCAGGTCCAGCGCGTCCTGCTCGATGGCGCTGCCCCGGGGCCTCACCCGCAGTCGCCGCAGATGGTCCAGCGCGCGGTGCCGGGCGATGGTCGCGGTCCAGCCGCGGAACCCGGCGCCGTCCCCCCGGAACCGCCCCAGGTCCCGGGCGATCTCCAGCCAGGCGTCGGACGCCACGTCCTCGGCGTCGTCGCCGACGATGCCGCGCAGGTAGCCCAGCAGTCCGGGCTGCACGATCCGGTACGCGGCCGCGAAGGCGAGCTCGTCGCCCTCCTGCGCCCGCGCCACGGCCACGCCCAGTTCCGCGTCGTACGGCTGCGCGCGGCGGGGTTCCCCTCCCTGGCCCAACACTGTCCTCGTTCGCACCGAGTTCGCCCGAATGTGCCTGCCGGCGCGGCCGTCCGCACCGACACCCTCATGGTCATCAGCGTCGGGCCCCACGGAAATGTCACCTGAGTCGTTTGCGGTCTCCTGGGGTGCGGAGTGCTCCAGGGCCGCCACCAGGAGAGAGGCGAACATGCGTGCCCACGTTCGCTGGTTGTGGTGGCTGTGCCGTGAGGAGGGTACGGGTGTGCGTGTGCCGTACGTACGGTCTGGTGGTGGAAGCCGGGTGAGCGGGAGTCGGGATGCCGTGACAGGGGGACGTGGTGTCGGAGCCGAAGGAGTCCGGTGAGGGCGGGCATGCCCGTTACACGTACAGGCTTCGTGTGTCGTCGACGGCTCGTGCTGCGCTGCTGGCGGAGTGGGACCGGTGCCGGTGGATCTGGAACGAGTGCGTCGCGCGTTCCACGAAGGCTCACCGAGCCGGGGAGAAGTGCGGTCCCGCCGTGCTGGACAGGATGCTGACCGGGGCTCGTGCCGTGACGCCGTGGCTGGCGGCAGGTTCGTCGGTGCCGCAGCAGCAGATCGTCCGGGACTTCGGCAGGTCCCGCGCCAAGGCGCTGAAGGACATCCGGGGCCGGCTGCCCGTCGGACGGCGGGCGGGGATGCCCGGGCACAAGAAGAAGCACGGGTGCGATCCGACGCTGAACTACACCCGGCGGGGCTTCCGGCTCAAGGACGGACGCCTGCACCTCGCCGGCGGGATTGTCATGACGGTGGTGTGGTCGCGGGTTCTGCCCGCCGAGCCGTCCAGCGTGCGCGTGTACCGCGACTGTCTCGGCCACTGGTACGCCTCGTTCGTCGTTCCTGCCGAAGTTCAGCCGCTGCCCGGGACCGGCCGGGTGATCGGGATCGACTGGGGTGTGAAGCAGACCGCCACCACCACCTCGGATGCCCATGGCCTCCCCCACCCCGAACACGGCAGAAGGGCTCAGGACAAGCTGACAAGGTACGACCGGATGATGGCCCGCCGCAGACCGCAGAAGGGCCGGGCAGCGTCGAAGGGCTACCGCGACGCGGTGGGGCTGCGCGCGAAGACCTACCGGAGGATCGCCCGGCAGCGGCAGGACACCGCCCGCAAATGGGCCAAGAAGGTCGTGCACGACCACGACGTCATCGCGGTCGAGGACTTCCGGCCGAGGTTCCTCGCCAAGTCGACCATGGCCCGGAAGGCGGCGGACGCCGCCATCGGCGCCACCAAGCAGGCCCTGTTGGAGATGGGTCGCAAGCATGGTCGGGACGTCCGCCTCGTACACCCCGCCCACACCACTACAGACTGCGCACAGTGCGGAGCGAGAACCAAGCACGCACTGCCGCTGTCGCAACGCACCTACACCTGCACCGCGTGCGGATCCGTGTCCCCGAGGGACAAGAACTCCGCACGCGTGATGCTGCTCCGGGCTGGTCTCGACCCGGCTGGCGTCGAGGGCGTAGGACCTCCTGGAGCGCTGCTCCAGGAGGCGGCCTGAGCCAGGAATCCCCTCCTTCAGGGAGGGGAGGTTTCAAAGCGCGTCAGACACTCTGCCCCCGAACCGGCGGGGCCGCCAGCGGCGGACACCGCGGGTCCGTCGCCCGGTCGGCGGGGCCCCGGGCACCGCGTCCGGGCCGACGGGACCCGGCGCGGACCTCAGCGGGTGGCCTCGCGGCACAGCAGGCGCAGGGAGCCGTCGCCCGCGTAGCAGCGGCGGGCCTCCTCGATCGGGTCCCACAGCCGTCCGTCGGGCGTACGGAGCCAGTGCTCGCCGCCGGTCTCCCACCACTCGGCGCCGGTGTGACGGGCGACCACCTCGCCCGCGTACGCGCCGAATCCGCGCAGCACGCTCTCGACGGCGGCGTACGGGGCCCCGTCCCTGCGTATCTCGTCGATCACGCGGTCGACGCGCCACAGGCTCTGTGCCGAGTAGTCGAGGCGCAGCCTGGCGCCCTCCCGCATGGCCACGACCGTGTCGGCCGCCCAGCGAACGGGCTTCGTCGCAGCCGAGGGCCGAGTTGCTTGAGTTGCGTTCACACTCGGTAGAGCGCGACGGCGGCCGGATTCGTCACGGGTCCGGGCCGGGGTTCGCGACACCGGCCCAGGACCGCCATGTCCGCCCCAGGACCCTCACAGGAACCCCTCGCGATCAAGGTTTCGGGTGCGCCGGAGCCGTGTTCCCTCCGGCGCACCCTCGCGAACTCGTCCCGGGACTACACCCGTCCGCGTGCCCTGCGGGAGACCACCGCTCGCAGGACGCGTCGCCCCTCCGTCGACGCGTCCAGCGCGAGCCTCAGTCCGCCCTTGCCGTGCTCGGCGAGCAGTTCCAGGACGGAGACCTGGCGGCGCAGTTCGGCGGCGACGAGCGGGGACATGCCCTCCGTGCGCCCCTCACGGCGTGCCGTCACGCACGCCTCCGCGTCGTCGGCGTGATCGAGGAACCGGTGGACCTGCAGCGCCGCCACCGAGCAGGCGTCCGACCAGGCACGCAGTTCCTCCTCGGAGGGCTTCGCGGGGACGGCCTCCAGCATGCCCCGGGCGAGCAGGGCGGCGTGATCCTCGTCGGTCACGGCGGGCTCGGGGTCCTCCGCGTCCATCTTGGCGCGCGCCTCTTCCAGGCGCGTTCCCCACTCGGCCCAGGTGTCCGGCTCCGCCAGGCTGGCCCACAGGGGCCGCAGGACGTCGTCGTCACCGCCAAGGAGCGGTACACACCGATCCAAACAAGCCAGACCACTCGCTGCCAGACCTCGCTCGTCGGCCCGAGCGATCAGTTCCACCAGACTCATCACGACTCCCTCGAAATGCCTCGACAGGGCGCCCTTGCCTTACGGAGCCCGCACTTCCCCTTACTGCGTGCAACGGACCCGGAGTGTCACAGTGCGAGCCCACCCTGCCGTTCGACGAGCCGAATGAACAGGTTTTCAGCCAAAGACGCACTCCCGGACCGGCACAATTCCGCACGCGTCAGCCGCCGGAAGCGGCCGGGTCCTCCCCCTGGATCCGCCGTCACGGCACGGTGACGGCACGAGAAGCCGGGCGCACCCCTCTCAGGGGTGACGCCCGGCCCGCGAACAAGTAAACGGAAGATTAGGTTCCGGACCTGGTCGCGTCCAGTCCCCTCCGACGAGCCCCACCGGCCCGCGGACCGGTCCCGTCGCGCCAGGGCCGGGGCCGCTCAGCCCAACTGGTCGGCCAGGGACTTGAACTGGGTCCAGGAGACGGACGGTGTGCGCGGGTCCCACAGTTTCTGGGTCAGGGCGCGCAGCGGCATGCGGATACCCGCCGCGACCTGGTCCTGGGTCTGGGAGTTCGAGAGGTCGCACCAGACGGCGAAGGACCCGCCGAGGATCTGGGAGTCGTACCGCGCGGGCACCGGCGTCGTACCGCGCAGGACGAGGGGCGTCCACTGCTCGTAGATGCGCTGCCCGGTCGGATAGACGAAGGTCTGGGGTTCGCCGAGGACGTAGTACAGGTACTCGTCGTTGTAGTTGATGACCTTGCGGCCCGCGCTCAGATACTCCACGGGCTGCCGGGCGCCGATCTCCTTGCCGGTCCAGTACGCCACCTGGAGGCTGCCGTCGGCCCGGACCGTGCTGCTGCGGAAGAAGCCGTCGTTCCAGGCCCGCGCCGTCCGTCCGTGCCCGTGGACCACCTTGGCGCGGTCGTTCAGCCAGCCGGTCGTGAGGTCGGCGACGCCCGCGCCCGCTCCGAACCGGTTCCTGGCCGCGGTGACGAGCTGCGGGAAGGACGCCGCCGGGTCGGCCACCGTCAGGGCCTGGTACTCGTCGCCGCCGAGGTGCCAGTCGGTGCCGGGGAACAGATCCGCGTACTCGTCGAGCAGATCGTCGACGATCTTCGCCGAGGCGGGCTTGGAGATGTCGACGGCGCCGCGGACGGGGACGCCCGACACATTGCGGAGCTGGAGGTCGGGGTGCGCCGCGATGACCGCGCCGAGGTGGCCCGGCGAATCGATCTCGGGCACGACGGTGATGTGCCGGCTCGCCGCGAGCGCGACGATGCGGCGGACCTCGTCCTTCGTCAGATGCTGCCGCGACACGATCTCGGGGTGCGTGTCGGACTCGATGCGGAAGCCCTGGTCGTCGGAGAAGTGCAGGCCGAGCTGGTTGTACTTCAGGTCTCCCAGCTCCCGCACCCGGTCCTCGATCCAGGCCGCCGTGAAGTGCTTGCGCGCGATGTCGAGCATGAACCCGCGGACCGGCTTCGCGGGCCGGTCGCGCACGACGCCCTCCGGCGCCGTACCGCCGCCGTGCACCTCCTGCTTGAGCGTGCGGGTGCCGAGGAAGACCCCGGCCTCGGCGGGCCCGGTGACGGTGACCCGGCCGTTCCTGACGGTCAGGGTGTACGACTCCGGGCCCGCCTTGCCCTTGTCGAGGCCCAGTTCCACGTCGCCGGCCCTGGCGGCCGCCCGCCCCGCGTACGTCAGTCTCAGCTCGCCGGCGAGCAGCTTGCCCTCGTCGGCGAGGCCGTTGGCGTCCACGACGACCCGGGCGCCGGCGGCCGGGCGCCAGCCGGGACCGTGGGCCGCGGTGTGCTCGCGCACGGCGGGGATGGTGCGCGGCGCCTTGGAGAGGGGATAACTCCGGGTCGGCGAGGGACTGGGGGCGGCCACGGCCCCCGACCGGTCCGCGGACGGTACCCGCGCCCCGGCCGGCCCGCCGCCCCCGTCGGGCCAGACCACCACGGCCACCGCGACGACACCGGCGACCGCCAGACCGGCCGCGAGGAGTTTGCCCCGCCCGTTCTGTCCCGACCGCCGCCGACGCGGCGCGCGCCGCCTGCCACTGCTCACTCCGCCACCCTCGTCTCACCGCGCCCGCTGCGCTCACTTCACGGCGCCGGCGCGCGGCGCCCATGTCACCGTGCCGTCGCCGGGCCGGTCCTCCCTACAGGTGTACTCCCTCGTCGAGGCGGCCACCTCTTCGGAGCCCCTCGCCGGACCGGTTCTCCACTCCCACCGCGAACTCTGCCCCGACCGTCACCCGAAGCGTCCACCACACGCTCCGAAACTCTCCCGTGCGGGTGAAATCCGGGCATCCGTCGGACAGGTCTCGACACACCTCGATAGCGTGAGCAGCACAACTTTCACTTCCGCCCCTGCCGAAACACACGTATCGCACGCACGTCACGCTCACCGGACGTCGCGCGTCCCACCCCCACGCCGAGGACCCACGCTGACGTCTCACCGTCTCCCACGCCTCCCCGGCCAGGTCGCACTCCCCGAGCAGAAGAGCGCGGAACCGTCCCCGGTCCGCCTCGACGGGTTCAACTCCGCACCCACCGGAGAGGTCACCCACGCCCTGCTCTCCTGCTGCCGCAGCCTGCGCTGGGTCCACCGTCTGGCCGACCACCGCCCCTACCCGGATCTCGGCGCCCTGCTGGCCGCGGCCGACGAGGCGGCGTACGACCTGACCCCCGCCGACCTGGCCGAAGCCCTGGCCGGCGAATCACTCACGCCGCTCCCGGACGGCGCGTACTCCGCCGCGCACACCGCGCTGAGCGCCGCGCACGCCGCGTACGAGAGCAGATTCGGGCATGTGTTCGTCATCTGTCTGGACGCATTCTCTCCCGGCGAGGCCCTCGACCAGGTCCTCGTCGGCATCCGGTCACGCCTGGCGAACGACCCGGAGGAGGAGCGGGTCGTCACCGCCGACGAACTGCGCCGACTGGCCCGCGGGCGGCTGACCCGGCTCGTCCGTCAGTTCGCCCACGAGGCACGACCCGCCGACACGCCGCGCCCGGAATAGCCCGAACGTGCCTGATTGATTGCCAGTTTGATCACATTGATAGGGCCGCTGTAAGCGTTCCGACAACACGTCGCTACGATGGCCGGGGCCGGTGGACCGTACCCGGCCGGGCCCGACCGACAGAGAAGCCGGCGCGGCCCCAATCCCCGCTCCCGGAGGGTTCTTCCGTGCCGGCTGGAACGCTGTACCGCGGCCGGGAAGGAATGTGGTCCTGGGTGGCTCATCGAGTCACCGGCGTCCTCATCTTCTTCTTCCTGTTCGTACACGTGCTGGACACCGCTCTCGTCCGTGTCTCCCCCGAGGACTACGACAAGGTCGTAGCCACGTACAAGACGCCGATCGTCGCGCTGCTGGAATACGGCCTCGTGGCCGCCATTCTCTTCCACGCGCTCAACGGCCTGCGTGTCATCGCCGTCGACTTCTGGTCCAAGGGCCCGCGCTACCAGAAGCAGATGCTCTGGACCGTCGTCGGTATCTGGGTCGTGCTGATGTTCGGGGCCCTTTACCCCGTCCTCGGTCACGCATTCCGCGAAGTATTCGGGAGCTGACGCAGATGTCCACTACTGACACCGCCGCTTCCGGAATCGGCCCCGTGGAAGGCTCCGGAGATTTCTCGGCGTACAGCGTCGACAACCCGGCCCCCTTCATCGAGGCTCCGCGCAAGCGCACCAAGAAGACCCCGAAGTCGACCCGCGGCAACTTCGAGATGTACGGCTGGCTCTTCATGCGCCTGTCCGGCATCGTCCTGGTCGTCCTGGTCCTCGGTCACCTGCTGATCCAGCTCGTCCTCGACGGCGGCGTCTCCAAGATCGGCTTCGCCTTCGTGGCCGGCCGCTGGGCCAGCCCGTGGTGGCAGGCCTGGGACCTCGCGATGCTGTGGCTGGCCATGCTGCACGGCTCCAACGGCCTGCGTACCGTCATCAACGACTACGCGGAGCGCACGAACACGCGCCTGTGGCTGAAGGGCCTGCTGTACACCGCCACGGTGTTCACGATCCTGCTGGGCACGCTGGTGATCTTCACCTTCGACCCGAACATCCGCTAGGCACGGGGCTGAGGCAACCACTCATGAAGATCCACAAGTACGACACCGTCATCGTCGGCGCCGGCGGCGCCGGCATGCGCGCCGCCATCGAGGCGACGAAGCGCAGCCGCACCGCCGTGCTGACGAAGCTCTACCCCACCCGCTCCCACACGGGCGCCGCGCAGGGCGGCATGGCCGCCGCGCTCGCCAACGTGGAAGAGGACAACTGGGAGTGGCACACCTTCGACACGATCAAGGGCGGTGACTACCTGGTCGACCAGGACGCCGCCGAGATCCTGGCGAAGGAGGCCATCGACTCGGTCCTCGACCTGGAGAAGATGGGCCTGCCGTTCAACCGGACGCCCGACGGGACGATCGACCAGCGCCGCTTCGGCGGTCACTCCCGCAACCACGGCGAGGCCCCGGTGCGCCGGTCCTGCTACGCCGCGGACCGCACCGGTCACATGATCCTCCAGACGCTGTACCAGAACTGCGTCAAGGAGGGCGTGGAGTTCTTCAACGAGTTCTACGTCCTCGACCAGCTCATCGTCGAGGTCGACGGGGTCAAGCACTCGGCGGGCGTCGTGGCCTACGAGCTCGCGACCGGCGAGATCCACGTCTTCCAGGCGAAGGCCGTGATCTACGCGTCCGGCGGCACCGGCAAGTTCTTCAAGGTGACCTCCAACGCGCACACCCTGACGGGTGACGGCCAGGCGGCCGTCTACCGTCGCGGGCTGCCGCTGGAGGACATGGAGTTCTTCCAGTTCCACCCGACCGGCATCTGGCGCATGGGCATCCTGCTGACGGAGGGCGCCCGAGGTGAGGGCGGCATCCTCCGCAACAAGGACGGCGAGCGCTTCATGGAGAAGTACGCGCCGGTCATGAAGGACCTCGC
This sequence comes from Streptomyces sp. NPDC096324, assembly GCF_044763015.1. Lineage (NCBI taxonomy): Bacteria > Bacillati > Actinomycetota > Actinomycetes > Kitasatosporales > Streptomycetaceae > Streptomyces > Streptomyces sp. NPDC096324. The sequence goes on along the minus strand of NZ_JBIWFK010000005.1, from coordinate 194,031 downwards.
GTCCCGTGACGTCGTGTCCCGCTCCATCTACACCGAGATCCGTGAGGGCCGCGGCTGCGGTCCCGAGGGCGACCACGTCTACCTCGACCTCACGCACCTCCCGCCGGAGCAGCTCGACGCCAAGCTGCCCGACATCACGGAGTTCGCGCGGACCTACCTCGGCATCGAGCCCTACACGGACCCGATCCCGATCCAGCCCACCGCGCACTACGCCATGGGCGGCATCCCGACGAACGTCCAGGGTGAGGTCCTCTCGGACAACACCACCGTCGTCCCGGGCCTGTACGCCGCCGGTGAGGTCGCCTGTGTCTCCGTGCACGGCGCCAACCGCCTCGGCACGAACTCGCTGCTGGACATCAACGTCTTCGGGCGCCGGGCCGGCATCGCGGCCGCGGAGTACTCGGCGAAGGCCGGCTACGTGGAGCTGCCGGAGAACCCGGCCGAGCAGGTCGTCACCCAGGTCGAGCGCCTGCGCGACTCCACGGGCACCGAGCGGGTCGCCGCGATCCGCCTGGAGCTCCAGGAGTGCATGGACGCCAACGTGATGGTGTTCCGCACCGAGCAGACGATCAAGACGGCCGTGGAGAAGATCGCGGAACTCCGCGAGCGCTACAAGAACGTCTCGGTCCAGGACAAGGGCAAGCGGTTCAACACGGACCTGCTGGAGGCCATCGAGCTGGGCAACCTGCTCGACCTGGCCGAGGTCATGGCCGTCTCCGCCCTCGCCCGCAAGGAGTCCCGCGGCGGCCACTACCGCGAGGACTACCCGAACCGCGACGACGTCAACTTCATGCGCCACACCATGGCGTACCGCGAGGTCGGCGACGACGGCACCGAGTCCATCCGTCTCGACTACAAGCCGGTCGTCCAGACCCGCTACCAGCCGATGGAGCGTAAGTACTGATGGCTACTCCCACTCTGGACAAGGCGGACGCGGCCGGCGCACCCGAGCCCGGTTTCGCCGACTCCCCCTACATCACCGCCACGTTCCGCATCCGCCGCTTCAACCCGGAGGTCTCGGCGGAGTCGGTCTGGGAAGACTTCCAGATCCAGATCGACCCCAAGGAGCGTGTCCTCGACGCGCTGCACAAGATCAAGTGGGACGAGGACGGCACGCTCACGTTCCGCCGCTCCTGCGCCCACGGCATCTGCGGGTCGGACGCCATGCGGATCAACGGCAAGAACCGGCTGGCCTGCAAGACGCTGATCAAGGACCTCAACCCCGCGAAGCCGATCACGATCGAGGCCATCAAGGGCCTGACCGTGCTGAAGGACCTCGTGGTCGACATGGACCCGTTCTTCCAGGCGTACCGCGACGTGATGCCCTTCCTCATCACGAAGGACACCAACGAGCCGACGCGCGAGCGTCTGCAGTCGGCCGAGGACCGCGAGCGGTTCGACGACACGACCAAGTGCATCCTGTGCGCGGCGTGCACGTCGTCCTGCCCGGTGTTCTGGAACGACGGCCAGTACTTCGGTCCGGCCGCCATCGTGAACGCCCACCGCTTCATCTTCGACTCGCGTGACGACGCCGGAGAGCAGCGCCTGGAGATCCTCAACGACAAGGACGGTGTGTGGCGCTGCCGCACGACGTTCAACTGCACGGACGCCTGCCCGCGCGGTATCGAGGTCACCAAGGCGATCCAGGAAGTCAAGCGCGCGCTGATCACGCGCCGTATCTGAGGTCTTCGTCCTCAGCCCGTGCGCCCTGTGGGCCCCGCTTCCTCCGGGAGCGGGGCCCACACGCGTGCGGAGCCACGAACGGGTGAAACGGACCGATCACGGCTCAGGGCGGCCGACCGCCCTACGATGATGCTCTCGGCACCAGCCCCACAGGAGGCACGTGATGTCCGCAGCATCCGTCGAGCGGCCCCACGACGACCGTCCGCTGATCGCGGAGGCGAACCGCCTCATGGACCGCAATCCGGGCTACCGCGTCGAGATCATCGGAGGCCAGATCCTCGTGTCCCCGCCGCCGGACGGCCCACACGCCGAGGCCCTGACCAGTCTCACCGTTCCCTTCCTGACGGCTGGGCTGCACATGTCGGAAACACGAGTACTCCAGGGAATCGGGCTGTGGCTCCCCAGTGGCACGGAGGACTACGCGATTCCTGACCTGTCGGTGGTGGATGCCGACTACCGGGACAGCTCTGTGGAGAACAACTGCTACGACCCCGTCTGCTTCCGCCTCGTCCTGGAAGTCACGTCGAGCAACTACCAGTCCGATCTGCGCACCAAGGTCTCCGCGTACGCCGGCGCCGATGTGCCCGTGTACGTCATCGTCGACCGCAGGCATCAGCGCCTCCACGTTCTCACCGACCCGGCCGGAGGCGCATACGGCAACCACCGCGTCCACGCCCCCGGCGAACTCGTCGCACTGCCCGACTCCATCGGCGCCAAAGTCACCCTCGACGTCGCCGAGATCCTCGCGTCGGGCGGCACCGAACCGGCAGCCTGATCGGAGGAACCGGCAATCGATCAGAGCTGACTGAGGATCGTCGGGTCCGTGATCTTCAGGTCGTCCGCGAGCAGCATCGCCTTGCTGAGGATCACCGCGAGCATCCCGTCGCCCTCGAAGGGCAGATAGCCGGCCCGGGGGCCTCCCGCCGCGGACTTCGGGACGATGCACAGGTACTGGTCGTTCGGGCTCATCAGGATGTTGCCCGAGCCCAGGTGGATCTTGTACGTGTGCCGCTCGCCCTTCACGTGCAGGAAGCGGCCCTCCAGCGTGCAGCGGTCGGCTATCGCGAGCCGGGGGATCAGCCGGTCGAGCAGGGCGCGGCGGGTCTGCGCGGTCTCGGTCAGGTCGCCGAAGCCGTACGACGTCCAGTACTCCTGGAAGCGGCCGCCGGGGCCGCCGTCCTGCCAGGTCGGGTCGTTGCCGACGCTGGAGACACCGACGAACAGGTCGACGTCGCGCAGGACCTCGGACAGGACGAGCGGCGGGATGTCGGTGAGGGGCAGTGGCTCGACCGGGTCCCGGCCGTCGCGCAGCCACATGCGGTACTCACCGCCGTAGCAGTGCGCCGAGTTCTGCGGGGCGTCGACCGGGTAGAAGCGCACCTGGTCGGTGTGCAGCCGCAGATAGCTGCCGGACTCGGTGGTGTCCTCGCCGTACTCGCCGTCGCCGGTGATCCAGTACTCGGCGCGCAGCCCCCACCGCGGCAGCTCCCGGGTGGCCGGGGGCGCCTCGTCGTCGACGCAGAGGCGGAGTTTGTTGCGCCAGCCCCTGGCGGCGGCGAGGGAGTTGAACTGGTGCTGGCGCACGACGTGCGCGGCGAAGCGGTTCGAGTACGTGCCCGTCGCGCGTTCGGCGTCGGTGAGGAGGTAGACCTCGCGGTGGGCCTGTTTGAAGGGCTGGGTGATCTCGTGGCGCTCCAGCCAGTCCCGCCAGGCGACGACCTCGGCGGGTTCCCGGCCGACGGGGTGCCAGAGGGTGACCTCCTCGCCCGCCTCCACCGGGTCGTCGGTGAGGGTGCGCAGCTCGCCGTCGGCGAACCCGGCCGATGTGCCGTCGACCGTCCACAGGAGGCGGCGGGCGAGGGTGCCGACGAGCGGGTGGTCCACGTAACGCTCGCGCCAGGTGTCGTACGCCCAGGTGCGCCGGGCGAGGAACTGGCGGTCCAGGCGTTCGGTCTGGGCCGAGAGCATCTTGTCGATGTCCTTGACGGCCGTCTTGAGTTCCTTGAGCTCCTCGGCGTGGTCGCGCCGCACGGCGGCGGGAACGCTCTTGACGGCCTTGCCGCTCGCGTTGCACCAGCTCAGCGCGGCGCGTGAGCCCTGGACCTCGATGAGGGCGGTGCTGTCGCCGAACTCGAATCGCGCCCGCCCGGCATCGGTGAGGCCGTACGCCGGGACGGCCAGTTCCTCGATCTCGTCCCGGCTCAGGCCGAGGGCGGTGGCCCGCGTCTCCAGGGCGCCGTCGAGGAGCTTCAGCGTGCCCCGGTACGTCACCCGGGACGCCAGGCGGGCCAGTTCGGCGAGGGCGGCCTCACTGCCGACGCGGGACAGCGCGATCACGCCGGCGTTGGCGACCTTCGGGTTGCGCGGTCCGAGTCCGGCGACCTTCTTCAGGGACGTCTCGACGAGCGCGCCGAGGGCCCGTGCAGTGTCCGGGTGGGGCGGCAGCAGGGAGACGAGCCAGGCGAGGCCACGCAGGGCGTTGGCGTTGTAGGGGTCGTAGGTGTCGTTCACGTCCGGTCCGTACCGCCAGTCGGACAGCGGGAAGGTCCGGGGGCGGCCGACGAGGGCCAGCCAGGGCAGCACGGTGGTCTGGACGCGGTCGGCGCCGAGGGCTTCCACGAGGGCTCGTGCCCGCTCGTCCCACGGGGCGGAGGGCTTGGCGGCGGTGGCGGTCGCCAGGTGGGTCAGCAGGGCCTTCCAGTCGGGGCCGGAGGCGTCCCGGACGGCCTGCTCGGCCCACTCCTCACCGACGTTGAGGACCGGCTCGGTGACGTGCCCGGCCAGGCTTCCCAGGTCCCGCGAGCGGTAGGCGTCCATGACGGTGCGGCGGTAGGCCGCGATCAGGGAGGGGGGCAGCCGACGGCCGGTCGCCAGCTCAGCCTCGGCCAGCCCGTCCACCCCCGTCGTGTACCAGAGGGCGTACTGCTTGCCGAACTCCTCGAGCTGCCTCAGCCGTTCCGCGGGGAGCCGGTCCCCGGGCAGGTCCGGGGAGACGACGCCGAGCAGGATCAGCGCGTCCTTGCGGGTGCTGGAGCCGTCGCCGGCCGCGTCGTGGTGCCGCACCAGCGCGTCGGCCAGCCTGGTCCGCTCCTCGGCGGGCAGTGCGCGCAGCATCTCGAAGGTCTCATGCCACCCTGCGCTCCACTGGCCCTTGTCGGTCACGGCCGCTTCGAGGAGGCCGGTGGCGAGCTCCCCCATGTTGCCCTCGGCCGCCCGGTCACGAAGCCGCTGTTTCCACGGTCCGGTGTTCTTCATCGTCATCCCCCCACCAGCGCGACGAGCTTGAGGAAGGTGACCTCGGTGCCCAGGACCAGCTCGATCTCCTCGTCGAGGCGGGTCACCTGACGCTCCCCCACGAGCACCAGGAAGCCGTTCCCGGCGAAGGCCCGCAGCGCCAGCTCGCACTGCGCCTCCGGGTCTATCCGGCGCGGCGTACGCAGCGCGTAGCCGTTCAGCACGCGCTCGGTGTCCTCGGGCTGCACGAGTCCCTGGAACACCCGGGGCGTGCTCGCGTTGTACTCGGCGACCTCCTGGAAGACCCGCCGCCGGATCAGCTCGCGCACCGCGAGCCGCTCCTCGGCGATCTCGATCCCCCAGCCCGCGCCCCGCCCCCCACTGGTCGTCTCGTCGACGAACGTCACCATTCCCATAGCGCCGAGAGTACGAGCCGCCACTGACAACGGGCTCCGGGGTCCGGGTCGTTCCGGGCCGGCGCCGGAGCCCGCTCCTAACCTGATGGCATGTCAGATGACGTGTCACGCGAGTCGTGCGAGTTGCTCGGGATCGACAACACGCTGTTGCCCGTCGGGGATCTCGGTGAGGCCGTGGGGTTCTACGAGCGCGCCGGGTTCCTGTCGGCGTTCCGGCTGGACGAGGCCGGGATCGCCGTGCTGAAGGTGGGCAAGGAGACGCCCGGGGTGCTGCTGCGGCTGGACGGGGAGCTGAGCCACCGGCCGCCGCCGTGGGCGACGCCGCGGCTGTGGGTGGAGGTGCCGGACGCCCGCGCGGCGGCCCGCTCCCTGGCCGCCGCGGGCATCGCGGCCCTCGACGAACCCTTCTCCGGCGCCACCGGCTGGACCGTCGAGATCGCGGACCCCTGGGGCAACGTCATCGGTTTCACCGACTACACCAAGCGGCCCGAACTGGCCCGCGGGGCACGGGGATAGCCCCGGCCGTCCGCCCGACCCGGATCCGGGCGCCGGCCCGCCCCGGATCCGATTGTCCGCCCACCCCGGATCCGACTTGAACATGTTCAAAAGGAGGTCTACATTCACCCCAGACAGCGTTTTGAACGCGTTCAAGAAAGGGTGGGGACATGGACCTCACGGTCGTCGCATACGTCATCTATCTGCTGGTCAGCATCGCGCTGACGGTCTGGGTGGCACGCACGCTGAGCCACAACGGACGGATCTTCCTGTCGGACGTCCTGCACGGCAACGAGAAGCTCGCCGACGCCGTCAACCACCTGCTGGTGGTGGGCTTCTACCTCGTCAACCTCGGCTTCGTCGCCCTCTATCTGCACCAGAGCGACGAGATCTCCGACGCCCGCGAGATCTTCGAGGCCCTGTCGACCAAGCTGGGTGTCGTCCTGCTGGTCCTCGGCGTCATGCACCTGGGCAACGTCTACGCCCTCAACAGGATCCGGCGGCGGGGCGTCATGGAGCGGGAGCAGATGCCGCCGGTACGGCCGACCGACTGGGTCGCCCCCACGGCCGGGGCGTGAGACCGGTGACCGCCGCCGAGGCCGCCCGGGACCGGGACGCGGCACGCGTCCCGGTCCTCGGGCTCACCGTCCTCTACGACGCGCACTGCTCGCTGTGCGCGTTCCTGAAGAAGTGGCTCGCCGGGCAGGCGCAGCTCGTACCGCTGCGGTTCGTCCCGGCCGGTTCGGAGGAGGCCGCCCGGAGCTTTCCGCGGCTCGACCACCGCGCCACCCTGGACGAGATCACCGTCGTGGGGGACGCCGGTCAGGTCTACCAGGGAGCCGCCGCCTGGATCGTCACCCTCTGGGCGCTGCGCGACTTCCGGCCGCTGGCCCACCGGCTGAGCACGCCCACGGGGGCGAAGCTGGCCAGGGGCGCGACCCTCGCCGCCGCCAAGTGGCGCGAGGCGCAGTCGTCCGGGCGGTGGGGCGGCGGCGCGTACGAGTGGGGCGACGGCTGGCGCTACCACCCGACCGCCGGATGGACCTTCGAGCCGCCCGCCTGTGACAGCGGCGGATGTACGACGGTTCCCAGTCGTTAGGCTCGTCCCGTGCCAGCACCGAAAGACAGCCCCGGTCCCATCGGCTCCGCCGAGCCCAGCGCGGCCTCCGAGCCGGCCAAGTCCCCGGGCAAGGAGACGAAGAGCCCGGCGAAGAGCGAACAGACCCGGGCCCTGATCCTGGAGACCGCGATGCGGCTCTTCCAGGAACGGGGGTACGACAAGACGACGATGCGAGCCATCGCCCAGGAGGCCGGGGTCTCCGTCGGCAACGCGTACTACTACTTCGCCGGCAAGGAACACCTGATCCAGGGCTTCTACGACCGGATCGCCGCCGAGCACCAGGAGGCGGTCCGGGAGGTGCTGGACCGCGAGACGGACCTGGAGGCCCGGCTCGGCGGTGTCCTGAAGGTGTGGCTGGACATCGCCACGCCGTACCACGAGTTCGCCGTGCAGTTCTTCAAGAACGCCGCCGACCCGGACAGTCCGCTCAGCCCCTTCTCCCCCGAGTCGGAGCACGCGCGCCGTGAGGCGATCAGCGTCCACAAGGAAGTGCTGGCCGGGGCGAAGACCAAGGTGCCGGAGGAACTGCGCGAGGTGCTGCCCGAGCTGATGTGGCTATCCCAGATGGGGCTCGTCCTGTACTGGGTCTTCGACCGCACCGAGAGCCGCGAGCGCAGCTACCGGCTCGCCGAGCGCGGCGCGCGTCTGACGGCGCGCGGCGTCTCACTGGCCCGCTTCCGGCTGCTGCGGCCCCTCGTCCATGAGGTGCACGAACTGTTCACGGACTTCCTGCCGGGGATGACGAGGGCCCTGCCCGACCCGGCGAAGAAGCGGGACGAAGGCCCCGCCGGCTCGGCGAAGAAGACGGACGCAGGCCCCGCCGCCCCGGCGAGGCAATCGCGCCGGGGCCCGGCCGGCCCGGCGGGGGAGACGGACTGAGGGGCGCCCGCCGAGGCGGGCGCCCCCGTGCGCCGGGACGGTCCGGCGGCCGGCGGCCTCAGTTGACCGCGTCGGCGTCCACCTCTCCCTGGACCAGCTCCACGTCGTGCACCAGCGGCTCGCCGGTCACGACGACGTGCCGGGCCCGCGCCCCGTACGAACGGGCCGTCGCCGACAGCAGATACGTCCCCGGGGCCGGGACCGAGACGATGTAGGAACCGTCGGCCAGCGAGGTCACCCGGTCGAGCTGCCGGCCTCCCTTGGACAGCAGCGTGAGGACCGCCCCGTCGACGGGCTCGCCCTCCGCGTCACGGACGAAGCCGTGCACGGCCGAGGCGCCGCCGTCGGCCGGCGCCGCCTCCTTCGACGGCTCCTCCGCGGGCTCCACCGCCAGATGCGGCAGCCGCTTGTCCAGCCACGCGGGCAGCCACCAGTTGGAGTCGCCGAGCAGATGCATGGCGGCGGGCACCAGGGCCGTACGCAGGATGAAGGCGTCCAGGGCGACCGCGGCCGCGAGGCCGACCCCCGCCATCGCCGCTCCCGCGTCCCCGCTCAGGACGAAGGCGAGGAAGACGCACACCATGATCAGGGCGGCCGAGTTGATGACGCGGCCGGTCTCGGCCAGCCCGACGCGCACCGCGCGCGCGTTGTCCTTCGTGTGCACCCACTCCTCGTGCATGCGGCTCACCAGGAACACCTGGTAGTCCATGGAGAGGCCGAACAGCAGCGAGAGCATGATGACGGGCAGGAAGGCGTTGATCGGGCCCTCCTTGCCGAGGCCCAGCAGGTCCAGGCCCCAGCCCCACTGGAAGACCGCGACCAGGACGCCGAAGGACGCGGCGGCCGCGATCAGGTTCATCAGCGCGGCCGTCAGCGGGACCACCAGGGAGCGGAACGCGATCAGCAGGAGCAGGAAGCCGAGCCCGATGATCGTGGCGATGAACCACGGCAGCCGGTCGCCGGTGATCGTGGCGAAGTCCTTCGACACGGCGGTGACCCCGCCCACGTGGGCCGACGCCCCGGCGTCCGGGATCACCCGGTCCCGCAGGGTGTCGATGAGCCGGTCGGTCTTGACCGACTGCGGGGACGTCGTCGGCACCACCTGGATCACCGTGACGCCCTTGGCGGGCGGCAGCGCCGCGACCGCGGCGACCCCGGGCGTACCCTCGATGCTCTTCGCCAGGGCGTCCGTGTCCCCGCCGGTCACGACCACCTGCAGCGGACCGTTGAACCCGGGCCCGAAGCCCTCGGCGAGCAGGTCGTAGGCCTGCCTGGTCGTCGTGGTGCCGTCGTCGTTCCCCTGGTCGGTGGCGCCGAGGCGCAGGGACAGGACGGGGAGCGCGAGGACCGCCATCACGGCCAGCGCGAGGGCGGCGATCGTGCGGGGACGGCGCTGCACGCTCATCGACCAGCGGGCCGCGGCCCCGCTCGCCCGCTCCGGCTCCGGGCCCCGCTCCGCCAGCTTCCGCCGCTGGCGGCGGCTGAGCACCCGGGTGCCGAGGACGCCGAGGAGCGCGGGCAGCAGCGTGGTGGCGGCGAGCACGCTGAACACCACGGTCAGGGAGGTGCCGATGACCACGCCGTCCAGGAAGCGGAGGTTCGTCACGAGCATGCCCGCGAGCGCGATGCAGACCGTGCCGCCCGCGAACAGCACCGCCCGCCCCGAGGTGTTGAGGGCGACGACCGCCGACTCCTCGGACTCCAGGCCCCGCAGGAGACCGCGCCGGTGCCGGGTGACGATGAACAGCGCGTAGTCGATGCCGACGCCGAGGCCGATCAGGGTGGCCAGCAGCGGGGCCAGGTCCGGGATGTCCGTGGTGTGGCTGAGCAACTGCGTGGAGAACAGCCCCGTACCGACCCCGAAGACCGCGATGCCGATCGGCAGCAGCATGGCGAACAGCGAACCGAAGGCGAGGAAGAGGACGGCCGCCGCGGCCAGGATGCCGACCATCTCGGCGAGCCCGGTGGGCGGCTCCTGCACCCGCTGGATCGCCTGACCGCCCAACTCCACCTGGAGTCCGGCCCGTTCGGCACCTTGTGCGGTGTCGACGACGTCCTGCACCAGTTCCTTCGGTACGGCGTTCGCCTGCTCGGCGAAGGTGATCTGGGCGTACGCGATCGTGCCGTCACGGCTGATCTGCGCGGCGCCCCGCTCGCCCTGGTACGGACCCGCGACCTGGCCCACGCCCTTCATGCCCGCGATCTCGTCCAGCACGGGCTGGATCCGGTCGCGCACGGAGGCGTCCTCGACCGTGCCGTCCGCGACCTTCCACACCACCGTGTCGGTGTCCCCCGCGCTGTCGGGGAAGGCCTTCTCCATCTGGTCGTACGCACGCTTGGAGTCCGTGTTCGGAAGGGAGAACACGTTCGCGTAGTCCGTGCCCGCGGTGGTCGCCGCGAACCCGAGACCGAACAACGCGCCCACCCACAGCAACAGGACCACCAGCCGGTGCCGATAGCACCACCGTGCCAATGCCGCCACGTTCAACGCTCCTTAGTAGGTCGGTCCCCCAGGTCCTGGTCACCAGGATTCGCGGCCGGACGCGCGGGTGGACACGACCCGCGCATGACTCTCAAGGAACTCCAAGGAGCGAACGGCCCACGCCGTCAACGGCCCCGTCGATACTGGGGACATGACCGCTCACGAGGCAGCCACCGTGCTCGTCGTCGAGGACGAGCCGAGCATCGCGGACGTCCTGACCATCGCGCTGCGCTACCACGGCTTCGAGGTGATGGCCGCGGGGTGCGTCCGCGAGGCCCTGACCCTCGCCGAGCGCACCCGCCCCGACGCGGCCCTGCTCGACGTGATGCTCCCGGACGGCGACGGCCGGGCACTCGGCCGTGAACTGCGCCTGCGACAGCCGGACCTGGCCGTCGTCTTCCTCACCGCGCGGGACGCGCCCGCCGAGATCGTCGGCGCGCTCGGCTTCGGCGACGACTACATCACCAAGCCGTTCAACATCGACGAGGTCGTCGCCCGCATCACCGCCGTCCTGCGCCGCACCCGGCCCGACGACGTCCTGCCCCAGCGCCCGCCCCTGCGCTACGGCGACCTGGAGCTGGACGAGACGACGTACCGCGTCCACCGCGCGGGCACCACGGTCGAACTCACCCCCACCGAGTACGCGCTGCTGCGCTTCCTCGTCCGCAACGGCGGCCGGATCGTGCCCAAGGAGCAACTCCTGCGCCACGTCTGGCAGTACGAGCACCCCGCCGAGTCGACGGTCGTCGAGACGTACATCAGCTACCTGCGGCGCAAGCTGGAACCGCTGGGTCCACCGGTGATCCAGACCCGCCGGGGCGTGGGATACGGGCTCGCGTGAAGGCGCCCGTCCAGCCCGGCTGCCGCCCCACGCGCCGCAGGCACGGCATCCACTCGCTGCGCGGCCAGCTCACGATCGCGAACGTGGGACTGCTGGCCCTGGGCATCGTGGTGGCGACCGCCGTGAGCCTGATGGGCATGCGGCACTACCTGCTCGACCAGGTGGACGCCCAGCTCCTCAAGACCCGCGCGTCACTGGGCGGTTCGCAGCTCACCATGCGCCAGATCGACTCACTGAGCGCCCTCGCGTTCGTGCACGAGCGGATCGGACCCGCCGCGGACGAGTCGTCGAAGCCGGAATCGATCTTCGCGGCGGTCGACCGGAAGGGCCGGGCCGTCGAGGTGGCGGGCTACGACCCCACCGACACCCAGCGCGCGTTCGCCGCCGCCGTGGGCGACCCCGGCGGCCTCACCCGCGCCGTCGACCCGCGCGACGTCACCGTGCGCGGCGCCGACTACCGGGCGACCGGGACACGGCTCGCCGACGGGACCTACGTCCTGTTCGGCAGCTCGACCGACGGACTGCACAAGGGCATCGCGAAGGCGCTCAAGCTCGATCTGGCCGTGGGCACCCTGCTGCTGGCGCTCCTCGCGTGCCTGACAATGTTCAGCGTGCGCCGCCGGATGCTGCCGCTGGAGGCCATGGTGGAGACCTCGTCCGCCATCGCCGAGGGTGATCTGACCCGGCGCGTCCCCTCCAGCCAGCATCCGACCCAGGAGGTCGAACAGCTCCGGCTCGCGCTCAACTCCATGCTGCACCAGGTCGAGTCGGCCTACCGGACACGCGAGGACAGCGCCGCCCAGCTCCGCCGGTTCGTCGGGGACGCCTCGCACGAGCTGCGCACCCCGCTGGCGGCCATCCGCGGCTACCTCCAGCTCTACGAGAAGGGGATGCTGACCGACCCCGTCGAGCGCAGGCGTGCCTGGGACCGGATGAACGCGGAGGCCGACCGGATGGGCCGGCTCGTCGACGAACTGCTCACCCTGGCCCGCCTCGACCAGCGGCCCGAGCTGCGCTTCAGGAACGTCGACCTGAGCCGGCTCGTGCGGGACGCGGCGGCGGATCTGCGGGCCCAGCAGCCCGGCCGCCCGGTGACCGTGGACGCCGACGGCACCCTGCTCGTACAGGCCGACGAATCGGGGCTGCGGCAGGTGCTGGGCAACCTCGTCGGCAACGTACGCACCCACACACCCGGCGACGTGCCCGTGCGGCTCGGTCTGGAGCGCGCGGACGGCGTCCTGCGGCTGTGTGTCGCGGACGAGGGCCCCGGACTCCCGGAGGCGGACGCGGCGCGCGTCTTCGACCGCTTCTTCCGGGCCGGCGGCGGCGCGGGCAGCGGGCTCGGGATGGCGATCGTGGAGGGCGTGGTGCGGGCCCACGGGGGAAGCGTCGCGGTCCGGACGGCCCCCGGCGAGGGGCTGGCGGTGACGGTGACGCTGCCGGTGCGGGGCCGGTGACGTCGCCAAATCCGCCGCCACCGCAGGGGAACCCCTCTCGTGCCGCTCCGACCTGCGGAAACGGACTTGGGAAGAAGCTGACCGAGGCGGTTGAACACGGGCCGCTGCGGCCCCGTACACCACGATGAGGGCACTTCGGTCGCTTCCGATCGGCCCGTCACGCCACCACCGCGCTTCGCACGGAAGGACCGCCGGGTTGTCGTTCAAAACGAGCTCTCGACAGCTACCGAACACGGACGAGACGCCTCCGAGCGACGAGCCGACGCCGGAGCCGCCCGCGAACACCGGCACCGACCAGGACGCCGCCGCCTCGGGTGAGGGAGAGGCAGCGGCCGGGGCGGCCCCCGACGTCACCACGACCGAGGAGGCCGCCTCGATCGGTTCCGGCGCCCCGGAGGAGACTCCGGCGGAAACCGCCCAGGGAGAACGGGCGGAACCCGACGGAAGCGACGGCGACACGCCCACCGACACACCCGGGACGGATCTCGGGGCCGAGGGCGCGGATGCGGAGCCGGGCGCGGATGCGGACCCCGACGCGGGCGCGGAGCCGGACGCGGGCGCGGACCCGACCGCGGACGCGAAGCCGGACGCGAAGCCGGACGCAGGCGCGGATGCGGACCCCAACGCGGCCCCAGAGGCAGAGGCGGACGCGGACCAGGACCACGCCCCGGACTCGGACGCGGACCCGGAGCCGGACGCGGAGCCGGACCGGAACGCGGATGCGGACGCAGGCACGGAGCCGGACGCGGATGCGGGCGCGGGCCCCGACGCGGCCCCAGATGCAGAGGCGGACGCGGACCAGGCCCCGGACCAGGCCCCGGACCCGGAGGCGTCGGCCGGCGCGGCTCCGGCGGGTGCCGTGGGCACGGTGGCCGAGACCGGCACCCGGACCCCGGCCGGGGCCGAGGCCGAAGCGGTCGACGGGACCGGCGCGGCCGTGGACGCGGGCACCACCTCACCCGAAGAGGACACCGCCGGTACTCCCGACGTCCCCGGCACCTCCGTCGGGGACGGGGCCGGAGACGGCGAGGAGCCTCCGGGGGACGAGCCGTCCGGCTCCGGCCCGGGGAGCGGGTGGCGGGGCCGGTACCCCGGTGCGGCCCGCACCCTCGCCTGGACGACCACCCTCGTCGCCGCCGCGCTCGTCCTGTTCGGGCTGCTCATGCCGAGCCAGGCGGACAGTTTCCGTCCGGCGGTATTCCTGCGGCTCCCGGTGGAGGCGATCTTCGGTGGCGCGCTGCTGATCGTCCTGCCCCGCCGGCCGCGGATCGCGCTGTCGGTGGCCGCCGGGCTGGTCCTGGGCCTGTTGACGATCATGAACATCCTCGACATCGGCTTCAACGAATACCTCGGACGCGGCTTCAACGTCGTCCTCGACTGGTCGTTGTTCGGCGACGCGCAGGCCTACCTCCAGGACACGTTCGGCCACAACGGCGCGCTCGGCATCGCGGCACTGGCCGTGGCCCTCGTGATCGCCATCCTGGTGCTCATGACGCTGTCGGTCGTCCGGCTCGGCAACCTCATGGCCAGGAACACCGTGATCGCGACCCGTACGACCCTGGTCCTGGCCATGGCCTGGGTCACCTGCGCGGCGCTCGGGGTGCAGTACACCGGGGTGCCCATCGCCTCCGAGCACGCCGCGCTGGTCCTCCAGGACCGGGCGGCGCGGGTGCGGAACACCCTGCGGGACGAAGCCGAGTTCGCCAGGATCGTCAAGAAGGACAAATTCGCGAACACGCCGCCCGACGAGATGCTCACCGATCTGCGCGGCAAGGACATGATCGTCACGTTCATCGAGAGCTACGGCCGCAGCGCCGTCGAGGACCCGGCCATCGCACCGGACGTCGACGCGACCCTGACCGCGGAGAACGAGAAGCTGACCCGGGCCGGTTTCGCCGCGAAGAGCGGCTGGCTCACCTCGGCGACGTACGGCGGCAGCAGCTGGCTCGGCCACTCGACGTTCCTCTCGGGCCTGTGGATCAACAACCAGCAGCGCTACCGCACCGTGACCGCCGGCGACCGCCTCTCCCTGATCAGCGCCTTCAAGAAGACCGGCGACTACGACACCGTGGGCGTCATGCCGGGCATCCAGAAGAACTGGCCCGAGCAGAAGTTCTACGGCATCGACAAGCTCTACGACGCCTTCCACCTCGGGTACAAGGGGCCGAAGTTCAGCTGGTCGACCATGCCCGACCAGTACGCCCTGACCGCGTTCGAACGCCTGGCGCACAGCAAGAAGCGCGACAAGCCGCTGATGTCGACGATCATCCTGACCTCCAGCCACCAGCCCTGGGCGCCCATTCCCAAGACGGTCCCCCAGGACCAGGTCGGCGACGGCTCGGTCTACGACGCCATCCAGAAGGCCGGCAAGGATCCCGGCGACATCATCACCAGCTCGCAGAAGTCGAAGGTGGAGTACGGCAAGGCGATCTCGTACTCGGTGACGAGCCTGATCGACTACCTGGTGAAGTACGGCAACAAGAACACCGTGCTGGTCTTCCTCGGAGACCACCAGCCGATAGCCCGGGTCAGCGGCAACCACGCCAGCCGCGACGTGCCCGTCTCGATCGTCGCCAAGGACCCCACGGTGCTCGACAAGATCGCCGACTGGGGCTGGACGGACGGGATCCAGCCCGAGCACAACGCCCCGGTGTGGAAGATGAGCTCGTTCCGCGACCGCTTCCTGACGGCGTACGGATCCACGCCGCACCCCTAGGAACCCCGGCCGTGACGCCGACGGCCCCGGCTCCCGGGGCCGTCGGCACAGCCGGTTCAGTCGTCACAGCCAGCTCAGTCGTCACAGCCAGCTCAGTCGTCAGAGCCAGTTCAGCCGCCAGAGGCGGAAGACTCCGGTCCCGTCGGACAGGTACTGGCCGCCGCTGATGTCCTCCGTGCTGATGACGTAGTCCTTGCGCTGCCACAGGGGAACCAGCGGGACGTCCTCCGCCACGCGCGTCTGGAGCCTGCGGAACGCCTCCGCCGTGTGGCTCCGGTCGGCGTCCTCCCGCGTCTCCTTGATCAGACGGTCGACCTCGTTGTTGGTGTAGCCGTTCTTCATGCTGTTGCCGGTGCCGACGAGCTGCGCGCCGAAGGTGTCCGCGTCGGGATAGTCGGCGACCCAGCCGACCGCCCAGGCGTCCAGGCCGCCCTCCGCGTACTTCTTCTGGAACTCGGTCCACTCGAACCCCTCGGTCGTCACCTTGAAGAGTCCGTCCGCCTCCAGTTGCCGCTTGAGCTCGGCCGCCTCCTCGCCCGCGGCGCCCCGTCCCTCGGCGAACCCGTAGGTGAAGCGCACGGGCAGGGAGACCCCGGCCTCGGCCAGCAGGGCCCGCGCCTTCTTGGGGTCGGGTTTCGGGTAGGCGTCGAAGAACGAGGTCGCGTGCCCGGTGATGCCCGCCGGGATCAGCCCGTACAGCGCGTCGGTGGTTCCGCGGTACGTCCGGTCGACCAGCTTCTGGCGGTCGATCAGCGAGGCGAGGGCCTGCCGGACCCGCCGGTCGTGCAGCGGCGAAGTCTCGCGCACGTCGAGGACGAGGTTGCGGGTCTCGGCGCTGTCGGCCTCCGTGACGCGTTGCGCGGGGTCGCTCGGTGAGAGCGCGGCGAGCACGGCGGGCGGTAGCTGACGCGCCACGACGTCGAGCTCCTTCGCCTTCCACCCGACCCGCAGCGCCTCCGAGTTGGCGTAGTAGCGCAGCACGACGGGGCTGCCGAGACCGTCGACGGCGCCCTGGTAGCGCGGGTTGGGGGCGAGGACGGCCTTCGCGCTCTGCGTGTACGCCTTCAGGACGTAGGGTCCCGTGCCGTCGACGCCGGAGCCGGTGCGCAGGCTGCGCCGGGGGTAGCGGGTGCTGTCGACGATCGACCCGGCGCCGGTCGCCAGCTTGAACGGGAAGGTCGCGTCGGGCGAGGACAGATGGAAGACGACGGTCCGGCCGCTCGCGTCCACGCTGCCCAGGGTGGACAGGAGTGAGGCGGGCCCGACCTCGTCGTTGATGCGCTTGACGCGGTCGAAGGAGAACTTCACGTCCTCGGCGGTCATCGCCCGCCCGCTCGGGAACGCCAGGTCGTCACGGAGCGTGCAGCGGTACGTGCGCAGGCCCGTGTCGGTGAACGCGCAGCGCTTGGCGGCGTCCGGGACGGGCTGGGCGCCGCCGGGCTCGAAGGTGAGCAGCGACTGGAAGAGATTGCTGAACAGAGCCCAGGATCCGGCGTCGTAGGCGCCTGCCGGGTCGAGCGAGGTGACGGCGTCCGTGGTGCCCACGGTGATGGTGCGGTTGCCGTTCCCCTTCGCCGGCAGGAGCTGCCAGCCGGCCACACCCGCGCCCGCCACCACGAGCAGCGCCACCAGAATCCATAAGCGAACCGATCGCATCGGTGCCCTCCCCAGGCGCCCCCGCACACCACTCCCTTAGTGGCGCGGATCACCTAATCACAGGAGTTTCGGCCGGGGAGGCGAATCGGGAAAGTACTCAGGACCGACGAAAATGATCTTTTCCGTCCCTCTTTCACAGGGGATTCTCAGGCTTCGCGTGAGGCCAGCTCGACGACCGTGATGTCCGAGGGCGCGCCGACCCGGGTGGGCGGCCCCCAGGCTCCGGCGCCCCGGGAGACGTAGAGCTGTGTGTCGCCGTAGCGGTCCAGGCCGGCGACCGTCGGATTGGCGGCGGCCGCGATGAGGTTGCCCGGCCAGAGCTGTCCGCCATGGGTGTGTCCGGACAACTGGAGGTCGACCCCGTGGCGTACCGCTTCATGAATCTGTACGGGCTGATGGGCGAGGAGCACACAGGCCCGTGTCGTGTCGCGGTCTCCGAGCGCCTTGCCGAAGTCGGGTCCCTGTCCCTCGCTCTCGCCCTGGAGGTCGTTCACGCCGGCGAGGTCGAATCCGGCCAGCTCGGTCCGCGCGTTCTCCAGGGGGTGGATCCCCAGCTCCCGCACCTCCTGGATCCACTGCTCGGCTCCGGAGAAGTACTCGTGGTTCCCGGTGACGAAGTAGGAGCCGTGCCGGGCGCGCAGCCCGGCGAGCGGTGCGGCGGCGGGGCCGAGGTTCTTCACGCTGCCGTCGACGAGGTCACCGACGACGGCGATCAGATCGGGCTGGGTGGAGTTGATCGTGTCGACGACCTTCTGCGCGAATCCGCGTCCGAGCACCGGTCCGAGGTGGATGTCGCTCACGACGGCGATCCGGAAACCGTGGGCGGACCGGGGCAGTTTGGCGAGCGGCACGGTGACCCGCTTCACCCTGGGTCCGCGCAGCACTCCGTACGTCCCGTGGCCCACGGTCCCGACGGCGACGGCCGCGGCCGTGCCACCCACGACCCGCGAGACGAACAGCCGCCGCGAGGGCGCGGGCACGGCTCCCGTCGGTTCGACCGAGCCCGCCGGTTCCGCCGGCCTAACCGGCTCGGCCCGGCCCGCCCGTTCCTGCCCCTCCGCGAGTTCGGGCCGGTCCTTCCCCGCCGTTGCCGCGCCGGAGGCGGATCGCGCGCTCTCGCGCGGTTCCGCGGCCGCGGCAGCCTCGGCGGCCGCGGGGGCCGCGGCCCCGTCGCTCTCCTGCCGCCGGGCCGCCCGGCGCGCGTCGGCGCGGAGCAGGAGCGGTCGTACGAGCTCACCGGCCAGCAGCGCCAGGACGAGGTAGAGGCTCAGCGGCATCCACAGGAATCCGGGCCAGGCCAGCGTCCGCTGGAGCGCGAAGGGAGCGCCCGCGCGCTCGGCCACGAGGGCGCCGACCATCAGCAGCGGCCCGGCGACGAAGAGCACCGTGCCCAGCCGGCGGGCCGGTCCGGGCCCGCTCGTGGTGTCCCGCACCAGCCGGCTCCACGCGTACCAGTGCAGGCCGCCGAGCACGGCCAGCACGGTCAGGCCCACCAACACGAACAAGATGACCATGACGCCGTATCCCCCGTTATGACGTCTGGCGCAAAGCGCGTACGCCGCGCAACCCGATGACCCCGACGACCGTCCCAAGGACAAACGACACGACGGCGAGCGTCAGATGCACCCAGAAGTACGCGGTCGGATCGCCCGCGTCGTCGAACGCGAGCCCACTGGCGTCTTTCCAGAGATTCTTAGCGAAAGTGACCCAAATGACCCAACTCCACACCCCGAAGGCGAGCAGGAACCAGGACACGGGGCGGCTGAGCTTCATGCGTTCAGTATCGCCGTCGGCCACCGTGATCCGGCGCCGGGGTGGAGAGGGCGAGGCGGCTCCCCCGAATGGTGACGGGAATTCCGGTCCCAACACCTGTACTTTCTCGATCGTGCCCGCCTCGAAAAAGACCATTCGACGATCCCTGTTGATCACTTCCGCCACTCTGTTGACCGTTTCCCTCACCGCGCCCGCTTTCGCCGACACCGATGACGCGAGCCCGACGGCGAGCCCCGCCTCCTCCCCGTCGGCCACGCCCCCGGCGCACATGTCGAGCCTCGGCGGCGAGCGGCTCGGCCGGCCCGGCAACCAGGTGGACCTCGGCACCGGCGCCCCCGTCCTGCCTCCGGACATCACCGCCCGTTCCTGGATCGTCGCCGACGCGGAGTCCGGCGACGTCCTGGCCGCGCACAACGCGCACTGGCGGCTGCCTCCGGCGAGCACGCTGAAGATGCTGTTCGCCGACACGGTGCTGCCCAGGTTCCCGAGGAGCACCTCGCACAAGGTGGCACCCTCCGAGCTGGCGGGCATCGGCGCGGGCTCCAGCGTGGTGGGCATAAAGGAGAACCAGACGTACACCGTCCACGACCTGTGGCTCGGTGTCTTCCTGAAGTCCGGCAACGACGCCGTGCACGTGCTGTCCGCGATGAACGGCGGCATCCCCGCGACGGTCAAGGACATGCAGGCGCACGCGGACGACCTCCAGGCCCTCGACACGCACGTGGTGAGCCCGGACGGCTACGACGCCGGGGGTCAGGTGTCGTCCGCCTACGACCTGACGCTGTTCGCCCGTTCGGGGCTCCAGAAGAAGGACTTCCGGGAGTACTGCTCGACGGTGCGGGCCACCTTCCCCGGCGCGACGACCGGGAAGACGGCCGGGAACAAGAAGGGCACGTCCGCCCGCGCGTCCTCCGAGATCCGGAACACCAACCGGCTGTTGTCCGGTGACAGCGACATCACCCCGTACCAGGGCATCGCGGGTGTGAAGAACGGCAACACCACCAACGCGGGCGCCACGTTCACGGGCGTCGCCGAGCGCGGTGGCAAGGTGCTGCTCGTGACGGTCATGAACCCGGAGAAGAAGGAGCACAACGAGGTCTACAAGGAGGCCGCGCAACTGCTCGACTGGGGGTTCCAGGCCGCGGACAAGGTCCAGCCGGTGGGCGAACTGGTCGCGCCCAAGGGCGTGGACACCACGGCCCAGCCGGGCGCGAACGCGTCGGACGGGTCGAGCCCCGGCACGGGCACGGGCTCCGGCACGGGCACCGCGCACAGCTCCACGAAGCCGGTGGCGGCCTCCACCTCGGCGAAGGGCGGATCGAGCGGCATCGGCATCGCGCTCGGTCTGACGGGCGGTTTCCTCGCCCTGCTCGCGGCGGGCGTCTTCCTGGTCAACCGCCGCTGGCCGCTGCCGGACCTGATGCGCCGCCGCCGTTGACCGCCCGGGACTCGGGCGGCTTCGTCGCGCTCCTCGGATCCCCCGAGTCCCCCCGGTCCTCCGGGCCGGCCGGTTCGCCGTCGCCGGCCTCCCGGTCCTGTCCCTCGCTGGGTGTCGCCGTCCAGGCGGCGGAGTACAGGAGCAGTTTCGAGGTGAAGTTGATCCACAGGAGCAGCGCGATCGGCACGCCGAAAGCCCCGTACATGCTCTTCGACGCCACCCCCCGCATGTAGCCGCTGAGCAGCAGCTTGAGCAGCTCGAACCCGACGGCGCCGATCAGCGCGGCGACGATCAGCCGGCGGCGCGGCGGCTCCACACCGGGCAGCAGGGTCAGCACGTACAGCAGGACCAGGAAGTCGGCGAGCACGGCCACCGCGAAGGCGACGAACTGGAGCAGCGTCGTCCCCCAGCCCTGCTCGTCGAGGCCCATGTGCCGCGCCGACCAGCCCATCGCCGTGGACGCGAGCGTGGAGACGGCGATGGTGAGGAGCACGGCGCCGCCGAGACCGACGAGGACCCCGCCGTCCTTGATCTTGCGCAGAAGCGGGTTCTCCTCGCTGTCGGGCAGTTCCCAGACCGCGCGCAGGCACTCCCGCATGGAGCCGACCCAGCCGATGCCGGTGACCAGCAGCAGGGCGCCCGCGACGAGCCCGATCGTGCCGGCGTTCTGCACGAGGCTGTTGATGTCGAGCTGGTCGGAGATGCCCGGCACCTGCTCGGCCAGCTTGTCCTGGAGGTCCTTCTGCTGCTGCGTGCTCAGCGTGGCGGCGCCGATGGCCGCGGCCACGGTCAGCAGCGGGAACAGCGCCACGAAGCTGATGAAGGTCATCGCCGCGGCGAGCCGCGTCCACTTCACGCGGTCGAGCCGCTCGTACGACCGCCACGCGTGCGTCGTCATGAGGCGTACGACCCAAGGTCCCACGCCGGGAATCTTTTTCAGCCAGTCCATGATCCGACTCTGCCCTCGCCTCGGAAAACCAGTGACCGGGTACCCCAGAATCGCAGGACCGTGGCGAGCGCCATGCCGATTCCCGCCCCGGAGACGGTGTCCGCGCGCGGTGAGGTGAACCCGAGCCCGTAGTGACTGACGGCGATGCACAGCAACTGCACCAGCGCGCCCGCGCTGTTCACCGCGAAGAAGATCAGGTACCGCAGCGGGCCCCGGCCCGCCGCGTGCCGGTAGGTGCCGAGCGCGTTCCCGGCGTACGCCACCGAGCAGCCCGCGAGGAAGGACAGCGCCTTGGCCGTCAGGGGGCCGAGACCCACCGGGCCGCGGAGCCACACGAACAGGCCGAGATCGGCCGCGTAGGCGAGAACCCCGACCGCGGCGAAGCCGAGGAGCTCCCGCAGGAACCGCCGCCGCGGGCGCGCCTCCTCGCGGACCGTCACCCGTTCCGTGACGACGGCCCCCGTGACGACGGGGCCCGAGGTCGCGGGCGCCCCGGAGTCCGCTTCGTGGCCGGCGAGGAGAGCGGGGCCGGGCCGGTCCTCGGTGACGCTCACCAGTTGGCCACGGCGAGTCCGTACATCGCCAGCCACACCAGACCGATGAGGGCGAGCGGACGGTCGCGCAGGACCACGTCCTCCGGCTCGCCCGCCGTGCCCCGGTCGGCGAAGACCGCGTAGCGCAGGACGGCCAGGATGAAGGCGACCATGGAGAGCTGACGCCACGGCAGCAGCCCGGAGCTCGGCACTCCGCCCTCCTCCAGGGCCCACAGGCAGTAGCCGAGGACGGAGACCCCGGCGGCGAGCTGCCAGACGAAACGCAGGTAGCCGGTCGTGTACTCGGTGAGCAGCGCGCGCGTGGCACCCGCCGTGCCCGCCATCTGCACGGCTTCGGAGTAGCGCTTCGCCGAGACCATGAACAGCGCCCCGAAGCCGGTGGTGATGAGGAACCAGCGCGAGAGCGGGATGCCGAGGGCCAGACCGCCGATCATGGCCCGCATCAGGAACCCGGTCGTGACGACGACGAGGTCGACGACGAGCACGTGCTTGAGGCTCACGCAGTACGCGAGCTGCATGCCGAGGTACGCGGTCAGCAGCGCGCAGACGGCCGCCGAGCAGAACCAGGCGGCGGCCGCGGGCGCGAGGACGGCGAGGGTGCCGCCGACGGCGTACGCGACCGGGACGGGGACCTGGCCCACGGCCACCGGGCGGTGGCGCTTCACGGGATGGGCGCGGTCGGCCACGGCGTCCCGGGCGTCGTTGATCAGATACACGGCGGCGGCGCAGGCCGTGAACAGCACGAAGACCACGGCGAGTTGAACGACCGCGTGCTGCGAGAAGAGCCGGCCGGCGGCGGCCGGGGCGGCCACGACGAGCACGTTCTTGACCCACTGGCGGGGACGCGCGGTCCGGACGAGGCCCCGCAGCAGCCCGCCCAGGCTCCGCGGCGGCGGGGCCAGGGCCGGAGTGCGCTCCAGCAGCGCCGTGCGCTCGGTCACGGCCGGCCCCCGATCCAGCGGGCGCCCAGTCCGGCCGCCGCGGCGCCGAGGGCCGCGCCGGCGGCGACGTCCGTGGGGTAGTGGACGCCGACGACGAGGCGCGAGAGGCACATCGCGGCGGCGAGCGGCGGGACGGCGTACGCGCCGAGCGTGCCGTAGGCCACCGCCGCGGCGGTGGCGGAGGCCGCGTGGGAGCTGGGGAAGGAGTGCCGTCCGGCCGTGCGCGCGCGGGGCGCCACGTGCGTGGGACGCGGCCGGCGCACGATCCGTTTCACGCCCATGCTCGCGAGGTGCGCGCCGGCGGTGAGCGCCGTCGCGCGCAGCCACGCGCCGCGCCGCGCGCGGTCGGCGGCCGCCCCGGCGAGCCCGGCGGCGAGCCACAGGGCGCCGTGCTCCCCGCTCCGGGACAGGGTGCGCGCGACGGCCGCGACCTGCGGATTCCCGCCGTACGCGTGGAGCACGGACAGCAGTCGGCGGTCCAGGTCGCCAGGTGGACGGTCCACGCCGTCAAGCCGCCGACCCATCTCGTCACGGTCGTCAAGGTCGTCCATGTGAGGCCACTCTTCTAGGGAGCGGTCGCAGAACTACGGCAATCTTGGACGACATCCCATTAATCACCCATTTCGGTGAGGAGCCGGGAGCGGTGGGTAGATTGCCCCAATGTGCACCCCGGACGGCGCTACGGTCACGGTCATGCCTGCCGACTCCGTCTCCGTCACGGGTTGGGGCCGCACCGCCCCGACCACCGCCCGTCTGGTCCGTCCGCGCACCTACGGGGAGGCGGCGGCCGCCGTCCGGGAGTGCGGGGTTCGAGGAGGCATCGCCCGGGGGCTCGGACGGGCCTACGGCGACGCCGCGCAGAACGCGGGCGGTGCGGTGCTCGACATGACGGGCCTGGACCGGATCCACGCGATCGACGCGGGCGGCGGCACGGTCCTGTGCGACGCGGGGGTGTCCCTGCACCGGCTCATGGAGGTCCTGCTCCCCCTCGGCTGGTTCGTGCCCGTGACGCCGGGGACCCGCTATGTGACCGTGGGCGGCGCGATCGGCGCGGACATCCACGGCAAGAACCACCACGTGTCCGGCTCCTTCGCCCGTCACGTCCTGTCCTTCGAACTGCTGACGGCGGACGGCGAGATCAGGACGGTCGGGCCCGGCACCCCCCTGTTCGACTCGACGGCGGGCGGCATGGGCCTGACCGGGGTGATCCTGACGGCGACCGTCCGCCTCCAGCCGGTGGAGAGCGGCCTGATGTCCGTCGACACCGAACGCGCGGTGGACCTGGACGACCTGATGGCCCGCCTCACCGCCACCGACCACCGGTACCGCTACTCGGTGGCCTGGATCGACCTCCTCGCGCGCGGGGCCGGGACCGGGCGCTCGGTGCTGACCCGCGGCGATCACGCGCCGCTGGACGCGCTGCCCCCGCGGGCCCGCAGACACCCGCTGGCGTTCCGCCCCTCACGTCTTCCGGCCGCCCCCTCGTTCGTGCCGGAAGGGCTCCTCGGGCGGACGACCGTGGGCCTCTTCAACGAACTCTGGTACCGCAAGGCGCCCCGCGCGCGGACCGGCGAACTCCAGCCGATCCCGGCCTTCTTCCACCCCCTCGACGGGGTGCCGCACTGGAACCGCGTCTACGGGCGCGGCGGCTTCGTGCAGTACCAGTTCGTCGTCGGACACGGCCGGGAGGAAACCCTGCGCCGGATCGTGCGGCGCATCTCCGAACGCCGCTGCCCGTCCTTCCTCGCCGTGCTGAAGCGCTTCGGAGAGGGCGATCCGGGCTGGCTCTCCTTCCCCGTGCCCGGCTGGACCCTGGCCCTGGACATCCCGGCGGGCCTGCCGGGCCTCGGCGGCTTCCTCGACGAGCTGGACGAGGAGGTGGCGGAGGCCGGAGGGCGCGTGTACCTCGCCAAGGACGCGCGGCTGCGGCCCGAACTGCTGGCGGCGATGTACCCGCGGCTCGGCGCGTTCCGTTCGCTGCGCCGGGAGCTGGACCCACGGGGAGTCTTCACCTCGGACCTGTCCCGCCGCCTCGGTCTGTAGGGCGCCCGCGCCGTTCCCGGCCCGCGGAGCGCCCGTTCCCGCACGCCCCTCCGGTTCCCCGTCTTAGGAGCTAGCTGTCATGAAGGACGCCTTCGGATTCCCCCAGTCCCTGCTGGTTCTCGGCGGCACGTCCGAGATCGCGCTGGCCACCGCGCGCCGGATGATCACCCGGCGCACCCGCACGGTGTGGCTCGCCGGACGGCCGGCGCCCGCCCTGGAGGAGGCTGCCGAGCGACTGCGCGGGCTCGGCGCGGACGTCCGTACCCTCGCCTTCGACGCCCTCGATCCCGAGTCCCACGAGGCCGTGCTCGGGAAGGTCTTCGCCGAGGGCGACATCGACATGGTCCTGATGGCGTTCGGGGTGCTCGGGGACCAGGCCCTGGACGAGAAGGAGCCGGTCGCGGCGGTCCGGGTCGCGCAGACGAACTACACGGGCGCGGTGTCCTCGGGTCTGGTGTGCGCGCGGGCGTTGCAGACACAGGGGCACGGCTCGCTGGTGGTGCTGTCCTCGGTCGCGGGCGAACGCGCCCGCCGCTCGAACTTCATCTACGGCTCCAGCAAGGCGGGCCTGGACGCCTTCGCGCAGGGCCTGGGGGACGCGCTGCACGGCACGGGCGCGCACGTGATGGTCGTACGCCCCGGGTTCGTCCGTACGCGGATGACGGCCCATCTGCCCGAGGTCCCGCTGTCGACCACTCCGGAGGCGGTGGCCGCGGCCATCGAGCTGGGGCTGAGGCGCCGCTCCGAGACGGTGTGGGTGCCGGGGGCTCTCCGGATGGTCATGTCGGCGCTGCGGCACACACCACGAGCGGTGTTCAGGCGGCTGCCGGTCTGAGGGGCCTAGAGCGCCGGGAGTGTGGTGTCCCGCTCGGGTGAGGTGGCCTGCGGGGGCACCACGGCGCTGCCGAAGGCGAACTCGCGGAGCTTGCGCCACACGCCGTCGGCGCCCTGCTCGTAGAGCGCGAATTCGGTGCAGGGCCACGCGGCCTCGTAGTCGGAGAGCGCCTCGAAGGCGTGGTCCATGGCCGCTTCGTCGATGCCGTGCGCCACGGTGACGTGCGGGTGGTACGGGAACTGCAGCTCGCGGGCGACGGGGCCCGAGGCGTCCCGGACCTGCTTCTGGAGCCAGGTGCAGGCCTCGGCGCCCTCGGCGACGCGGACGAACACGACCGGCGACAGGGGCCGGAAGGTGCCCGTCCCGGACAGCCGCATCGGGAACGGGCGCCCGGCGGCCGCGACCTCGACGAGGTGCGTCTCGATCGCGGGCAGCGCGGATTCCTCGACCTCCGTCGGCGGCAGCAGGGTGACGTGCGTGGGAATACAGCAAGCCGCGGGGTCGCCGAAGCCCGCGCGCCGCTCCTGGAGCAGGCTGCCGTGAGGCTCCGGGACCGCGATCGACACGCCGATCGTTACGGTCCCCACGTCGTCTCCTGTCGTTGTCGATGGTCAGGGCTGTTCGGTGGTGCTGCGCGCGGGAGGGGGCGATCGCTCCGCCCGCCCCGCTCTCGACTGTACGGCGGTATGACCCGCAATCGGCCGTCGTAAGAGTGTCGCGCTCGTCTCGTACTGACTGCCGAAGGTGGTGTGGTAGGGACCGTGCCGCCCGCGCGGGGCCGGGGCACGGCCCCGCGTACGGCGGTGGCCTCGGCCGTCAGTGCTTGGCGGGCAGGAACCCGACCCGCTCGTACGCCTGCGAGAGCGTCTCCGCGGCGACGGCGCGCGCCTTCTCGGCGCCCTTGGCCAGGATCGAGTCGAGCGTCTCGGGGTCGTCCAGATACTGCTGGGTGCGCTCGCGGAACGGCGTCACGAAGTCGACCATGACCTCGGCGAGGTCCGTCTTCAGCGCGCCGTACATCTTGCCCTCGTACTCCTGCTCCAGCGCGGCGATCGACGTGCCGGTGAGGGTGGAGTAGATGGTGAGGAGGTTGCTGACGCCCGGCTTGTCCACCGCGTCGTACCGGATGACGGTCTCCGTGTCGGTGACGGCGCTCTTGACCTTCTTGGCGGTCACCTTCGGGTCGTCGAGCAGATTGATGAGCCCCTTCGGCGTCGACGCCGACTTGCTCATCTTGATCGACGGGTCCTGGAGATCGAAGATCTTCGCCGTCTCCTTGAGGATGTACGGCTTCGGAATCCTGAACGTCTCGCCGAAGCGGCCGTTGAAGCGCTCCGCGAGGTCGCGGGTCAGTTCGATGTGCTGGCGCTGGTCCTCGCCGACCGGGACCTCGTGGGCCTGGTACAGCAGGATGTCCGCCACCTGGAGGACCGGGTACGTGAAGAGGCCGACGCTCGCGCGGTCGGCGCCCTGCTTGGCGGACTTGTCCTTGAACTGGGTCATGCGGGAGGCCTCGCCGAAGCCGGTGAGGCAGTTCATGACCCAGGCGAGCTGCGCGTGCTCGGGGACGTGGCTCTGGACGAACAGCGTGCAGCGCTCGGGATCGAGTCCGGCGGCGAGGAGCTGCGCCGCGGCGAGCCGGGTGTTGGCCCGCAGGTCCGCGGGGTCCTGCGGAATCGTGATCGCGTGCAGGTCGACGACCATGTAGAACGCGTCGTGGGACTCCTGGAGCGCCACCCACTGACGGACGGCGCCGAGGTAGTTGCCGAGGTGGAACGAGCCTGCCGTGGGCTGGATTCCGGAGAGCACGCGAGGACTGTCAGAGGCCATGTTCACCATTCTCTCAGGTACCGGGGCCCGTTCCGGAACTGGCCGGAAAGAGTGGTGACCCGGGTGGGTCGGCGCCGCGGGTCCGGGAACCGCGCCCTCCGGACCCCCGGCTCACCGGCACAGACGGTGACCGTTTCGCTCACGTGAGCGGGATTCGAACACCCACCGTCATGGAAGTGCAACGGTGAGGTGACGTTCCGCCTGGAGGGGGTGCTTTCGGCGTCACGGGCGCTTAACAATGCCGGTCCGCCCAGGTAGCCGGTTTCGGCAGGGCGGAGCGCTGCTCGGACGTCGCCGTCGAGGGGAACCCCCGGCGGGTCCGTCGGCGCACCCGGAAATCGGCACAACGGTGTGCGGACCGGCTCAGCGCCGGTCGGTTGGGGGTTCCATGCGCGGGCTGCGTGAAGTGGTCACGGTGGTGGGGGCGTTGGGGGCGACCGCCGCGGTGGTGGTGTCGGCGGCACCGGCCGCCCTGGCCGGCCCCCCGGCGAACACGCCGATGGTCGCGTCGGCGGTCCGGGAGAGCGCCGAGTACGCCGCGCAGGGCTCGGCGGGCGACAGCCCGGACATCGTCCTGACCGTCGCCGGTGACACGGGACGGACGACCACCCTGCACAGCGGCGATCCGGACTTCGGACGGCTGTGGCGGTTGCTGTCCCCCCGGTTCACGGGGCCGAAGAAGACGCCCGCCGAGTGGGCGGACGGCCGCCTTCCCGTTCCTGTGGTCACGGTGATCTGGGGAGTCACGGGTGCCGGGGGTGACGTCGCCATCGAGCGCCAGGACCAGGTGTTCCTCACCGCGGACGGCGAGCCGTGGGTGCGGTCGGATCTGGCTCCCGACCTGGTGGGCGGCGACTTCCGCTGGCACCGGGCGCCGCTCTCGGTGCTCGACCAGCTCACGCAGGAAAAACGACTGTTCGGCTCCGGGTCCGCCGCGTCCTCCGTACGGGTGGAGCCGGACCCGGCCGCCTGGGCGCTGCCCGGACTCGCGGCGGGCCTGGCCATCGGCGCCGGCGCCACGTGGTTCGTCCGCCGCGCGAAGGTCCGGCAGGTGAACGCCGGGAACACCGGGAACGCCGAGCCACTGCCGGAACCGCGCCACGAGCTGGTCGAGGTCTAGAGGGCGTCGCCCGGTCCGGGGCCGGAGGGGTCCGGCCCCGGTGCGGTGCGTCAGCCGAGGTCGATCTCCGGGTAGAGCGGGAAGCCGGTGAGCAGGTCGCTCGCGCGGTGGGCGATCTCGTCGGAGATCTTCGCGTCCAGCACGTGCTGGGCCTTGGAGGGCGCGCCCTTGGCGGTGGTCCCCGCCTCCGTGGTGGTCAGGACGCGGTCGATCAGACCGGCGATCTCGTCCATCTCGGTGGCGCCGAGCCCACGGGTGGTCAGCGCGGGGGTGCCGATGCGGATGCCGGAGGTGTACCAGGCGCCGTTCGGGTCGGCGGGGATGGCGTTGCGGTTGGTGACGATGCCCGAGTCGAGCAGCGCGGACTCGGCCTGGCGGCCCGTCAGGCCGTAGGAGGAGGCGACGTCGATGAGGTTCAGGTGGTTGTCCGTGCCGCCCGTGACCAGCGTGGCGCCTCGGCGCATCAGCCCCTCGGCCAGGGCACGGGAGTTGTCGACGACGGCCTGGGCGTAGTCGCGGAACTCGGGGCGGCGGGCCTCGGCGAGCGCGACGGCCTTGGCGGCCATGACGTGGGGCAGCGGGCCGCCGAGGACCATCGGGCAGCCGCGGTCGACCTGCTCGGCGAGGGTCTCGTCGCACAGGACCATGCCGCCGCGCGGGCCGCGGAGCGACTTGTGCGTGGTGGTGGTGACGATCTGGGCGTGCGGGACCGGGTCGAAGTCGCCGGTGAGGACCTTGCCCGCGACCAGGCCGGCGAAGTGCGCCATGTCGACCATGAGGGTGGCGCCGACCTCGTCGGCGATCTCCCGCATGATCCGGAAGTTCACCAGGCGCGGGTAGGCGGAGTACCCGGCGACGATGATGAGCGGCTTGAACTCGCGGGCGGAGACGCGCAGTGCCTCGTAGTCGATGAGGCCGGTGGCGGGGTCGGTGCCGTACGAGCGCTGGTCGAACATCTTGCCGCTGATGTTGGGGCGGAACCCGTGGGTGAGGTGGCCGCCGGCGTCCAGGGACATGCCGAGCATGCGCTGGTTGCCGAAGGCGCGCCGCAGTTCGGCCCAGTCGGCCTCGGAGAGGTCGTTGACGTTGCGGACGCCTGCCTCGGCGAGGGCCGGGGCCTCCACGCGGGCGGCGAGGACGGCCCAGAAGGCGACGAGGTTCGCGTCGATGCCGGAGTGCGGCTGGGCGTAGGCGTGCTCGGCGCCGAACAGTTCGCGCGCGTGCTCGGCGGCGAGGGCCTCGACGGTGTCGACGTTGCGGCAGCCGGCGTAGAAGCGGCGCCCGACGGTGCCCTCGGCGTACTTGTCGCTGAACCAGTTGCCCATGGCCAGGAGGGTGGCCGGGGAGGCGTAGTTCTCGGACGCGATCAGTTTGAGCATGTCGCGCTGGTCGGCGATTTCCTGGCCGATGGCGTCGGCGACGCGGGGCTCCACGGCCCGGATCACGTCGAGGGCGCTGCGGAAGGCGGTGGACTCGGTGGAAAGGGGCTCTGGCATGACGGCCTCCGGACGTTGCTTTCAGCGTTCACGGGTCGGCCCAGGCGCACGGCACTCGGTTGCCACGACTCCTCGCCCGGACAGTCCGGGCCCCTCGGGACGGCCTGCCGCTCCGTCCGGAGGTCCGGGATCACCCCGGGAAAGCCACAGCGCGGGTGCCGCTCCCCGATGGTCGGTCCCATCCCAGCGCGCCAGTCACGGCCCCGTCCGTCAGCCTACCGGGCGCGCCGGATCACCGGGGTCCACGGTCCACCATGCGAGCGACGATAGGAATTGGCCAGAAACCCGCCCCCGCGCGAACGGAGATCCCGTGACCACCATGGATGCCAGCGAGACGACGGAGGCGTTCATCGCCTCGGCCGACGCGCACAGCGCGCACAACTACCACCCGCTGCCGGTCGTCGTGGCGACGGCGGACGGGGCCTGGATGACGGATGTCGAGGGGCGCCGCTTCCTCGACATGCTGGCCGGCTACTCGGCGCTGAATTTCGGCCACGGCAACCGGCGGCTGATCGAGGCGGCCAAGGCGCAACTGGACCGGGTGACGCTGACGTCGCGGGCGTTCCACCACGACCGGTTCGGGGACTTCTGCCGGGAACTGGCCGCGCTGTGCGGCATGGAGATGGTGCTGCCGATGAACACCGGCGCGGAGGCGGTGGAGACGGCGGTGAAGACGGCCCGGAAGTGGGGGTACCGGGTCAAGGGCGTCCCGGCCGAGATGGCGAAGATCGTGGTCGCGGGCAACAACTTCCACGGGCGGACGACGACGGTCATCAGCTTCTCGACGGACCCGGAGGCCCGGGCGGACTTCGGCCCGTACACACCGGGCTTCGAGATCGTGCCGTACGGCGACCTGACGGCCCTGCGGTCGGCGGTCACGGAGAACACGGTGGCCGTGCTGCTGGAACCGATCCAGGGCGAGGCGGGGGTGCTGGTGCCGCCGGCCGGATATCTGCCGGCCGTGCGGGAGCTGACGCGCGAGCGGAACGTGCTGTTCGTCGCGGACGAGATCCAGTCGGGTCTGGGACGGACCGGCCGTACGTTCGCGTGCGAGCACGAGGGCGTGGTGCCGGACATGTACGTCCTCGGGAAGGCGCTCGGCGGCGGGGTCGTGCCGGTGTCGGCGGTGGTGTCGAGCGCGGAGGTGCTCGGGGTGTTCCGGCCCGGGGAGCACGGGTCGACCTTCGGCGGGAATCCGCTGGCGTGCGCGGTCGCGCTGGAGGTGATCGCGATGCTGCGGTCGGGCGAGTACCAGGAGCGGGCGGCCGTGCTCGGCGAGCGGCTGCACCGCGAACTGGGCCTGTTGAAGGACTCCGGTCATGTCACGGCGGTGCGCGGGCGCGGTCTGTGGGCGGGCGTCGACATCGCCCCCGCGTACGGCACGGGCCGGGAGATCTCGGAGAAACTGATGGAGCGGGGCGTCCTCGTCAAGGACACCCACGGCGTCACCGTCCGGATCGCCCCGCCGCTGGTCATCACCGAGGAGGACCTGGACTGGGGCCTGGCCCAGCTCCGGGCCGTACTCGGCGCGTAGGAACCCGAGCCGGGCGAGGCGGGACCCGCGAACAGCCCTAGAGGATCACGTGGG
Source organism: Streptomyces sp. NPDC096324 (assembly GCF_044763015.1). Taxonomy (NCBI): domain Bacteria; kingdom Bacillati; phylum Actinomycetota; class Actinomycetes; order Kitasatosporales; family Streptomycetaceae; genus Streptomyces; species Streptomyces sp. NPDC096324. Next base: position 162,485 of record NZ_JBIWFK010000005.1, on the reverse strand, counting down.
GCAGGAAGCGGGCGTACTCGTCCGTGATCGGGCCGGAGGACTCCCGGATGCCGAGGCCCGCCGACTCGTCCTCGACGACCCAGGCGCCGAGGACGACACGGTTGCCGTCGAAGTCCGGGAGCGGTGCCAGCTCCTGGTAGCAGCAGGCCTCTTCGCGTACGACGGGCGCGGCGCCGGGTTCGTGGATCGTCACCCCGGCGCCCTCGCGGCCGAGCAGGGGCTTGGCGACGTAGCCGTTCGTACGGGCCAGCTCGCGGGGGCCGTCGAGGTAGGCGGGGAGCAGGTTCGGATGGCCCGGGTAGAGCTCCCAGAGGACGGCGAGGAGCGCCTTGTTGGAGAGGAGCATCTTCCAGGCGGGCTCGATCCACAGGGTCGTGCCGGTGCCGCCGCCGTTGTCGAGGGTGTCCAGGACATGGCCGGCGAACGCGTCGGAGGTCAGCCACTCCCAGGGGTAGAGCTTGAAGCAGCTCCGGATGAACGCGAGCCGGTTGTCGACGAAGCGGCCGGAGAGGGGGTCCCAGCCGATCTCCTCCATGGAGATCCAGTCCGTGTCGAGTCCCGCCTGCTCCGCGGTCTCCTTGAGGTAGGCGACGGTCATCAGGTCCTCGCCGAGTTCGTCCTCGGCGGAGTGCGCGAAGTAGAGCGGCCCGCCCGGCGGCAGGAGCGCGCCCTGCTTCCTCCAGGCCGCGACGAGGCGTTCGTGGAGGGAGTTCCACTGGTCGGCGCCGGGGAAGCGGTCCTCCATCCAGAACCACTGCGGGCTCGCGGCCTCCACCAGCGAGGTCGGCGTGTCGGCGTTGTACTCCAGGAGCTTCGCCGGGCCCCCTCCGTCGTAGCGGAGGTCGAAGCGGCCGTAGACGGACGGGAGTTCGGCGCGCCGGTGCCAGGCCTCGGCGACGGCCGCCGCGACCCGGGGATCGTCGATGCCGAGGTCGGCGAAGCGTCCCCGCTCGACGATGTGACCGGCCGCCGTCAGGCACATGGTGTGCAGTTCCTCGACGACCTCCTCCAGCGCCTCCACCTCGGGCAGCGAGAAGGCGTAGTAGGCGCTCTCGTCCCAGTACGGGCGCAGGGAGTCGTCGGGGTGACGGGTGAGCGGGTAGATCAGCCCCTGCCGTTCGACGGTCTGCTGCCAGCCGGGACGGGGGGTGATGGTGCGGCGTTGCATGGGGTGCGTGGGTCTCCGTCTCGGCGGGTGGGTCGGGTGCCGGAGCTCTCGCTCCGGCGGGCGGGCGCGGATCAGCCGCCGGAGCCGCCCTTGCCGCCGCCGAAACCGCCGCGGTGGACGCCACTGCCGCCCGAACCCCCGGAGCCGCCGGAGCCACGGGGCTTGACGAAGGAGCCGCCCTCGACCCAGCTGCTCTTCTTGCTGCCGCCGTAGTACCAGCCGGTGTGGTGCGAACCCGATGAGGACGTGCAGTACTTGTCCGCGACGACCTCGTAGCCCTTGACCGCGCGGTAGCTGTCGCGGTCGACGCAGCGCTTGTCGGGGTCCGAGGAGCAGGCGGTGAGCGTCGCCGCGAGAAGTCCCATGCCGCCGAGGACGACCGTGCCCGAGCGCAGTTGACGTCGCACGTCTGCCATTTTCGTTCCCCCGTTTGTTCTCTGTGGTTCGATTTTCGACTGAAGGGGACAGATTAGAGATCCCGTACACGGCGAGTCCACGACGGCCCCGGGTAACGCGGTGTCCCCTACAGTCGCTTCGTGCTCTTTGGAATGATCTGCGCCCTCGGCGCCTCGGTCTGTTTCGGTACGGCGACGGTTCTGCAGGCCATGGCCGCACGGGCCGCGGGCGAGGGCGGGACGGGCGGCGGCGCCGGCGGCGCGGCCGTCCTGCTGCTGCGGGCGCTGCGCCAGTGGCGCTATCTGGCGGGACTGGGCCTCGACGGGGTCGGGTTCGTGCTCCAGATCCTCGCGCTGCGGTCGCTTCCGATCTACGCGGTCGGCGCGGCCCTCGCGGCGAGCCTGGCCGTCACCGCCGTGGTCGCCTCCCGGCTGCTCCATGTGCGGCTGAGCCGGGTCGAGTGGGCCGCGGTGGCGGTGGTGTGCGGCGGACTCGCGATGCTGGGGCTGGCCTCCGGTCCCGAGGGGGACCGGACCGGGTCCCTGGCACTGAAGTACGCGATGCTCGGGACGTCCGTGGCCGTCCTGGTGCTGGCGCTCGTCGGCGGACGGCTGCCCGACCGGGGGCGTGCGCTCGCGCTGGGCCTCGGGTCGGGGTTCGGGTTCGGGGTGGTCGAGGTGGCGGTACGGCTGATCGCCGACCTCGATCCGGGGACGCTGCTGGCCAATCCGGCGACGTACGCGCTGCTGATCGGTGGCGGCGCCGCGTTCCTGCTGCTCACCACGGCCCTGGAACGGGGTTCGGTGACCACGGCGACCGCCGGTCTGGTCATCGGGGAGACCATCGGGCCCGCGCTGGTCGGCGTGGTGTGGCTGGGCGACCGTACCCGCGAGGGGCTGGCCTGGCTGGGGGTTCTCGGTTTCGCGGTGGCGGTGGCGGGGGCTCTGGCGCTGGCGCGGTTCGGCGAGGCGCCGGCCAAGGAGCCGTCCGCGCCGGCGTGACCTCGTGGCCGCCATGCCCTCCGGTGACCCCCTTCGAGCGCACGGCCCCTTCAGGGAAGCGCCCGGCACAGCGCGTCCAGGGCCCCCGACCAGGCGTGGTCCGGCGGGGTGCCGTAACCGACGACCAGCGCGTCCCGGTGCGGGACGAGCGCGTCCGGATGGCGGTGGTGCGAGAGGCCGTGCACGGCCAGGCCCTGGAAGGCGGCGGCCTGGACCACGGCCCCCTCGGTGCCGGGCGGGAGCCGGAGCACGGCGTGCAGCCCGGCCGCGATGCCGGTGGCGTGCACGTCGGGCGCCCGGGTGGCGAGCGCCGCGACGAGGGCGTCCCGGCGGCGCCGGTAGCGCAGCCGGGCGGAGCGGACGTGCCGGTCGTAGGCACCGGAGGTGATGAACTCCGCCAGGGTGAGCTGGTCCAGCGCACCGGTGGACCAGCCGCCCTCCCCCTTCAGGGAGACGACCTCGTCCACGAGCGACGGCGGCAGCACGAGCCAGCCCAGACGCAGCGCGGGTGCCAGGGACTTGCTGGCGGTGCCCAGATGGACCACGTGCTCGGGGTCGAGGCCCTGCAACGCGCCGACGGGCTGCCGGTCGTAGCGGAACTCGCCGTCGTAGTCGTCGTCCAGGACGAGCCCGCCGGTGCGGCGCGCCCAGGCGACCACGGCGGCCCGGCGGTCCGGGTGCAGGGGCAGGCCCATCGGGAACTGGTGGGCGGGGGTGAGGAGTACGGCCCGCACGCCCGCCATGTCCCGTGTGTCGGTGCCGAGTTCGTCGAACGGCAGGGGGGTCGTGCGCAGGCCCGACCGGTGCAGGAGGTTCCAGTGCACGTCGAGCCCGTACGACTCCACGGCGATCGAGCGGAGCCCGCGCCGGCGCAGGATCGCGCCGAGCAGCGTGAGGCCGTCCGAGAAGCCGGAGCAGACCACGATGCGCTCCGGGTCGGCGCGCACGCCCCGGGCGCGGGAGAGATAGCCCGCGAGGGCGGTGCGCAGTTCGGGGCGGCCACGTGGATCGCCGTAGCCGAGGGCCTCGTGCGGGGCGCGGGCCAGGGCGCGGCGGGCCGCCTTGAGCCAGGCGGCGCGCGGGAAGGACGCGAGGTCGGGGCGGCCGGGGACGAGGTCGTAGGCGGGCCGGGCCTGCTCACGGCGGCGCGGCGCGGCCTGCGGCCCCGGTCGTACGACGCTCCGCTCGGCGACGCGCGTGCCCGAGCCCTGGCGTGCGGTGAGCCAGCCCTCGGCGACGAGGTCGGCGTAGGACTCGGCGACCGTGTTGCGGGCGATGCCGAGGTCGGCGGCGAGGGAGCGGGAGGACGGGAGCCGGGTCCCGGGGGCCAGCCGGCCGCCGCGGACGGCCTCGCGCAGTGCCTCGGTCAGCCCCTTGCGGATGCCGGACCCGGTCGGCTCGACATGGAGGTCGACCCCCAGAGTGGCCCATGTTTTCCCCATGGGAATGGACCATACTCCTGGGCTACTCCCCTCGTAGGGTCGATCGCATGACGACGCAGGACACGACCACGCAGCCCACCACGACCCCCGCGACCCCCACCGACTCCCCCACCCCGCCCGCCGCCGGCACCGCGCGGTACGCGCCCGAGCACACGCCCCGGCTGGCCTGGGCCGAGCTCGCCCCCGACGTCTACAAGGCGATGGTCAGGCTCGACGCGGCGGCCCGGCGCGGGGTGGACCCCACGCTCCTCGAACTGGTGAAGATCCGTGCCTCGCAGCTCAACCACTGCGCGTTCTGCCTGGACATGCACACCAAGGACGCGCTGGCGGCGGGCGAGAGCGTCGAGCGGATCGTGCAGCTCGGCGCGTGGGAGGAGTCGCGGCACTTCTACACGGAGAGGGAGATCGCGGCGATCGAGCTGACCGAGGCCGTCACGGTGATCACGGACGGCTTCGTGCCGGACGAGGTGTACGAGCGCGCGGCCCGGCAGTTCGAGGAAGCCGACCTGGTCCAGCTCATCGCCTCGATCACGATGATCAACGCCTGGAACCGGTTCGCCGTGACCTGCCGCATGGTGCCCGGCCACTACCGGCCGGGCGGGCACAAGTGACGGCACGGGCGGCCGCGGGCGGGGCCGAGCGGTTCCGGGCCCTGCACCACGGACGCGTGCCGGGCGATCCGCTCGTGCTGCCCGGTCCCTGGGACGCGGCGAGCGCCAAGGTGTTCGCGGACGAGGGGTTCCCCGCGCTCGCCACGCCCAGCGCCGGCGTGGCCGCGTCGCTGGGGTACGCGGACGGGGAGACGCCCGCCGCGGAGATGTTCGCCGCGATCGCCCGGATCGCCCGGGCGGTCGACGTACCGGTGTCGGCGGACGTCGAGGGCGGCTACGGTCTTGCGCCCCGGGAGCTGGTGGAGCGGTTGCTGGAGGCGGGGGCCGTGGGCTGCAACCTCGAGGACTCCGAGGGCGGGGTCCTCAAGGACGCGGCCCGGCACGCCGACTGGCTGGCCGAGGTGCGCGGCGCGGCGGCCGACCGGCTCTTCGTGAACGCCCGGGTCGACGTCTTCGCGTACGGCGACGGCGATCCCGCGCGGGTCGTCGAGCGGGCCGCGCTGTATGTCGCGGCGGGGGCGGACTGCGTGTATCCGATCGGCGCCCCGACGCGGGTGCTGCCGCTCCTGCGGTCCGGTGTCCAGGGGCCCCTGAACGTGTTCGCCCGGCTCGACGGGGAGTCCCCCGCCGAACTGGGTGAACTGGGCGCCACACGCGTCACGTTCGGCCCCGGCCTGCAACGCCGGGCGACGGAGACGCTCGCCGCGATCGCGGCGAAGCTGCGCTAGGTCGCGTCGGGGGCGGCCCGTGTCGGGACGCCCCCGGCCGCGTGGGGCTCACTCGGTCGGGGGCGTCCCGGTCACGACGCCAGCCACGCCCTCCAGGTGGACCGATGGCGGTCCGCCCACTTCTTCGCCGCCTCCTGGGGCGTCAGCTTGTCGTCGGCGATCATCAGGGAGACCTCGTTCTGGTCGGCGGTGGTCCACCTGAACCTCTTCAGGAAGGCGGCCGCCTTCCCGCCGGTCTTCGCGAAGTCGGCGTTCAGGTACTTCTTCAGCGGCGTGTGCGGGTAGGCGCAGGCGACCTTCGCCGCGTCGGCGTCACAGCCCTCCTTGTAGGCGGGCAGCTTCACCTCGGTCATGGGGACCTTCTCGAACAGCCACTGCGGGGAGTACCAGTACGTGAGGAACGGCTTCCGCTCCTTCGCGAACTGCTTCATCTGCGTGATCTGCGCGGCCTCCGAACCGGCGAACACCACCTGGTAGTCCAGCTTCAGGTTGGTCACCAGCGCCTTGTCGTTGGTGACGTACGACGGTGAGCCGTCGAGGAGTTGCCCCTTGCCGCCGCTCTCGGGCGTGCGCAGCCGGTCGGCGTACTTGTTCAGGTTCTTCCAGTTCGTCACGTCGGGATGCTGCTTCGCGAAGTACGTCGGGACGTACCAGCCGATGTGCCCGGTCACGCCCAGGTTCCCGCCGGGCGTGATCGTCTTCTTGTCCTGGACGTACCGCTTCTCCTGGTCGGGGTGGCCCCAGTCCTCCAGGATCGCGTCGACGCGGCCCTGGCTGAGCGCGTCCCAGGCGGGCACCTCGTCGACCTGGACGGTGTCGACGCGGTAGCCCAGCTCGTGTTCGAGGAGGTACTGCGCCACGGCCACGTTGGACTGGGCGCCGACCCACGACTGCACGGACAGGGTCACCGTCTTGGCGCCCCGGGCGCCCGCGAAGGGCGAGGCCTGCCGGGTCATGTCGGCGGCACCGCAGCCGGTGAGCAGCAGCAGGGCCGAGGCCCCGGCCACCGCGGATGTCGTACGAACACGCATGTCAGGCTCCCTTCTTGGCGCGGCGCCCGGTCGGCTGGGTCACCCGGTCGAGCATCAGTCCGAGGCAGACGATCGCGGCGCCCGCGACCAGGCCGGTGGCCAGGTCGCCCTGGGCGAGGCCGAACACGACGTCGTAGCCGAGCGCGCCGCCGCCGACCAGACCGCCGATGATGACCACGGCGAGGACCAGGACGACGCCCTGGTTGACGGCGAGCAGCAGCGCGGGCCGCGCCAACGGAAGCTGGACCTGGCGCAGTTGCTGCCCGGCGGTGGCACCGAGGGAGCGGGCCGACTCCAGCGCGGCCGGGTCGACGGCACGCAGCCCCTGGGTGGTGATGCGGACCACGGCGGGCAGCGCGTAGACGACCGCGGCGGCGACGGCGGGGGCGCGGCCGACGCCGAACAGCGCGACCACGGGGATGAGGTAGACGAACTGCGGCATGGTCTGGAAGACGTCGAGGACGGGCCGGAGCAGGCGCTCGAACCGTTCGCTGCGGGCGGCCGCGATCCCGGTGGCGAAGCCGATCACGAGGGTCACGGCGACCGCGGCCAGCACCTGGGAGAGTGTGTCCAGGGCCGGCTTCCACTCGCCCAGCACGCCGATCGCGGCCATGGCGAGGACGGCGGTCAGGGCGGTGCGCCAGGTGCCGATGAGCCAGGCCAGGGCGGCGACGGTCAGCAGTACGGCCCACCAGGGCAGCCACTGGAGTCCGTCGCGGAGCGGGTCGAGGACCCAGGTGGTGAAGTGGCCCGCCCAGTCGGCGGTGCCGCCGATGTACGGGACGCCGGAGTAGAGGTGGCCGGTCATCCAGTCGACGGCGCTGTTCACCGGCTCGGCGAGGTTCACCGCCCACGCGCCGGGCCATTCCGCCCGGCCCGTGAGGCGCCCGGCGAGCAGGACGGCGAGGACGATCGCGGCGGCGAGCCCCACGTACAGCCGGGGGGTGTTCTCGCGGGGCGCTCCGAGCCGTTCGCCCACCGCGGCGGTGACCCGGTCGAGGACGACCGCGAGGAGCACGATCGGGATGCCGGCGGCGAGCGCGGCACCCACGTCCACGGAGGCCAGGGCCTGGTAGACGCGGTCGCCGAGACCGCCGGCGCCGATCACGGAGGCGATGACGGCCATGGACAGCGCCATCATGATCGTCTGGTTGAGGCCGAGGAGGAGTTCCTTGCGGGCCAGCGGAAGGCGGGCGGTGAACAGGCGCTGGCGGGCCGTGGCGCCGAGCGAGGCGACGGCCTCCATGACGCCCTCGTCCGCGTCGCGCAGGCCGAGCGCGGTGAGGCGGGCCATGGGCGGGGCGGCGTAGACGACGGTGGCGAGCACGGCCGCGGGAACACCGATCCCGAAGACCAGCACGACGGGCAGCAGATACGCGAACGCCGGAAGCACCTGCATGGTGTCGAGGACGGGGCGCAGCGCGCGGTGGGTGCGGTCGGAGAGCCCGGCGGCGAGGCCGAGCAGCATGCCCAGGACGACGGAGGCGAACACGGCGACCACCATGACCGCCAGCGTCTGCATGGTGGGCACCCACATGCCGAGCAGTCCGCAGACGAGGAAGGCCGCGCCGGTGCCGACGGCCATCCGCACTCCGGCGGCCCGCCAGGCCACGAGGGCGGCCAGGCCGGTCACTCCGGCCCAGCCGGCCGCGAGGAGCAGCAGATAGACGGCGCGCACGGACAGGACGACGGCGTTGCTGACGTAGCCGAAGAAGTAGAGGAACAGCGGGTGGCTGTCCCGGTTGTCGATGATCCAGTCGCCGGCTCTGCCGAGCGGTCCGGTCAGGTCGACGGTCAGGGCGTGCGGCCAACTGCCGCCGGACCAGCGGGCGACGGCGAGGGGGACGAGCACCGCCGCGAGGGCGGCGAGCAGCACGAGTTTGCCGACGGCGGGGTGCCGCAGGCGGGCGGGCAGGACGGTACGGGGAGCGGACGCGGTGACTGCGGCCATCACACCGCCTCCTTCCGCGGGCCGGCCCCGGCACGTGGGTCCGCTCCGGCACTCGGGTCCGATTCCTCGCCCAGGTCCGATCCGGCACTCCGGTCCGATTCCCCGCCCAGATCCGCTCCGGCGACGACGGCGAGCAGCCGCTCGTGGTCGACGACGCCGAGGCAGCGGCCGTCCTGGACCACGCAGGCGGCGCGCCCGCTGCCGGACACGGTCCTGATGGCCTCGGCGACCACCGTGTCGGGGGCGAGCGCGCCGGGGTGGTCCGGGCCGCCGCAGTCCCCGGCCCGCATGGCCCTGCGGACCGTCATGACCTGCTCGCGGGGCACGTCCCGGACGAACTCGCGGACGTAGGCGTCGGCCGGGGAGCCGACGATCTCCTCGGGGGTGCCGAGCTGGACGATCCGGCCGTCGCGCATCAGGGCGATGCGGTCACCGAGGCGCAGGGCCTCGGTGAGGTCATGGGTGATGAAGACCATCGTGCGGCCCTCCTCGCGGTGCAGCCGGACGACCTCCTCCTGCATGTCGCGCCGGATCATCGGGTCGAGCGCGCTGAACGGCTCGTCGAAGAGCAGGACCTCGGGGTCGACGGCGAGCGCGCGGGCCAGCCCGACGCGCTGCTGCTGACCGCCGGACAGCTCGCCCGGCCTGCGCTGCTCCAGGCCTTCCAGACCGACCTTGGCGACGACCTCGGCGGCCTTCGCCCGGCGTTCCTCGCGCGGGACGCCCTGGATCTCCAGTCCGTAGGCGACGTTGTCGAGGACCGTGCGGTGCGGCAGCAGGCCGAAGTGCTGGAAGACCATGGCGGCACGGTGGCGGCGCAGTTCGCGCAGCCGTCCCTTGTCCATGGCTAGGACGTCCTCGCCGTCGATCGCGAGGCTGCCCGAGGTGGGTTCGATCAGCCGGGTGAGACAGCGCACCAGGGTGGACTTGCCCGAACCGGACAGGCCCATGACGACGAAGACCTCACCCTTGCGCACATCGAAACCGACGTCCCGGACGGCGGCGGTGCAGCCGGTGGCGGCGGCCAGCTCGGCGGCGTCGAGGGAGGCGAGTTCGGGGTCGCCGGGGACGCGGTCGGCCTTCGGGCCGAACACCTTCCACAGGCCGCGTACGGAGAAGACGGGACCGGCCGTGTCGGTCGCGCCCGGGGCGCCGGCAGGCGTGTTCATCGCGCTCGGAGTACCGGTGGACATGGTCATCGCACGTCACCCCCGATGAGGTCGGCGGCCTTCTCACCGACCATGAGCACCCCGACCATGGGGTTCACGGCGGGCATGGCCGGGAACACGGAGGCGTCGGCGACGCGGATGCCGTCGAGGCCGCGGACGCGCAGTTCGGGGTCCACCACGGCGAGTTCGTCCAGGAGGCCGCCCATCCGGCAGGTGCCCGCCGGGTGGTAGACGGTGTGCGCGACCTGGCGCGCGTAGGCGCTCAGTTCCTCGTCACCGGTGACGTCGGGTCCGGGGCACACCTCGCGCTTGAGCCAGCCGGCGAGCGGCTCGGCCGCGGCGATCTCACGGGCGATCCTGATGCCGTCGACGAGGGTGCGGCCGTCGTAGTCGTCCTCGTCCGTGAAGTACCGGAAGTCGAGGGCGGGTTTGACGGTCGGGTCGGCGCTGGTGAGATAGAGGCGGCCGCGGCTGCGTGGCTTGGGGATGTTGGGGGTCATCGAGACGCCGTGCGCGGGCCGTTCGTAGCCGATGCGCTCCGGGTTGTCCGTGAAGGGGATCTGGTAGAAGTGGAACATCAGGTCGGGGCCCGGCTGTTCGGGGTCGCGACGCACGAACAGGCCCGCGTCGGAGTTCATCGCCGAGTTCTCCGGGATCGGCCCGTTCGTCTCCCAGACGATCACCGACTCGGGGTGGTCGAGCAGGTTCTCGCCGACACCCGGCAGGTCGTGCACGACGGGGATGTCCAGCTCCTCCAGGTCACCGGCGGGCCCGATGCCGGAGTGCAGCAGCAGCCGCGGCGAGTCGACGGCGCCCGCGCACAGCAGGACCTCGTGGCGCGCGCGGACGAGGACGTCCTCGTCGTCCTTCGTACGGACGTGCACGCCCGTGACACGCTTGCCGTCCAGCTCCAGCTTGTACGCCCATGTCTCCAGCAGGAGCGTCAGGTTGGGCCGCTCGTCCATCACGGGGTGCAGGTACGCCACCGAGGCGCTCGACCGCTTGTTGTCCTCCGGGTGGTAGGCGAGGTCGAAGAAGCCGACGCCCTCGGTGAACGGCTCCCGGTTGAAGCCCTCGACCAGCGGTACGCCGAGGGCGGAGCGGGCGGCGTCCACGAAGTCCCGCGCGATGGCGTTCCGGTCCTTCGCGTCGACCGGGACGATGTTGTTCAGGAGCCGCGTCCAGTACGCCTCCATCGGCACCGCGCCCCAGCCCTTGGCACCGGCCTCCTCCCACTCGTCCCAGTCGGACGGCAGCGGCTTGAACGCGATCAGCGTGTTGTGCGACGAACACCCGCCGAGCACGCGGGCGCGGCTGTGCCGGATGTGCGAGTTGCCGCGCGGCTGTTCGGTGGTCGGGTAGTCGTAGTCGAGCTCCCCGCCGAGCAGGCCCATCCAGCGGCGCAGGGTGAGGACGTCGTCACGTCCTACGTCGCTGGGGCCGCCCTCGATGACGGCGACGCTGACATCCGGGTTCTCGGTGAGGCGGGACGCGATCACGGAGCCCGCTGTGCCGCCGCCGATGACGACGTAGTCGTACGTGTTCTCGTGCTGGGACATGAAGGGGTGCTCCAAGGTGCGGTGAAGGGTGGGGGGTTACGGACGCCGGAGCCCTGCGCGCGAAGCGGGGGACCGGGCGACGACCGATGGCTGCCGGTTGCCAGTTGGCGGTTGGCGGTTGGCGGTTGCCGGTTGCCGGTTGCCGACCAGTGACGGACGACTGCCGATCGCCGACAACTGGCGCTTGCCTGACGACTGCCAGCCGCCATCTGCTGTCTGCTGTCTGCCGGAGTCAGCCGGCGAACCAACGGACGGGCGTGGGCGCGAGGTTCTGGTAGACGTGCTTGGTCTCGCGGTACTCGGCGAGCCCGGCCGGGCCGAGTTCGCGCCCGACGCCGCTCTTGCCGAACCCGCCCCACTCCGCCTGCGGGAGGTAGGGGTGGAAGTCGTTGATCCAGACGGTGCCGTGGCGCAGCCGCCCCGCGACACGGCGGGCGCGGCCGGCGTCGGCGGTCCAGACGGCGCCCGCGAGGCCGTACTCGGTGTCGTTGGCGAGCGCGACGGCCTCGTCCTCGGTGGTGAACGTCTCCACGGTCAGGACGGGCCCGAAGACCTCCTCGCGGACGACCCGCATCCCGCGGTGGCACTGGTCGAGCACGGTCGGCTCGTAGAAGAAGCCGCCGGCGGGCCGGACTTCGGACGGCTCGGGCCGCTTGCCCCCGGACCGCAGCACGGCGCCCTCGGCCAGCGCGGAGGCGACGTACGCCTCGGTCTTCTCGCGCTGCTGCTCCGAGACGAGCGGGCCGCACTCGACACCCTCCTCGGTGCCGCGCCCGAGCCGGATCGCACCGGCCCTGCGGGCGAGTTCGGCGACGAAGCGCTCGCGCAGCGACTCCTCGACGATGAGCCGGGAGCCGGCCGAGCACACCTGGCCGCTGTGGATGAAGGCGGCGTTGAGGGCCTGGTCGACGGCGGTGTCGAAGCCCTCCTCGGTGGCACAGGCGTCGGCGAAGACGACGTTCGGGTTCTTGCCGCCGAGTTCGAGGGCGACCTTCTTGACCGTGTCGGCGGCGGCGCGCGCCACCTTCGTACCGCTGACCAGGCCGCCGGTGAAGGAGACGAGGTCGACGTCCGGGTGCTCGGCGAGGCGGGCGCCGACGGTGTGTCCGGGGCCGGTGACGAGTCCCGCGACACCGTCGGGGAGGCCGGCCTCGGCCAGCAGCCGAAGCAGGGCGACGGTCGTCAGCGGGGTGATCTCGCTCGGCTTGACCACGAAGGTGTTGCCGGCGGCGAGAGCCGGGGCGATCTTCCAACTGGCTTGCAGCAACGGATAGTTCCAGGGCGCGATCAGCGCGCACACGCCAACGGGCTCGTGCACGACGACGCTGTGGACGTCGGACGACCCGGCGTCCACCACGCGCCCGCCGCCCTCCCCCACCACGAGGTCGGCGAAGTAGCGGAAGGCGTCGGCGACACAGTCGATGTCGACGCGCCCTTCCTCCACCGTCTTGCCCGCGTCCCGGCTTTCGAGCAGGCCGAGTTCCTCGCGGTCGCGGACGAGGAGGTCGGCGACGCGGCGCAGCAGGGCCGCGCGCTCGGTGACGGGGGTGTGCGGCCAGGGCCCCTCGTCGAAGGCGGTGCGCGCGGCGGCGATCGCGAGGTCCGCGTCCTTCTCGTCACCTTCGGCGACCACGGCGAACGGCTCGGCATCGGCGGGGTCGAGGATCTCGCGCGTCGCGCCGGAGAGCGCCGCGCGCCACTCGCCGCCCACGTGGATGGTCTGTTCTGCCTGCTGTCCTGCCTGCTGTCCTGCCATGGTCGGTGTTGCCTTCCGTTCCTGTTCGATCCCCCTGTGTCACGTGGGTGTCGCCCCCGTGAGCTGTGAGCACCTGCCCCTCGACCCCGGCGACATGCGCGATCGGCCACCAGGAGTGCGCCGAGTCACTGAAAAACCCAACGAAAAGAGACAAACGGGGCGGCGGGCAGCGATGGACAGCCCCTTTCCCTTTGACTAAAGTCAAATAAAAGGGGAGGGCGATCCGACGGAGCGGGACAGCGAGCCGAAGGAAGATGGAGCCAGTGCCAGCCGACGAAGAGCCGACGGTTCCCGCGCGGGCGGACGAAGAGCCGACGACCCCCGCGCCGACGACCCCCGCGCGGGCGGAGCAGGTGACGGCGCTGCGGCGGTTCAACCGCTACTTCACGCGGCGCATCGGAGCCCTCGACGACCACTACCTCGGCCAGGACCGTCCGCTCGGCGAGGCCCGGCTGTTGTTCGAGATCGGCCCGTCGGGAGCCTCCCTGCGCGAACTGCGGGCCCGACTGGGCCTGGACGCCGGGTACTTGAGCAGGATGGTGCGGGCCCTGGAACGGCAGGGCCTCGTCCGGGTGAGCGTCCATCCCGGTGACAGCAGACTGCGGGTGGCCGACCTCACGACCACCGGACAGGCCGAGATCGAGGAGCAGAACCGGCGGGCCGACGCGCTCGCCGCGGGACTGCTCAGCGGTCTCGACGCCCGGCGGCGGACGGAACTGACCAAGGCCCTGGACACGGCGCACCGGCTGCTCCGACTCGCCGCGATCACCGTCGAGACGGTCGACGGCGCCTCCCGCGACGCCCGCGCCTGCCTCGACGCGTACGCGGCCGACATCGACGCGCGGTTCCCCGAGGGCTTCGACCCCGCCGCCCTCGTGCACCCCGACGAGGTGTCGGGCGACGCGGGCGCCTTCCTCGTGGCCTACGAGGAGGGCCGCCCCGTGGGCTGCGGCGCGCTGCGCCGTCTCGGTCCCTGGGAGGGCGAGATCCGCCATGTGTGGGTGGACCCCGGTGCCCGTCGGCTCGGCCTCGGACGCCGCCTCCTCGACGGGCTCGAACAGCGGGCCGCGGAGCGCGGGTTCACTCTCGTACGACTCGACACGCACGCCGCGCTCGTCGAGGCCCAGGAGATGTACCGGGCGTGCGGATACATCGAGATCCCGCGCTACGACGACAACGTGTACGCGGCGCACTGGTTCGAGAAACGACTCCGCGGCACGAGGGAGCGGCAACCGCCCCCGCGTTAGGGGCGGTTACGACCTCAGGTGCCGTTCGCGCAGGTGAACCCGGTGGGGCAGAAGGAGTTCACGGCCGTCGTGAGCTGCTCGGTCATGTCCGTGCCCGGCGGCGAGTACACGATGATGGCGTACGGGGTGCCGTCGGCGGCCTGGAAACGATGATCGACGGTCTGGGTCGCCCCGTACTGCTTGCTGTCGTAGCGGTAACTGAACTCCGTCCAGTCGGTGCCGGACCGCCGGTCCAGGTACTGGTAGTCCCGGAACCCCTCCGCGATGGACTGGGCCTGCGCCGAGGACTCCGTCACGGAGACCTCCTTGACCTGGAACACCATGAGCCTGCGATCGCCGCCCGGTGCCGTGTAGGTGACGACGGGCGCCAGCTTGCCCTGCGCCTCGTCGCGCGCCCAGCCGTTCGGCACGTCCACGGTGTAGCCGAGCGGATCGACCGAACGGCTGTACCCGGGAGCCGGCGCCGGGGCGGTGGTCACGGCAGGGGCGGTGTACGTGCCCTCCCCGCCCGAGGTGTTCGAGGTGCCCGGGGTCACCCCGGGCTGGGACGGCGTGACGCTGACCGAGGGACCGGAAGACTGCGCCTCCGGATGCTTCGCCGAGTCGCCCCGGGTCACCGCCCACAGTCCGCCGCCCACACCGCCCGCGAGGACGGCCACGGCCACGATGATCAGAAGGAGCCGCCGCGCGTCACCGGAACCGCCCGGCCGGCCACCACCCGGCGGCGGCGCGACGCCGCCCGGCCAGGTCTGCGGCTGTGACTGCTGGTGCGACCAGGCCGCCTGGGCCTGCTGCTGGGAGTGGGCCCATTGCTGCTGCTGTTGCGGCGGCTGAGGCGGTTGCGGCGGCGCGCCGCCCGCGGGCGGATAGGCGTCGGGCCTCAGCGGACCCGCCTGCGTGGCCGCCGCCCACCACTGCTGGTCCCCGGCCGGCGGCACCCCGCCGGCGTCCACGCCGTCCTGAACCCCACCGTTCGTCGGACCCGTACCGTCGTCGACCCACTGCCGACGCTCCGCGTCCCATCGCTGCGCCATCCCGCCACCCCCGCTCCCCGTCGGCCCCATCCGACGGCCCGATCTCGGCGCGCTTCCCGCCGAACACCTGCCTCGCCCTTGCCCCCGGCGGACCGCACGTAACGACGATAGTGAGGTTTCCGCCATCGACACCCCTTTTCATGGGGACAAAGCACACATGTTCGATACGTACTTTCCGTACGTCTGTCGCAAGAGAAGTCCGACGGCATCCGGCCAGGAGGCCCGAACCGCCCCACCCGGATCCGGTCGCCGAAACGGGGCGGTGGCCTCACCCGTAGGCGATACGGCTCAGCGGACATCGAGTTGGGCGAACATACCGGTGCCAGGGGCCTGTCTCTACCAGAATGTGACTGTGTCAACCTCAACAGAGTCGCAGTTCGAGGAGCAGTTCGAGGACGGTACGCCCGTCAGGTTCGTCCTCACGCCTGTCCAGGGCGGGATGAGACCCGACCGGGCCGGGGACGGAGACCGTCCCGAGGGCATGGGGACCGCCGTCCCGGTGGCTACGGCCGGCGGAGCCGTCGCGGCTTTCGCGGTCGGCACCCTGCGCCATGCGCTCCGGCCGCTCGGCCCGATGCTCCAGGAAGTGCACGACGCGGTCACGTCCGCGCCCGATCCGCCGACCGAACTGAGTGTGGCCTTCGGCGTCCAGGTCGGACAGGACCTCAAGCTCGGAATCGTCGGCGGAAGCGGCCAGGCCCATCTCACCGTGACCGCCAGTTGGAAACCGACGTCCGGCGGCACTGGTGGCGCGCTGCCGAACGCGGAATGACCATGCGGTGGTTCCGGCCCCTCGGACATGCGGATGACCACCCTCCCGTCTCATGCGCGGCGACGGTGCGCCGCGTGCGGGACGACAAAGTGGCGGGCGGCGGCCTGATCCTCGGCCCCGACACCGTGGTGACGTGCGCGCATGTGGTCAACGACGCCTTGGGCAGGGAACTCTTCGAGCCACGTGCTCCGGGCCTCGAAGACATCACCGTCGAGTTCACGGGGCCACGCGCGCGCGGCAGGTATCCGGCGCGCGTGGCCCACTGGATCGCCCCACGCACCTACGACGGCGCCACCGTACGCGCGGGCGAGGACCACTGGCTCGGCGACCTCGCGGTGCTGCGGGTCAACGCGCCGGAGGACAGTGTGTGGCCGGCCGCCCGGCGGCTGGCCATGACGGCGGGTCAGAAGGTGCGCACCTGGCACGGCAGCACGGGCGGAGCCACGTTCGCCGACCTGACCGTCAAGTCCGCCGATGGCCCCGTGGCCTACCTCGACGGCGAAGCCACCGGCATGGCGGTCGGTCCCGGCTACAGCGGCGGCCCACTGTGGTGCGGCCGTGACAAGGCCGTGGTGGGTGTCGTCGTGGCCCACTTCATGCCGCCCCAGGACCCGCTCACCGGCGGCCCCGCCGGGTACAGCCCTCAGCATCTGATCCGGCGCAGCTGGGGCATCCCCTGGCAGCACATCGAGACCGAGCTGCGTGGCGTCGGCGCCCTCGACCTCCAGGAGGTCGAACCGGCGGACCCCGACGACCCGGCCCGTCTGCTGCTCATCGAGGCACTGGAAGCCGCCTTCCCGTCGCCGTCCGGCCGCGGCGACGCGGCCCGGCAACTGGCGCGCGCCTGCGGTGTCGGTGACGGCGGCGAGGTGACTCCTCCCACGTTCGAGGAGTTCGCGGACTTCCTCCTCGGCCACCCTCGGGCTCTCGCCGCCTTCACCGAGATACTGCGGCGTCGGGACCCGGCAGCCGCCGACCGCGTCCTGACGGCCGGCCGCCTCTCACCCGGACCCCGGCTCCTCTCCCCGCGCGAATACGCCCGTCTGCACCACCTGTTGCGCGGCGTCGACCGCACGGTGCTCGGACGGTTCGGGGAAGTGGTGCGCGCGGCCCTGCCGCTGGTCGCGGCATTCCCCGGCGGGGGCAGCCTCGACACCCTGCTCGACCATCTGGAGACGCTGCCGGGTGACGGCCGCTCGGACGGCGCCGACCCGCGGGTCCCCGCTCTGCTGCGTGCCATGGAATACCTGAGCGTGCTGTGCGCCGCACCGCAGCGTGCCGGGCTGCGCATGTGGTCCGACGGGGTGATCGCCCGGCTCGGCATTCCTCGCTCGGCCCTCGCGGAGCGGCGCTCGGACGCCCAGGAATGGGCACGGGACATACGCACACGGTCGGCCCGCGCCCGGGTACTGGTCGAGGTGCGGCAGGCCGGGGCGGAACGCCATCGCCTGAGGATCTGGTGCGACGAGGGCGCGGGGCCCCGGCAGGTCTCGGCCACGGCGGACGTCTCCTACTCGGCGTCCGAGGCCGCCCGCGAGCTGTTGCGCACCCTGGAGTCCCTCGCTCCGTCCGCCTCACAGGGCCAACGTCCCCTCGTGGAGGTCCTGGTGGACCGCGGCAGCCTGAATCTCCCCGTCGACGAATGGGAGGGCCGGGCCCCCGACGAGATCGTGCCCGGTGTGCTCGGGGTGGAGTTCCCGCTGGTCATGCACTGCCCGGAGCTCCTGCGCCGCCACGAGCGCTTCCTGCCCGAGTGGCGCCGCCGGTGGAGTCGTCTCGACTCCGGAGCAACCCTGGTCTTCTCGGACGCGTCCAAGGATCCGAACCAGGTCTACTACGAACTGATGGAGAAGCTCGACGCCGTGCGCGTCTCCGTCGACGTGCCGCCGGGTCTGCGTGATGGCATCGTGCAGGTCTGTCTGGCCGTCGGGGTACCCGTAGTGGTGTGGGACCGGGGCCAGAACACGGACTCGCACGCCGTGAAACACATGGCACGGGTCGCCACACGGGAACTGCCCGACGGCGTGCGCTCCTACCGCGCCAGGACCATGGCCCACCCTCACGACTTCCCGGGCCGTCCGGTCCTCGCTTGGGCCGACGCCGACCGCACGGTGCCCCGGCTGCATCTGACGGAGCCCCAGGAGGGCGTATGAAACCCGATCCGGCGCCTCTTCCCCCGCTGACCCACGAACCGCAGGAGAGGTCATGACGACCGCACCCGACGCCGACTGGCGCCTGTTCCGCGGAAGCGGACTGCCGCGGGCCGTGGCCCTTCCGCCGGCGCCGCCCTGGCGTCGCTTCACCCCGTCGCACATCGCCCGGGCCGAACTGCCGTACCTGATCGAGCCACAACACGCCGATGTCGTCAACGCCGCACTGCATCTGCGCCGTCCGCTGCTCGTGACCGGCCCGGCGGGTACCGGAAAATCGTCGCTCGCCCGCGCGGTCGCCCACGAGCTCGACCTCGGCGAACTGCTGCGCTGGCCCATCAACAGCCGCTCCACCGTGCGCGAAGCCCTCTATCAGTACGACGCCATCGGTCGGCTGCGCGAGACGACCCTGAGCCGTGACCGGGGCGAACGAGAGCCCTCCATCGGCACGTTCGTCCGACTCGGCCCACTCGGCACCGCGCTGGTCCCCTCCGCCGCGCCCCGCGCCCTGCTCATCGACGAGATGGACAAGGGTGACGTCGATCTGCCGAACGACCTGCTCACCGTCTTCGAGGAAGGGGTCTTCGACATACCCGAACTCACGCGGCTCCCCGAGGACGTCACGAACGTGGAGGTGCAGACCGCCGACCACCGCGGCACCGTAAGCGTTCATCAAGGGCGGGTCCAGTGTGCGGAGTTCCCGGTCGTCGTCATCACCAGCAACGGTGAACGCGACTTCCCGCCGGCGTTCCTGCGCCGCTGCGTCCGCCTCGAACTGCCCGTGCCCGACGAGGAGCGGCTGCGCGCCATCGTCGCCGCCCATCTGGGCGAGGACGCGCTGCGCGAAGCGGACGACCTGCTGAACGCGTTCCTGCGCCGCCGTGCCCCCGGCGAACTCGCCACGGACCAACTGCTCAATGCCGTCTTCCTGCGCGTCGGCGGCGTGGATCTGAACGCGGAGGGCCTCCTCGACGCCGTCCTCCACCAGCTGACCGGGGCGATGTGACGATGGCGGGCGGCGGTGACCGGCTCGCCGAGGCCCTCCGGGTCCTGGGCGCGTGCGGCCAGGACCTCGACGCGGACCTGGTGCTCGACGTGCTCTGGCTCGCCCGCCGTCTGCCCTCGACCGACCAGGCACCCCTGAGCGTCGGCCTGCGCGCGTCCCCGCAGCCCGCATCCCCGGCCGACGACCCCGAGCCCGCGACGGAGCCCCTGCCGCCACCGGGGCCCGCCCCCGAGCCCGACGATCCGGACCTGCCCGATCTCACCAAGCCTTCCCTGTACGCGGCGGCCCGCCAGAACCCCGCCCCCGCGCCCTGGCCACGGCCACCGGAGCGGGAACCGCGCAAGGCCCTGCCCATTCGGGTCCCGGAGAGCAAGGCCCTCGACGACGAACTCGAACTCGGACGTGCCCTGCGTCCGCTGCGGCGTCGTCTGACCAGCCGGCACCGGCTGGAGATCGACGAGGAGCGCACCGCCGCCGAGCTGGCCGAGACGCGGCTGCCCGACGTGGTGCAGCGTCCCGCGCAGGAACGCTGGCTGAGCCTGGTGCTGCTCGTCGACGACGGTGTGTCGATGCTGCTCTGGAACCGGCTCGGTGCCGAACTGCGCACGCTGCTCGAACGGCTGGGCGCCTTCGCCACGACCCGCGTCCTCGGTCTGGACACCCACCGCGCCCGCGAACCGCGGCTCCGCGCCCGGCCGTTTCAGCCCGAGAGCGCCGAGATCCCGCTGAGCGCTGTACGGGATCCCTCGGGCCGCACCCTGGTACTGGTCGTCAGCGACGGGATGGGGGCCGGCTGGCGGAACGGAACCATGCACGATCTGCTGGCGGCGTGGGCCGCCCAGGGCCCGGTCGCCTTGCTGCACACACTGCCGCCCGAGATGTGGGAGGCGTCCGGAATCCACGCCGAACGCTGGCAGGCCACCACCCGGCGGATCGGTGGCGCCAACACGTCCTGGGAGATCACCGACCGGGTCCTGCCGCCCGAGCTGGCCGAGTTCACCGGGGTACGCGTCCCGGTCCTGGAACCGACGGCCGGCGCTCTGCGGAACTGGGCGCGCCTGCTCGCCTCGCCGGGAACCACGGTGGAGCTGCCCCTGCTCGCCCGCCCCAGCCGCTACGCGGCGGTCGCCGCCTCCCGGGACCTGCACAGCGCCCAGCGGTTCCGGGACGCTGCGACTCCGGAGGCGTACCGCCTCGCCGCCCATCTGGCCGCCGTCTCGCCGTTGTCGGTGCCGGTCATGCGGCTGGTCCAGACAGCGGTCCCCTGGCCCGCGCGCACCTCGCACCTCGCCGAGGTGTTCCTGGGTGGCCTGATCGGACCACGTCCGGCACCCGTGTCCGGACCCGTACCCGCCAAGCACCTCGTCTTCGACTTCTCCGACGAGTCCAAGTCCGTTCTGCTGGACGCGGTCCCGCAGGCCGAACTCCTGCGCACAGGACGCAGCATCGGCCGCAGGCTGGAGCAGCTGGCGGGCAATTCGCCCGACTTTCCCGCCTGGCTGATCCATCCGGACGGCAACGCGCAACTGCACGGCTCCCAGAGCCCGTTCACCAGTGTCGAGCGGCGGCTGCTGACCCGTTTCGGGGTCTCCGTCGACGGCGCGCCCGGCACCGCCGGAGTCACCGAGCCGGACGTGCCGGAGTCCGGGCCGGACGACTGGACCGCCCTGACGGACGACGATCCCCGCGTGCTGGGACCGTACACGCTCCGGGGGCGGCGGCGGGGTCGTCGCACAGTGGTCTACCAGGGGTCGACCGCGGAGAACGAGGTGGCCGTACTCCGCGTCCCGCGTCCTGATCTCCCCACGGTGAACGCGCAACTGATCGAGGTGGAGGCCGAGGCTCTCCGGCGGCTCGGCGGCCAGTACGCGCCCGTGCTGCACATCGCCGAGCTCGACGCGACTCCGCCCTGGCTGGCGATGGCACCCGTCGCCGACACCGACGCGCCCGACAGGCAACCGCCTCGGCTGTCGGAGATCTTCAACGGGGCCCTGCTCGACGGCACGGCCCCGTTCGACAAGATCGCCGGCCTCGTCGTCGCGTGGCACCTGGCCAGCGCCCTCGCCGTCTGTCACGTCAACGGCCTGGTCCTCGCGGACTTCAGTCCCGACAGTGTGTTCGTCCTCAGGCGCTCCGTGGTCCTGGGCAACCTGTCCGACTGCGTCGTCGATGGACGCCACCTCGGAACGGGTCCGGTACCGACGGCCGAGGACAACGTACGGTCCCTCGGCGAGATGCTCCAACTCGTCAGCAGCAAAGCCGGCTGGGAGATACCGGCGCTGCCCGAGGGCATGCATCTGTGGCAGGGCGACACGTGGGAACGACTCCGACTGATGGTGCTGCGCTGCCTGGACCCCGACCCGGCGCGGCGCCCCATCGCGGGGGCGGTGGCCGACATCCTCGCCCGCTACGTCGCCATGGCCCGGGCGACGCAGGACAGCGGGGAACCGTCTGTCGTGGCACTGGGCCCCACACTGGCGGACATACCCCTCGCTCTGCCGCCCGTCGACGCCCGGCCGGAACGGCGCGCCCGTCTTCGCCTGCCCCGGTTCGGTGTCACGGACCGGGACGCACGCCTGCAGCGGCTGCGCACGCCGCTGCGCCGGAGCAAGCGCGTCACTCTGGTGGGCACGTACCACTACAGCGGCCGGGCCACGACGACCGTGGTCCTCGGCTCACTGCTCGCCACCGTCCGCGACGAGCCCGTCCTCGCTCTCGACGGAGCCCCGTCACAAGGAGCCCTCGACTCCTTCCTGACCCAGCGCAACCCAGCCACCCTGCGCGACCTGGCGACCCTGCCCCTGGACACTCCGTACGCCGAGATCCGCGCCCTCACCAACCACTTGCCCTCGGGCCTGGAAGTGCTCGCGCACCGCTCGGGCCACTTCAACTCGAACCCGGTCCATGCCCAGGAGTACGCCCGGGTGCTGACTCAGACGGCGCCGTACTACTCCTTCGTGTTGACCGACTGGTCGCCCAAGCGTCTCGACCGGTCCGCCGAGGTCGCGCTGGCCCTCACGGACCAGCTGGTCCTGTGCTCCAGTGCCACCGACCAGTTCCTTGACATGGTGGCGTCCCTGCTCGAGGATCTGCGCGCGTCGGGGCACCGGACGCTCGCGGACGAGGCGATCGTCGTGGCCTCGGAGATCGAAGGACCCGGCCGGCCGACGCGCTCCAGCGAACTCGCGTTCCGTCTCGGCTGCCCCCTTGCGCAGGTCATCCTCATCCCCTTCGACATGAGCCTGCGCTCTCCCGGGTTCCGCGATCTGGGCAAGCTGCGCACGGCGACGACGCGGGCGTTCCTGGATCTGGCCGAGCTGGTGGTCGGCCAGGGGTGAGGCGCCCCGCCCGAACGCACCGATGCCCGGGTGGTGAGCACCACCCGGGCATCGCGTGTACTGCGGCGGAACGAACGCCGCCGGGCCGATCCGGACGAATGCCGTTACGGTTCAGCCCGGTTCGCGCCGGATCAGATCAGGCCGAGGGAACGGACCGCCTCGCGCTCCTCCTCGAGCTCCTTGACGGAGGCGTCGATGCGGGCGCGGGAGAACTCGTTGATGTCCAGGCCCTGGACGATCTCGTACTGGCCGTCCTTCGTCGTGACGGGGAAGGAGGAGATGAGGCCCTCCGGCACACCGTACGAACCGTCGGACGGGATGCCCATGGAGGTCCAGTCGCCCTCGGCGGTGCCGTTGACCCAGGTGTGGACGTGGTCGATGGCGGCGTTGGCGGCCGAGGCGGCCGAGGACGCGCCACGGGCCTCGATGATCGCCGCACCACGCTTGGCGACGGTCGGGATGAACTCCTCCGCCAGCCACTTCTCGTCGTTGACGACCTCGGCCGCGTTCTTGCCGGCGACCGACGCGTGGAAGATGTCGGGGTACTGGGTGGCGGAGTGGTTGCCCCAGATGGTCAGACGCTTGATGTCGGCGACCGTGGTGCCCGTCTTCTTCGCGAGCTGGGTCAGCGCGCGGTTGTGGTCCAGACGGGTCATGGCGGTGAAGCGCTCGGCGGGTACGTCCGGAGCGGCGGCCTGGGCGATCAGCGCGTTGGTGTTCGCCGGGTTGCCGACGACCAGGATCTTGACGTCGTCCGCGGCGTTGTCGTTGATCGCCTTGCCCTGCGGCTTGAAGATGCCACCGTTGGCCGAGAGCAGGTCACCGCGCTCCATGCCCTTGGTACGGGGGCGGGCGCCGACGAGCAGACCGACGTTGGTGCCGTCGAAGGCGACGTTCGGGTCGTCCGTGATGTCGATGCCCTGAAGAAGCGGGAAGGCGCAGTCGTCGAGCTCCATCGCGGTGCCCTCGGCGGCCTTCAGCGCCGGCGTGATCTCCAGGAGGCGCAGCTTGACCGGCACGTCCGCGCCGAGCAACTGGCCGGAGGCGATGCGGAAGAGCAGGGCGTAACCGATCTGGCCGGCCGCGCCGGTGACGGTGACGTTCACGGGAGTGCGAGTCATGGCGTTCTCCGTATGACAGCAGGCGGTGGGGCGTCCCTGCCCCGGGTGCAGGATCGTCCCCTGCAACCACCGCAATGATCGATCAAAGGTCCCGATGATCGATCTCTCGGCGTCAAGAGAGATCCGCCGTCAGGCTATCGCGCATCCGGGACGCCGGGCGTCAGGGTGCGTGTGGCCCAGCCCACAGATGTGTCGCGGATCCCCCGGGCAGGCGGTCGCCGGGTCCGGGAGAGGGTGAACTCGGCGACCGCCAAAGGGGGTACCAGGTGCTCCGGGAAGGGATCTCCCCCCTTCCCGACAGCTCCGGATCCCGTGGGGGTACGGTCCGCCTGCCCCCTCAGAACCATCTCAATCCCCCAAACCCAAAGTTTTCCCCGGCCCTCCACAGCCTCTTTTCGCCCCCTCCGCCCCTACCCGACCCACCCTGGGGCTCCGCCCCGGACCCCACCCCTCAAGCGCCGGAGGGGCTGAAACCTTTCCCCGACCGGGGATGAAACCTGTCCCTGGCCGGGGACCGAAATGCGGACCGGCCACCACGACACACCCGCAGTCGCCCGCGCGCCGTCGGGGACGTGCCGGTACATCGATGCCCGTCGCCACCGACGCCCACGCCTCACCCAACGGCGACGGGCTGATGCACCGGCACGGCCCCGACCCACCCACCGGACGCTAGGCCGTGCACCCCGCCTGCCCCGACTTCAGCGTCACGCAAGCCCTCACATCACCGGCGTCCTTCACCGCGACCATCGGCGTGTACGTATCGACGTCGGTGCCCACCACAGCGGTCTGCTTCGCCGAGGCCGAGGCCGAGCCCCCGGCCCCGGCCGACACCTCGACCCGGTCCCCCACCCCGGCCGACGTGACCCGAGCCCAAGCCGCCCCGCACGTCTCGCTGTACCGCACCTCCACCAACGCGCCCCCCACCGTCACGCTGGTCACCGTCGTGGCGAACCGCCCGCCGCAGCCCATGGTCTCGGGGTCCTTCCCGGCACAGGAGGCCCCACCGCATCCGACCCCGGGCGGCAGATCGGGCCGGGGACTGACGGAGGCCACCGGCCTCTTCGACGCACCGGCCACGTCCCCTTCCCCCGCGCCCCGGGTCAGATAAACAGCGGCCGCGACGAGGACCAGGACACCCACGACACCGGCGAGAGGCAGCGCAAGCCCCCGCATCCGCCACGCGGCCCCCTCCCCCGAGCGGACACCGACACCGGCCCCGGCACCAACAGGCCGCGCATCCTCGGGCTCCGGCCCGAACATCTCCGAACGGCTCCAGACCCGCTCGGCCTGCTCCCACATCGTCACGAGCTGCACAGGACTGGCCCCGGTCACCTCGGCCAGCGCGACAACCGCTCCCTTGGGCGCGAGAAGCCCGGCGGACAGATAGCGCTCCCAGGATGCCCGGCTGTACCCCGTACGGTCGGCCACGGCCGCGATGCCCAGCCCGCTCCGGTCGACGAGCAGCCGAAGCTGTCCGACGAACTCGGCGACCCGCGGATCGAGTTCGCTCGACAAAGCCTTCCGACGAGGCATTCTTTCCCCCAACTTCCCCTGGTAGGAACAGTGTTCCACCCGCCGACCGCCGACCCCGACCGGAGGTGAACGGTTGCCGTCACACGGCCCGCACACCGTGCCGGAATGGTCACTTCCGTGCCACAGGGGGCTGAGAGCTGTTGAACAGCGCGTTCCCGTGCACAAGGGTTGACCCCGGGCGGAACAATCGCCCGAGCGCGGCCCGTCCTTGACTCGGGGGAGAGGACGGGCCGTCGTCATTCCCGGGAACGACAGAGCCCGCCCTCCCCGAAGGAGAGGACGGGCCAGCGGTACGCGGAGGCGGGCCGGCCGGCGCGTGCGGGCCGGCCGCGGTTCAGCGGACCGTGAAGTGCAAGGTGTCGTCGAGGAACGGGATCTCCAGCCATGGTTGGGGCTGGGCCATCAGCGCGAGCACCACGATGGCGACGCCCAGGACGCTGTAGGTGACCATGTCCGTGAAGCGGGAGCGGACCGCGAGCATGCCGACGCTGGGCAGCGTCCATCGCATCACGGCGCCCGCGAGCAGCGCGACACCGATCAGGATCGTGCCGACGCGGAACACGTCGAGCGCGGTGAGCAAGAGGCCGAGCGCGACGGTGGACAGCACGGTGAGGATGGGCCACTGACGCGCGGGCGCCGGGGCGTCTCCGGGCGCGGCCCGGCCACCGCCCTCGGGCCGGGCCGTGTCCCGCGTGAACAGCGGGAAGCGCCGCGTGGTGCGCCGCGGCTCGCCCTGGGCGTCGGGAGCGCTGATGGCATCCCGAACGGTCACTTCCTCAGCCTCGGACACAGCCTCAGCCTCGGACGCTGCCCCGGCCTCAGGCACAACCTCAGCCCCGGCCCTAGGCGCAACCTCAGCCTCGGACACAGCCCCGGTCTCGGACACAGCTCCGGCCTCAGGCACAGCCTCGGCCTCAGACGCAGCCCCGGCCTCAGTCTTCACCCCGGCTCCGATCTCAGCCTCCTCGGCGGCCCCGGCCCGCACCCCGGCGGAGGCCCCCCGGCCGGCACGCCCCGTGCCGGCCCCGGACGAATGGGTGTTGCCGTCAGCCGACACTGCGCTCCGCCGCTTCCACCACGTTGACGAGGAGCTGGGCCCGCGTCATCGGGCCGACACCGCCCGGGTTCGGGGAGATCCATGCGGCGACCTCGGCGACGTCCGGGTGGACGTCTCCGACGATCTTGCCCTCGGCGCTGCGCGAGACACCGACGTCGAGGACGGCGGCGCCCGGCTTCACGTCCTCGGCCCGGATGAGGTGGGCGGAGCCGGCGGCGGCGACGATGATGTCGGCCCGCTTGAGGTGCGCGGAGAGGTCACGGGTGCCGGTGTGGCACTGGGTGACCGTGGCGTTCTCGCTGCGCCGCGTCAGCAGCAGCGGCATCGGGCGGCCGATGGTCACACCGCGGCCGACGACCACGACCTCGGCACCCTTGATCTCCACGCCGTAGCGGCGCAGGAGCGTGAGGACGCCGTTGGGGGTGCAGGGCAGCGGGGCGGGCTCGTTGAGGACGAGACGCCCGAGGTTCATCGGGTGCAGGCCGTCCGCGTCCTTGTCCGGGTCCATCAGTTCCAGGATGCGGTTCTCGTCGATGCCCTTGGGGAGCGGCAGCTGGACGATGTAGCCGGTGCAGGCGGGGTCCTCGTTCAGCTCGCGGACCACCGCCTCGATCTCTTCCTGCGTGGCGGTCGCGGGCAGTTCGCGCTGGATGGAGGCGATGCCGACCTGGGCGCAGTCGCGGTGCTTGCCGGCGACGTACTTCTGGCTTCCGGGGTCGTCCCCGACCAGGACCGTCCCGAGGCCGGGCGTGACGCCCTTCTCCTTCAGGGCCGCCACGCGGACGGTCAGGTCGGACTTGATCGCGGCTGCGGTGGCCTTGCCATCGAGAATCTGGGCGGTCATGGCCCCATCCTCCCGGATGACGCGGTCCAGGTTCCAATCCGGGGCCGCCCCGACCCCCACAACGGCCTTCCCCCGGCCTGCCGGCCGCCTCGCGACAGCCGCAGAGCGCCCGATTGACCCGTATCCGACCATGATCGCTGATGTTGCACTTGCACAACACATAGGGAAGTTCGCTGGACAAGTAAGAGTCTGCTAAAGAACGATGAGCACACACAGTGTCGCGGGCAGTACCGGGGGGACGGACCGCTCTGTAGAAATTCCTCCGAACCGTGCCGCGCGTAGTCCCCGCAAGAGGCAACGGAGGAAACCCGCCATGAGTTTCGGCGACCCGAACAACCCCTACGGCCCGCCGCCGCAGCAGCCTCCCGCCGCCCCGCCGGGTGCCCCCGGCTACGGGTACCCGCAGGCCCCGCCGAACGTTCCCCCGCAGGGCTACGGCTACCCGCAGCAGCCCGCGTACCCCGGCTACCCGGGCGGCAACATGATGCCGCAGACCATGCCGGGCCTGATGACGACCGCCCGTGTCCTGCTCTACATCGTGGCGGCCGTCCAGATCCTGATCGGCATCTTCGCGATCTTCGGCGCCGCGACCATCAACGACGCGTCCAACGCGGGCGAGGACACCTTCGGCGACAACGGCCTGTCCGACCTCGGCCACGACTCCGCCGGCATCATCCTCGTGATCGCGCTGCTCTTCCTCGCTCTCGCGGGTCTTTCGATCACGCTGGGGGTCAAGTTCACCAGAGGTGGGCAGGGCATCCGGATCACCACCATGGTGTACGGAATCCTGGGCTCCCTGTTCGGCGTCCTCGTCCTGATCTCCGCGGCGAACGCCAACTCCTCCGCCGCGCTGGTCTGGGCGCTGCTGTGGATCGGCTTCGGCGGCGTGATGGCGGCGGCGATGATCGCGCCGTCCGGCGTCGCGTGGTTCAACCGCCCCCGCTACTGAAGGCCGGGTACGCGCCGAGTACTGAAGGTCCGGTACGCACCGAGGGCCGTGTCCCACCCCTGACCGGGGGGACACGGCCCTCGCGTTTCCACTGGATCAGCGGGATCAGTGGAAGAAGTGCCGCGTGCCGGTGAAGTACATCGTGATGCCGGCCTTCTTCGCGGCCTCCACGACCAGCTCGTCGCGGACGGAGCCGCCGGGCTGGACCACGGCCTTGACGCCCGCGTCGGCGAGGATCTCCAGGCCGTCCGGGAACGGGAAGAACGCGTCCGAGGCGGCGTAGGAGCCGCGGGCGCGCTCGGCGCCGGCCCGCTCGACCGCGAGCTTCGCGGAGTCGACACGGTTGACCTGGCCCATGCCGACGCCGACCGAGGCGCCGTCCTTGGCGAGCAGGATCGCGTTGGACTTCACGGCACGGCAGGCACGCCACGCGAAGGCCAGCTCGTCGAGCTCGCCCTCGCTCAGGGCGTCGCCGGTCGCGAGCGTCCAGCTCGCCGGGTTGTCCCCGGGGGCCTGGAGCCGGTCGGTGACCTGGAGGAGCGCGCCACCGTCGACGGGCTTGATCTCGACCGGGTCGGCCGGGGCGTTGTGGGCCCGCAGCACACGGATGTTCTTCTTCTTGGCGAGGGCTTCGAGGGCGCCGTCCTCGTACTCGGGCGCGACGATGACCTCGGTGAAGATCTCCGCGACCTGCTCGGCCATCTCCTTGGTGACCGGACGGTTGACCGCGATCACACCGCCGAACGCGGACAGCGGGTCACAGGCGTGCGCCTTGCGGTGCGCCTCGGCGACGTTCGACGCGACGGCGATCCCGCACGGGTTGGCGTGCTTGATGATCGCGACGCAGGGGTCCTCGTGGTCGTACGCGGCACGGCGCGCGGCGTCCGTGTCCGTGTAGTTGTTGTACGACATCTCCTTGCCGTGGAGCTGCTCGGCCTCGGCGAGGCCGCCCGTGCCGGAGGTGTAGAGCGCGGCGGGCTGGTGCGGGTTCTCGCCGTAGCGCAGGGTGTGCGCGCGCTCCCAGGTGGCACCGAGGAAGTCGGGGAACTGCGACTCGTCGACCGGCGCGTACGAGGAGGCGAACCAGGAGGCGACGGCGACGTCGTACGCGGCCGTGTGCTGGAAGGCCTCGGCGGCGAGCCGCTTGCGGGTGCGCAGGTCGAAGCCGCCGCTCTCGACGGCGGTGAGGACGTCGCCGTAACGGCCGGGGCTGGTGACGACGGCGACCGAGGGGTGGTTCTTGGCGGCCGCGCGGACCATCGAGGGGCCGCCGATGTCGATCTGCTCGACGCACTCGTCGGGGGTGGCCCCGGACGCGACGGTCTCCCGGAACGGGTAGAGGTTGACGACGACGAGGTCGAACGGCTCGACGCCGAGCTCGGCGAGCTGCTGCCGGTGGCTCTCCAGGCGCAGGTCGGCGAGGATCCCGGCGTGAACCTTGGGGTGCAGGGTCTTGACCCGGCCGTCCAGGCACTCGGGGAAGCCGGTCAGCTCCTCCACCTTGGTGACGGGCACACCGGCCGCGGCGATCCTCGCGGCGGTGGACCCGGTGGAGACGAGCTCGACACCGGCCGCGTGCAGCCCACGGGCCAGCTCTTCGAGACCGGTCTTGTCGTACACGCTGACGAGCGCGCGCCGGATGACCCGCTTGGTGCCCTCGGTGCTCTCGGCCGTGACTGTGCTGTCGGCGGTCACTGGATAACTACCTTTCGTCCCTCAATGCGATAGCCGTTGCGGGCGAGCCGCCCCACGACATCGACGAGCAGCCTTCGCTCGACTTCCTTGATGCGCTCGTGCAGAGCGCTCTCGTCGTCCTCGTTGCGGACCTCGACCACGCCCTGGGCGATGATCGGTCCGGTGTCGACGCCGTCGTCGACGAAGTGGACGGTGCAGCCGGTGACCCGGGCTCCGTACGCGAGCGCGTCACGGACGCCGTGGGCTCCGGGAAAACTGGGCAGCAGCGCGGGGTGCGTGTTGACGAACCGTCCGCCGAAGCGGGCGAGGAATTCCTTCCCCACGATCTTCATGAACCCGGCGGACACGACGAGGTCGGGCTCGTACGCGGCGGTCGCCTCGGCGAGCGCCCGGTCCCAGGCGTCCCGGCTGCCGTGGTCCTTGACCTTGCACACGAAGGTCGGGAGCCCGGCACGCTCGGCCCGGGCGAGCCCCTCGATGTCGTCCCGGTCGGCACCGACGGCCACGATCTCGGCCCCGTAGGCCGCCGCGCCCGCCTCCGCGACGGCGTCGAGCAGTGCCTGCAGATTCGTACCTGATCCGGAGACCAGCACGACGAGGCGCTTGGTCTTGGCCACGAGGGGGCCCTTTCTCGGGGGAGCGTTTGTACGGTCGTACGAATGCTTCGCGCCCCGGGATACGGGGAAGTCTACGAAGCGGCCGACCGTCAGCAACGATACCGGCACACCGGGCGGCCCCCACGGGACGGGGGCGAGGCCGGAAGGTAGCGTCTGGGGAGGATCCACCCGGGAAGGCCTCCGGCACAGGGAACGCCCTGTGTGCGCGGGACGTTGACCTGGGACGAGAACGAACGTCCGGGGCATGACCCCGGCACCACCCGTGGCACGGGTTCCGGAGACATGCGGAACGCGCGTCCGGGGGCACGAAACTCGGGGCGCGAGTCCGGAGTGCGAAGCTCGGGGCACGGGTCCGGGGCGGACCGGCCCGAGGCGTCAGCCCGGGAGGACCGGCCCGGGGCGCACGTCGCGAGCGCGATGATGTGTGGACCCACCGCCTGCCAGAACCACCAAGGGGAAGACGCTCACCTGATGCCGGACCGCAGTCTCCGACTCCCTCCGCTCCTGCTGCGCGAGCGGCACTCTTCGTCCACCCCGCCGAGGCCGGGCGAGGACGGCTCCACCGGCGGGCCCGGCTCCGCGGACGGGAACGGCGGCGGCTCCGCGGGCGGAAGCGGCGGCCCCTCGGGCGAGCGCGAACCCGGCGCGCCCGGCACTCCCCCGTCCGGCCAGACCTCCGGCCAGGAGGACAACCCGTTCGCGCCGCCGCCGGAGGGGACACCCGACCGGCCCTGGCAGCCGCGCCGGCACGGACAGGGCTCCGGCGGGAACGACGAGGGCGGACAGCAGGGCTCCGGGCACTCGCCCTGGGGCAGCCAGTGGAGCGACCGGCAGCCCGGTCCCTCCGACGGTGGCGGTTTCGGCGACCGGCCGGGCGCCCCGCAGGGGCAGGGCGGGCCCGAGGGCGGTCCCGGCGGGACGCCCGGCGGAGGCATGCGCTGGGACCCCACGGACCCGGCCCAGCGCCGCGCCCGTTACGCACTGCTCTCCGGCATGTGGGCGTTCTTCTTCGTCCTCTTCGGCTGGCCGTACGTGGCGCTGCTGCTCGGCGCGCTCGCCCTGTACTGGGGCGGCAGCGCGCTGCGGTCCAGATCGCGTACGCCGGACCCCGACGCCCCGGCCCCCGATCCGAACGCCCGCCCGCAGCTGACGGCCGCGGTGAGCGGCATCGTCACCGCGTCGCTGGCCATCGTGCTGGTCGCGGGGGTCTTCACCGCCCACCTCGTCTACAGCGACTACTACTCCTGCACGAACGACGCCCTGACGACCGCCGCGAAGAAGTCCTGCAACGACCTTCTCCCGAAGGATCTGCGCGGCATCCTGGGCACCCACAACTGACGACGGCGACCCTGCCGCCCGGCGTCGGGCGGCAGGGTCGCCGCAGGTCAAGCCGTCCCGGGTCAGCGGGGCGAGCCGCCGCTCCCCGGGGTGTCCGAGGCGGGGTCCTTGGGCCAGCCGTCGGTTCGGGGTCCCTACCCCTCGGGGCTGTCGGCCAGTTCCCCGTTCCCCGGTCCGTTCCGGTGGTCCGGGCCTCGCCGCTTCCCGTCGCCCGCCAAGTCCCCGCGACCTTCGATGCTCTCCGAGTCCTCCGGGTCCTCCGGGTGTTCGGGGCCACCCGGGTCCTCCGGTTCCGGAGGCCCGCCAGCCTTCCTCAGTGCCTCCCATCGGGTCTCCCTCGACGCTTCCCCGTGCCGGCCGCCCCCCGTAGATTCCCCGGGCAGCGGGTCGTACGGCTCGAAGGGGTCGTAGGACTCGTACGGGTCGTACGCCTCGAACGGATCGAAGCTCTCGACGACCGACGCCGGCACCGTGGGGTCCGCCTGGCCGGACATGGACGCCTGCCCCTGGTACGGAACCGGCGTCGGCACCGGCATCGCGGAGACGCCCCCGCGCCCCGGCAGCCAAGCGCGCGGCCGCCACCACGAAGCCCATCCGATCCCGCGCGCGCCCCGGCGGACACCCGCGCCCCCGGCGGCCGCCCGCCCCCGGCTCCGCCACTCGACCGCGCCGACCGCCACGGGAATCCCGACGACCGCCGTCCACACCGCCGTCGCGGGCCCCACCTGCCACCACACCGGCCCGAAATGGGCCAGGGCGCGGACCCCGAGCGGCCCCCCGGCCAGCCCGGCGAGCACACCGAGCACGACACCGCACCATCCGGCGGCGATCGAGACGGCGGCCACCGTCCGCCCGAGCGGCCAGCATTCCTCCCGGCCCGGGGTTCCCCGCGCGGCCCCCGCCTTCACCGCGAACCACGCCACGGCCACCCCGGCGGCCAGCGGCACCAGCACGCTCGGCCAGGGCGACGGCGCCCCGGACCCCGCCTGCGGCAGTGCCGCGAGCAGCGGAAACGCGGGGAGCAACTCGGTCGGCGCGTACGCCCCGGGGACGGCCGCGGTCAGCGGACCGGCGACATGACCCGCGCTCAGGACGACGCCGGGACCGAGCCCGTAAGCCGCCCCCCACACGGCCGCGTTCGGCGCCAGGACCAGGCACAGCAGCAGGACGGCGAACCGGCCCGACCACCCCCCGGTGAGCCGCGCGAACGAGGCGTGGGCCGTGTCCCCGTGCCACACGAGCGACGCCGTCACGAGCAGGGCCCCGCCCGCGACGAGGACCGCGATCCCGGCCGCGGCGGCCCGCGCCGCACCGCCGAGCAGCCGGTCGTCGGCGGCGACGAGACGGCGTACGGCCGATACCGGACGCCCCCCTGTCCGCGGACGCGCCTGCGCGGCCCGCCTGCCCCGGAACGGGCCCGGCCCCCACGGCCGGCCGTACGCCGTCCAGACCCCCGCCCCCGCGGCGACCACCGCGAGGAGCGGCAGGCAGATCGCCGCCCAGGCCCAGGAGGGACGCAGCGTCCCGCCCCCGGCGTACGCCGCGGCGGCCCAGCCGACGGACAGATAGCCGGCCACGACCCCGGCCCACGCCATGTGCGGCGACGACTCCGACGTGACGTCGGCCGCCTCGCGTGCGGCCCGGTGCAGCAGCCACACCGGGAGGGCGAGCAGGAGCAGCGGTGTCACCCCCACCGGCATCGGCAGGCCGGAGAGCGTGTCGGTGCGGATCAGCTCCACACCGTGCGCGAGCAGCCAGAGCCCGGCGGCGACGTGCAGCGCCCCGTCCGGCCCGCTGTCCGGGTAGGGCGAGCTGATCCACAGCACGATGACGAGGAGGGCGAACGCGGCGAGCCCGAGCCCCGCGGCGAGGACGCCGCCCAGGAGGCTCGCGGCCAGTCCGGGTGAACGGTCGCGCATCCGGGTGAGCAGGTGCGACAACGAGAGCCTGCGGTCGGTGATTTGGGTCACATCGCCCATGCTCCCAACGACACGCGCTTTCTCGTCGTAACAGGCGAACCATGGATGTGTCGCTCAATATGCAGTTATGTACTTTTTCGTACGAAGGGGCGTTCTGTGGAACCCGACCTGACACAGAGTCCCGCCACCCCGCTGCCGGCGCCCAAGGAGCGCCGCCGTCTGCGCGAGGGCCGGTCGTTGACCCAGACCGACGTGGCCACCCGACTCGGCGTCAGCCGGTCGACGGTGCGCTCGTGGGAGACCGGTCGTTCGGCCCCGCGCGGCCGTGTGCGGGAGGAGTACGCGAGGCTGCTCACGGCCGATCCGTCCGCCGCCCGGACGGAGGTGACCGTCCCTCAGGAGGTCATCAGCTCCGGACTGGTGGGCGCGGGGACGAGCCGCGAAGCCCGGTCCGGTACGGGAAGGAAGCGCTCCGTCCGAGTCGGGGAGCGACCGGGCCGGAAGCGGGCCGAGGGGCGGCTCGCCGAAGGGGTGCCCACCGAGGAGTGGCTCGTCGAGGACGCGCACGCCGGGCTCTCGGAGCCCTCACTGACGCCCGCTCAGGCCTTCGACGCGCTCTACGCGTTCTGCGCCCCCGCCCTCGTACGACAGACCTATCTGCTGACCGGGCGGCGCGAACTGGCCCGCGAGTCCGTGGAACGGGCGTTCCAGCAGGCCTGGTACCGCTGGCCCGAGGTGGCCGTGGACCGGGATCCGGCCGGATGGGTGCGCGCCACCGCGTACGAGTACGCGCTCTCCCCCTGGCACCGGCTCCGCCCCCGCTACCGTCATCCGGAGGCACCGCCCGCCGACGCGGCCGACCGCGCCCTGCTCGACGTACTCCTCGAACTGCCGCCGGCGTACCGGCGCACCCTGCTGCTGTACGACGGCGTGGGGCTCGGGCTGCCGGAGACCGCGGCCGAGACGGAGGCGAGCACGCCGGCGGCGGCCAACCGGGTGCTGCACGCGCGCGAGGCCGTCGCCGAACGGCTGCCGGAGCTGGCGTCCCCGGAGGACCTGCACCGGCGGCTCACCGAACTCGCGAGCGCGGAGCGGCTGCGGGCGACGAAGCCCCGGACTGTCCGCTGGTACGGCGAGCGCCGGGCCCAGCAGTGGACGCGGGCGGCCATCGCCTTCACGGTCCTGCTGATCGGGGTGACCGCCCTGGCGCTGGGCACGGCCCCGGACCACTACGAGGAACCCCTCGCGCCGCCGGAGACCATCCGCGGCCTGCCGCCCAAGGCCGCCCCCGGGCCGCTGTCCGCGGCGGAGCTGCGGCTGCGCGCCCGGCTGCGGTCCCAGGAGATGAACGGCCCGGAGCGGCTGATCCCGGAGAACCGCTGACTCGGATCGCGGGTGACACGCGTGACGTGCGTGAGGTGCGTGACGTGCGTGTCGCGGAACGCCGGCAGGCCGGACGCCGGTGATACGGAACGCCGGTGGGCCCGCACCCCAGAAAAGGGTGCGGGCCCACCGGCGTTGGATCGAGCGTCGGCTCAGCCCGCGAGGATCTCGCGCGCGAGCTTGGCCGTCTCGGTCGGCGTCTTGCCGACCTTGACGCCCGCGGCCTCGAGGGCCTCCTTCTTGGCGGCGGCCGTGCCGGAGGAGCCGGAGACGATGGCGCCGGCGTGGCCCATGGTCTTGCCCTCGGGCGCGGTGAAGCCGGCGACGTAGCCGACGACCGGCTTCGTCACGTTCTTCGCGATGAAGTCCGCCGCACGCTCCTCGGCGTCGCCGCCGATCTCGCCGATCATGACGATCAGGTCGGTGTCGGGGTCGGCCTCGAACGCGGCGAGCGCGTCGATGTGCGTCGTACCGATGACCGGGTCGCCACCGATGCCGACGGCGGACGAGAAGCCGATGTCACGGAGCTCGTACATCATCTGGTACGTCAGCGTGCCGGACTTCGAGACCAGGCCGATGCGGCCCGGCTTCGTGATGTCGCCCGGGATGATGCCGGCGTTGGACTGGCCCGGGGTGATGAGACCGGGGCAGTTCGGGCCGATGATGCGGGTCTTGTTGCCCTTCGACTTCGCGTACGCCCAGAAGGCGGCGGAGTCGTGGACGGCGATGCCCTCGGTGATGACGACCGCGAGGGGGATCTCCGCGTCGATCGCCTCGACCACGGCGGCCTTGGCGAAGGCCGGCGGCACGAAGAGGACGGACACGTTGGCGCCCGTCTTCTCGATCGCCTCGGCGACCGTGCCGAAGACGGGGATGTCGTTGCCGTCGATGTCGACGGAGGTGCCCGCCTTGCGCGGGTTCACGCCACCGACGATGTTCGTCCCGTCCGCAAGCATGAGCTTGGTGTGCTTCATACCCGTGGCACCGGTCATGCCCTGGACGATGACCTTGGAGTCCTTGTTGAGGAAAATAGCCATGGCTGTTTAGTCCCTCGTCCCTTACTTCGCAGCCGCGAGCTCGGCGGCCTTGTCGGCCGCGCCGTCCATGGTGTCCACGCGCTGGACCAGCGGGTGGTTGGCGTCCGACAGGATCTTGCGACCCAGCTCGGCGTTGTTGCCGTCGAGACGCACGACCAGCGGCTTCGTGACGGCCTCGCCCTTGTCGGCGAGGAGCTGGAGCGCCTGGACGATGCCGTTGGCGACCTCGTCACAGGCGGTGATGCCGCCGAAGACGTTGACGAAGACGGACTTGACGTCCGGGTCGCCGAGGATGATCTCCAGGCCGTTCGCCATGACCGCGGCGGAGGCGCCGCCGCCGATGTCGAGGAAGTTGGCGGGCTTGACGCCACCGTGGTTCTCACCGGCGTACGCGACGACGTCGAGGGTGCTCATGACGAGACCCGCGCCGTTGCCGATGATGCCGACCTCGCCGTCGAGCTTGACGTAGTTGAGGTTCTTGGCCTTGGCGGCCGCCTCGAGGGGGTTGGCGGCCGCGTGGTCGACGAGCGCCTCGTGGTCGGGCTGACGGAACTCGGCGTTCTCGTCCAGCGACACCTTGCCGTCCAGGGCGATGACCTTGCCGGAGGCGACCTTGGCGAGCGGGTTCACCTCGACGAGGAGGGCGTCCTCCTTGATGAAGGTGTCCCACAGCGTCACCAGGATGTCGGCCACCTGGTCGGCGACCTCGGCCGGGAACTTCGCCTGGGCGACGATCTCGCGGGCCTTCTCGATCGACACGCCTTCGTTGGCGTCGACCGGCACCTTCGCGAGGGCGTCGGGGTTCTCCTCCGCGACGACCTCGATCTCCACGCCGCCCTGGACGGACGCCATGGCGAGGAAGGTGCGGTTGGTGCGGTCGAGGAGGTACGAGACGTAATACTCCTCGACGATCTCGGGCGCGGTCTCGGCGATCATCACCTTGTGGACCGTGTGGCCCTTGATGTCCATGCCGAGGATGTCCGTCGCGCGGGCGACGGCCTCGTCCGGGGTGGCGGCGAGCTTGACGCCGCCGGCCTTGCCGCGGCCACCGACCTTCACCTGGGCCTTGACGACGGACTTGCCGCCAAGACGCTCGGTCGCCTCGCGGGCTGCCTCAGGCGTGTCAATGACTTCACCGGCCAGCACCGGTACACCGTGCTTGGCGAAGAGGTCCCTCGCCTGGTACTCGAACAGGTCCACGCGCGTCCGTCCCTATCAGTGATCTCGCGGTTCGTTGGATGCGTGGGCGTGCCGCGAAGGGCAACGTGACGTCCGCTGTCACAAGGGTGGCGCACACGGTGTCCGAGCGCGCGGCATGTCCGTCTCGCAGGTTATCGCCGTGGGGCACGGGACCCTAAATCGCAGCTCACACCACAGCGGTGATACCTGTCACAGAACGGGCCCCGGACCGGTCCTCACCTGGCCGGGGATCACCCCGTGAGGCCCCTGTGAGCAGCCACTGAGAGCCTCGCGCGGCCCCCGGCGCTCC
Organism: Streptomyces sp. NPDC096324; assembly: GCF_044763015.1. Taxonomy (NCBI): domain Bacteria; kingdom Bacillati; phylum Actinomycetota; class Actinomycetes; order Kitasatosporales; family Streptomycetaceae; genus Streptomyces; species Streptomyces sp. NPDC096324. Next base: position 125,144 of record NZ_JBIWFK010000005.1, on the reverse strand, counting down.
CGCGGCGGGCCGGTCGGCGGGGGCGCGGGAGCCCGGTCGGGTGGATCCGCCGGCCTTCCGCCGTCCGGGTCTGCCGAACCACCCGGAACCGGTCATCCGTGATCAGGACGGAACACTCTCACCTCGTGTCCGGGATCGGCAGCGGCCGCTTCTCGATCGCCGCCGCCATCACCTCGGGGAACAGATCGGGTGTGCAGGCGAACGCCGGCGCGTCGAGCGCCGCGAGCGCCGCCGCGTGCTCACGGTCGTACGCGGGTGCCCCCTCGTCGGACAGCGCGAGCAGCGTCACGAACTGCACCCCCGACGACTTCATCGCCGCGACCCGCTTCAGCATCTCGTTGCGGATCCCCCCTTCGTAGAGGTCGCTGATGAGGACGACGACCGTGTCGGCCGGTCTGGTGATCTGCGACTGGCAGTAGGCGAGTGCCCGGTTGATGTCCGTGCCGCCGCCGAGCTGGGTGCCGAAGAGGACGTCGACCGGGTCGTCGAGCTGGTCGGTGAGGTCGACGACGGCCGTGTCGAAGACGACGAGCCGGGTGGCGATGGAGCGCATCGACGCCAGCACGGCCCCGAACACGGAGGCGTAGACGACCGACGCCGCCATCGACCCCGACTGGTCGATGCAGAGGATGACCTCCTTCTTCACGGACTGCGAGGCCCGCCCGTAGCCGATCAGCCGCTCGGGCACGACCGTGCGGTACTCGGGCAGGTAGTGCTTCAGGTTGGCCGCGATCGTGCGGTTCCAGTCGATGTCGTGGTGGCGGGGTCTGCTGATCCGGGCGCTGCGGTCGAGGGCGCCGGTGAGCGTGGCCCGGGTGCGGGTGGCGAGCTTCTTCTCCAGGTCCTCCACGACCTTGCGCACGACGGCCCGCGCGGTCTCCTTGGTCGTCTCCGGCATGGCTTTGTTGAGGGAGAGGAGGGTGCCCACCAGGTGCACGTCGGCCTCCACCGCCTCCAGCATCTCGGGCTCCAGGAGCAGGGCGGAGAGCCCGAGCCGGTCGATGGCGTCCCGTTGCATCACCTGGACGACGGAGGAGGGGAAGTAGGTCCGGATGTCGCCGAGCCAGCGCGCGACCGACGGCGCCGAGGCCCCGAGCCCCGCCGAGCGGTCCCGTCCCGGCCGTCCCCCGCTCCCCTTCCCGTAGAGCGCGCCCAGCGCCCCGTCCATGGCGGCGTCCCGGCCGGAGAGCACGCATCCGGTGCCGTCCGCCTCGTCGCCGCCGAGCACCAGGCGCCAGCGCCGCAGCCGCTCGTCCACGGCACTCAAGACCACCTCGCTCATGGAGCCACCCTCACAAGATCGATGTCGATGTCGGTGCCGGTGCCGGTGTCTTTGTCCGTGCCGGTGTCGCCGTCGGTGCCGGTGTCGGGATCGGGATCGGCGCCGGTGTCGGGATCGGCGAGCCCCAGCAGCAGGCTCAGCAGCGGCAGCACGGCATCGGCGCGCCCGGTGTCGAGGTCGGGGGCGAACCCCGGGATGCCGGAGCCGGCACCGGTGGCCTCCGCGCGTGCCCGAGGCGCCGGGCCACGCCGGACGAGCTCGCCCAGGGTCCTGCGCACCCCCGTCTCGTACGCCGAGAACGTCCGGCGCAGCAGCGGCAGCACATCGGTGAACGCGTCGGCGGGCACCCCGGTCAGCCAGGTGTCCACCAGCCCGAGCAGCCGCTCGTCGTGCACGAGGAGCATGCCGCCGGAGCCGCCCCCGACGAATCCCTCGATCCACGCGGCCCCGTCCGCGGGCTCCGTGCCCGGCGACAGCACGAGACCCATGAGCCGGGCGGCCTCCTCCTGCGCCAGCTCCCCTTCGTCCAGGAGCAGGCGGACAGCCCGGCCTCTGACCACCCCGGGCACGGTGTCCCGCGCGGCGAGCACCCGTAGTACGGAGTGCCAGCGCCCGCGGATCCCCGAGGGCCCACCGGTCCCCGAGGCCGCCTCCCCCAGCAGCCCCACCGCCCCGTGCACGGCGTCGAGGTGGCCTCGCATCTCCTCGGCGGCGTCGCTGTCGAGGGAGGCGCAGGCCGGCGGGAGGCCGACGAAGACGCGTTCGGCGAGACCGGCCGCGACCTCGGAGAGGGCGTGGGTGTCCGTGCCGCGCACGTCGCCGTAGCGCAGGGAACGGACGAGCGCGGGCAGGGCCTGCGCGAGGTGGCCCACGTCCGTGTCGAGGGCGGCGCGGTCGGCGAGCACCCGCATCACCACGGGCAGCGCGTCCGTGAGCTCGGCGAGGAGGCAGCGCTCGGCGAGGGCCGTGACATCCGCCAGTGACGGCGCGCCGACGGCGTCCGCCTCGGCCTTGGCCGTCGCCGCGGACACGACGGTCGTGCCCCACACACCGGCCTCGGCGACCCGCACGGACAGCTCGGGCTCCCAGCGGAGCCGCCAGGTCTCCCGGAAGGTGCCCGTGCTGCCGCGGGACGCCGCGGGCTCGCCCCACGCGATGCCCAGGAGCCGCAGCCGGTGCAGCAGGGTGCTGCGTCCCGCGTCGGTCTCCTTGCGCAGGTCGAGCTCCATCTCCCGCTCCAGCGCCTCGGGCTTGAGCCGCAGTCGCCGCTGCGACCGCGTGAGGTCCCGCTGCAACGGCACCGCCGGGGCGGATTCCGGCACCTCACCGAGCACCTCGCCGACCACGAGCCGGTCGCGCACCAGGTCCAGGGGGACGTCCGAGCCCTCGCACATCACGGCGCGGACGGCGTCGGTGGTCTCGGTCAGTCCCGGCAGCGGGCGGCCGCGCATCGCGGCGAGGGTGCCGGCCAGGCGCACGGCCTCGATGACGTGGGCCGACGACACGCCCCGGTCCTCGTCGCGCAGCAGCCTGGCCACCTTGGTCATCCACCGCTCGACCGGGCGGTCGGGGGCGCTGAACAGATGTCCGTACCAGCCCGGCGAGTCGATGCCCGCTCCGTACCCGCTGGCGCGGGACAGCCGGCGGTGGGTCCAGGGCACCCAGGTGAGCTGGACCTTGGCCTTGGGCAGCCCTTTGAGGAGTGCCCGGTCGGCGCCGACCGCGGCCCGCCGGCGCAGGGCGGGGACGTGCCAGGCCCCGCACACGACGGCCACGTCGTCCCCGAACTCCCGCTGTGCGGACCGGAGCTGGAGCCGCATGTACGCCTCGCGCACGAGGTCCCGGTCGTGTCCGCCGACCCCGTACACCTCACGCAGCGACCCCATGGCCTCCTCCAGCACGGTGAACGGCGTGAACGGGTCGTCCGCCGCACCGGCCCGGTGCTCGACCACGTCCTCCCACCAGCGCTCCGGGTCGTCGTAGCCGGCGGTCTCGGCGAGCACGGCGAGGGGGTCGATCCGCACGGCGGACGCGTCGACGGACCGGCCGGGACCACCGGCCGTGTCGGGCCGTCCGGGATCACCCGGGGAATCGGGGGCCCGCGCCGTGCCGGGGGCGTCCGGGGCACCGGGAGCTCCGGACGCGCCGGGATCCACCGCGGTGACACGGTCCGCCTCCGGCGCCCGGTCACCTCCGGGGCCGGGGGTACCGGGGTTCCCGGCCGGGGGCGGGGTGTCGGACGGCGCGCTCACCGGCCCGTCCCGGTCGGGGTCCGTCTCGTTCTCCTCGTCTCTCCCCCAGGCCAGGGTGTGGGAGGCCGGGAGGTCGATGAAACGGGCCTCCACCCCGTGTTCCAGAGCCCACTGGATCGCCACCCACTCCGGTGAGAACTCGGCCAGCGGCCAGAAGGCCGAACGACCGGGCTCGTCGACGACGTGGGCGAGCAGCGCCACCGGGGGCCGCATGTCCTTCTCGGCGGCCAGCGGGAGGAGTTCGTCCGCCTCGGGCGGCCCCTCGATCAGCACGACCCGGGGTGCTGCCGCCTCCAGCGCCGACCGCACGGCCCGCGCCGACCCGGGTCCGTGGTGCCGCACGCCGAGCAGCAACGGTCCCGGCCCCCGGACGACCGCCCCGCCCTCCGGAACGGGCGGCCCGGCTTCCCGTTCGGCACTCACGCGCTCACCTCGCGGCAGGCGCGGTAGAAGTCCTTCCAGCCGTCCCGCTCACGGACGACCGCTTCCAGATACTCCTGCCAGATGACGCGGTCGGCGGCCGGGTCGCGCACGACGGCGCCGAGGATGCCGGCGGCGACGTCGCCCGCCCGGAGAACGCCGTCGCCGAAGTGGGCCGCCAGAGCGAGGCCGTTGGTGACGACGGAGATCGCCTCGGCCGTGGACAGCGTGCCGCTGGGCGACTTCAGTTTCGTCCGGCCGTCGGCCGTGATCCCGTCGCGCAGTTCCCGGAAGACGGTGACGACACGGCGGATCTCGTCGACGCCGTCGGGCACGGCGGGCAGGTCGAGGGAGCGGCCGATCTGGTCGACCCTGCGCGAGACGATGTCGACCTCGGCGTCGGCGCTCTCCGGCAGCGGCAGCACGACCGTGTTGAAACGGCGGCGCAGGGCGCTGGAGAGTTCGTTGACCCCTCGGTCGCGGTCGTTGGCCGTGGCGATGAGGTTGAACCCGCGGACGGCCTGCACCTCCTGACCCAATTCCGGTATCGGCAGGGTCTTCTCGGAGAGGATCGTGATCAGGCTGTCCTGCACGTCGGCGGGCACGCGCGTCAGTTCCTCGACACGGGCGGTCATGCCCTCGGCCATGGCACGCATGACGGGGCTCGGCACGAGCGCGTCCCGGCTGGGCCCGTGCGCGAGCAACTGCGCGTAGTTCCAGCCGTACCGGATGGCTTCCTCCGGTGTGCCGGCCGTGCCCTGCACGAGCAGGGTGGAATCGCCGCTGACCGCGGCCGCCAGATGCTCGGACACCCACGTCTTCGCGGTGCCGGGCACCCCGAGCAGGAGCAGGGCGCGGTCGGTGGCGAGCGTCGTGACGGCGACCTCGACGATGCGGCGCGGCCCCACGTATTTGGGAGTGATCACGGTGCCGTCCGGCAGGGTGCCGCCCAGCAGATAGGTGGCCACGGCCCAGGGCGACAGCAGCCAGCGCTCGGGGCGGGGCCGGTCGTCCTGCGCCGCGAGCGCGGCGAGTTCGGCGGCGAAGGCGTGCTCGGCGTGCGGCCGCAGCGGCTCGCTCGGCCGGCTCGCCTCCTTCTCTCCCGCGGGTGCGTCAACGGACGTCGGTTCAACGGACACGGACATGCCTCGGTCCCCCTCCAGCTCGGCCGGTTCGGATCTGGTTCCACCGTGCACCACGCCACTGACAATGCGTCCTGACCTGCACAAATGCGCTCGCGAGGATCGATTGTCAGTGGTGGGTCCTACCTTCGATCGCATGACACAGCAGGCGGTGCGCTGGACGGCGGATCAGGTGCTGGCACTGGCGCCTGACGCCGCGTCACGCAAGGCGGGGAGCAAACTCGGCGCGGCCGGACCGTGGTCCGAGGCGGGCAGTACGGAGGAGGGGACGGTATGGGGACTGTGCAGGGGAAGCGGCAGCAAGCCGTATCAGACGGTCGTGGACATCGCGGACTCGGCGGGTCCCGCTTACAAGTGCAGTTGTCCGAGCCGGAAGTTCCCGTGCAAGCACGCGCTGGGGCTGCTGCTGCTCTGGGCGGGCGCGGACGGAGCGGTGCCGTCCGCGCAGGCGCCGGACTGGGCCGAGCAGTGGCTGGAGGGCAGACGCCGGCGCGCGGAGAGCAGGAGCTCGCCGGGCGGGGGATCTGGAGCCGCCTCGCCGGGTGATCCCGAGGCGGCCCGGCGCAGGGCCGAACGCAGGGCGGAGCGGATCACCGCGGGGGCGGCCGAGCTGGAGCAGCGACTGGCGGACCTGCTGCGCGGCGGCCTCGCCTCCGCCGAGCGCGCGGGGTACGGGATGTGGGAGGAGACGGCGGCCCGGATGGTCGACGCGCAGGCACCCGGTCTGGCGGCGCGTGTGCGGGAGTTGGGGGCGATCCCGTCCTCGGGACCGGGCTGGCCCGTACGGCTGCTTGAGGAGTGCGCGCTGCTGCATCTGCTCGACCAGGGCTGGCTGCGGCGCGAGCGGCTGCCGGACGACCTGGCCGCGACGGTCCGTTCCCGCGTCGGGCTGCCCGGCTCCGCGGACGGCCCGCCGGTGCGTGACCGCTGGCTGGTTCTCGCGCAGTACGACACGGCGGACGCCCGGCTGACGACCCGCAGGATCTGGCTGTACGGCGCCGAGTCCGGCCGCACGGCCCTGCTCCTCTCCTACGGCGCGGCGGGCCGGGCACCCGAACTGGCGCTTCCGGTGGGGCTGGCCTTCGAGGCGGACCTGTCCGCGTACCCGGGCGCCGGCCAACCGCGGGCGGCGCTGGGCGAGCGGTTCACCGCCCCGGCACCCGCGGCGATACGGCCGAAGGGGCTGACCACACCCGAGGCCGCCGCCCGTTACGGAGAAGCGCTGCGCGCCGACCCGTGGCTGGACTCCTGCCCCGTCACCCTGGAGCGGGTGATCCCGACCCCGGACGGCGACGCGTGGCAACTCGCCGACGCCGACGGCGAGTCGGCCCTCCCGCTCAGCCCCGCCTCCCGGTCCCGGCCCGAACTGTGGCGCCTGGTCGCCCTGTCCGGCGGCGCGCCTGTCACGGTCTTCGGCGAGTGCGGCCACCGCGGCTTCACTCCGCTGACGGCTTGGCCGCAGGGCGAGGGCGAGGCGGTACCGCTGTGCTGACCTTCGTACGGAAAGGACGCTCATGACCACCACTCCGGCTTCGGCGGGCACGCCCGTCGGCGGTTCCTGGGAGGAGCTCGTCACCGTGGCGCTGCTCGGCACGGAGCGGCGCGCGCTGCCGGGACAACTGCCCGGGCGGCAGGCTCCGGTGGCGCTGCTGGACGCGGCGGCCGTGGAGACCGTGCGGCGGAGGGCAGGGGTGCGGCCGGCGCGGGCGGCGGCCCGTCCGGAGCCCGCGGCGCCGGACCCGCGGACCCCGCTGCCGCCCGCCGCGGCCCGGAGGCTTTCGACCCTGCTGGCGGACCGCCCCGGCACGGGAGGCGGCGGCCGCAGGGGCGCGGCGCCCGACCTCGTCGAGCTGCTGCCCCAGTGGCTGGCCCTGGCCAACGCACGCGGTTTCGCCGCACCCCCGGGGGCTCTTCCGGCGCTTCTCGACGCGGCCCGGGGGCGCACGGACCTGCGGCCGGCCGCCCTCGCCTTCGCCGGGCCGCGGGCGCTGTGGCTGGCCGGGCTGAACCCCGAGTGGCGGTTCGCGCTACGCACCTCGTCGGGCGGCGCCACCACCCTGCCGGAGGCGGCCGACGAGATACAACGGCTGTGGCAGGAGGGGCTGTTCGCGGAGCGGGTCGCGCTGCTGGCGGCGGTACGGGCCAAGGACCCGGCCGCCGGACGCGCCCTGCTCGTCGCGACCTGGGCGACGGAGCGGGCCGAGGACCGGCTGATGTTCCTCGACTCCCTCCGGTCCGGGCTGTGCGCCGAGGACGAGGCGTTCCTCGAAGGGGCGCTGGCCGACCGCAGCCGCAATGTGCGGGCGACGGCGGCCGAGCTGCTGTCCGCCCTGCCCGGGTCCGCGCTCGCCGCGAGGATGGCGGACAGGGCCGCCTCGTGCGTGGCCGTCGACCATACGGGGGAGACCCCGGTGATCACGGTCGAGGCGCCGCACGAGTGCGACGCGGCGATGGAGCGGGACGGGGTGGCGCCCAAACCCCCGGCCCGTCGTGGTGAACGGTCCTGGTGGCTGGGCCAGCTCGTCGAGGCGGCACCCCTCTCGGTCTGGGTCGACCGGCTCGGCGGCCGTTCGCCGGAGGAGGTGGTGGCCCTGCCCGTCGCGGACGGCTGGCAGGGGGAACTGCACGCGGCGTGGTGCCGGGCGGCGGTGCGGCAGCGCGATCCCGCGTGGTCGAGGGCCCTCCTGGGGCCGCCCTCCGCTCCGGAGGCCGGGGGGCCGGGGGCGGTGTCACTGGCCGAGCGGTCCAAGCTGCTCGCCACGCTGGGCGCCGGGGAGCGGGCCGACTGGGTGGCCGGGTTCATCGGTACGCACGGTCTGTCCGAGGCGTTCCAACTACTCGGGGTGTGCGCGGTGCCCTGGGCGGGGGGCCTGGGGCGGGCGGTGGTGGACGCGCTCGACATCGCGCGAGACGCGGGGAGCTTCCCGTGGAGCTTCAGCGGGGTGATGGGGCTGGCCGAGCGCTGCCTCGACCCGGCGGAGGCGGGGCGGCTCGAAGGCCTCACCTCGGTCCCCGACGAGTCGGAGCACACGGCGCCGGGGTCCGGGGACTACTGGGCCGAGGCCTTCCAGCGACTCGTGACGACCCTGCGCCTGAGAGCAACCATGTCCGCCGAACTCACGCCTCCCTGACCGTGCCTCGCCAAGAACCTCGGAGAACCCGGCGAAGCCGAGACTCCCCGGCGCCGAACCGATCCGGCGCCGGAGATGTCGAAGGTCAAAGTGTCCGCGCCGCGTCCCGCGGACACCCGGGGGTCACCGCGGGACGCGGCGCGGGTGTCGGCGGCCATGCGGGCCGACGCAGGCGCGGGCATCCGGCGGTCACGCGGGCGGAGCGGGCGCCAAGCGGTCACCGGGGCCGGCGTCGGTGCGGGCGCCCGGCCGTCACGCGGCCTGGCCCGGGCACCCGACGGTCACACAGGACGCGGCGCGGGCGCCGCGCGGTTACGTGGGCCCGCGTCGATGTCGGCGTCCGGTGGTCACCCGGCAGGGCGCAGGCGCCCGGTCACGCGCCGGCCGGCTGCCTGACGTTCGCGCGGACCCAGTCCACGATCGACACCGTCGTCGCGCCCGGGGTGAAGATCTCGGCGACGCCCTTCTCCTTGAGGGGGGCGATGTCCGCCTCGGGGATGATGCCGCCGCCGAAGACCTTGATGTCCTCGGCCTCGCGCTCCTTCAGGAGGGCGATGACGGCCGCGAAGAGCGTGTTGTGGGCGCCGGACAGGATGGACAGGCCGATCGCGTCGGCGTCCTCCTGGATCGCGGTGTCGACGATCTGCTCGGGGGTCTGATGAAGCCCGGTGTAGATGACCTCCATACCGGCGTCGCGCAGCGCCCGCGCGATCACCTTGGCCCCACGATCGTGGCCGTCGAGCCCCGGCTTGGCCACCACCACGCGGATCGGACCGGCTGCCACACCCATCACTGCCTCCATGAACGGACTACTTCAACCTGCACCGACGACGACTGGCGACACATGCCGCGACGACCACCACCGGACCACGACCGACAACTGGTCGGAGATTCACCGATTGATTCAGCGGTTGATTCACCGATTGACCAGTATTGACTACCCGTTGTCACCAACAGGCGTCCGTCGACCGTGCCGAGTACTGACCATCGACACATATCGCTCAGTTTTCCGCTCGCCACGCCGGATCACTCCGGATCACCGATCGCGCCAAGCGGCACAGGCGTCCCGAGCCCTTTCGGCCCGGGAAGTGAACGAACGTTATCGCCAGCATCCCGCAACCGGCAGTTTCGCGGTGGAGACCGAGGGGGAAATCACACACTGGGACAAGTTCGCCGCGCACGGCTCCGTACCGCGGCACTGGCGCCGCAGGGATCTGCGGCGTACGGGCCTCGGCCGGAACGGGCGCAAGAAGAGCCGCGACCAGGTGGCCGCGCATCGCGTCGTCAGCGGGACGGCGTGGTGCCGGGGCACATCGGCGACGGCACGACAGCGGGGAGCGAGGCCGGGCAGCAGGACCGCGGGAACACGAGGGCGACTCCACGCCACGACACGAAGCCGGCGCACCCAGCCCGGCGGACGGTCGGGGAGCCGGGGTCGGCGTCGTATACCGCGCCCTTCGCCGAGCACTCCGCAGCGTCACCGGTCTCACACCCCGGGGACGTGTCGTGGGCCGCCGCCGTCGCCGACCTCACGGCTTTCCACTAGGGCACACGGGGGACGGAGTGGTCCTCCCGCGTGCCGACTGGAGGTCGGCCATGAAGGTGACCGAGGCTGCGTCGCCCTTTCTCCCCCTGTGCCAGCGCCTGTTTCCGACGAAACTGGCCGGGCTCTCGGTGGCCCTGCTGAAGGCCACGGCACTGGAGCTCGCGATCCTCGCCGGGCACCTCCTCCTCTATCCCTCCGGCATCACGCAGGAACGCCGTACCGGACACCCGCTCACCCCGCCCGACGTGGCCGCCACGCTGCCCACCGAGGCCAGGCCCCCGGTCGTCCTGCTGCACGGCTTCATCGACAACCGCTCCGTCTTCGTCCTGCTGCGCCGCAACCTCGCCCAGCACGGCAGGCAGCACATCGAGTCCCTGAACTACTCGCCGCTGACGTGCGACATCCGTACGGCGGCGGAACTTCTGGGCCGGCACATCGAGGAGATCTGCGAGCGCACGGGACATGACCGCGTGGACATCGTCGGGCACAGCCTCGGCGGGCTGATCGCGCGCTACTACGTGCAGTGCCTCGGCGGTGACACCCACGTCCGCACCCTCGTCACGCTCGGCACCCCGCACTCGGGCACCCGCGTCGCGCCGCTGATGAACGCGCACCCGATCGTCCGGCAGATGCGGCCCGGTTCCCCCGTGATCGAGGAACTGACCGGCCCCGCCCCGGGCTGCCGTACTCAGTTCGTCAGCTTCTGGAGCGATCTCGACCATCTGATGGACCCGCTGGAGACGGCCTGCGTCGAACACCCCGACCTGCTCGCCCAGAACGTCCGCGTGAGCGGTGTCGGCCATCTCGCGCTGCCGGTGCATCCGGCCGTCGCGACCGGCATCCGGCAGGCACTCGACATCGAGATGTCCGGCCCCCGCGCCGTGGCCCGCAGCGGCGGCCTCACGGTGGCATGACGATGGCGTGACGGGCGGCCTCACGGTGACGTGGAGCGGCCCGGAAGCAGTCCGGAACGGCGCGGAAGGAATCCGAGGCGGCGCGGAAGGGTTCCGAGGGGACGCGAAGCGGTCCGAGGTCGGCCGTCGGGAGGGCTGACGGCCGCCCGACGGCCTTCCCGTGGGCGGAATTCCTCGAACGCTTATCGAACGCCAGGCCAAGGCCTTGCCCACCCTCCCCCGAAACACGGCCGAATGCCCGTTTCCTGCGAAGGGGAAACCTGCCGAAGATTGTCGCGCCCGCATACCGCCGGGTACAGTCACCGCACTGCTCTGCCAGCCCCTGTTGTCGAGGCGAAAGAGAAGTTGGTGAACGACCGTCACCCGTCGGGGATCGCGACTCCCCCGGCCCCGGCTTCCGACGCCGCCTCGGCGTCCTACGCGTCCTACGGCGCGCAAGAAGCCCAGTACGGCGGCGACTTCACCGCGTACGGCGACCACTCCGCCACGGCCTTCGGCTCGGGCGCGCCCGCCATGGGCGCCTACGGCGGCTCGGACTTCGCCGGCGACCCGCTCTTCGGCACCATGCCGGGCGGGACCGGCACCGGCTCGTACGACGCCACGCAGTGGAACGCGGGAGTCCAGCAGCCGATGGGCTACGACCCCTACGCGGCGCAGCACACCGGCTACGACACCGGCGCCCACAACACGACGGCCTGGACGAACGGCTACCAGCAGCTCGCCGACATCCCCGCGCAGCATCCCGGCCCCGACGCCTCGGGCCAGTGGGACGCGAGCGCCTGGGTCCAGCCCGAGCAGCCGCTCGACGGCACCCAGCAGTGGACGGTGCCGACGCAGGAGACGGGCGCGTACGACGCCACGCAGTGGAACAGCGCCGGCGACCAGGGCACGTACCAGGCCTACGAGCACCCGCGGGCCGAGACGTACGAGCACTCGGGGACGGGGCCGTACGACCAGCCGGGGCCGGAGTCCACGTCGTACGACCATGAGCCGACGCGGCTCGACATGACGTACGAGGGGGCGTCCGACGCGGCGGACGCGGTGCCCTTCGACCAGCAGGCGACCGCGACCTTCGACCAGACGGTCCACGGCCGGATCGACACGGACGGGAACGGGGCCGAGTTCGAGACGGCCGAGGACTTCGCGGACACGGACCGACCCGACGAGGGCTACGACGACCACGACCCGTACGACGAGGGTCGCGAGCGGCCGCTGCTGGAGGACCAGGAGGAGATCACCCCGGTCCGGCATCCCGCGACACGGAGTGGTTCGCGTGCCCGGCGCCGCAGCCCCGCGAAACGTTCCGCTCTGCTGACCGTCGCGGTGCCCTCGGCCTGTGTCATGGGCGTCGCGGGGATCGCCGCCGCCTCCGTGGGCGGTGTCGGCGGCCTCGGAGGGGACGACTCCAAGGACACCACGGCCAGCGCTCCCGACGTGACCTCGGTGAAGCCGTCGGCCGCCAACGTCAAGCTGGACACCCAGCTCCAGAGTCTGTCCGCCGGTGCGGACGACTTCGCCGACCGGGCGAGCCGCACGCAGGAACGTATCGACCTCAAGGCGCAGCAGGCGACGGAGAAGAAGAAGGCGGCGGAGGAGGCGGCCCGCAAGGAGCGGCTGCGTCCGAAGTTCGCCCTCCCCGTGACACAGCAGGGCCTCAGCGCCTACTTCGGCCAGGCCGGCGTCAACTGGATGTCCGTGCACACGGGCATCGACTTCCCCGTCTCGTACGGGACGCCGGTGATGGCCGCGACCGACGGGACCGTCCGGACGCAGTGGAACAGCGCGTACGGCAACATGATGATCGTGACCGCGATGGACGGCACGGAGACGTGGTACTGCCACCTCTCCACGTACAAGGTCGCCTCCGGCACCGCCATCAAGGCCGGTGATCAGATCGCCTTCTCGGGGAACTCCGGCAACTCGACCGGCCCGCACCTGCACTTCGAGGTCCGCCCGGCCGGCGGTTCGGCGATCGACCCGCTGCCGTGGCTGCGCAGCCACGGCCTGGACCCCACGTAAGAACCCGGATCCCGGCCCGGTCAGAATCCCGGCCGCCGCGTGACCCCTGACGAGAACCCGGTGCCCGCGGCCCCCGGCCACCCGTCTCCGGACGGCCGAGGACCCCTGCGAACGGTGTCGCGGACTACAGCTTCTCCACCGGCGCGTACCGCAGCAGCAACCGCTTCGGCTTGGGCTCTCCGAAGTCGACCGTCGCCTCCGCGTTCGCGCCCGTCCCCTTCACCCCGACGACGGTGCCGAGGCCGAACTGGTCGTGCGTGACCCGGTCCCCGACGGCCAGCGCGACCACCGGCTTCTCGGTGGCACCGCGGCGGGTGGCGAACCCGGAGGCACCCGAGGCCGCGGACCGCGAACGCGAGGACGAGAGGGAGGCGGCGACACCGGAGACGGGACCCGCGGGCCGGGGAGCCGTCGCTCCCGTGCGCTTCCAGTCCAGATGGGTCGCCGGGATCTCCTCCAGGAAGCGGGAGGGCGGGTTGTACGAGGGCTGGCCCCACGCACTGCGCATCGAGGACCGGGTGAGGTAGAGCCGCTCCCGCGCGCGGGTGATGCCGACGTACGCCAGGCGCCGCTCCTCCTCCAGCTCCTTGACCTGTCCGAGCGCGCGCATGTGCGGGAAGACGCCGTCCTCCATGCCGGTCAGGAAGACCACGGGGAACTCGAGGCCCTTGGCGGTGTGGAGGGTCATCAGGGTGATGACGCCGTTGCCGTCCTCCTCGTCCGGGATCTGGTCGGAGTCGGCGACGAGCGCGACCCGTTCCAGGAACGCGGAGAGTCCGGCCGGAGTCTCGCCCTCACCCGTCTCCTGCTCGAACTCCAGGGCGACGGCGGCGAGTTCCTGAAGGTTCTCGATCCGGGTCTCGTCCTGCGGGTCGGTCGAGGCCTGCAACTCGGCGAGATAACCGGTGCGTTCGAAGACCGCCTGAAGAATGGTGGCCGGGCCCGCGCCGGACTCGACGATCGTACGGAGGTCTTCCATGAGCGTGTTGAACCGCTTGACCGCGTTGGTGGAGCGCGCGGCCATGCCGTAGGCCTCGTCGACGCGGCGCAGTGCCTGCGGGAAACTGATCTTCTCGCGTTGCGCGAGGGCGTCGATCATCGCCTCGGCACGGTCGCCGATGCCGCGCTTGGGCACGTTCAGGATGCGGCGCATGGGGACCGAGTCCTCGGGGTTGGCCAGCACCCTCAGGTACGCCAGGACGTCCCGGACCTCCTTGCGCTCGTAGAAGCGGACACCGCCGACGACCTTGTACGGCAGGCCGACACGGATGAAGACCTCTTCGAAGACACGGGACTGGGCGTTCGTGCGGTAGAAGACCGCGACGTCTCCGGCCCTCGCGTCGCCCGCGTCGGTGAGACGGTCTATCTCGTCGGCGACGAACTGGGCCTCGTCGTGCTCGGTGTCCGCGACGTAGCCCGTGATGTTCGAGCCGGCGCCCGCGTTGGTCCACAGGTTCTTGGGGCGGCGGGACTCGTTGCGCTCGATGACCGCGTTGGCGGCGGTCAGGATCGTCTGCGTGGAGCGGTAGTTCTGCTCCAGGAGGATCGTCGTCGCGTTCGGGTAGTCCTCCTCGAACTGGAGGATGTTGCGGATGGTCGCGCCGCGGAAGGCGTAGATCGACTGGTCCGCGTCACCCACGACGCACAGCTCGGCGGGCGCCAGGTCGAACTCGCTGGGCGGTACGTCCACGGGGTGCTCGGAGGTCCCCACGAGTTCCCGGACGAGGGCGTACTGCGCGTGGTTGGTGTCCTGGTACTCGTCCACCAGGACGTGCCGGAAGCGGCGGCGGTAGTGCTCGGCGACGTCCGGGAAGGCGCGCAGCAGGTTGACCGTGGTCATGATCAGGTCGTCGAAGTCGAGCGCGTTGGCCTCGCGCAGCCTCGACTGGTACATCGCGTACGCCTGGGCGAGGGTCTTCTCGAAGCCGTCCGCTGCCTGAGCGGCGAAGTCCTCCTCGTCGATCAGCTCGTTCTTCAGGTTCGAGATCTTGGCGCTGAACGACTTCGGCGGGAACTTCTTGGGGTCGAGGTCGAGATCACGGCAGACGAGCGCCATCAGCCTCTTGGAGTCGGCGGCGTCGTAGATCGAGAACGACGAGGTGAAGCCGAGCGTCTTGCTCTCGCGGCGCAGGATGCGGACGCAGGCGCTGTGGAAGGTCATGACCCACATCGCGTTGGCGCGGGGGCCCACGAGGGCCTCGACGCGCTCCTTCATCTCGCCGGCGGCCTTGTTGGTGAAGGTGATCGCGAGGATCTGGCCGGGGTGGACGTTCCGCTCGCCGAGCAGATGCGCGATCCGGTGCGTGAGGACGCGGGTCTTGCCCGAGCCCGCGCCGGCCACGATGAGCAGCGGGGAGCCCGAGTGGACCACGGCCGCGCGCTGGTTCTCGTTCAGTCCGTCCAGCAGGGCCGCGGGGTCCACGGCGGGCCGGGGCGCGCCGTCGCGGTAGTAAGCGTCCCGGCTCGGCGGCAGGTCGAACTTCCCGCCGAACAGATCGTCCGGAACCGGCTCCGGTACGTGATCGTCCTCGGGCGGCGGCGGGTGTTCGTCCTCGTGGGCCGCGGAGGGCTTGAGGTTCGCCAGGAAGCTGTCGTCAAAGAGGCTGCTCATCGCTCTCCGAGTCTAGGCCGCCCCACTGACAGCCCGCCGCCACCCCGAGAACTCGGCCCGAAGTCGTGACCAGGCACACGGCGGACACCAGGTGCTCACGGCTTCGCCCGCCGACACCTCACCGTCCGTGACGGCGCGCGACGGTCCGGTCACCCGGCGCGGGGCCGGCGCGGCGGGCCGTCCCGAGCCGCGACCCGACCGACGAGCGGTCGCCGCGACGCCCGGCCGCGTCATCCGGAGCGGGATGGGGCCGAGCGATGGAGCCGGCCGATGGGTCGGCGGGCCGCTTCCGGCGGCGCACGCGCCGATGGGTCTTCGGGCCGCTTCCGGCGGCGCGCGCGGCAATGGTCACGAAAATGTATCGGACGTATCGGGCATCAACCTTCACACGGGCCACACCGGTTGGCTAGCGTGCTCGAAGGCCGCTCGACCGCATCCGGCGAACACCGCCGGGCCGGGCGGCCTCCGCCCAATCCGGTGCGCCGCGAGGCCCTGGAGCCGGGGACCCACCGATTTTGGGGTGAATCGGTCCAACCGCCTTGTGGGGCACGGACCGTAGGGCAGCCTTCCGGAACCTCCCGCCCGAACCCGACAGCTAACTCGGCAGGCGGATGACGGAAGGAGTCGCCTCTCTTGGCGTCACACCGCAAGGCGCGTCCCACCGGTGCGCGCATCGCAGGCATACGGACCCCCGCCCTCGCCACGGCGGCCCTCACCTCCGTGGCCCTGCTCTCCCAGACCGCCAACGCCGCACCCTCGGCCGAGCCCCGGCCCAGCATCGAAGCGGTCTCGAAGAAGGTCGACGACCTCTACCACCAGGCCGAGACCGCCACCGACAAGTACAACGCGAACCGGGAGAAGACCGCCAAGCAGCGCGAGCGCGTCGACACCCTGCTCGACGACGTCGCCCAGCGCACAGAGAAGCTCAACACCGCGCGCGAAGAACTGGGATCGTTCGCCGCGGCGCAGTACCGCACCGGGGCCGCCGCGCCCGACACCGCGACCCTGCTGCTCGCGGACAACCCCCAGGACTACTTCGACCAGACCCAGTTGATGAGCCGCCTGACGAACCGCCAGAAGGCGGCCGTCGACGACTACATCACGGAGCAGGCCGCCACCACCGAGAAGCGGACGGAGGCCACCGCGAGCCTCGAGTCGCTGACCGCCTCGCAGAAGGCGCTCAAGACGTCCAAGGCCGAAGTGCAGCACAAGCTCTCTGAGGCCCGCGACCTGCTGTCGAAGCTGAACTCCGAGGAAAAGGCGCGCCTGGCGGCGGTCGAGAAGAAGAAGCGGGAACAGGCCGCGGCCAAGGCGGCGGAGCTGGCGCGGCAGCAGGCCGCCGCCGAGAAGGCCGCCCAGGCGCAGCCGTCGTCGGACAGCACGGGTGACCCGGCCGCCGGCTCGACGGCCGGGTCGTCGACGGGATCGACGGCCACGGGCTCCTCGTCGAAGGCGGCCGAGGCGCTCGCGTTCGCCCGCGCGCAGGTAGGCAAGCCGTACGTCTGGGGCGCCACCGGCCCGGACTCCTACGACTGCTCGGGCCTGACCCAGGCCGCCTGGAAGGCCGCCGGCGTCAGCCTCCCCCGCGTCACCTACGACCAGGTGAACGCCGGCACGACGGTCTCCCTCGCCGACGCCCGGCCCGGCGACCTGGTCTTCTTCTACGACGACATCAGCCACGTCGGCATGTACATCGGCGACGGCATGATGATCCACGCGCCGAAGCCGGGAGCGTACGTCCGCGAGGAGTCGATCTACTACGACGGCACCTCGGCGATCCACAGCGTGGTGCGCCCGGCGTAGCCCGGGAGCCGGAAGCCCCTCGCGCGGGGCACGCGTGCGGGCTCTCCCGATCCCCGCGCGCGTGCTCCGCGTTTTCGTCGCCGCCCGCGCGTGGCCCGCCCGCAACCGCTCCGCGGGTCCCTAGCATCGACGCATGCCAGAGACACCGGACATGACGGACACCATTCCGCTCCGCTCCTGGTGGGCGGGGTGGGCGCCCGCCGCCGGGGCCGCCGTCATGGCCACCGGCATCCTCTCGATCGGGCTGCACCTGACCGGCTACGAGGTCCTGTCCCGGATCGCGCTGTTCCTCGCGTCGCTCGCCTGGGTCGGTCTCGCCTCGGACTTCCTCGCCCGGCTGGTGGGCGACCGGGCGCAATGGGCGCGACGGGCCGGCACTCCCGCCGGGCTCGACGCGGTCGCGGCGACCACCGTGCTCGGTACCAGGTTCTCCACACTGGGGTGGCAGACGCTCGCCGAGATCCTGCTCGCGCTGTCGGCCGTGCTCTGGCCGGTCCTGCTGCTGAGCGTCCTGCGGCACTGGCGGCGCCGCATGGCGGGAGAGGTGTTCCTCGTCTGCGTGGCCACGCAGGGGCTCTCGGTCCTCGGCTCGACGATCGCCGGCGAGGTGGGCTCGGACTGGCTCGCGCATGCCGCGATGACGCTGTTCTGGGTGGGGATCGCGCTGTACGTCCTCTCGCTCGCGAACTTCGACCCGCGGGAGGTGAGGAAGGGCGCGGGGGACCACTGGATCGCGGCCGGCGCGCTGGGCATCTCGGCGCTGGCCGGAGCGGGACTCGTCGTGGCGCACGACGTGAATCCGTATCTGTGGAACAACGACGACCAGGGCGTCCTGCGCGCCACGACCGGCGCGCTGCTCGTCCTGGACCTCGCCTGCTACTTCCTGCTGGCCGTCGCGGAGGTGGTGTGGCCGCGCCCGCGGTACGACGTACGGCGCTGGTCGTCCGTCTTCCCGATGGGGATGTCGGCGGTGGCGACCCTCGCGGTCTCGGCCGCCCTCGACGTCTTCTGGCTCAAGGGGACCGGACAGGTGCTGCTGTGGATCGCGGTGGCGGCGTGGCTCCTGGCGGTCGCGGGCACCGCTCTCGCCTTCAGATCCGAGGTACGGGGATGACGCGGCTGTCCGGTCCGCGCGTCACGGGACGTCACGGAAGGGAGGCCGCCGGTCAGGTCCGGCGCAGGGCGGTGTGCGCGCCGGTCAGGTCCACAGGACGGCGATGAAGATGTTCGTGACGGTCAGCAGTCCGACCAGGCCGAAGAGGCGCTTGTCCACCGTCTCCTCGTCCCGCTGCGCATAGACGAGCCCGAGGATCACGATCAGCAGGGCCAGCTTCACGCCGATCTTGACGGTGTTGACCGTGCCGCCGTCGGCCTGGTTGAGCCCGACCAGGGCGACTCCGGTCACCAGCATGGTCAGCGCGCCGTGCAGCATCGCCGGGACGAAGCGGGCGGTGCCGTTGCCCATCGCCTTCATCTGTGTGAGGAAGCCGCCGAGGAGCGCGGCGATGCCGATGATGTGCAGGCCGACGAAGAGGTGGATGAGTACGCCCATGGGGCCGGAGCCTAATCGCACCCCCTGACGCCCCCGCCGACCGGGCCCCTCCCGACCCGGCCGCCCCTTCCTCCACTCTCCCTCCACCGGACCGTCGCGTGTCACCCATAGCACCGACATCACGCGAAGTGTCCGTGATTCACCGATTCGGTCATGACCCTGCGTCAAGTCGGTGCCGCACAGACAGGATCTTGGCCACATTTGGTCGCTCGTCGATCCAATCGCGATAGTTCCGTACATAGCGTTACCAACGGCACACTCTCAGGTTTAGCGTCCTCCACCAGGTGACCGGCTCCCCACCACCGTCCGGGCCAGGGACGGCAGTCGGACACCACCGCCGAGAAGGTCCGGCGGCGGCACCGCTCCCCCTGTGTGCGCCGCCGCCGGACGTGTCACCGCTTGACCGCCCCTCAAGGACGGTCGCACGGAAGGATGTGGGCCCTCGTGGCAGCGCACCGCAAGGCCAGACAGCGTTCGGTCGGCGGAAACACGGCCCGCACAGCGGTCACCATCGCCCTCGCGGGCGCGGCGACGGCCACCGGCTTCGACGGGGTCGGACACGCCGACCCCCAGCTCTCCCCGGCACAGGTGAAGGCCAGGGTCGACAAGCTGTACGAGGAGGCGGAGGCCGCCACCCAGAAGTACGACGGCGCCAAGGAGAAGGCCGGCCAGGCGGAGGCGAGGCTGAGCAAGCTCCGCGACGAGGCGGCCCGCCGGGAGGAGCGGCTCAACTCGGCCAGGGACGCGCTGGGTTCGATGGCGGCGGCGCAGTACCGCAGCGGTGGGCTCGACCCCGTGGTGCAGCTCGCGCTCTCCGACCACCCCGATCAGTATCTCGACGGGGCCGCCCTCGCCGAGCGGGTCGGCACCCGGCAGTCGGCGGAGATCGCCGGGGTACGCAAACAGCTCCGCGAGCTCGAGCAGTTGCGCGGAGCGGCGAACATCGAACTGGCCAGGCTCAAGTCCCGCCAGACCGAGCTGAAGCAGCACAAGAAGACCGTCAACGAGAAGCTCACCGCGGCACGCCGGCTGCTGGACCGCCTCACTCCGGAGCAGCGCACGCGGTACGCGGAGCGAGGCGGCGCGAACGACCAGCAGCACGTGTCGCGCGACGCTTCGCGCGACCCCGCACCGGTCGGGTCGTCCGGCACGTCCGACGCGTCCGGTGCCGCCGGAGCGGGCACCGCGGCACCCAACTCCCGGGCGGCGGCCGCCGTCGCCTACGCCTACGCGAAGCTCGGCAGCCCCTACGTCTGGGGCGCCACCGGGCCCAACGCCTTCGACTGTTCCGGGCTCGCCCAGGCCGCCTACCGTTCCGCGGGCGTCTCCCTGCCCCGCACGACCTATTCCCAGATCAACGCCGGCCGACGGGTCACGCTCTCCGAACTCCAGCCCGGCGACCTGGTGTTCTTCTACGCGGGCATCACCCACGTGGGCATCTACATCGGCAACGGCCAGATGATCCACGCCCCGAATCCGTCGGCGCCCGTACGGGTGGCCCCGATCAGCGAGATGCCCTTCGCCGGGGCCACCCGGGTCGCCTGAACCCCGGTGTCAGACCAGTCGTCGCGCCGTCGCCCAGCGGGTCAGCTCGTGGCGGTTGGAGAGCTGGAGCTTGCGCAGGACCGCCGAGACGTGCGACTCGACCGTCTTGACGGAGATGAAGAGCTGCTTGGCGATCTCCTTGTACGCGTACCCCCGGGCGATGAGGCGCAGGACCTCGCGCTCGCGCTGGGTGAGACGGTCCATGTCCTCGTCGACGGGCGGGGCGTCGGTGGAGGCGAAGGCGTCGAGGACGAATCCGGCGAGGCGCGGGGAGAAGACCGCGTCGCCGTCCTGGACGCGGAAGACGGAGTCCACGAGATCCGTGCCGGTGATCGTCTTGGTCACGTACCCCCGGGCGCCGCCGCGTATCACACCGATCACGTCCTCCGCGGCGTCCGACACGGACAGCGCGAGGAAACGCACCGGCCGCTCGGCGTCGGCCATCAACGGGGCGCAGCGGCGCAGTACTTCGACACCGCCGCCGCCGGGAAGGTGGACGTCGAGGAGGACGACCTCGGGGCGGGTGGCCGTGATGACCGTGACCGCCTGATCGACGTCCGCGGCCTCGCCGACCACCTCGACGCCGGTCCGCGCGGTCTCCCCGATCTCGGCCTGGACCCCCGTACGGAACATGCGGTGGTCGTCGACGAGCACCACGCGCACCCGGCGCCCGCCCTCGGCGTCGGCGCCCGCGGACGCGGTGGCACCGGAGGTCTCCGCGGCCGAACCGCCGGACTCCACAGGCTCGTTCGTGTCGCTCATGACGTTTTCTCCGCCCTCTCCATCTCCAGCTCGACCTCCGTGCCGCCGTCCGGCACCGCGCGCAGTCGCGCCGTGCCGCCGTTGCGCTCCATGCGGCCGATGATCGATTCTCTGACGCCCATGCGGTCGGCGGGTATCGCGTCGAGGTCGAAGCCTGGGCCGCGGTCGCGGACGGACACGAAGACCGTCCTGCCCTCGACTTCGGCGTAGACCTGCACGGCGCCGCCCTCGCCACCGTACTTGGCCGCGTTCACCATCGCTTCCCTCGCCGCCTGCATCTGTGCGGTCAGCCGGTCGTCGAGCGGGCAGTCGCCCACGACGACGACCTCGATGGGGACGCCGTGCTTGTCCTCGACCTCGGCGGCGTGGCCACGGACCGCCTCGGCGAGGGTGGCGGGCTCCTCGTCCTCGTCCTTGCCGCTGCCGTCCGGTTTGTAGAGCCAGGCCCGCAGATCGCGCTCCTGGGCCCGGGCCAGGCGGCGCACCTCGTTCGCGTTCTCCGCGTTGCGCTGGATCAGGGTGAGGGTGTGCAGCACGGAGTCGTGGACGTGGGCGGCGACTTCGGCCCGCTCCTGCGCGCGGATGCGCATCAGGCGCTCCTCGGAGAGGTCCTGGGTCATCCGGATCAGATAGGGGCCGGCGAGCAGCGCGATGCCGACGAGGACCGCGAGCGCCGCCTGGAGCACCGAGCCGAGGTGGGCCGCGGAGCCCTGGAGGACGAAGATCCCGGAGACGCCGGCAGTGACGAGGAGTACGCCCGCCGCGGACCTCAGCAGCGTGAGCGTGCGGCGGCGGCGGCCGACCTCCGCCCAGCGGGCCCGCCGCGCGTTGTCCGCCTGGCGCCAGACCAGGGCGACACCCGCGCCGACGAGGACCGTCGGCCACAGGTACGCCTTCGTGCCGCCGCCGAGGTTCACGTTGCCGACGAAGACCATGGCCACGACGACCATGAGGAGGAGGGCGACGATCTGGCCCTTGTCCGGCTTGCGGGCCACCAGTCTGCGCCGGCCGTCGGGCGAGGTCTCGGTGGTGAACGCCGGGGTACGGCCGGAGCCGACACCGCCGACGCCGAGCGGCACGAAGAACCAGAACGCGGCGTACAGCAGCGCGCCCAGCCCGTCCGCCATGAACAGTCCGACGAACACCAGCCGCACCCAGACCACGGGCAGCCCGAGATGCCCGGCGAGCCCTCGCGCCACTCCCCCGAGCCAGCGTCCGTCGCTGCTCCGGTAGAGCTTGCGCGGGGGCCGCGGGTCGTCGGTGGGCAGGACTGCGGCTTCCGGCATGCCATCGATGTTCACACGCCCGGCGGACCGGAGCATCAGGGTCGGCCCCGGATACTCCCCTGATCTTCGAGAACCGGCCTTCGAACAGTCCCCGCCCTCCCCTTCCGGGCGGATATCAGGGTTCGGCCAGGGTCGTCCCGACTCCCGCCGCGCCGTCCCGCCCGTCACCATGGACGCATGACAGATCAGCAGCACGCGGCGGCGGAGCCGGAGCCCGGCGCCGCTCCCGGTGACGAGCCGCGTGCTCACGGGGAAGCGGCCGCGGCACGGTCGGCGGACACCGACGCCTCCCCCGAGGTGCCGCGCAGGTTCCGGCGCGACCGCCGGCAGAAGATGCTCGGCGGGGTGTGCGCCGGGCTCGGCCGGCAGTGCGACATGGACCCGGTGATCTTCCGTATCGTGCTCGCGGTGCTCGCCGCGACCGGCGGCATCGGCCTCATCTTCTACGGCTTCGCGTGGCTCTTCGTCCCGTACGACGACGAAGAGGAGAACGAGGTCCGCAAGCTGCTCACCGGCCGGGTCGACGGTCCCGCGCTGACCGCCGTGCTCTTCGCGCTGGTCGGCTGCGGAGTGTTCCTGTCCATGCTCAGGAACGGCAGCGTGCTGACGTTCGCCGTCGTCCTGTCCCTGCTGCTGGCGGGCGCGGGCTACTGGTCGCAGAACCGCGGCGCCGCCGACCCCGACCCGCTGGCCGCGCAGGCCGCCGCCGACGCCCCGCCGGAGGCGAAGGCCCCGCCGGCCCCCGACTCCTATCCCTCGTGGTGGCGCGACCCGATCGTGAAGGACGGTTCGCACGTCGGCGGCACCGGCTACATGTGGGGTCCCGTGGAGACCCGGGACCGCGATGTCGCCGCCGCGCTCAACATCGCCCGCGGCACCTCCCGCCCCTCCCCGCGGACGGAACGGGAGCGCGGACAGCGCGGCCCCCGCCCGATAGGCGGCCGCGTCTTCCTGCTCGCGCTCCTCGCGGGCGGCCTCACCACCAGCCTGAACTGGCACGACCAGGCGCTCGGCACCAGCCTTCAGGCCGGACTGGCCACCGCGCTCGTCGTGTTCGGCCTGGGCATCGCCGTGAGCTCGTTCCGCGGGCGCACGGGCGCGGGAACGGTCTTCCTCGCGGTGATCACGGCCGGTCTCCTCGCGGCCTCCGCGGCCCTGCCGAAGGACATCGGCACGCACTGGGTACGGACGTACTGGACCCCGGCGACCGCGGCCGACGTACGGCCGGGCTACGACCTGGGCACGGGAGTGGGCACCCTCGATCTCAGCGGGGTCGACCTCGCCAAGGGGCAGACGGTGAAGACGAACGCCGAGGTGGGCGCGGGCCGGCTGAAGGTGATCGTCCCCAAGGACGCGACCGTGCGGCTGACGGTCGAGGTGGGCGTCGGGGACATCCAGCTTCCGGGCGATGACAAGAAGGACGTGGACGTGGAACCGGGCAAGCACAAGCGGGTGATCCTGCCGCCGGCGACGGGCGGCAAGGACGGCGGCATCTTCGACCTCGACCTCCAGGTCGGCGTCGGCCAGGCGGAGGTGGCCCGTGCCTCGTCATGAGTTCCAGCCCGGCAAGCTCGTGGCGGGCCTGTTCCTCACCGCCGGGGGCATCGTCTACGCCGGCGACGCGGGCGGATGGTGGGACACCGAGTGGTTCGCCATCATCCCCGTCGTCGTGGTCGGCCTCTGCCTGGCGGGCGCCGTGGCCTCCGTGAACCACGCCGTCCGCAGACGCCGGGGGGGCCGGAGCCGCACCTGAAGTCCCGCTCCACCCGCGGGACTTCGTGCCGGCCCGCCGATCAGCCCCTCGGGCTCAGTAGCCGGTCCGTTGCTGCCGGCGGCGTTTGATCACGGCGTCCACCGACCAGTAGGACGCGCCGGCCAGCACCAGCGGCGTCCAGCAGAACAGGTACGGGAGGTCGTTGCCGTAGTAGTACGGGTCCGAGGCCCAGCTCACCGTCAGCCACAGGCTGAGCGAGATGAGGGCGCCGCCGAGCGCGGCGAGGCGGGCGAACAGGCCGATCAGGATGCCGATCCCGACGGCGAGTTCGCCGAACGCGATGGCGTAGCCGAAGCCGACGGGGTTCTTCAGGGACAGGTCGACGAGGGCCGGTATCGCGGAGGAATCACGCACCGTGCGCATCATGTCGCCGATCGAGCCGGAGCCGGAGGCCTTCATGAAGGCGCTGTCCGTGAGTTTGTCGAGGCCGGCGTAGATGAAGGTGACGCCCAGGAAGATCCGGAGTGGCAACAGGGCGTAGTGGGTCGCGGTCTCCCGCCAGTCCCGTCGTTCCCCCAGATACTGGGTGTGAGTATCCGTCCGCGTACCGTGAGTCATCGTTCTCCGCCACCTCTCACCCGCGTGCCGTTGACCACTCAACAGACCATACGTACGAATCGGTTCCCCGACTCAGCCGACGGAACCTTTTCCCGGCCTCATCTCTCGGGATACCCCCCTCACCCCACCTCGCCCACCCACCCCAAAACCTTCCTTCGCCCCCTCCGCCCCTACCCGACCCGAACCCGGGGCTCCGCCCCAGCCCCCGCTCCTCAATCGCCGGAGGGGCTGGAATTTTCCCCGGCACCCGAAAAGGCGGGCCGGAGGGACGGACGCCACCCTGGAGGCTCCGCCCCAGACCCCGCTCCTCAAACGCCGGAGGGGCTGAAACTTTCCCCGGCCGGCGCTGAAACTTGCCCCAGCGGCTGGAACTTTCCCCGGCCGGGCCTGAAATTTGCTCGGGCCGGGGTTGGAACTTCCCCGGCGGGGCTGAAATTTGCCCCGGCCGGGGCTGTGACCGTCTGGATCCCGCACCCGCAGTCGGCATCCGGCGTGAGGGGACGTGCCGGTACATCGATGCCCGTCGCCACCGACGGGCACATCTCCGTCCAACGGCGACGGGCTGATGCACCGGCACGGCCCCGACCCACCCACCGGACGGGAACCGCACCGGATCAGTCCGTCACATCGATCTCGTACCGGTTCGTCTCGACTCCCGCCGCCGTCACCACCTGCACCTCCACCCGCCCCGGCTCCACATCCACCGGCACAGGCACCGTCAGCACCGCGTCCGTGGGATTGCTGAACCCCCCGGACACCGGCACCAACGGCACATGCACATGCACCGCCCCGATCCGCACGACCATCCGCGACAACCGGTCCGCGCTCTGCGCCCCGGGCGGCACGAACCCGGCACCCCGGATCTCGATGTCGTCCCCGGTCCGGATCGGCGCGTCCAGATCGCCCGCCTCACGGGACCGGACCACGGAGAGGATCACCGGCCGCCCGCCCTCGGCGTACTTCCCGGCGAGATAGGTAGCGGCCGACACCAGCACCAACAGGGCCAGCCCCCACGGAAGATCGGGCAACTGCGACGGCCGCCGAGCCAGCCGCACCGCCGCGAAGACGAGAGCGACCCCGCTGATCACGACGTACTGGATGTCGGCGAAGCCACCCCGCCCCGAGTCGTCGGTGAGCAGATCGGCCGCCCGCGGCCGGTCGGCGCGGACCTTCTGGAGCCGCTGCCCCAGCACCCTCAGCCCGACCACCCGTCGCACGAGCACGGCGACCCCGCAGACCACGGCGACCACGGTCACCACCCCGGAGGCCCGGGCGAGTTCGAACCCGGCGATGAGTTCGTCCCGGCGGCCGGGCGCGGAGGCCGCGACGAGTTGACCCACCAGAACGAGCACCGCGTACACCACGAGCAGCACCCAACCGGCGGCCACCGCCCGGGAGGTGGAGAGCCGGTTGTCCTCGCCGATGACCGGCGCGACGGCCCCGCCCCGCGCCCGGTGCAGCCAGGCCGCCCCGGTCAGCAGCCCGGCCAGCACGACAGCGGCGAGCAGCCCCGCCGTCCGCGCCGCCGTCCAGCCGGCCCCGATCGCGGTGAGCGCCTGCACGAGCAGGAGGACGACGACGGAGGCCCAGACGGTGTACGCGGTGTACCGCCACAACCGGGTCAGCCACGCCTCGCCCTCGAGTCGCCCGCGTTCGGCGACGAGGTCGGCGGACTGGGTGAGTTCGTCGGACACCCACTGCCGGGACGCGGAGGCGGAGTGCGCGACACCGGCGGGCAGCCCCTGCCCGGACGCCAGCGCGTCGCGCTTGGCGAGGAACGCGGCGACGGCCCGCCGGTGCCCCGTACGCGCCCCGTGCGGACAGTCCCCGCACGTACAGCCGCCCTCATGTCCGCCGGGGCCCCCACCCGGCTCACCGACCGGCCCGCCACCCGGGCCTCCGGCGGAGCCACCGCTCCGCCCGGTGCCCGACCCGGACCCCGGCCCGGCACCGTGCCCCGCACCGTGTCTCGCCTCCTGCACCGCCACGCCCACTGCCGCCTTCCCGCGCCAGAACACACTCCGTAGAGCCGGAATGTCACGAACATCCGGCTGCCGCGCCCCCACCCGACAACTCTCTTGTGACGAAAGCGAATTGTGCCGTACTCGGCACCCCACGCACGCCTCAGGTCGGGTCGGCGGGGGTGAGGCGAGTGACCGCTCGTTGACCCGATGCCCCGCTGTTCCGGCGGACGCACGGGGAAACCGGACCAGATCCGTCGTCCTAGCTGAGCAGATCGGGCTCGCTGCGGCTGATGTCCTGCCACAGGGGCTGGTAGTTGATCCACGCCACCAGGTCCCCGCCGAGTTGTTCGCGGGTGGCGACCGCCTGCTTGTGGTCGATGACGAGAGGCCGGCCGGCGGCCTTCGCGGTGAGCTGGACCTGGCTGGAGCGTTCCATGGACAGGAACCACCAGGCCGCCGCGTCCACCGAGTCCCCGACGGTCAGCAGCCCGTGGTTGCGCAGCACCAGCGCCTTGCGGGTGCCCAGCGCGGACGCGATCCTGCGGCCCTCCTCGGCGTCGACGGCGACCCCGGAGTAGGCGTCGTAGAGTGCGTGGTCCTCGTAGAAGGCGCAGCTCTCCTGGGTGATCGGGTCGAGCAGGTCGCCGAGGGCGGCGAGGGCGCGGCCGTGCACGGAGTGGCAGTGGGCGACGGCGACGACGTCGGGGCGGGCCGCGTGGACCTGGGAGTGCACGGTGAACGCGGCCTGGTTCACGTGGTAGCGGCCCTCGATCACCTGGCCCTCCTGGTTGGCCATGACCAGGTCGCCGACGGTGACGTGTTTGAAGGGCATGCCGAACGGGTTGACCCAGAAGCAGTCGCTGTACTCCGGGTCGCGTGCCGTGATGTGTCCGGAGACGCCGTCCTCGAAACCGAGCCGTCCGAACAGCCGCAGCGCGCCGGCCAGCCGTTCCTTGCGGTGCCGCCGTTCGTCGTCCAGCGATTCGTGCATCGGCGGCATGGCGAAGCGGAGCTGGTCGGTGGGGCGGGGCAGCCGCGGAGTGGGCCCGTGCATATGTCCTCCAGCACTGGCGTGTTCGGTACGAGCGGAAGTTACCCGGGGTCAGCGCAGGAGAACAGGGGTGTTCCGTGAGAGAAAAAATGTGGAACGCCGAGGAACACAGGCCATACCCGACAGAAGATGTCGGGTATGCGCGTCAGACTCGCTGCATGAACTGGGCAGCACTCTCCACCGCCGAACCGGCGTTCGCCGGCACCGTCGAACAGCGTTTCGGCGCCTTCACCCACCATGTCCTCGCGACCCTCCGCAAGGACGGCTCGCCCCGCACCTCCGGCATCGAGGTGCGCTTCCTCGACGGCGAGCTGTGGCTCGGCATGATGCCGGACTCCCTCAAGACGCTCGACCTGCGCCGCGACCCACGCTTCGCGCTCCAGGCGAACCCGGGGGCCGGCACGGACATGGGCGGCGGCGACGTACGGATCAGCGGGCGGGCGGTCGAGGTGGGCGACGGTGTCCCCGCCAAGGCCGCGTACGTGAAAGAGGTGGAACCGCCGGAGCCGTTCCACCTCTTCCGCACCGAGCTGACGGAGGTCACACGGACCTATGTCGAGGACGAGACGTATCTCGTCGTCCAGGTCTGGAAGCCCGGCGTGCCGGTGCGCACGCTCAAGCGGACCTGAGGCGGGAGGGTCACTCCCGGCCGTGGGAGGACTACTCCCACTCGATGGTGCCCGGGGGCTTGCTCGTCACGTCGAGCACGACGCGGTTGACGTCCGCGACCTCGTTCGTGATGCGGGTCGAGATCTTCGCCAGGACCTCGTAGGGCAGCCGCGACCAGTCGGCCGTCATGGCGTCCTCGCTGGACACCGGGCGGAGCACGATCGGGTGGCCGTAGGTCCGGCCGTCGCCCTGGACGCCCACGCTGCGCACGTCGGCGAGCAGGACGACCGGGCACTGCCAGATGTCCCGGTCGAGACCGGCGGCGGTCAGCTCCTCGCGGGCGATGGCGTCGGCCTGGCGGAGCAGGTCGAGACGCTCCTTGGTCACCTCGCCGACGATCCGGATGCCGAGGCCGGGGCCGGGGAACGGCTGGCGCTGGACGATCTCCTCGGGCAGGCCGAGCTCCTGGCCGACCATCCGGACCTCGTCCTTGAACAGCTTGCGCAACGGTTCGACGAGCTGGAACTCCAGGTCCTCGGGGAGGCCGCCCACGTTGTGGTGGGACTTGATGTTCGCGGTGCCGGTGCCGCCGCCGGACTCGACCACGTCCGGGTAGAGCGTGCCCTGGACCAGGAACGCGACGTCCTCGCCCTCGGCGGCCTCGGCGATGATCTCCGCCTGGGCCTGCTCGAAGACGCGGATGAACTCGCGCCCGATGATCTTCCGCTTCTCCTCGGGGTCCGAGACGCCCTTGAGCGCGGTGAGGAAGCGCTCCTCCGCGTCCACGACCTTCAGCTGCACGCCGGTCGCGGCGACGAAGTCCTTCTCGACCTGCTCGGTCTCGCCCTGGCGCATCAGACCGTGGTCGACGTACACACAGGTGAGCTGGGAGCCGATGGCCTTCTGCACGAGGGCCGCGGCGACCGCCGAGTCCACTCCGCCGGACAGACCGCAGATCGCACGCTTGGTGCCGACCTGCTCGCGGATCAGGGCGACCTGCTCGTCGATGACGTTGCCGGTGGTCCAGGACGGGGTGAGACCCGCGCCGCGGTACAGGAAGTGCTCCAGGACCTGCTGGCCGTGCGTGGAGTGCATGACCTCGGGGTGGTACTGGACGCCGTAGAGCTTCTTCTCGTCGTTCTCGAAGGCGGCGACCGGGACGACGTCCGTGGAGGCGGTGACGGTGAAGCCCTCGGGGGCGGCGGAGCAGGCGTCGCCGTGCGACATCCACACCGGCTGCTCGTCCGGGGTGCCCTCGAACAGGGTGGAGCCGGACTTCGAGACGTGCAGCGGCGTACGGCCGTACTCGCGGGCGCCGGTGTTGTCGACCGTGCCGCCGAGGGTCGTGGCCATGAGCTGGAAGCCGTAGCACATGCCGAAGACGGGGACGCCCGCCTCGAAGAGCTCGCGGTCCAGGCGCGGGGCGCCCTCCGCGTAGACCGACGAGGGGCCGCCGGAGAGGATGATCGCGGCCGGGTTCTTGGCGAGCATCTCCTGGACCGGCATGGTGCTCGGCACGATCTCGCTGTAGACCCGGGCCTCACGGACTCGACGGGCGATGAGCTGGGCGTACTGCGCACCGAAGTCGACGACCAGGACGGTGTCGGTGGCGGCGGGGGACGCTTCTGGCACGGTCTGCCTTCCGGCGGTGAGCAAAAGGGTGTGTACGGCCGATTCTACCGGGGGCCGGGGTGGGCCTGGCGCCCGCGGGGTTCCGGGGGCCGCGGGGGCCCGGCGCCCACGGGGTTCCGGATGCCGGGTCTCACCATCCGAACCGTCTTGGCCGGCGCCGCCGCGGACGTGCATACTGCCGTCATGCTCACGCACACGACCTTCCTGTTTACCTATGGCAACCGGCCCACCGGCTGCCATGGTCGTGCTGCTTGAGCAACTGACAAGCGACTTCCCAGGCGCCCCGGGCCGACAAGGCCCGGGGCGTCTGCCGTTTCCGGGCCGGGTCGCTCCGGGGCACCCCTTCCATCGAGGAGCCCCACCATGGCCGACGTACTCGACAAGACCGGCGCCCGCACCGACGAGGCCGCCGACGTGATCACCGGTGCCCGTGAACGCATCGACGCCCTCGACGACCGGATCATCGGTCTCGTGCAGGAACGGATGGCCGTCTCGGCCGTGATCCAGGAGGCGCGGATCACGTCCGGCGGCCGCCGGGTGAACCTCTCCCGCGAGATGGAGATCCTCGGCCACTACCGGGACGCGCTCGGCAAGCCGGGCACCTCGCTGGCCATGATCCTGCTCGAACTGTGCCGCGGCCGGATCTGAGACCCGCACCCGGCGTACGCACGTACGCATTCCCTCTCACCCGTACGGCGCGTATCCGCGGTACCGCGGACTTCGTTTCTTCTGGTGTCCGTGTCAGCCAGGGGCGGGCCCGAAAGAACCACGCGTGGCTTCACTGGAGCGATGAGACGTACGGATCGTGCCGTGCGTCGTGGGACCTCGCTCCAGGTCGTGTGACCGGACGGCAGGGGACAGCAGCCCGGTCACTCAAGAGAACGGACGGCCCCGGGGACGCCCGGGGCCGTCCGACGGCGGCACATCAGGTACGGGACAGCGTGCCGCATCCGGCCGTGCGGGAGGTCTCGAGGTCACGGCTGCGGTCGTACGGGTCCATGGCCGGTCCGGTCGGCGTCGCGCCGGTGGGTGAGGCGGCCGAGTCGAACTGCGGGTGCAGGAAGCCGTCGTAGACGTCGCAGGCGGAGTTGCCGATGGTCTCGTCATAGTGACCGATCATCACTTTGCCAGGTGTGACCTGGTACTTCGCCGGGTTCAGGAAGGTGACGTCGATGACGCGGCGCACGATGGTGCGGGTCACCTCGTCCTTGTCGCCGTCCGCCGGGGACACCGGATAGACGAAGGTGTAGTCGGTGTGGATGGCCAGGGACCCGTTCTCGCCCTCCTTGAACGTGATCCGGCCGCGCACCTTGACCACCTGCCCGACCAGGCTCACCTCGCGGGGGTCGAAACGGCTGAACAGGGTCACCGGATCGTGCTTCTTCTCCGGCGCGCTCAGCTTGCGCTCGATGTCGTCGATCATGTGGGGCTGTTTGGCGTCGAGGACGGCGATGGCCGCCTTCGGACGCTCGCCGCGCAGGGTCGCCCGGTCGAGGTTGGCTCCGACGAGCAGGTTCTTGGTCTGCCGCAGCGCGGTGGCCACCTGCGCCTTCGTGAGGGAGCCGACCGCCTTGGCCTCCGGGACGACGACGGCGTCGGCGCCGTCGGCCCAGCGCTCGGCGGGTGACCCGGCGAACGGCCTCTGCCTGGTGGGTGTCCGCGAGGCCGCGGCGGAGGGCGGCGCGGTCGGGGCGGCGGTCTCGGCGGGCAGTTCGGGGCCGGCCGACGCGGAAGAGGACGCGGACGAGGTGCCGAAGAGGTCGCCGGGCAGCAGGGACGGCTTCATCGCGACGACGGCCACGGCTACGGCGAGCGGGACCCCGAGGATCGCCCACAGTCTGCGGCGCCGGGCGGCACGCCCGTCCGTCTCGCGCCAGGCGGGACCCGTCCGCCAGCCCTCGGGCGGCGCGGCCGGACGCGACTCCTTGCGGGCGGTCCGGCGGGAGTTCCGCGCGGCCTCCCGCTCGTCCTGAAGGCGCAGCCGTTCCGTCACCATGCGCGCCCGGGCGGACGGCTCCTTGGGTGCCGAGGCGCGGATGTCGCGCTCGCTGTCGCGCGCGAAGCGTTCCCACACGTCGTCAGGAACCGTCGGCTCCCCGGATTCCCCGGGCTGTTGATCAGACACGAAGCTCTTTCTAAGTGTCTCGAACGGGCGTGCGCAAGCCACACATGGATGTGACCCAGCACACATAAGAATCTCGTCAGATCCAGGACAACCATTCTCAGACCTCGCCGGTCTCACCTGCAGAACCAACGGTCACATCCGCGCCCACACGCGGCCGGCCACCCACAAACTCCATAATCGCGCCGCGAGTTCACGGCGCACTGGATCACCGAGGTCTTCATGAAGCTTCGCCGTGCCATGGCCACTGCGGCCGCGACGGCTGTCATAGCACCGCTCGCGCTGCTGTCGGTAGCGCCGGCCGCGTTCGCGGAAGAAAGCCCGTCCCCGAGTGCGAGTGTGTCCGAGTCCCCGAGCGAGTCGGCGTCGCCGAGCGCGAGCGAGTCGGCGCCCGGGGCGACCGGCGAGGCGTCGGCCTCCGCGTCCGCCTCCACGTCCGAGTCCGAGTCCGCTCCGGCCCCGAGCGGCTCCTCCTCGGCGTCGTCGCCCGCGCCGAGCGCCTCCGAATCCGAGTCGGAGTCCCCCGAGCCCGAGCCCTCCGACTGCTCGGACTCCAAGGTCCAGGTCTCCATCAACGGCCTGCCCGGCAAGATCGCGGCGGGCAGCGGATGGCACAAGTTCTCCCTGGACGTCCTGAACAACTCGGACTCCACCCTGAGTGACCTCGGCTTCTTCGCGGGCGCCTCGCCCGACAAGAACGGCGAGGACATGTTCAAGAGCAAGCAGGTCCAGCTCCAGGCGTACAACCCGGACGACAAGGTCTGGGAGGACGTCGACGACGGCGGGTACGCGGTCGGCTTCGTCGGCTACACCGACGAGCTCAAGCCCGACTACGAGGTCGACATCCCGCTCCGCATCAACGTGAAGTCCAGCGCCCCGGTCGGCGCCGGCTTCTCGCTGGGCGCCAGCATCTACGGCGACGCCGACGCGGAGTGCACCGGCTTCGGCGACGTCGCCTACAAGTTCCAGATCGTCGCGGCCGGCACGGACACCGACGGCACCAAGCCCCAGGGCGGCGGCAAGGTTCCGGTCTCGGACAAGCCCGCCGACAAGAGCAACACGCCCGCGGTCGACGGAAGCCTCGCCGAGACGGGCTCCAGCTCCGCGCTGCCGATGATCGGCCTCGCCGGCGGTATCGCCGTCGTCGCCGGTGCCGGTGCGCTGGTCGTCGTCCGTCGCCGCAAGGCCGGCGCGAACGCGTAGCACCGCAAGCCGACACGGCCGACGCTCGCGTCGGTCACGTACGAGAAGAAGGACCTGCGCTCGGAGGGGGGCGCAGGTCCTTCTTTTCGCTGTACGGGTGTCGTACGGGCCTTCGCTGACGGGTCGTACGGGGCCTCGCCGTACGGGACTTCGCGGCCGGGGCGGCCGGGGCTACGGCTTCGGAGGCATCGCCGGCATGCCCAGGAACGGCAGCCGCAGTGCGCCGAAGGCGTCCGCGGGAACGGCGGGACGGTGCGGCTCCACCGCCTTGAGACGCTCGTACGAGGCTCCCGGCGCCGGACGCGGATCGGCCTCGCCCTTGTTGGGCCAGAACGACATGGCCCGCTCGGCCTGCGCGGTGATGGTGAGCGACGGGTTGACCCCGAGGTTCGCGGAGACCGCGGCGCCGTCGACGACGGAGATGCCCGGGTGGCCGTGGAGTCGGTGGTAGGGGTCGATGACGCCCTCCTCGGCACCGGCGCCGATCGGACAGCCGCCGAGGAAGTGCGCGGTGAGCGGGGTGCCCATCAGCTCGCCGACGTTGCTGCCCGGGAAGCCGTTGATCTCCTCGGCGAGGACGGAGGCGGCCCGCGAAGCGGCCTTGATCTGCTTGGGGTTGGGCGCACCATGTCCCTGACGTGCCGTCAACAGTCCCTTGCCAGCGCCCTTCGGCTTGAGGTACGTCGTCAGGGAGTTGTCGAGGGACTGCATCACCAGCCCGATGATGGTGCGTTCGGACCAGCGGCGGTTGGAGAGCGAGCGCATCACCAGCAGCGGATGCCGGACCGCGTTGACGAACCAGCCGGCCACCCTCGACGAGCCCTCGGCATAGGGGACTTGGAGGATGGACATGCCGCCCATCGCGTTGGAGCCCTTGCCGTAGCGGACGGGTTCGATGTGGGTGTCCGCGTCCGGGTGGATCGAGGAGGTGATGGCCACGCCCCGGGTGAAGTCGGCCTTCGTGCCGTGCGCCTTGCGGTAGCGGCGGTCGTCGGTCTGCGCGCCCACCAGCGCCTCGGAGTTGGTGCGGGTCAGCTCGCCGAGCCTCTTCGACAGATGAGGGAGCTGACCGCCGGCCTTCATGCGGTGCAGCAGCGTCTGGGTGCCGTAGGTGCCGGCCGCGAGAACGACCCGGCGCGCCGTGAACGTCCGCCCCTGGCCCTTGCGCCGGTTGTCGGTCGGGAGGGTCTGGACGGCGTAGCCGCCGCGCGAGTCGTCGGTGACGGACACGACCGTCGTCATGGGATGGACGACGGCACCCGCCTTCTCGGCGAGGTGCAGATAGTTCTCGTTGAGGGTGTTCTTGGCGCCGTGACGGCAGCCGGTCATGCACTCGCCGCACTCGGTGCAGGCCTTGCGGGAGGGCCCGACGCCGCCGAAGTACGGGTCGGCGACCTCGTCACCGGGCTTCGCCCCGGCGGAGCCGTCCGCGTCCTGTCCGTCGCCGAAGAAGACGCCGACCGGGGCCATGTGGAAGGTGTCGCCGACCCCCATGCGCTCCGCGGCGGCCTTGAGGTGGACGTCCGACGGGGTCGTGGTCGGGTTGAGCCGCACACCCAGCATCCGCTTGGCCTGGTCGTAGTACGGCGTCAACTCCTCCTCCCAGTCGGTGATGTCCTTCCACTGGGGGTCCTCGAAGAAGGCCTTCGGCGGTACGTAGAGGGTGTTGGCGTAGTTGAGCGAACCGCCGCCCACGCCCGCGCCGGCGAGCACCATCACATTGCCCAGCAGATGGATGCGCTGGATGCCGTACATGCCGAGCCTCGGGGCCCAGAGGTAGTTCTTGATGTCCCAGGAGTTCTTGGGGAGCGTGTCGCGAGTGAAGCGCCGGCCGGCTTCGAGGACACCGACGCGGTACCCCTTCTCCGTCAGCCGCAGGGCGGTGACGGAGCCGCCGAAACCGGATCCCACGACGACGACGTCGTAGTCGTACGTCTCCTCGTCCGGCTGTTCCTGGACAGAGCTCTCCTGTGACACGTGCCGCTCTCCTCGTTGAGACCGTCGAGACCGTTCAGAACCGTCGAATACCGTCGAGAACCGTTGGGGATCCGTTCGAGAACGGGGGTTACCGCAGCCGGAGAGCCTTCATGACCTTCAGGCTCCGGCTCATGAACGCCGCGTACTTCTCGTCGTCCATGCCGAGGGACGGCGCCATCGGCAGCAGCCGCTGGTGGGCGACGGTCTGCGCCTCGGTGTACTTGAGGATGCCCTCGGAGCCGTGCCGGCGGCCGAGGCCGGAGTCCTTCATGCCGCCCATCGGCGACTGGACACTGCCGTACGCGGGCGCGTAGCCCTCGTTGACGTTCACCGTTCCGGTGCGCAGCCGGGCCGCGAGCGCCCGACCGCGCCGGCCGTCCTTCGTCCAGACGGAGGAGTTGAGGCCGTACGAGGTGGAGTTGGCGCGCTCGACGACCTCGTCCTCGGTCGTGAAGCGGTAGAGGGAGACGACGGGGCCGAACGTCTCCTCGGCGCAGACGGCCATCGGCGCCTCCACTCCGTCGAGGATGGTGGGCTCGTAGAAGTACGGGCCCACGTCGGGCCGGGCGACACCGCCGGCGACGACCCTGGCCCCCTTGGCGACGGCTTCCTCGACGTGCCGGGTCACGGTCTCGAGCTGGCGCTCGCCGACCAGCGAGCCCATGTCCGCCCCGTACGCGAGGGACGTGCCGAGCCGCATGGCCCGGGTCCGGGCGGCGAACCGCTCCGTGAACGCGTCGGCTATGGACTCGTGGACGTACAACCGCTCGATGGAGATGCAGAGTTGGCCGGCGGAGGAGAAGCAGGCCCGGACGGCGCCGGCGGCGGCCTTGTCGAGGTCGGCGTCCTCCAGGACCACCATGGCGTTCTTGCCGCCGAGTTCGAGGGAGACGCCGACGAGACGGGCGGCCGCGCCCTGGGCGACCTCACGGCCGGTGCGGGTCGACCCCGTGAAGGAGACGTAGTCGGCGTGCCGGACGACCTCGGGTCCGACGACCGGTCCGTCGCCGATGACGACCTGGAAGACCTCGGCGGGCAGTCCCGCCTCGATCAGCAGGTCACGCGCCCACAGGGCGGTCAGGCAGGTCTCGGTGTCGGGCTTCATGACGACCGCGTTGCCCGCGACGAACGCCGGCAGCGCGTCGCCGACCGACAGCTCCAGCGGGTAGTTCCAGGGCGCGATCTGCCCGACGACACCGCGCGGGTGGCGCAGCTCGGTGACCTTGGTGAGGGTCGGCATCGCGCCCGCGTGCCGCTTGGGACGCAGATAGGAGGGCGCCTTGAGTCCGTAGTGCCGCGCGGCGATCAGGACGGCCTGGACCTCTTCGTGGGCGTGCAGCCGGGTCTTGCCGGTCTCCAGCTGGATGAGGTCCAGGACCTCGGCCTGCCGGGCGAGCACGAGGTCGTGGAAGCGGAGCAGGACGGCGGCGCGGCGCCGGACCGGAGTGGCCTCCCAGGCGCCCTGGGCGGCACGGGCCCGCTCGAAGGCCTTCTCGACGTCCGCGGGGGTGGACTCGGGCACGTCGGCGAGCTTCTCGCCGGTGAACGGCGAGTGGTTGGCGGTCCGCCCGGACCCGGTCACTCCCTTGGTGAGCTGCGCGACGAGCTCGGGGGTGACCACGTCGGCGGCGGTACGGACGCCGGCCGGGGCGGAAGCGAGGGGGTTGGTGCCGAGGGCGACGGGGGCCGCGGTCGCGCCGGCAGCCGGGGCCTCGTCCGCGACAACGGTCTCGTCCGTAGCGGCGACCCCGTCCACGACGGCGGTCTCGGCCGCAGCGGCGGCCTTCTCGGCGACGGCGGGCGTCTCGTCGGCGCCCGCCGCGTGGGCCGTGACGCCGGTCGCGGCGGCCGAAGCGGCGGTCGCGAGGTCCGCGTCGGCCGCCGCGGTGCTCGCGGCGGCGGACGTCAGGTCCGCGTCGGTCGCGGCGGCCGCGCCGGCCACCGTGTCGGTACCGGCCGTCTCATCGGCGCCGGTGCTTTCCGTGGCCTGCTCCGCGGCCTGCGAGTCCGTCATGAGCCGCAGGGTATGCCCACTCGCTCCCTTTGGGTACCCGTCGGTAATGGCCTTTCACGGAGTGCTCACACGCTGCCAGTGATCACTGGCAGTAAATGCGCTGATCAGGGCGTTGTCGGTCCGACGATCACCCGTCGATCGATTCTCAGGGTTTGTCGAGGTCCAGGTTCGCGATCGCCGCGTCGGCGACCTCGCGGCCCCGCGCGGTGAAGTCGCCGTCGCCCGGATAGCTGATCGTGAGCTTGTACATGTCCCCGGCCTTCGACTTGAAGTAGAAGAGCCGCACCTCTCGGGGGCGGGGAAGCCGGCTGTCGTCGGTCTTGTAGGTCACCGTGTTCTCGGCGGACTCCCGGCCCCGGTACGTCGCCCTCGCGTCCGGCTTCGTCCGCGGCCCCGCCGGCATGTTCAGCTCGTAGGCGCCGCTCGCCTTGAACGCACCGTCGTCCGCGTACATCTCGGCTCTGGCGGAGTCCTTGATCACCTTGCTGGTGTCCTCGGACTTCAGGGCGAGGCTCAGCCCGATCCAGATGCTTCCGCTCCAGTCGGTGTACGTGACCCAGTGCCCCTTGTCCGACGCCCGGTCCGGTGTCCCCTCCTGGTACTCGGCGGGCACCGCCAGCGTCGCGGCGACATCGGCCACGTGCCGCTTCTTCCAGCCGTCCGGCAGCGGACCGGCGAACGGGTCCGCGATCACCACGTACGCCGTCGCCCCGGCCGCCGCGACCACCGTGGCGACCGCCGCCGCGAGGCCGATCAGGGTCCTGCGGCCGATACGAATGCCCCCGCCGCCGGACGCCGGGGTGCCGTCCGGGCCGGCGATGCCCTCCATCCGAGTGACCTGCGTCGGCGCGAGGACGGGCGGCCGTACGGCCTCCTCCAGGAGGCGCCGGACCTCGGCCGCCGCGGGACGGTGGGACGGTTCCTTGGCGAGCAGGCCGTTGATGGCCTCCGTGAGCGGGGCACCCGCCGAGGCGGGCGCCGCCGGTGTCGCGTTGAGGACCGACTGGAGCGTGGCGGGCGTGTTGCTGCGCCGGAACGGCGAGACGCCCTCGGTGGCCGCGTAGAGCACCACGCCGAGCGACCAGAGGTCGGAGGCGGGGCCCGGGCGCACACCAAGCACCCGCTCCGGGGCGATGTACTCGGGTGAGCCGACGAAGCCGCCGGTGTCCGTCAGGTTCGTCTCGCCCTCGATGCTGGCGATGCCGAAGTCGGTGAGCACGACACGGTCGTGCGGGCCGAGGAGCACGTTGTCGGGCTTGACGTCACGGTGCAGGACGCCCGCCGCGTGCGCCGCCTCCAGGGCGCCGAGGACCTCCAGGCCGATGCGCGCGGTCTCGCGGGCGCCGAGGGTGCCCTCCCTGAGGGCGTCGCCGAGCGAACGGCCCCGCACCAGCTCCATGACGATCCAGGGCTGTCCGTCCACGACGGCGACGTCGTGGACGTTCACCACGGCGGGATGGTCGAGCCGGGCCGCGGCTCGGGCCTCGCGCCGCATCCGCTCGTACGCGGTGGCCCGTTCACGCTCGGGAAGATGGTCCGGGACACGCGGTTCCTTGACGGCGACCTCGCGGTCCACGGTCTCGTCCCTGGCCCGCCACACCGTGCCCATGCCGCCGTGCCCCAGCTTGGCGAGCAGCCGATAGCGCCCGGCGATGAGCCGGCCCGTCCCCGGCTCCTCCGGGGACACCGGCGCGGGAGCCCCCGGCGGGTCCGCGACGGTCCGGGCGGGCGTGGCGTACGGATTGCCCGGGTACGGCACGGCGACCGGGCCCTCCGCCCGCCGCTCCGGCACCGGGGCGCCCGGCCGCGGGTCCGGCACGGCGCTCCTGGGGTCCGGGACCAGGGCCGCCGGCGGCACGTCCGGCACCGTGGCACCCAGGTGCGGGTCCGGGGCCGGCGGGTGCGGGGCCACGGCGCCCGGCTGTCCGCCTCGCGCCGCCCGTGCAGGTGGTTGCAGACCGAAACTCGTCGGCTCGTCGCCCCCGTGAGGGACTCCCCCGTCGTCGCTCATGCCCCCATCTGTATCGCGGCGGACGCCCGGCCAACCAGCCCCTTCGCCGACCGGTCACAGACCCGTGACGCACCTCATCCCTTATCTCCCCTTTACGGGGTTACGGGGTTCCGGGGTCACGAGGCGGCGAACGTGTCCACGGCCACGTCGAAGTACTCCTTCGCCTCCGTCACCCGGCCCACCGGCGCGGAGACCCAGACGTCGTACATCCGGCCGCCCTCCTCCCAGCACAGGTCGTAGGTGTGCCGCGGGCCCTCCGCCGTGGTGAAGCCGTTCCAGGTGAACTCCCAGAGGGCGGCGGTGTTTCCGTCGTGCACGGTCCGCGTGACCCGGCCGTCGCGGTAACCGGGGTTGCTGGAGGGCCCGTCGGCGTCCGCCCTGCGCATCACGCCGAGCGGACCGCCCGCCGCGGGATCGGCCACCTTGATGCCGATGCGGAAGACGTCACCCGCCGACATGTAGAAGATCCGCTCGCCCTGCGGGTCGCGTCTGAACCCGTCGGGCACGGCGAGCGAGAAGCCGTTCGCGTCCGAGGCGATGCGGTAGCCCGAGGGCGCGGTGCGGGCGCCGCCGGACGGCGTCCGGTGGCTGGTCACCGTGACGGTGGGGCCGGCACCGGTGGGACCGGCGCCCGTGGGCGGGGCCGACGGCGTGCCGGACTCCGAGGGCGCGCCGGAGGAGGGGCCCGGTGTGCGGGGCGTGCCCGGCGCGCTCGACGAGGCCGGTTTCCCGTCCCCGCCGCCGCCCATCAGCAGCGCGGCCGCCGACACGCCCGCTCCGGCCATCGCGGCGACCAGGGCGGCGGCCACGAGGAGGCTGCGCGTGGACTGCCGGGGCGGCGGGTCGGACACGATGGTGCCGGAGGCCGGCGGCGGCTCGGGCGCGGGCCTGCGCAGCGACACGTGGGGCACGTCCCGCCGCGTCGGCGTGTACGGGACCAGCAGTCGCGGCGTGCGGCCGGTGTCCCGGTAGGCGCGCAGCATCCGCTCCGCCTCCGCCGCGTCGAGCCGCCGCTCGGGATCGCGCTCCAGCAGCCCTCGTACGACGGGCAGCAGCGGCGCGGCCTGGGCCGGCGGGCGGATCTCGTCGACGACGACGGCGTGCAGGATGCCGCCGAGCGAGTCGCGGCGAAAAGGCGAGGCGCCGCTCAGCACGGCGCACAGCAGCACGCCGAGCGACCACAGGTCGGACTCGGGGCCGGTCCGTGCCCCGGCCATCCGTTCGGGCGCGGTGTACTCGGGCGAGCCGACGAACGCGCCGGTCTCGGTGAGCGTCGTCGCGCCCGCGACCTGGGCGATCCCGAAGTCGGTGAGGACGACGCGGTCGGTGCCCGCCTCGACGAGGACGTTGGCGGGCTTGAGGTCGCGGTGCAGGACGCCGGCGTCGTGCGCGCGGCGCAGCGCGCCGAGCAGGTCGATGCCGATGCGGGCGGCCTCGCGGGCGTCGACGGGCCCGTTCGCGGAGATCCGTTCGGCGAGCGAGCCGCCGTCGATCAGCTCCATGACGATGTACGGGCGTTCGTCGTCCTCGACGACGTCGTGGACGACGATGATGTGCGGGTGGTGGAGCTGGGCGACGGCCCGCGCCTCACGCAGCGTGCGGTCGCGCTGGAGCCGGGACTCCTCCGCCGAGAGCGAGTCGTCGAGGGCCAGTTCCTTCACGGCGACCCGGCGGCCGAGCAGTTGGTCGGTGGCACGCCAGACGACGCCCATGCCGCCCCGGCCGATTCTCGCCTCCAGCCGGTAACGCCCCGCGATCACACGGACGTTCTCCCCCTCGGTCCCCATGGGTCTCATCATGCCCCACCGGACGGACACCCTCCGTGGCACCGACCGGCCAAGTATGCCGCCGCTCCCGGACAGCCGGTGGCTCACTCCCGGGAACCCGGGCCCGGGTCAGCCCTCCTGGAAGCTCCGCAGGATCTGGTCGAACTGCTTTTTGGTGGCGGTCCATTCGCCGGCCGGCGAGGACTCGTAGACGGCGTACTCGGTGCCGTCACTCTTCATGTACCCGACGTCGATCGCGCGATAGGGCCCCGGGAAGTAGTGCGGCGGGTCCTTGGCCAGGGCGTCCCACGTGTACTCCCAGCGGGCACCCGGCTGGTCCCGGAAGAGCTCCTCCTTGAGGAGCAGTTGGCTGTAGTCCCGCAGCCGCGGCGAGAGGGCCTCGTCCAGGTTGCTCATGTGCTTGTAGGAGGAGCTGAAGTCCGGATCGGTGTCGACGGCGACCCGTACGAGGTGCTTGCCCTTGTCGGGGGTGAAGTCGACCTGTTGGAGGCCGTCCTTGTCGATGGAGACGGACCGCGTCCACCCCTTGGGCAGGGAGACGCTGAAGCCCACCGGGTCGTCGTGGTGCTCCCAACCGGCGGGAACCGCCCCCTGATCGCCCTTGTCGCTCGGCTTCGAGTTCGGCTTGTCGCTCGGCTTTCCGTCGGCGCTCCCGGTCGACGACCCCGTGGCGGAGCCGTCGGGGCTGCCGCCCGTGCCGAAGTGCTGCAGCCCGACCGCGACACCCCCGCCGACGATCGTCGCGAGGGCCACGACCAGGGCGAACGTACGCAGGCGGTGTCGCTTCTGCGGTGCGGGCACGGGCTGGATCGGCACCGGCCGGTACGGCGTCGTGGCGGCCGTGTGCGCGCGGGTGCCGGTGCCGGTCCGCGTCTCCGGGGTGTCGTACCCCGCCTGCCCCGTCGGCGCGTACGACTGCGGCGCGTCCGGCAGTCGTCCCTCCGCCACGTCGACAAGCATCTGTTCGATCCGCTCGGAGGCGGGCCGCTCGGCCGGATCCTTGCGCAGCAGCGCGGCGAGGACGGGCCCCAGCGCACCCGCGTTGACCGGTTCGGCGGGTTCCTCCTCGACGACGGCCTGCATGGTGCCGATGGGCGAGGTGCGGCGGAACGGCGACCTGCCCTCGACCGCCGTGTACAGCGTGGCGCCGAGCGCCCACAGGTCGGACGCCGGGCCCGGGTCGTGGCCGCGCACCCGCTCCGGGGCGAGGTAGTCGACCGAGCCGACGACCTCTCCGGTGCGGGTGATGGTGGTGTCGCCCTCGATCTGGGCGATGCCGAAGTCGGTGAGCAGCACCCGGCTGTCGCGGCCGAGCAGGACGTTGCCGGGCTTGATGTCGCGGTGCAGCACGCCCGCCGCGTGCGCGGCGCGCAGGGCCCGCAGGACCCACAGACCGATGCGCGCGGCCTCGCGCGGCTCGATGCGGCCGCGTTCCTTCACCGCGTCGGCCAGCGACTCGCCCTCGACCAGCTCCATCACGATCCAGGGGCGGCCGTCGTGATCGAGGACGTCGTGCACGGTGACGACGGCGGAGTGGTTGATGCGCGCGGCGGCGCGGGCCTCGGCACGAGTGCGGGCCAGCAGGACGCTCTGCTCACTGTCGGAGACGTAGAGCGCGGCGGTCAGCTCCTTGACCGCGACGGCGCGGTGCAGCACCTCGTCGTGGGCGCGCCAAACGCGGCCCATGCCACCGCTGCCGATGGATTCGACAAGCCGGTAGCGGCCCGCGAGGAGCAGGCCCTGCATCTGATTCACGTTTCCCCGCAATGGTCTTGACAGGGTCAGACTAAAGAGCGGTACCCACCCTGGGAACAAGCGGGGTCGTACGGAGACCGCACTGTGACGGTTGTCCCATCCCTGTACGGAAGGGAACCGTTTGGTGTTCAACGGCTCCCGCCTGGTCAAACACGGCGTGCGGCGGGCAAAAAGGGTTGCTCAGCGGCTGACTTGGTACGTCGACGACGCCTGCTCGTACAGCCGCGAGACCTCGTCGCGCTCGGCGTCCGGACCGCGTACCTGCACCACGTGGTAGTGCCCGGCGATCAGGATCGCGAGGTTGCGCACGTAGAGCGAATGCCCCGCGGAGTCCTGCCAGGTGAACTGGCCCTCGGCCATCGCCCTGCCGCCCACGTCGATGCGCCGCATCCCGCTGGAGGTGGCCCAGGTCGAGTCGCGGAAGGGCTGCAACTCCTTCTCGCTCTCCCGCTGGTACGTCATCGGGTCGCTGCCGTACGTGGCGGTGCCGTCCCGTCCGGGTACGACGATGAGCTCGAAGTCCCCCTGGGAGTAGACGATCTGGCCCCGGTCGTTCTTCGGCGAACGTGTCCAGCCGCTCGCCACGGCGACCTGGAATCCCTCGGGGTCCTTGCGGAGGGTGAACCCGTCGGCGACGCCGGGATCGGCGGTGGTGTGCGAGGAGGTCGAACTGGACTTCCCCGAGGGGCTCTTGGCGGGGTCCGGTGAGGTCTCGTCGGAGCCGGGCTCGTTGCTCGCGGTCGGGTCGCCACCGGGCTGTGCGGTGGGGCCGGCCTGTCCGGCGGCACCGGTCCGCCCGTCATCGGCGCCGCTCCGGTCGGTCTTGGGCATGAAGACGACCGCGTACGTGACCGCGGCGGCCAGCAGGAGCAGGATCAGCAGGAGGAGGTTCCGGCCCAGCCGGCGCGGACCCGCGGCGTTCTCCCGCCTGGCCCGCTTGTGGCGGGCGTGCGCACTGGTCGCGGGCAGTCCGGCGCGACGCCTGCGGACGAGTTCGCCCCGGCGCCGCACGATCGGCAGCCGGCTCGGGTCGACGGGCGGTACGGGCACGACGTGCGCCCCGGCCTCGGGCTCAGGCGCGGAGCGCACCAACGACCGCAGCCAGCCACGCAGTTCCTCGAAGTCGAGCCGCTCGGTGGGGTCCTGGCGCAGCAGCGATTCGACGACGGGCCGCAGCGGTCCGCACTCCTCGGCGAAGGCGGGCGGTTCCGCGCACACCGACTGGACCAGTTCGGCGGTGTTCTCCTCCGGGTAGGGCGCGTGTCCCTGCACGGCGCGGAAGAGCAGCGCGCCGAGCGCCCACAGGTCGGTCGCCGGTCCGATCGGAGCCGCCAACTGCCAGTTCTCGTGCACCGGTCCGGCCTGCTCGGGCGCCCAGCGTTCGGTGACCGGTCCGACGAGGGCCATCCGCGCCTGCCGGGCCCGCTCGGCCGCGAGCGCGGTGGCGGGTCCCCGGCGCGGCGGAGCGCCGGCGACCTGGTCGCCCCAGCCGGCGCCGGGACGGCCGGAGGGGTGCGCGGCGGGGGCGAGTCCCTGGGGAGTGCCGGGCGCGCGGGTGTGGTCGGGGGCCGGGGAGACGCCGGGCACGCGGGCGTGCCCG
This sequence comes from Streptomyces sp. NPDC096324, assembly GCF_044763015.1. Taxonomy (NCBI): domain Bacteria; kingdom Bacillati; phylum Actinomycetota; class Actinomycetes; order Kitasatosporales; family Streptomycetaceae; genus Streptomyces; species Streptomyces sp. NPDC096324. The sequence goes on along the minus strand of NZ_JBIWFK010000005.1, from coordinate 80,822 downwards.
GTGCCGGTGAATCCGCCGGGCGGTACGGGTACGTGGGTGCCGCCGGGTGCCGGGAACCCGCCGGTGGGCCGGCCGTCGTCCGGGGTCCGCCCGCCGCCGAGGGGCCGTCCGGGGGCCGGGACGCCGGGACGGCCGCCCTGCCCTGTGCCGTAGGGGGCCTGTCCTGTGCCGTAGGGCGCTTGTCCGGGCGCGAGCGCGGAACGGCCGTACGCCGTGTCACCGCCCACCGTCCCCGCGCCGGGGGCTCCGGCGGGGCGCGGCTGGACTCCGTACCTGCCGGTGCCGCCGACTCCGTACGGGTCGGCTATCTGGCCCGGGGGCACGCTGTGCGACTGCGGGCCGTCGCCCTGGCCCGGAACATGCGGCTGGGCGTGGCCCTGGGCACCGTACCGGCTGTCCTGGCCGGGAAAGCGCGACGACTGGGCGGGGTCCTGGGAGCCTGGCGTGTGCGCGGAGGCGCCGTACCGGCCGTCCTGGCCGGTCTGCTCGCCGGGGGCGGAGGGCCGGGGTGCCGGAAGGGCGAGCGGGTCGCCCCGGCGTTCTCCCTGGACGCGGGCGGCGGCACGTGCTCCGGCGCGATACGCGGCGATGGCCCCGGCGCGCGCGGCCCGGACATCGTCCTCGGCGCCCTCGCCCCGCCCGCCCGTCTCCGGTCCGCCGTCCGGACCGGCGCCTCCCGCCGGACGACCCGGGCCCGCCGGGCCACCGGCTTCGAGGGCGCGCGGTCCCCGGCCGGGCACGGGCGCGCCGGGGACCGGTGCCCCCGGAACCGGCGTTCCCTGCTCGGCGCGGGCCTCGATCGCGGCCCGCCGGGCCGCTTCGGCGTCGGCGCCGCTGGTGGCCGCGACGGCGACACTGCGCGGGGCGCCGCCGAATCCGGCACCGGCGACGGGCCCCCGCCCGCCCGCGGCGCCCTGGGGAGCTCCCGTCCCGTCCGGACCGGCGTCACCGGGCTGCCGCCCGGCGCGGGGGCCGGATCCGTGACCCGGGAGACCGGCGTGACCGGTCGCGAGGTCCTCCTCCGGCGCGGGCACCGGGTCGTACCCGCACAGCGCCTCCTCGGCGGCCCCGGCCGCCAGCCCGGTGAGAAGGACGCGACCGTCGTCGCAGACGAGCACCGTGCGCACGGTGATGTTGCGGTGCACCCAGCCGTGCGCGTGCAGGACCCGCAGCGCGGTCAGGACGTCGGCGGCGACCTCCGCCGCGCGGTAGGGGCTGAGCGGTTTCTCGGCGAGGAGGGCGGCCAGCGGCCTCGCGGGCACCAGCTCGCTGACGATCCACAGGGAGCCGCCCTCGGCGAACACGTCGAAGACCTGGTCGAGCCGGGGGTGGTCGGGAATCCGCGCGGCCGCCTGCGCCGCCTCGATCGCGCGGAGCACCGCGGGTTCGGTGGGCCGCCGGGTGGTGCGGGCCGAGGCCCGCCGCACGCCGCCGTCCCGGGCCACGAACCCGTCGGGCAGCCCGTCCGCGTCGAGCACCTCGGCCTCGACGACCTCCGGCAACGGCACCTGCCGTACCAGGACTTCCTGCCCGCTGTAGGTGTCGAAGGCCCGGCTCTCGGCGAGTTCGTACGCGTCGGACGGCGGCAGGGGCAGGCGGTAGCGGTCGGCGAGTACCCGTCCCGCGTAGTCGTCCACGATGCTCCCCCAGCCGACCGGTTGGTCAATTCCGTTCGCCGTGCGTCCCGTTGTGGCTTCGTTCGGTCCGCAACCACTCACGATACGTGCCCGAGGCAACCCGCAGAGCGGTGATGCGAGATCTCGGGCATCGTTCGTCGCGGAACGTCACCTCGGCGAGCGGTACGTCACGACTTCGGCTGGAAGGTCCCGGCCAGCGTGGCCCACGTGCTCTTGCGCAGCGCGCTTCCCCACGCGGCGTCCTTGGCCGTGTACATCAGCGCGTAGCCCTGATGCGCGTTCACCACGAAACCCCGGTCGATCGAGTGGAACTTCGTGCCGCCGTCCACGTAGGTGAACTCCCAGTCGGCCGTGTTCCAGCCGCGGTAGCTCACGCTCTCTATGCGGATCTTCTTGTACTGGGAGCGCACCATGTAGCGCTCCTGGTTCTCCCAGTCCGCGACCGGGTCGTCCTTGGGCGTCGACGTCCAGCCGACGAGGAGCTTCTGCCCGTCGGGACCGGTGAACCGGGCTCCCGCGGCGTCCTGGGACGCGTACTTCCATCCCTTCGGCAGCCCGATCGAGAAGCCTTGCCCGCTCGTGTACGTCTTCACGGCGGTGGAACCCGAGCCCGATTCCTTCCCGTCGCCGCCCGAACCGTCCGAGTCGCCGGTGCTCGGGTCCGAAGAGGCACCCGCGCCGTCGTCCGAGCCGGAGCCCGACTTGTCGTCGCTGTCGGTGTGGGCGGCGTCGCTCTTGCCCTTGTCGCCGCTCTTGCTCGTGTCGTCGCTCTTGCTGTCGTCGCCGCTCTTCCCGCTGCCGCCGGACGCTCCGGCGGAGGCGGTCGCCTTGGTGCCGCCGCCACCGCCCTTGGCGCCGTCGTCGTCGCCTCCGCCGAGCGTGATGGCGAGCACGGTGCCGACCACGACGAGCGCCACGACGACCGCGAGGATCACCAGCGTCCGCAGCGGAACGACATCGGTCAGCGAGGCCTTGGGCGCCGGACGTGCCGGACGCTCGGGTGCCACCGGCCACCCGGACCCCGAGCCGCCGCGCCTGCCGCCCGCGCCTCCGGCGCCGGTGACGGAGTTCCCCGCCTTGCCGTCGGAACCGCCCGGCTGTTCCGGCACGGACGCGTTCACTGCGGTGGCCGCCACGGAGACGCCACCGGCCTGGCCGGCGTCCGCTCCGGACGCCGAACCCGCCTTCGGGGAGGCCGTCTTGGCGGCTCCGGCCGTCTGCGCGGAATCCGGGCTGCCGGCCGCCTTGGCACGGGCCGTCGCCGCCGAGGTCGCCGCGGCCGTGGCCGCTCCGGCCGCGGTCGCCGCCTTGCGCACCGAACGCAGGGCCCCGCGCAACCGCTCCGCGGGCTCCTCGCCCTTCTTGCCTCCGGACGAACCGCCCCGCCGGGCCGGTTCCTCCGGCAGCGGCGGCATGGCCACGACCTTCGTCGCGTCCGGCGGCTCCGGCACGTTCCGCTCGGGCTCGGGCGTGCGCAGCACCTCGTTGAGCATGGACCGGGCGCCCGCGTCGTCGAGCCGCTGCTCGGGATCCTTGGCGAGCAGGCCGTAGATCACCTTCTCCAGCGGGCCCGCGTTCTTGGGCTGTTCGACCGGCTCGGTCATGACCGCGGTGAGCGTCGCGATCGCGGAGCCCTTGTCGTACGGCGGCACGCCCTCGACCGCCGCGTACAGCAGACCGCCCAACGACCACAGGTCGGCCGCGGGTCCGGGCTTGTGGCCGCGCGCCCGCTCAGGCGAGATGTAGGAGGGCGCGCCGACGAGCATGCCGGTCGAGGTGATGGACGGGTCGCCCTCCACCTGGGCGATGCCGAAGTCGGTGAGCACGACCCGGCCGTCGTCGCCGGAGATCAACACGTTCGACGGCTTCACGTCGCGGTGCAGGATGCCCTCGCGGTGCGCCGCCTGCAGCACGTCGAGGATCGCGAGCCCCACCTCGGCGGCTCGCCTCGGCGTGAGCAGCCCGTCCTCACGGATGGCCTCGGCGAGGGACTTGCCCTCGATGAGCTCCATGACGATCCAGGGCCGGTTGTCCTCGTCGACCACGTCGAAGACCGTCACCGCGCCGTTGTTGCGGATCCGCGCGATGGCCTTGGCCTCCCGCAGCGTGCGCGTGATCAGCCGGCGCTTCTCGTCCTCGTCGATGGCCGACGGGAACCGCAGCTCCTTCACGGCGACCGTACGGCCCAGGGTCTCGTCCTCGGCGCGCCACACGGTGCCCATGCCGCCGCGGCCGAGAACATCCCCCAGCCGGTACCGCCCGGCGAGGAGACGTTCGCTCTTGTCCTGACGGGATGCTCCCGCCCGCTCCGCCTCCGACATGCGTCCCCTCATGCAACCCGCCCTGACAGAGCCTCCATTGTCCCCCACCCGACAAGTGCCCAGCGCCCTGGGGGCCCCTGGAACCGCAACAGCTCAGCCAGTGAGACGCCCGGACCCCGCCGGCGGCTCGCCCGCGACCGCGCCCCGCACCGCGCGACCGCCCCGCAACCACGGCCGTACGGGTCCGCCGCGCCCGTTTCCGGGAGCGGCCCCCGCGACGGCCACGGGCACAGCAACGTGCCTCATGATGGGCGCGACAAAGGAGGCCCCCGTGATGCCAGCGCCCCGGACACCTCGGACACTCCTGCCGATAACCACCCTCCTGGCACTGCTCGTCATGGTCCCCGCCGATCTGCCGGGGCAGGTTCCGGCCGCCGCGCGAACGACCGCCACCCGGGCCTCGGACGCCGCGCTGGCCCGTCTGGTGACCCGTGGCGACGCTCCCGCCGCCGCCCTGCTCGCCGAAGACACGTCCGGTTCGCGTTTCGCGAGCGCCGGAAACGGAATTGCCCGCTCCGACCATTTCCGCGCCGGAAGCATCACCAAGTCGTTCATCGCGACGGTCGTCCTGCAACTCGCCGCCGAACACCGGCTGTCCCTGTCCGACTCCGTCGAGGACCATCTGCCCGGCCTGGTGCGCGGCGCGGGCAACGACGGCCGCCGCATCACACTGCGCGCCCTGCTCCACCACACCAGCGGCCTCTACGACTTCACCGCGACGACCCGGGGCACCGCCCCCGTGACCGCCCTTCAGGCCGTGCGCATCGCACTCACCCATCCCCCGGCCGACCGCGGCCGCTTCGCCTACTCGAACACGAACTATGTGGTGCTCGGCATGATCGTCGAGCAGGTCACAGGCCACTCGTACGCCACCGAGGCCGAGCGGCGCATCATCAACCCCCTTCGCCTGACCGGCACTTCCTTCCCCGGCGACCGGGTGTCGCTTCCCGCGCCGCACGGCCGCGCCTACGCCGCCGACGGCTCCGACGTCACCGAGCTCGACCCGCGCGTGGCCGGCGCGGCGGGTGAGCTCGTGAGCACGCTGGCCGACCTGAACCGCTTCTACGCGGCTCTGCTCGACGGCACGCTGCTGCCCTCGCGCCGGCTGCGCGAGATGCTCGACACCCGCGCCGCACATGGCTCGTACGGCATGGGCCTGTTCCCCGTGAAGCTGCCGTGCGGGACCACGGTGTGGGGGCACAACGGCCGGATCTCCGGCAGCTACGTGCGCAGCGCGGCCACCGTCGACGGTCGTCGTGTCCTCACCTTCCGGGTGAACACGGACGGGGTCACGGACCCGGCACTCGAACCGGCCCTGCTCGCCGCCGAGTTCTGTCCCCGCACCTCGCAGAACGGCCGGGCCGCGAACAGGGATCCCGGCTCACCACACCCGTTCGAGTGACATCCGCGGGAGGCGCGGTCAGAACGGCACGATGTCCGGCGCGCCCAGCCGGGCCGCGTCCGCCGTCAGGTCGTCCGGCTGACGCTGGGACTCCCGCTCGGCCTCGACACGCTTCTCGTAGTGCTCCACCTCGCGCTCGATCTGGTCCTTGTCCCAGCCGAGGACCGGTGCCATCAGCTCGGCGGCCTCGCGGGCGCTGCGGGTGCCCCGGTCGAAGGTCTCGATGGAGATGCGGGTGCGCCGGGTCAGGACGTCGTCCAGGTGGCGGGCGCCCTCGTGCGAGGCGGCGTAGACGATCTCGGCCCGGAGGTAGTCCTCGGCGGCCGGCAGGGGCGCGCCGAGGGAGGGATCCTCCGCGATGAGGGCGAGGAGTTCCTCGGCGAGCGACCCGTACCGGTTCAACAGGTGCTCCACACGCACCACATGGATGCCGGTGCGCGCCGCGATCCGCGCCCGCGCGTTCCACAGCGCGCGATACCCCTCGGCACCGAGCAGCGGGATGTCCTCCGTGACGCATTCGGCGACGCGCTGGTCGAGACCGTGCACCGCCTCGTCCACCGCGTCCTTGGCCATGACCCGGTAGGTCGTGTACTTGCCGCCGGCCACGACCACGAGTCCGGGCACGGGGTGGGCCACGGTGTGCTCGCGCGACAGTTTGCTGGTGGCGTCCGACTCCCCGGCCAGCAGCGGCCGCAGTCCCGCGTACACCCCTTCGACGTCGTCGCGGGTGAGCGGCACGGAGAGCACTGAGTTCACGTGCTCCAGCAGATAATCGATGTCCGCGCTGGACGCGGCCGGGTGGGCCTTGTCGAGGTCCCAGTCGGTGTCGGTGGTGCCGATGATCCAGTGGCGGCCCCACGGGATCACGAACAGCACGGACTTCTCGGTGCGCAGGATCAGGCCCGTCGAGGAGTGGATGCGGTCCTTCGGCACGACCAGGTGGATGCCCTTGGACGCGCGGACGTGGAACTGGCCCCGCTCCCCGACCATGGCCTGGGTGTCGTCGGTCCACACACCCGTGGCGTTGACGATCTGCCGGGCGCGGACCTCGTACTCGCCGCCGCCCTCGACGTCGCGCACCCTGGCCCCGACCACCCGCTCGCCCTCGCGCAGGAAACCGGTGACCCGCGCACGGTTGGCGACCTTCGCCCCGTACGAAGCCGCCGTGCGCACCAGGGTCGCCACATAGCGGGCGTCGTCCATCTGGGCGTCGTAGTACTGCAGGGCGCCGATCAGCGCGTCCTTCTTCAGGGCCGGCGCGACGCGCAGGGCGTGGCGGCGGCTCAGATGGCGGTGGCCCGGCAGGCCGCGGCCGTGACCGCGGGCCATCGACATGGCGTCGTACAACGCGACGCCCGAGCCCGCGTACAGCCGCTCCCAGCCCTTGCGCTGGAGGGGGTAGAGGAACGGGACGGGCTTGACCAGGTGCGGTGCCAGCCGTTCGAGGAGCAGGCCGCGCTCCTTCAGCGCCTCGCGGACGAGCGCGAAGTCGAGCATCTCCAGATAGCGCAGGCCGCCGTGGATCAGCTTGCTGGATCTGCTGGACGTGCCCGACGCCCAGTCACGCGCCTCGACCAGTCCGGTGGACAGGCCGCGCGTCGCGGCGTCCAGCGCGGTGCCCGCGCCGACCACGCCCGCGCCCACGACCAGCACGTCCAGTTCGCCCTCGGCCATTCCCGCCAGTGACTCGGCACGCTCCGCCGGCCCCAGTGTCGCTGTCCTCACCGCTGCCTCCCGCTGTAGGTCGCGCTGGCCGCACCCGTCCGGCGACGCCCGGCTCACATCCCCCCTGCCCAAAGTCTGACCGTCTCTCCCCTCATCGGCCACCGTCCGTCCTCAGCCTGTGGACAACTCTGGGCGACGCGCAAGGAATCTTGATCGATCAATCCCGTAAATCGGTCATATTTACTCCTAGTCTGACATTGCTCTCGCCCGTCCTGTCCACAGGGCTTGCGCACCTGTCCCGCATCGGTTATTGGGAAGGACGGCCCACTCCATGCCCGCAGACCTCGCCGTCATCGGACTCGGTCACCTCGGCCTGCCCCTGGCCCAGGCCGCCGTCGCCGCCGGCATCTCCACCCTCGGCTACAGAACCGGCCCGGAAGGCGGCTCCCTCACCGCCCCGGAACTGCGCCGGATGCTCGCGGGCGGCTTCCGCCCGGCCACCAACCCGGCCGAGCTGGGCCGCGTCCGCACCGCCGTCATCTGCGCGCCGACCCCACGGGGCGCGGACGGCGCCCTGGACCTAAGCCAGGTGGAGTCGGCGGCCCGCACCCTGGCCGCACGGCTGCGCCCGCACACCACGGTCATCCTGGAATCGCCCGTGCACCCCGGCACCACCGAGGCGTTCCTGCGTCCGCTCCTCGAAACCGGCTCCGGACTGCGCGCGGGGCGCGACTTCCACCTCGCCTACTCGCCCAGCCGGGTCGACCCCGGCAACCGCGACGTCACACCCGCCGGAACACCGAAGGTCATCGGCGGTCTCACCCCCGCGTGCACCGAGTCGGCCGCCGCCTTCTACGGACGGCTCACCGACAAGGTCGTCCGCGCGCGTGGGCCCCGCGAGGCGGAGACCGTGCAGGTCCTGGAGACCAACTTCCGGCACGTCAACATCGCCCTCGTCAACGAGATGGCCGTGCTCTGCCACGACCTGGGCGTCGACCTGTGGGACGTCATCCGCTGCGCGGAGACCAAGCCGTTCGGGTTCCAGGCGTTCCGGCCCGGCCCGGGAGTCGGCGGCCACGGGATCGCCCAGGACCTCGGCGGGCCCTCCGGGCGCCCGCTGCGGATGGTCGAACTGGCCCGGCAGGTCAACAGCCACATGCCCCAGTACGTCATCCAGCGCGCCGCCGCGCTGCTCAACGAGCACGGCAAGTCCGCCAGGGCCGCGCGAGTGCTCCTCCTCGGCGTCACCTACAAGGCCGACATCGCCGACCAACAGGGCTCCCCCGCCCACGAGATCGCCGTACGGCTGATGGAACTCGGCGCCTCCGTCAGCTACCACGACCCGCACGTACCGGCGTGGAGCGTGCTCGGGCGGCCCGTACCGCGCGCGGACTCCCTCTACGAAGCCGCCGCCGACGCGGACCTGACGATCCTTCTCCAGCAGCACCGCACCTACGACCTGCAAGGACTGTCCGTGAAGGCCCAACTCCTCCTGGACACAAGGGGGGCGACCCCGACGGGGGCGGCACACCGACTTTAGGTATCGCCGGTGAGATCACGACACGGGAAGCCCCACGAACCCAAACGGCCCACCGTTGTCCGGCAGGCCGTTCGGTCGGGTGCGCGAACTACCTGGCCGAGTGCTCGTAGCGGTAGCCGATCGCCTTACGGGCAGTCCCCTTGCCCACACTCTTACCAGTGATCTTGCTGTACACGTTGAAGGAGTACTCCTGGTAGAGCGGGTACGCGTTCAAGGTCCCGAACTTGCCCCTGGGAACGTTCCAGCTGCCCGCCATGCTCTTGGTGCGCGACTTCGTGACATCGAACCCGACGGCCGCCGACACGGGCTCGGCGGCCACCGTGATCGACGCGCTCTTGGTGTTGCTCACGGTCTCCGTAGCGGTCAGGGTGAGGGTCATGGGGCCTCGCCCCTGAACCACGGCGATGGACTTCTTCCCCTGCACGAGCCCGTGGGACTTGACGTGGTTGATGCCGCAGAAAGCCGGGTTGAAGTCAAGCCTGATGCTCCGGCACGGCGTCCTCGATGCAGCACTGGCCTCGCTGGACATGCCCAATGTGCCCGCGAATACAGCGACGGTGGCGACTACGCCTCGTACGCCTCGGGATCTGAAAAGTCCGGTTGATCGCAACGGAGTTCCCCTCGTTCTGCTGCCGGTCGAGCAGCGGAACGAGTTTATCGATGTCAGGAACACACCAGCCAGCTTGATCGACTTATCTGATCAACATTTGAGCCTTGCCCTAAAGCCGAACGGAATGCGCGACGGACCGGCAAGGGTCCCCTCAGGCGGTGCCGACGGTTACGCGTGTGTGGGTCGCGCGAGGCGGAGACCGTTCAGGTACCCCTACGAGGCCGCGGCCGACGCCGACCTGACCATCCGCTCCAGCAGCACCGCACCTACGACCTGCAAGGACTGTCCGTGAAGGCCCAACTCCTCCTGGACACACGGGGAGCGACCCCGACGGGGGCGGCACACCGGCTCTGAGCCCGGAAAATCGCCTCACCGATTGTCACTCCCCCCTGCTAATCTGCGGCAGCTCTCGCACACACGTGCGCCCCTGCCCCGGGCGCCGACAGGTGTGCGCGACGTCCCTAGCGCACACCTTGTGCGCCGACATCCCTGGGGGGAACCACATGAGTGAGTCGACGCCGCCGTCCGGTCCGCCGGTCGACGCCAACCCGTACGCGGACGCGCCCGCCGCGCCCGCCGGCCAGCAGGCCGCCGCGCCGCACGGCGCGCCCCAGCCGGGCTTCCCGGTCGCGCCCGTCGCCCCGGCCGCGCCCGCGCGCAACAACTTCCCGCTCGGCCTCGTCGCCGCCATCGGCGCCGGCGTGGTCTCCGCGGTCCTGTACGGCCTGGTCATCGGCCTCACCAAGCACGAGATCGGCTACGCCGCCGTCGGCGTCGGCTTCCTCGTCGGCATCGCCGCCGGCCGCGTCGGCGGTCGCAACCAGACCCTCCCGGTCGTCAGCGTGATCATCTCCGTGGCCGCGGTCTACCTCGGCCAGCTCATCGGCGAGGCCATGATCATCGCCAATCACTTCGATGTCGGCTTCAACGAGGTGTTCTTCTCCCACCTCAGCGTGGTGCAGGAGAACTGGAAGGCCGACGCCGACCCGCTGACCTTCGTCTTCTTCGCGGTCGCGGCGTACGTGGCGTTCCAGAGCGCCCGCAAGACCGGGGACTGAGATGCCGGTCTGGCTGTTTCTGATGGCACTCGGGCTCGTGTCCCTCATGGGCGGGAGCTGGGTCGCCCTGGACATTCGTGGCGCCGCCAAGGCCATGGAGGCCTCCCAGCAGCGCGGCCATGACCTGCGCACGGCCGCGAGCGGTGACTTCTCGCCGCCGGTTCGGTGGGTCACCGCGAACGGCTTCCGGGCATTCGGGGCAGCCATCGGTCTCGCCGGTCTGGTGCTGTTCCTCAGTGGCGTCCTCGAACTGCTCACGAACGGCTGACAGGCCCGGACGTGCGGAGGGCCCCCACCGAGTCGGTGGGGGCCCTCCGCACGTTCAGGCTTCGTACCGCGGACTACCGCTTGTGCTGCGAGTCCGCCACCGTCACCTCGACGCGCTGGAACTCCTTGAGCTCGCTGTAGCCGGTGGTCGCCATGGCGCGGCGCAGGGCGCCGAAGATGTTCATCGAGCCGTCCGGGATGTGCGACGGGCCGGTGAGGATCTCCTCGATCGTGCCGACGGTGCCGAGGTCGACCTTCTTGCCGCGCGGCAGCTCCTCGTTCACCGCCTCCATGCCCCAGTGGTGGCCGCGGCCCGGCGCGTCGGTGGCGCGCGCGAGCGGGGAGCCCATCATCACGGAGTCGGCACCGCAGGCGATGGCCTTGGGAAGGTCGCCGGACCAGCCGACACCACCGTCGGCGATGACGTGCACGTACCGGCCGCCAGACTCGTCCATGTAGTCGCGGCGGGCTGCGGCGACGTCCGCGACGGCCGTGGCCATCGGGACCTGGATGCCCAGGACGTTGCGCGTGGTGTGCGCGGCGCCGCCGCCGAAACCGACGAGGACACCCGCCGCGCCGGTGCGCATCAGGTGCAGCGCCGCGGTGTACGTGGCACAGCCGCCGACGATCACCGGGACGTCGAGCTCGTAGATGAACTGCTTCAGGTTCAGCGGTTCGGCGGCACCCGAGACATGCTCGGCCGACACCGTCGTACCGCGGATGACGAAGATGTCCACACCCGCGTCGACGACGGCCTTGGAGAACTGCGCCGTGCGCTGCGGGGAGAGGGCGGCGGCGGTGACGACTCCGGAGTCGCGCACCTCCTTGATGCGCTGCCCGATCAGCTCTTCCTTGATGGGAGCCGCGTAGATCTCCTGGAGACGGCGGGTCGCGCTCTCCGCGTCCAGCCCGGCGATCTCGTCGAGCAGCGGCTGCGGGTCGTCGTACCGCGTCCAGAGGCCTTCCAGGTTCAGGACGCCCAGGCCGCCCAGCTCGCCGATACGGATCGCGGTGGCCGGGGAGACGACCGAGTCCATGGGGGCGGCCAGGAAGGGCAGCTCGAAGCGATAGGCGTCGATCTGCCAGGCGATCGAGACCTCCTTCGGGTCCCGCGTACGGCGGCTCGGGACGACGGCGATGTCGTCGAAGGCGTACGCCCGGCGGCCGCGCTTGCCGCGCCCGATCTCGATCTCAGTCACGTTGTGGCCTTTCCCTCTTCGCTTCTGCGCCTCCCAGTATCCCCGACGCCCACGACGAGGGCGGCCCCGGAAGCTCCGGGGCCGCCCTCGTGGAGACCGTTCAGGTGTACGGGTGACTACTTGAGGCGGCTGTAGTTCGGCGCCTCGACCGTCATCTGGATGTCGTGCGGGTGGCTCTCCTTGAGGCCCGCCGAGGTGATGCGCACGAACCGGCCGCGGTCCTGGAGCTCGGGCACCGTACGTCCGCCGACGTAGAACATCGACTGGCGCAGACCGCCGACCAGTTGGTGGACGACCGCGGAGAGCGGGCCGCGGTAGGGCACCTGGCCCTCGATGCCCTCGGGGACGAGCTTCTCGTCGGAGGCGACGCCCTCCTGGAAGTAGCGGTCCTTGGAGAAGGAGCGCTGCTCGCCACGGGACTGCATGGCGCCCAGGGAGCCCATGCCGCGGTACGACTTGAACTGCTTGCCGTTGATGAAGAGCAGCTCGCCCGGGGACTCCTCGCAGCCCGCGAGCAGCGAGCCGAGCATCACCGTGTCGGCGCCCGCGACCAGGGCCTTGGCGATGTCGCCGGAGTACTGGAGGCCACCGTCGCCGATGACCGGGACGCCGGCCGCCTTGGCGGCGAGCGACGCCTCGTAGATGGCCGTGACCTGGGGAACGCCGATGCCGGCGACGACGCGGGTGGTGCAGATGGAACCGGGCCCGACACCGACCTTGATGCCGTCGACGCCCGCGTCGATGAGCGCCTGCGCGCCGTCACGGGTGGCGATGTTGCCGCCGATGACGTCGACGCCCGAGGAGTTCGACTTGATCTTGGCGACCATGTCGCCGACCAGTCGGGAGTGGCCGTGCGCGGTGTCGACGACGATGAAGTCGACACCGGCCTCGATCAGCGCCTGGGCCCGCTCGAAGGCGTCGCCCGCCACGCCGACGGCCGCGCCGACCAGCAGACGCCCCTCGCTGTCCTTGGCGGCGTTCGGGTACTTCTCGGCCTTGACGAAGTCCTTGACCGTGATGAGGCCCTTGAGGACGCCCGCGTCGTCGACCAGCGGAAGCTTCTCGATCTTGTGGCGGCGCAGGAGCTGCATCGCGTCGTGGCCGGAGATGCCGACCTTGCCGGTGACCAGCGGCATCGGCGTCATGACCTCGCGCACCTGCTGCGAACGGTCGGTCTCGAAGGCCATGTCGCGGTTGGTGACGATGCCGAGGAGCTTGCCGCCGCCGTCGGTGACCGGCACACCGGAGATGCGGAACTTGGCGCAGATCGCGTCGGCCTCGACGAGCGTGGCGTCCGGGTGCACGGTGATCGGGTCGGTGACCATGCCGGACTCGGAGCGCTTCACCAGGTCGACCTGGTTGGCCTGGTCCTCGATGGAGAGGTTGCGGTGCAGGACACCGACGCCGCCCTGACGGGCCATCGCGATCGCCATGCGCGATTCGGTGACCTTGTCCATGGCGGCGGAGAGCAGCGGGATGTTGACCCGGACGTTCTTCGAGATGTGCGAGGCGGTGTCGATCTGGTCGGGCGCCATGTCCGACGAGCCCGGCAGCAGCAGCACGTCGTCGTAGGTCAGCCCGAGTGTCGCGAATTTGGCGGGCACTCCGTCGACGTTGGCAGTCATGACACCTTCCCCAAATGGCCTTGATCGGTGCGGATGTCCATGCTAACGGGAAGCATGGCTCTCTCATTCCACGGTTGTGGCTGGGCTTCGGCTTCGTATGTTCGTACGGGATGACGGTCGTTCCCGTTCAGACCCGCACCCGGTGAAGGCTCGGAGCCCGCTCGGGCCGCCCGGCCCGGGGTGGACGCCTGCCCGCCGCCCCCTGCCCCGGCCGCCCTGAGCGGCGACCGTGCCGTCCCGGCCGGGCCGGATCGGCCCCGCCGGGGTCCGTCACCTTTTGCCTGCAATTTGCGGAGGAGAAGGGTTCCCGCACGCGGGAAGCCACCGACCGCAGTGACCGGCATCACCGGCTCGACATCACCGGAACGTGTCATGCCGGCCGGGACGCGGCCGGCTCGGGACCGCGCCGACCGGACGCCCACCGGCCACACGTACGGACGCGCGGCCGCACATACGCACGGACACGCGGCCGGCCGGACAGCCGCGCCATCCGGTCCCGTCGCCGCGACCGGATGTGGATTTCCGCCGGATCCGAACTACGACCGGATCCGGTCCGGATTCCCCGGAACCGGTCGGGATTTCCGTCGGATCCGGATTCCTACTGCTCCGCCAGTGCCCGCAGCCGGCTCAGCGCGCGGTGCTGGGCCACCCGGACGGCACCCGGGGACATGCCCAGCATCTGACCCGTCTCCTCCGCCGTGAGGCCCACCGCGATCCGCAGAAGGAGCAGCTCGCGCTGGTTCTCGGGAAGGTTGGCCATGAGCTTCTTGGCCCACTCGGCGTCACTGCTGAGCAGCGCGCGCTCCTCGGGGCCGAGGGAGTCGTCGGGCCGCTCCGGCATCTCGTCGGACGGAACCGCCGTGGACCCGGGATGACGCATCGCGGCACGCTGGAGGTCGGCGACCTTGTGCGCGGCGATCGCAAAGACAAACGCCTCGAAGGGGCGTCCGGTGTCCTTGTAGCGCGGCAGCGCGAGGAGCACCGCGACACAGACTTCCTGTGCCAGGTCCTCCACGAAATGCCGCGCGTCCCCCGGAAGCCGGGACAGCCGGGCGCGGCAGTAGCGCAGCGCGAGCGGATGTACGTGGGCGAGCAGGTCGTGCGTGGCCTGTTCGTCGCCGTCGACCGCGCGAAGGACGAGCGCGCCGATCCCCGTCGTCTCGTCTTCACGCATCGGTCCATGGTGCCTTGACGTCGTTCTGTCCGTGGCACCGCGTCCATAGTTGTGCACCGAAGCGTTATGAGCAGGTGCGCCGGAACTCATCTCCTGCGCCCTCCCCTTCCGCTCGACCGACTTGTCCCCAAGGAACTCCACACCTCAAGGATGCGGCATCCGCCGGGAAACGGAGTCCGGACACCGAGGAGGTTCTCTCCGGGGGCCCGGCCCCACCCGCCGGCAGGCGGGCGGGGACCACCCACGTCATACCCGCGAGGCGGCTCACCTGAGGGCTGTCCCGTGGTCCCCGGCGGGCGCGCGACGACAACGGGACACCCCTCAGCGGACCAGGCCCCACCGGAATCCGAGCGCGACCGCGTGCGCCCGGTCCGAGGCGCCGAGCTTCTTGAAGAGCCGCCGGGCGTGGGTCTTGACCGTGTCCTCGGAGAGGAACAGCTCACGGCCGATCTCCGCGTTGGAGCGTCCGTGGCTCATTCCTTCGAGCACCTGGATCTCGCGCGCGGTGAGCGTGGGCGCGGCGCCCATCTCCGCCGAACGCAGTCTGCGCGGCGCGAGCCGCCAGGTCGGGTCGGCGAGCGCCTGGGTCACGGTGGCGCGCAGCTCCGCCCGCGAGGCGTCCTTGTGGAGATAGCCGCGGGCACCGGCGGCGACGGCGAGCGCCACACCGTCCAGGTCCTCGGCGACGGTGAGCATGATGATGCGCGCACCGGGGTCGGCGGACAGCAGCCGCCTGACCGTCTCCACGCCGCCCAGTCCGGGCATACGTACGTCCATCAGAATCAAATCCGAACGGTCGGCTCCCCAGCGGCGGAGGACTTCCTCGCCGTTGGCCGCCGTCGTCACACGCTCGACACCGGGCACGGTCGCGACCGCGCGGCGGAGCGCCTCTCGGGCAAGCGGGGAGTCGTCGCAGACGAGGACGGATGTCATGACCGTCCTCCGCAGCTGATGCGCGTCACCTTGAGCCTCCAGGCTGTTACGAATCGTCACCTGTGCGGTCGACACTCGCAGGCGGATATGTCCACCTACCCGAGCGCTTGTTCCTTCAACCGCCTCAGCCATCTCAACGATGGTCACTCGAAAGAGTTACGGGGCAGCCGGTCGTCATCGGCACTGTACGTGAGGGCGCGGACACGGTGCAGACATGCGCGCCGACCCTCAACGTTTCATCACAACCCATGCCCCATTTAGCCTGTTTTCTTCCCATTTGCTGGTGTCTGAGGCTAGATTCGCAATGAGTCATATTTTCATCTCCTTAGATCGTAGATGTACGGTCGGTGGGCACAGAGCAGCCCAGAACGGCAACAAGGGGACACGCAATGGCAGATTTCTCCCGCCTTCCCGGTCCGAACGCGGACCTCTGGGACTGGCAGCTCCTCGCGGCTTGCCGAGGGGTCGACAGCTCGCTCTTCTTCCACCCGGAGGGTGAGCGTGGTGCGGCACGGAGCGCTCGTGAGAACTCGGCCAAAGAGGTCTGCATGAGATGCCCGGTACGCGCGGAGTGCGCGGCACACGCGCTCGCGGTGCGCGAACCGTACGGCGTGTGGGGCGGACTGACCGAGGACGAGCGCGAAGAGCTCATGGGACGGGCACGCAACCGACTGGTCTCGGCGGCGGCCACGGGAAACGCTTCCGCTTCGAACACCTGAAGGAACGTTTCTTCTCTGACGGTGCGTACTGCTTCGGTACGTACGGGTGAGTGCGTACGGCTTCGGTACGCGCACCGGGCGGGTGCGCACGGACCGGAGGTGCGTACGAGGACGCACGCACGGCGTGTGTACGGAGCACAGAACACGCACGGGCATGCGCACGGAGCACAGGACACGCACGGCATGCGCGCGGAGCGCAGGAGGAGTCGAGCCCGGCCACGACGGCCCGGCTGTCTCGCGAACCCCGGGCGCCGGGGGAAGTGCTAGCCGGCGGAGGACTGGCGGACGGCCGCTCGTGCCAGCCGGTCCAGCGTCGCGGCCACCGCCGGTACCTCGGCGAGGTCCGGGAGGGTGAGAGCGACGATCTCGCGGCGCACCGCGGGCTCCACCGTCACGGTCCGGGCCCCCTTCGGACGTACGGACTCGATCGCGAGCTCCGGCAGGACGGCGACGCCCAGTCCCGCGCCCACGAGCCCGACCACCGCCGGATAGTCGTCGGTGGCGAAGTCGATGCGGGGCTCGAACCCCGCGTCCCGGCAGACCTCGACGAGCTGGCCGCGGCAGCGCGGGCAGCCCGCGATCCACGACTCGCCGGCGAACTCGCCGATCGCGACCGACTCCGCGCGCGCGAGCCGGTGCCGCTCGGGCACCAGGCCGACAAGACGGTCCATCAGCAGGGGCCGTACGACGAGGTCGTCCCATTCCTCGGCGCCCGGAGCGCTCTCGTAGCGGAAGGCGAGCGCGATGTCGCAGTCGCCGGCCCGGAGCTTCTCCACGGACTCGGGCGGTTCGGCCTCCTCCAGGGAGACACGCGTGCCGGGGTGGGCCTCGCGCAGCGCGGCGAGTGCGGTGGGGACGAGGGTGGAGCTGCCGCTGGGGAAGGAGACGAGGCGGACGCGGCCCGCGCGCAGGCCGGCGATCGCGGCGACCTCCTCCTCCGCGGCCGTGAGGCCGGCCAGGATGCTCGCCGCGTGCTTGACCAGGGCCTCACCCGCCTGGGTGAGACGCATCTCGCGGCCCGTCCTGACGAGCAGCGGGGTGCCCACGGACGACTCCAGAGCCTTCATCTGCTGGCTGACGGCGGGCTGGGTGCAGCCCAGTTCGCGGCCCGCCGCCGAGAAGGAACCGGTGGTGGCGACGGCGCGCAGGACGCGGAGATGACGAGCCTCGATCACCCTTCGAGCATAAGCGCATCTTGGGTTGGGCGCCGAATATCACGTCGACGCTTTGAGGCGGATCGCCTAGCTTGGTCCCATGAAGCTTCTGTCGCTGAATGTGGGCCGGGCGCGGGCCGTCCCGTACACGGACCAGCCCGAGGGCGTGACCGGCATCGACAAGCGGCCGGTCGACGGTCCGGTTCGCGTGACGGCGCCGGGGCCCAAGGGCGCCGGCGGGAGCGGGCTGGCCGGGGACACCGTGTGCGACCTGCGGCATCACGGGGGCGACGACCAGGCGGTGTACGCGATGGCGCGCGAGGACCTCGACGACTGGGAGCGCGAACTCGGCCGGACGCTGCCGAACGGCGTGTTCGGCGAGAACCTCACGACGCTGGGTCTTGACGTGTCCGGCGCGCTGATCGGTGAACGCTGGCGGATCGGTTCCGGACTCGTCCTGGAGGTCACCTGCGGGCGCATCCCGTGCCGCACCTTCCAGGAGCACCTCGGCGAGAAGCGCTGGGTCAGGCGTTTCACGCAGCGGGGTGCCCCGGGCGCCTATCTGCGGGTGATCGAACCCGGCGAGATCAGCTCCGGGGACCCGGTCGAGATCGTGCACCGGCCCGGCCACGATGTCACCGTCGCCGTCCAGTTCCGCGCCGCGACGACCGAACGGGAGCTGTTGCCGAGGCTGTTGGCGGCGGGTACGGCCCTGCATCCGGAGTCGCTGGCGGCGGCGCGGGAGTACGTGGCGAAGTACGGCGGGTAGGTCCGGCCGAGCCGGCGGCCCCGGGGTGCCGGCGGGCGCGGCTCCTGCCTCCGGAGGCCGGCGGCCCGGGCTCCGGAAGCCGACGGGCCCCGGCCCGGAAGCAGACCGGCGCCGCCCCGGAAGCCGGCCGGCCCCGGCTCCGGAAGCCTGGCGTGAAGGACCCGTGGAGCGGGTCGGGAGGCCGATGCCGTGGGGCGGCGGGGGCCACGGCCGGTCGGTAACGTTGCGCCATGACAACGGCTCTGATTACGGGATCGACCGCGGGAATCGGTGCCGCCTTCGCGCGGCGGCTCGCGGCGGACGGGCACAACCTCGTGCTGGTGGCGCGGGACACGAAGCGGCTGCGCGAGCAGGCGACCGAGCTGCACGACCTGCACGGCATCGAGGCGGAGGTGCTCACCGCGGACCTGGCGACGGACGCGGGCATCGAGGAGGTCGCCGCCCGGCTGTCCGACCGCAGGAACCCGGTCGACCTGCTGGTCAACAACGCCGGCTTCGGCAACAAGGGCCGCTATCTGGACGTGTCGATGGCGGACGAGCTGAAGATGCTCAAGGTGCACTGCGAGGCGGTGCTCCGGCTGACGTCGGCGGCGACCGAGGCGATGCGGGAGCGCGGCCGGGGTGGGGTCGTCAACGTGGCGTCGGTGGCCGCGTTCGTGCCGCGCGGTACGTACGGGGCGTCGAAGGCGTGGGTCGTGCAGTTCACGCAGGGCGCGGCGAAGGATCTCGCGGGCAGCGGGGTGCGCCTGATGGCGCTGGCGCCGGGCTTCGTGCGCACCGAGTTCCACGAGCGAGCGGGGATGGGCACGGACAACATCCCGAACTGGATGTGGCTGGACGCCGACAAGCTGGTCGCGGTGGCGCTCGCCGATCTGGCCCGCGGCAGAACCCTGTCGGTCCCGGATCCGCGGTACAAGGTACTGATGGGCGTGGTGAAGGTGACGCCGCGCGCGCTGCTGGGCGGGATCTCGTCGAGGACGGGGCGCAAGTACGGGCCTCAGTGAACCGGAGTACGGCCCTCGGTGAGCCGGGGACAGCCGGGCCGGGGTTCGCGATGATCGCGCGGTGGGTGGTGCCGCCCCTCCGGTGGGAGGATTGATGGTGTTTCGACCGGAGCGAGAGCCGGAGGCGGCGCCATGACTTTCGTACAGCTCATTGACGGCAGAACCAGTCGGTTCGACGAGATGAACCAGCTGATGGACACCTGGGTCGAGAAGACCAACGGCAAGCGGACAGCAACGCGCGGAGTCGTCGGCAAGGACCGCTCGGACGCGAACCACTTCGTGGAGATCGTGGAGTTCCCGTCGTACGAGGAAGCGATGAAGAACTCGAAGATGCCGGAGACGGAACAGATCTTCCAGGAGATGGTGGCGCTCTGCGACGGGATGCCGACCTTCACGGACCTGGACGTGGTGCGCGACGACAAGCTCTGACAGCGGCGAACCCCGTGGAGCGGGAACCCGTGGAACGCGGGAGGTCCCCGTTCCGCCCGGAACGGGGACCTCTTCACGACGTCACACCCCGGGGGACGTGACCGCGCTCATGACGTCGGACGTCAGTGGGAGTGCCCGTGGCCGCCGTGACCGGCGTCGCCCTCGTCCTCGGCCGGCTTCTCGACGACCAGGGTCTCGGTCGTGAGGAGCAGCGAGGCGATGGAGGCGGCGTTCTCCAGGGCGGAGCGGGTGACCTTCACCGGGTCGATGACGCCGGCCTTGACCAGGTCGCCGTACTCGCCGGTGGCGGCGTTGAAGCCCTGGCCCTTGTCGAGCTCGGCGACCTTCGAGGTGATGACGTAACCCTCGAGGCCGGAGTTCTCGGCGATCCAGCGCAGCGGCTCGACGGCGGCGCGGCGCACGACCGCGACACCCGTGGCCTCGTCGCCGGTCTTGCCGAGGTTGCCCTCGAGGACCTTGACGGCGTGGACGAGCGCGGAGCCACCACCGGAGACGATGCCCTCCTCGACCGCGGCGCGGGTCGCGGAGATGGCGTCCTCCAGACGGTGCTTCTTCTCCTTCAGCTCCACCTCGGTGGCGGCGCCGACCTTGATCACGCACACGCCGCCGGCCAGCTTCGCGAGGCGCTCCTGGAGCTTCTCGCGGTCCCAGTCGGAGTCGGTGTTCTCGATCTCGGCCTTGATCTGGTTGACGCGGCCGACGACCTCGTCGCTGCTGCCGGCACCGTCGACGATCGTGGTGTCGTCCTTGGTGACGGTCACGCGGCGGGCGCTGCCGAGCACGTCCAGGCCGACCTGGTCGAGCTTGAGGCCGACCTCTTCGGCGATGACCTGACCACCGGTGAGGGTGGCGATGTCGCCGAGCATGGCCTTGCGGCGGTCACCGAAGCCGGGGGCTTTCACGGCGACGGCGTTGAACGTGCCGCGGATCTTGTTCACGACCAGGGTCGACAGGGCCTCGCCCTCGACGTCCTCGGCGATGATCAGCAGCGGCTTGGAGGCGTTCGACTGGATGACCTTCTCCAGCAGCGGCAGCAGGTCCTGGATGGAGCTGATCTTGCCCTGGTGGATGAGGATGTACGGGTCGTCGAGGACGGCCTCCATACGCTCCTGGTCGGACACCATGTAGGGGGACAGGTAGCCCTTGTCGAAGGCCATGCCCTCGGTGAAGTCGAGCTCCAGACCGAAGGTGTTGGACTCCTCGACGGTGATGACACCGTCCTTGCCGACCTTGTCCATCGCCTCGGCGATGAGCTCGCCGACCTGGCTGTCCTGGGCGGAGAGCCCGGCCACGGCGGCGATGTCGGACTTGTCGTCGATCGGGCGGGCCGTCGCGAGGAGCTCCTCGGAGACGGCCTTGACCGCGGCGTCGATGCCCTTCTTCAGGAGGGCGGGCGACGCGCCGGCGGCGACGTTGCGCAGGCCCTCGCGCACGAGCGCCTGGGCGAGCACGGTGGCGGTGGTCGTACCGTCACCCGCGATGTCGTTGGTCTTGGTCGCCACCTCCTTCACGAGCTGCGCGCCGAGGTTCTCGAACGGGTCCTCGACCTCGACCTCGCGGGCGATGGTCACACCGTCGTTGGTGATGGTGGGAGCGCCGAACTTCTTGTCGATGACGACGTTGCGGCCCTTGGGGCCGATCGTCACCTTCACCGTGTCGGCAAGCTTGTTGACGCCGCGCTCAAGGGCGCGACGGGCGTCTTCGTCGAACTTCAGGATCTTCGCCATGGAAGCGGTTCAGCCCTCTCGGAAAATGTGGAGAACGAACCGCGCCCCCGGCGCCCGGCTGGAATGCTCGCGGGTGCCAGGGGCGCAGTTCACTGCAATGCTTGGTGCGGGGTTGCCCGGGGACTAGCCCCGAACTCCCTTACCAGGTGAATTACTTCTCGATGATCGCGAGCACGTCGCGAGCCGAGAGGACGAGGTACTCCTCGCCGTTGTACTTCACCTCGGTGCCGCCGTACTTGCTGTAGAGAACGATGTCGCCGACGGCGACGTCGAGCTCGACACGCTTGCCGTCCTCGATGCGGCCCGGGCCCACGGCCAGGACGACGCCCTCCTGGGGCTTCTCCTTGGCGGTGTCCGGGATGACCAGGCCGGAGGCCGTGGTCTGCTCGGCGTCGAGCGGCTGGACCACAATGCGGTCCTCGAGCGGCTTGATGGCAACCTTGGAGCTGGTGGTCGTCACGATCCGACCTCCCCCTTCGGAGATCTCACGGGGTTAACTGTCTGAGGTGGCGACCAGGTCGATCCGTCGTCGCGGGTGCCGGATCTGCCCGTCGCTGTTGGCACTCTCCAGGGGGGAGTGCCAGCACTGAGACTATGACTGTGATTAGCACTCGGTCAAGCGGAGTGCCAAAGGCGTCCGGCGTGGCGTGGGCCAGAAGGTGCAGGACCGCACCGAACGGACGCACTCCGGAGGCGGCTCTCCGGCGCGAGCCCGTGAAGCCGGTCCGCCACCCGGCGCTCCCGAAAGCCGAGAGCCGCTGCCGCCGGTGCCCCTAGAGGTAGTTCTCCAGCCGCGCCACGGTGAAGCCCTCGCGCTGGATCCTGCGGAGCAACCGGAGCGTGGCGTCCGTGAGACCGGGTTCGCCGGGGCCCGAGAGGATGTCGCCCGGCCGGAGCCGGTGCGCGTCGGCCGTCCTGCCGAGGACGATCGCGGCGACCCCGCAGTCGGCGGCGGCGCGCAGGGTGGTGTCGTCGTACCTCCCGTACGGGGGCCGCAGCAGCCGGGGCCGGACGCCGAAGCGCCGCGCGAGCTTCTCCTGCTGCCCGCAGATCTCGGCGCGCTGGCCGGCGTAGGGCAGACCGCGCAGGGTGGCGTGGTCGACGGTGTGGTTCTGGAGGCTCGCGCCCACCGAGCGGAGCCGGGCGAGACGCCCGTACCCGGGGCCGGCGACCCGGTCCGTGAGGAACATGCTGACCGGCAGGCGCAGTTCGCGGACCATGTCGGCGAACCGCGGGTCGCGCTCGGCCCCGTCGTCGTACGTCAGGAAGACCACCTTGTCGCGGGTGCGCACCTGGGTCACGACGGGCGGCAGTCCCGTGTCCGCGGCGCGCGCGGTGGTCCTGACGGTCACGTCCGGCGCCGGCGCGAGCGGGCTGGCCAGGCCCCAGCGGCGGTAGGCCGACTCCGTCGGGCGTACCCGCTGGGCGGCCTTCTTGCCGAGCCGTTCGATGGGGTCGACGGACTGCGCGCAGCCGCTGAGCAGTGCCGCCACGAGCAGCCCGACGACCGGGCCCCGGACCCTCACCGGCATCCGTACCCGCAGCCTCACAGGTAGTCCTCCAGGCGTGCGACCGCGTACCCCTTGGCGGTGACCGTCTTCAGGAAGCGGCGGAGCATGTCGGGCATGGTGCCCTTCCACTCCTCGCGGCCCTGGAAGTGGGTGAGGACGATGTCGCCGGGGTGCAGGTCCTGGTCCTCCTCGCGGTACTCCCAGTGGTCGGCGAAGACCTCCTCGTTCCAGAGGGGCGCGTACTCGATGCCGCAGGACCTGGCGGCGCGCAGGGTGTCCTGGTCGTAGTTGCCGTACGGCGGGCGGAAGACGGTCGGGCGCCTGCCGAACTCCTTCTCCATCACGTCCTGCATGCCGCAGATCTCACGCTTCTGCCGGGCGTAGGAGAGTGCGGGGAGGTAGGGGTGATGCAGCGTGTGGTTGTTGAGCGTGATGCCACGGTCGCGCATCTTCCGGAAGTAGCCGTAGTCGTCCTTGACGAGGAAGTCGCTGAGGAAGGCGGTGTACGGGATCTTCAGGTCGCTCGTCATCCGCAGGAACGCGGGGTCCTTCTCGGCGCCGTCGTCGACGGTGAGGAAGACGACCTTGTCCTTGGTGGGGACGGTGGTGAAGACCGGCGGCAGCCCCAGTTCCTCCTGGTCGTCCACCTCGAACCCCTCGCGGGCCTCGATGACCGGCTTCCTGGCGGGCGGTGCCGGGGGCGTCAGGGGCACCGCCGCCACGCCCCAGCGCCTGGCGACGGCGGCGCGCCGGGCCTGTGCCGCCCGGAGCCGGGAGGCGTATGCGGCGAGGGCGGCCGCGGGGCCGTCCGGCAGCGCGACCCGTGGCGCGTGGGCCGGTTCGGCGACTCCGCCTCCCCTTGCGCCTCCACCCGCACCTCCGGCTCCGGAGGCCGGGGCTGCGCCGGTCCCGGCGCAGCCGGACGCGAGGAGGGCGAGGGCGAGCACGCCGACTCCCCAGCGCGCACCAGCCCCGTTTGCGCCGGTTTTTTCATTTTGTCGTACGGGTCGCATGGAGCCGGATCCTCCCAGCTCACCGCCCCCGCGAGGGCCCCGACACCGCCGCGGGAAGCACACCGTCCACCGACTGGCCCACAATGGCCGGGTGAACGACGTCTCCTTCGCCCCTCTCCTCACCGCCGAGGGCCGCGCCCTGCTCGACGAGGTCCGCGCCACGGAACCGGCACAGGAACTGGCCGTCGCCACCCGGCTGCGCCGCGAGCACCCCGCCGAACTGGTCTCGGCGGCCCTCGGCCAGGCACGGCTGCGGCAGCGGGCGGCGGCGAAGTTCGGGGCCGAGGACGCCGGACGGATGTTCTTCACCCCGAACGGGGTCGAGCAGTCCACCCGGACGAGCGTGGCCGTGCACCGCGCCGAGCGGCTGCGCGCGCTGGGGGTCCGTTCCGTCGCCGACCTGTGCTGCGGCATCGGCGGTGATGCCATCGCGCTGGCCCGCGCCGGAATCCGTGTGCTGGCCGTCGACCGCGATCCGCTGACGGCCGCCGCCGCCCGCGCGAACGCCGACGCGCTCGGACTCGCGGACCTGATCGAGGTGCGCGAGAGCGACGTCACCGAGGTGGACACCGCGGCGTACGACGCCGTCTTCGTGGACCCGGCGCGCCGGGGCGGCCGGGGCCGGATCTTCGACCCCGAGGCCTACTCGCCGCCGCTGTCCTGGGCGGTCGGAGCGGCCCTGCGCGCACGCGTCGCCGCACTGAAGATCGCCCCCGGCATCCCGCACGAGGCGGTCCCCGCCGAGGCGGAGGCCGAGTGGATCTCGGACGGCGGGGACGTGAAGGAGGCGGTGCTCTGGTTCGGCACCGAGCCCGGCCTGGTGCGGGCCACCCTGCTGCCGGGCCCGCGCGAACTGCGCGGCCGCGGCCTGCCGGATCCGGCGGTCAGGGCGGTCGGGCGCTATCTGTACGAGCCGGACGGCGCCGCCATCCGCGCGCATCTGGTCGCCGAGGTGGCCGAGGAACTGGACGGCGGGCTGATCGACGAGACGATCGCCTACGTCACGGCGGACGCCCTGCGCCCGACCCCGTACGCCTCAGCGTACGAGATCACCGATCAACTCCCCTTCAATGTGAAGAAGTTGAAGGCGCTGCTACGGGAGCGGGAGGTCGGTGTGCTGACCGTCAAGAAGCGCGGGTCGGCCGTCGAGCCGGAGGAACTGCGCCGCAAGGTGAAGCCGCGGGGCCCGCACTCGGCGACGGTGTTCCTGACCCGGGTGGCGGGCGCCCCGACCATGCTGGTGGGGGCGCCCGCCAAGCCGCCTACTGCTGGTGGCGGGTGCTGAGCGGACCGAGGTCCGGCGCGGTGACGGGCCGCGGTGCCGCGCCCGTCCGCACCGCCGAGGCGCCCGCGGACGGCCCGGCGACGGAGGACGAACTCGCCATCGGCGCGACGCCGTTGTAGTAGGGCGCGTACGTCCACTGGCTGCCGCTCGCGCTGATCGCCGTGCCGGCGGAGCTCAGCGCGGCCGTCGACACCGAGCCGGTGCCGCCGAAGGCGCCGATGCCGTTGATGTTCGCGGCGCCCTTGAGCAGGTAGGCCTTGGTGTCGGCGGTGAGGGTGGTGACGTCCGTCCACAGCAGCGGGCCGAAGACGTTCATCGCCGCCGCGGCCGAGGTGCCCCCGCGCCAGCTGTCGGTGGAGGCCAGGGCCACACTGCCCGGCGCGCTCCACCAGAACCGCGCGAGGGCGGCCGCGGTGCCGGCGTTGGTGCTCGCCGTGACCGGGTAGTACGTGAAGGTCGACGGCCAGTGCGAGAACGGCGTGTGCGTGAGCGCGTACTTCGCCGAGGCGCCGACCGGGATCATGGAGGTGTCGCGGGGGTCGAGGCTGTTGAGGTACGACTTCACGGACGAGGTCAGCGTGTTGCCGTCGTTGAGGACGACGACCGCCTTGCCGCTCGTCCCCTCCGCGCCCGCGGCCGACGCGGCGGCGAGGGCCGAGTGGTAGTCGGTACCGGTCGCGATGAAGACGTACTCCGGCGCGCTGGTGATCGACTTCGCGACGGCCACCGAGGTGGAGTAGCGGGAGGTGCCCGCCAGCCGCTTCGGGACGAAGCCGAGCGCGGTGACCTTCGTCGAGACGGCGCTGCTCAGGATCGACGTGCCGCCGACGAGGTAGACGCTCGCACCCGGCTTGAGGGTCCGCTTGAGCTCTTTCTGCACGGACGTCGAGATCGAGGTGCGCGGGGTCAGCAGGACCGGCCCGTGCTTCTTGCCCGCGAGGGCGGGGGCGGTCAGCGCGTACGACTGGCTGTCCTGGGAGACCAGCACGGCGGACGAGGCGTTCATCAGCCCCGGCTCGCTCGTGCCGACCGTGTTCCAGGTCCAGCGGGACGCGGCGATGTTGCTGCCGTTGACGTCGGCGCCCCAGACCCGGGCGACGGTGTTCTTGCGCAGCGGCTGCCAGGCGGGAGAACGGCCTCCCCAAGGGAAGGGCCGACCCTCCGTCACCGTGTCCGCCGTGATCGTCATGACGACATTGCTCTCCTGGCGGCCACCACTGGTGGGCCGGTCGAAGTGCACGACGAGCCGGTCGCTCGCGGGCGCCCAGGAGGGGCTGTCGTAGTCACCGGCGTCATCGGTCAGGCGGCGCTCGCCGGTGCCGTCGGTGTTGATCGAGAAGAGCTGGCGGTGACCGCCGACGGTGCGGATGAAGGCGACCTTCGTGCCGTCGGGCGAGATGGCGGGCGAGCCGCCCCCGGCGATCTTGGTCTCCGTCTTGGTGGAGGCGTTGTAGACCATGACCGACGGCGTGGTCGTGGTGCAGCCGCTCCCGTTGCGCTGGAAGGCCAGCAGCGTTCCGGTCGCGTCGCCGCTCGGCACGAGGTCGCAGCCGCCGGTGGCCAGCAGCCGGACCGGGGTGCCGCCGCCGGCCGGGACCGAGTAGAGCTTCTTGGCCGCGGAGAAGACGATTCTGCGGCCGTAGGTCCAGTACGTGGGGTGGGAGGCCGAGCTGCCCGACGCCGACGAGTAGACCGTCGTCACACTGAGGCCGGTGAGGCCGACGGTCCCCAGCCCTCCGGCCGACTCGAAGACCACGCGGCTGCCGTCGGGCGACCACGCGGGCGTCTGGTCGTCGGAGCCGTTCGAGACACGCTTCTCGCCGTTGCCGTCGACGTCCACCGACATGATGCCGTCGTTGGAGACCGCGATCCTGCCGTCCGCCGCCGGCCACCCGGTGACATCGGCCGACGCCCCCGGTGCCAGGGCGATGGCCGTGCCCGCGGCCAGGGCCGTCGCCGCGGTGAGCGCCACGAGTCTGTGGCGCGCGAAGATTTTCAAGGGTGTACCCCCCACAGGTAGGTGCGATGGGCCGCCGGACCACCTCGCAGGGGCCTACGGGATGAACGCAGAGCGTCATTCCCGTGTACGGCGGCGGCGCCACTGTAAGCCCTCTCGGATCACCTTGGGAACGGAGTCACCGGACGGGAACTTCACGAAATCCGCAGGTCACGCGCCCGTGCCTCCAGCAGTTCCCGCTCCCGTCCGTTCCGCGCCAGCGAAGCCGCCCGCTCGAACTCCGCGCGCGCCTCGCGCGGACGTCCGAGCCGGGCGAGCAGGTCCCCCCGCACGCTCGGCAGCAAGTGGTAGTCGCGCAGGGCGGGTTCTCCGGTGAGGGCGTCGACGATGGCGAGCGCGGGCTCCGGGCCCTCGGCCATCGAGACGGCCACGGCACGGTTCAGCTCGATCACGGGGGACGGGGAGCGGGCCGCCAGCAGGCCGTACAGGGTGGCGATCCGGGACCAGTCCGTGTCCTCGTAGGCGTAGGCCTGCGCGTGGCAGGCGGCGATGGCGGCCTGGAGCGCGTACGGCCCGGGGCTGCCGGTGGCGACGGCGTTCGCGCGGCCCAGAGCGGTGAAGCCCCGGCGGATCAGCATGCGGTTCCAGCGTCGGCGCCGCTGGTCCCTGAGCAAAACGGGTTCGCCGCCGGGCCCGGTACGCGCGGCCGCCCGGGACTCCTGGAGTTCCAGCAGGGCCGCGAGGCCGTGCACCTCGCTCTCCTTGGGCATCAGCTCGGCGAGCACCCGGGCCAGCCGCAGCGCGTCCTCGCACAGCGCGGGGCGGAGCAGGTCGTCGCCCGCCGTGGCCGCGTACCCCTCGTTGAAGACGAGGTAGATGACCTCCAGCACGGACCCGAGCCGGGCTTCGCGCTCGGGCCCGTACGGGACCTCGAAGGCCACCCCCTTGGTCGCCAGCGTCCGCTTGGCCCGCACGATCCGCTGGGCGACCGTCGCCTCCGGGACGAGGAAGGCGCGTGCGATCTCGGACGTCGTCAGCCCGCCGAGGAGCCGCAGGGTGAGCGCGATGCGGGCCTCGGCGGACAGGACGGGATGGCAGGCGGTGAAGACCAGGCGCAGCAGGTCGTCGTCGATGTCGTCCGGGTCGGAGGGTTCGTCGAGGTGGTGCGGCGCGGACAGCGAGAGGTCCCGCCCGACCTCCTCCAGCTTGCGCGCGTAGCGCTCCCGGCGGCGTACGAGGTCGATCGCCCGGTGCTTGGCGGTGGCCGTCAGCCAGGCACCCGGGTTGTCCGGCACCCCGTCGCGCGGCCACTGCTCCAGCGCGGCGACCAGGGCGTCCTGCGCGAGTTCCTCGGCGATGCCGAGGTCACGGACGATCCGGGCCACGCCCGCGATGATGCGGGGCGACTCGATACGGAAGATGGTCTCGACGGCGGTGTCGACACCGCCGGCGGGTGCCGGTGCGGGCTGCTGTTCCACAACCCACCATGAGACACCCACGGCGGCGTCCGGCCAAGGAGCACTCAGCCCTCGGCGATCTCCCGCACCTCGCAGGTGACCGTCCAGTGCTCCTCGTGCACCTTCAGGAACCGCTTGGTCCACTCCAGCGCCTCGGCCATGTCCTTGCACTGCATGATCGCGTAACCGCCGACGACCTCCTTGGACTCGGTGAAGGGCCCGTCGGTGACGGACAGCTCGCCGCCCGAGTAGTGGACGCGCTTGCCCTGCGCGCTGGGCGTCAGGCCCTCGGTCTGGAGCATGACGCCGGCCTTGGTGATCTCCTCGATGAGCTCGCCCATCCGCTGCATCAGTTCGGGGCTCGGGCCTTCGGCGGGCGCGGTGCGCTCGTCGATCTGGACCAGGGAGAGGTAGCGGGGCATGGTGACTCCTCGTATCGGTGGTACGCGGAGGCGGGGCTTCTCCCTGCCTCTCACCTGTGCGTCGAACGGGGGGAACCCGAATCGACACACGCCCCGAGAATTCTCCGGAAGTATTTTCCGGGGCCCCGCTCATCCACGTTTCCGCAGGTCGTACGGCGGCTCCTCACCTCGCGGCCGACCCCCTCGCGCCGGGCCGCTCAGCGCAGCGACGTCCACAGCTCCTCGGCGGCCGGTTCCCGGGCCACCACCCGGTTGGGGTCGGACGGAGCCGTGGCGACCGGCATCATCACCGTCCGCACGTCGTCCGAGGACAGGCCCTTCAGGCTCCGGCCCAGGTTCATCAGCTCCTTGAGGGAGTCGAGGCCGGTGTCCGTGGTCAGGCTGGAGGTGACCGCGTCGGCGACCTGGTAGAGCTTGGCGGGGTCGGTGAGCAGGTCGGTGCCGGCCATCTGCTCCAGCAGGGCCTTGACCAGCTTCTGCTGGAGGCCTATCCGGCCGAGGTCGCTGCCGTCGCCTATGCCGTGCCGGGTGCGGGCCAGGGCGAGGGCCTGCTCGCCGCTCAAGTGATGGGTGCCGGCGTCGAGGTGCAGATGGCTCTTGTCGTCGTCGATGTCCTGCTCGGTGGTGACGGTGACCCCGCCGAGGGCGTTCACCAGTTTCGCGAAGCCCGCGAAGTCGATCTCGATGTAGTGGTCCATCCGGACGTTCGTGATCGACTCGACCGTCTTCACGGCGCACACCGGACCGCCCACGGAGTAGGCGCTGTTGAACATCGCGTCGTACGCCACCGCCGTCGAGCCCCCGGACGGCAGCGGACAGGACGGACGGGTGACGAGCGTGTCCCGGGGGATGCTCACGACCGTGGCCGTGGTGCGGCCCGCGTCGATGTGCAGGACCATCGCCGTGTCGGAGCGCGCGCCGGAGCTGTTCCCCCCGCCGAGCTTCGCGTTCGCCTTGCCGCTGCGCGAGTCCGAGCCGAGGACCAGGATGTTGAGGGCCCCGGTCGGCAGCGGCGTCGGGGACGCCGAGGCGGAGGCGGAGGCCGTGGCCGAGGGCGTCACCACCGCCCTGGCCGGGCGGTCGTCACCGAGCGCGCTGTTGATGTCGACGCCGGCGATGTTCCGGTTCAGATGCCAGTACGCCCAGCCCGCGGTGCCGGCGCCCACCACCAGCAGTCCGGCCAGGGTGAGGCCGACGGCCTTCAGTACCCGCGACCGCCGGCCCCGCCGTCTGATCTCGTCGCCGCTCTCGTCGCCGCTCTCGTCATGTCCGGTCACGGACAGGAACGTAAGTCCGAATTATTAGGGGACTGTTAGGGAAAGAGGCGCGGAACGGTTTTCTTCGGAGAATCTCATCGTTCTCAGCCCAGTGTCACCGTGGGCACGGGGTTGCTGCCGCTCCAGGACGCGTTGAACCCGAGGGTCACCGAACCGCCGTCCGGGACGGTCCCGTTGTAGGAGGCGTTGGCGCAGCTCACGGCCGCGCCGCTCTGGGTGCACGTGGCGTTCCAGGCCTGGGTGATCCGCTGGCCCGCGCCGTACGTCCAGTTCACCTTCCACGAGGAGAGCACGGCCCCGGAGCACGCGATGCGCACCTGCCCGGTGAACCCGGTGTTCCACTGGGTCTGGACGCTGTACGTCGCCGTGCACGCGCCCGTCGGCGGCGTCGTGGTCCCTCCGCCGAACGAGGCCGCGATGGCGTCGTACGCCGGTTTGGGCGTGTAGTTCTCGTCGTACGGGGTCGCCGCGCCGTAGCCCGAGAAGACGTCCGGGATCCAGGAGTCGGAGTCGGTGAAGCCCCAGACGGTCACTCCGTAGCAACGGGTCACCGCGACACAGGCGTCGAACACCGCCTTGTAGTCGGCGGCCTGCTGCGCCAGCTTCGTGCTGTCGGAGGGGAGTTGCATCCGGATGTCCAGCTCCGTGACCGCGACATCGACACCGAGGTCGGCGAAGCGCTGGATGTTCTGCTGAAGGGTGCCGGGGACCTGGCCGAGGATGAGATGGGCCTGGAGGCCGACGCCGTCGATCGGGACACCGCGCGCCTTCAGGGACTTGACCAGGTTGTACAGGGCGGTGCTCTTGGCGTTGACACCCTCGACGTTGTAGTCGTTGATGTAGAGCTTGGCGCTCGGGTCGGCGGCGTGCGCCCAGGTCAGCGCCTGGGCGATGTAGTCGGCGCCGAGGCCGTTGTACCAGAGGGTCGAGCGGTAGGTGCCGTCCTCGTTGAAGGGCTCGTTGACCACGTCCCAGGCGGCCAGCTTGCCCTTGTAGCGGGTGACTTCGGTGGTGATGTGGTCCTGGAGCAGACCGCTCAGCTCGGCCGTCGTCCAGGTGCCGTTCGTCAGCCAGCTCGGGTTCTGGCTGTGCCAGACCAGGGTGTGACCGCGCACCTGCTGGTTGTGGGCCTGCGCGAACGCGACGATCTGGTCGGCCTCGGCCCAGTTGAAGCTGCCCCGGGTGGGCTCGACGGTCCCCCACTTCATCGCGTTGCCCGGGGTCAGCGAGTTGAACTGGCCCCCCGCGATGTCGCCGTACGTCCCGGTCAGCTTGGAGCCGGTGACGGCGGTGCCGATGACCTTGCCCTTGGCGGCGGCGAGGTCGCGCAGCGGGGGGCCGGCGGCGTGCGCCGTCGTGCCGGCCGCGAGCAGGGCGGCCACCGTCAGGGCCCCGGTGAACAGGGCGGCGACGCGGCGGCGTAAGAGACGGGTTTTGGTGACACGGGTTCGGGAGGTTCTCATGGCGGGTGCCTCCGAAAGTTTCGGCCGTACAACCGATTGACTTCGCAGGAGTGTGGAGGCCGATGCCCCACCCGTCAATACGGTCCCCCGGCCCCGCAGGACCGACCTGCCGCCAGGGTGACCCCACCCCCTGCTTTTTCGCCCCCTCGCCGGAGGGGCTGAAACCTGCACCCCCAGCCGGGATCCGGCGCGAAGGCCCGAGACTCAGCCACGAACCACCCGCACCCGACGACGCACGGAAGGGGCCGGGCCGGTACATCGATGCCCGTCGCCACCGACGCCCACCCCTCACCCAACGGCGACGGGCTGATGCACCGGCACGGCCCCGACCCACCCACCGGATGCACCCGGCACCCGGCACCCGGCACCCAGCACCCAGCACCCAGCCTCACGCCGGAGGCGCCCCCGTGCTGCTGCGGACCACCAGACTCGTGGCCAGTTCCATCCGCGTCCCGGCCGAGGGCCGCTCCTGGCGGCTCAGATCGAGCACCAGCTTCGCCGCCGCCTCGGCCATCTCCGTCAGCGGCTGCCGTACGGTCGTCAGCGGCGGCCCCACCCAGCGCGCCACCGGCAGATCGTCGAAGCCGACGACGCTCAGGTCCTCGGGAATGCGCAGCCCCAGTTCGCGGGCCGCCTCGTAGAGACCGAGCGCCTGGAGGTCGTTGCCGGCGAAGACCGCGGTCGGCCGGTCGGGGCGGCGCAGCAGTTCGAGGCCGATCCGGTGGCCGGCCTCGTGGTGGAAGTCCCCGGCGACGATCAGCGAGGGGTCGACGGGCAGCCCGGCCGTCTCCAGCGCCGCGCGGTAGCCGTCGACCCGCGCCCGGCTGCACATCATCCGGGACGGGCCGCTGATGGCGCCGATCCGGGTGTGGCCGAGTTCGACGAGGTGGCGGGTGGCGGCGAGGCCGCCCTGCCAGTTGGTGGCGCCGATGGAGGGCACGTCGACGCCCGGGTCGCCCGCCGGGTCCATCACCACGAACGGGATGGACCTGCTGTTCAGCAGGGCGCGCTGGGAGTCGTCGAGGCCCGACAGGACGAGCACCACGCCGTGCGGGCGGCGGGCGGCGACCTGGTCGGCCCAGGTCCGGCCGGGGGTGAGCCGCCCGGCGGACTCGGAGAGCACCACGCTGAGACCGGCGTCCCGGGCGACGTTCTCCACGCCCCGGATGACCTCCATCGCCCAGGCGCTCTCCAGTTCGTGGAAGACCAGGTCGATCAGCGGCGAGCGGGAGGCCTCGGCCCGGCGGCGGCGGTAGCCGTAGGCGTGCAGCAGCTCCTCGACGCGGGAGCGGGTCGCGGGAGCGACGTCGGCGCGACCGTTGAGGACTTTCGAAACAGTCGGAGCCGACACCCCGGCCTCCCGGGCGATCTCGGCCAGCGTCGCCGTCTGTGCTTCTGCGGACTTCCCAGGCTTCATGGCGGCGATCGTATATCTGCGCGACCCCTTGACGGGCCCATCGGATCGTCTTACCTTCCCGGAACATTCGAAAAATAACTCGAAACATTCGCGACGGATCATCGGCGATCCCTCGCGCTTACCGAGAGGTGCCGTCCTATGGAGTCCTACAGCAGACGTTGGTTCCTCGGTGCGGGCACGGCCGCCCTGGCCTCTGTCGGCGGGCTCACCGCCTGCGGCTCCGACGGCGGCTCGGGCGCCGACGGGACGCTCACCGCGTTCGTCTACGGTGACGACGCGGCGAAGATCCAGGTCAAGTCCGTCAACCGGTTCAACGCGTCGGCCGCGGCGAAGAAGGCCGAGGGCAGCATCAAGCTGCAGAAGGTGCCCGCGACCGACTACCCGGCCAAGCTGCGCACGGCGATGGGCTCGCCCAACGCTCCCGACGTGTTCTTCAACTGGGGCGGCGGCTCGATCAAGGCCTACCGTGAGGCCGGCCAACTGGTCGACCTGACCGACGTCATCGCCTCCGACGCGGTGCTCAAGAGCGGCTTCCTGCCGTCGGTGCTGGCGGCGGGCGGACTGGACGGCAAGAACTACGGCGTGCCGATGCGTGGCATGCAGCCCGTGATCCTCTTCTACAACAAGACGGTCTTCGAGGAGAACAAGCTCCAGCCGCCCACCACCTGGGACCAGTTGCTGGACATCAACGCCAAGCTGAAGAAGGCGAACATCACCCCGTTCGCCCTGGGCGGAGCGGACATCTGGCCCGAGCTGATGTGGCTGGAGTACCTCGTCGACCGGATCGGCGGGCCGCAGGTCTTCGAGAAGATCAAGAACGGTGACGCCTCCGCCTGGGGCGACCCGGCCGTCCTCAAGGCCGCCCAGACGGTCAAGCAGCTGATCGACGACGGCGCCTTCGGCAAGGGCTACAGCTCGGTCGGTTACGGCAACGGCGGAGCGCCCGCGGTCTTCGCCAAGGGCAAGGCGGCGATGCACCTGATGGGTTCGTGGGAGTACTCCACGCAGCTCGGCAAGTTCCCCGACTTCGCCAAGAAGAACCTGGGCTGGTGCGCCTTCCCGCAGATCGAGGGCGGCGCCGGCGACATCCGCAACGTGGTCGGCAACCCGACCAACTACTGGTCGGTGAACGCCCACACGTCCAACAAGGACGCGGCGATCGCCTTCCTGCGGGACTCCGCCTCCCTGGCCTACACGAAGGAACTCATCGCCAACGGCGACGTCCCGGCCACCTCGAACGCGGCGACCCTCCTGGACGCCTCGCCGAACCCGGAGTTCGCCAAGTTCCAGTACGAGATGGTGCAGAAGGCCCCGGCGTTCACGCTGAGCTGGGACCAGGCGGTCGACCCGAACGTGGCGACCCCGATGCTCACCGAGGTCAACAAGCTGTTCGTGGGCAAGTCCTCGCCGACGCAGTTCGTGTCGGCGCTCAAGGAGCTGAAGTGAGCGTCACGCAGGTCAAGGGCGGCCCGCGGAACGACGCGGGCCGCCCCCGCCCCCGCGCCGGCAGACGTAACAGGGCCGGCCGCCCGAGCGCGGCACTGGCCGTTCCCGGCGTCCTGTTCTTCGCGTTCTTCGCCCTCGCCCCGATGGTCCTGGCCTTCTACCTGTCGTTCACCCGGTGGAACGGCCTGGGCGACCCGCAGTTGGTCGGTCTGGCCAACTGGCGCAAGTTGCTGAGCGACGACCGGCTGACCCAGTCGCTGACGGTCACCGTCTCTTTGACCGTGGTGAGCTGGGCGTTCCAGACGGTGATCTCGCTCCTGCTGGGAGTGTGGGCGGCGGGTCGGCAGCGCAACCGCGCGGTGCTCTCGGCGATCTTCTTCGTGCCGTTCCTGCTGTCGTCGACGGCGATCGCCCTGCTGTTCTACGCGCTCCTCGACCCGAACTTCGGCATCATCCACCGGGACACCCTCGGCACGACCAGCGGCGCGTTCCTCGCGATCGTGTTCGTCGGCGGCTGGCAGTTCATCCCCTTCCACACCCTGATCTACCAGGGCGGGGCACGACAGATCCCCGAAGTCCTGTACCAGGCGGCCGCGATCGACGGCGCCGGCCGCTACCGCCAGTTCTTCTCGATCACCCTGCCGCAGCTCCGCAACACCGCGACGACGTCGAGCGTGCTGATGATCGTCGGTTCGCTGACGTACTTCGAGACGGTCCTGATCCTCACCCAGGGCGGTCCGGGCACCGACACGGCGATCCTGCCGTACCTGATGTACGAGGCGGGCTTCAAGAGCTACGACTTCGGCTACGCGAGCGCCGTCGCCTCCTTCCTGGTGCTCGCGGCGACCGCCTTGTCCCTGCTGATGGTGAAGCTGTCCGGCTTCGGCGCGATGCGCAGCACCCGGGAAGGGATGTGACTCCATGTCACACGACACACTGCCCCGTCCCGTGAAGACGGACTCCGCCCCGGCCGCCGAGCGCCCCGCGCCCCGCCGCAGGCACTGGACCCGGCGCGCCAACCCGCTCGCCGGAGTCGGCACGCTGATCTGGCTGGCCGTCGTGATCGTCCCGATCTACGCGATGATCTCGGCCTCGCTCACCCACCAGGACGAGGCGCTGGGCCACAACGCCCTGAAGCCGCCGTCCCATCCGACCCTGGACAACTACAACACCGTCCTGCACAACGGCTTCGGCCACCTGCTGTGGAACACGGTGCTGGCGGCCGCCGGGGTCGTCCTGATCGTCCTCGTGCTGTGCGTCCCGCTGTCCTACGTGGCCGTACGGACCCGCAGTGTCTGGTCGGGGGCCGCGTTCCGGCTGTTCCTGCTGGGCGTGGCGATCCCCGCGCAGGCCGTCGTGGTGCCGCTCTACCTGATGATCGCCAAGCTGAACCTCTACGACAGCCTGCTCGCGATCGTCCTGCCGACCGCCGCGTTCGCCATGCCGGTGTCGGTGCTGATCCTCACCGGCACGCTGCGGGACATCTCGGAGGAGATGTACGAGGCGATGGCGCTGGACGGCGCGTCCACCACCCGGATGCTGTTCCAGCTCGTCATCCCGATGGCCAAGGGCGGCATCAGCACCGTCGTCATCTACTCGGCGCTCCAGGCCTGGAACGGCTTCCTCTTCCCGCTGATCTTCACCCAGTCCGACGGGCCACGGGTACTGACCCTCGGCCTGTTCGACTACGTGAGCGAGTTCGGCGTGAACATTCCCGCGATCCTCGCCTCCGTCGTCCTCTCCGGTGTCCCGATCTTCATCGTGTACCTGGTGGCCCGCCGCGCGCTGGTCGGCGGCCTCATGGGTGTGGGCGGCAAGTGAACGTGTACGACCAGGGGCGGTCGAACCCCCCTTTCCCCGACAGGAGTTCCATGACCACCGCTCCCTGGCGCGACCCCGCCCTGCCCGCCGCGGCCCGCGTCGACGACCTGCTCTCCCGGATGACCCTGGAGGAGAAGACCGCCCAGCTCTACGGAGTGTGGGTGGGTGCCGACACGGACGGCGGCGGAGTCGCCCCGTTGCAGAGCGAGATGTCCTCCTCGTACGACTGGGACGAGCTGATCACCCGCGGGCTCGGCCAGCTCACCCGCTCCTTCGGCACCGCCCCCGTGGACCCGACGCTGGGCGCGCAGGCCCTCGCCCGCGCCCAGCGCCGGATCGCCGAGGCGGGCCGCTTCGGCATCCCCGCCATCGCCCACGAGGAGTGCCTGGCGGGCTTCACGGCCTGGCAGGCGACGGCGTACCCGGTCCCGCTGTCCTGGGGTGCCACCTTCGACCCCGCGCTGGTGGAGGAGCTGGGCCGGCGCATCGGCGACGACCTGCGCTCGGTCGGCGTCCACCAGGGCCTCGCCCCGGTCCTGGACGTGGTCCGCGACCTGCGCTGGGGG
The DNA here is from genome assembly GCF_044763015.1 of Streptomyces sp. NPDC096324. Classification (NCBI taxonomy): domain Bacteria; kingdom Bacillati; phylum Actinomycetota; class Actinomycetes; order Kitasatosporales; family Streptomycetaceae; genus Streptomyces; species Streptomyces sp. NPDC096324. The sequence continues at coordinate 43,933 of NZ_JBIWFK010000005.1, read as the reverse complement.
CGGGTGGAGGAGACCATCGGCGAGGACCCGTACCTGGTCGGCACCGTCGCCACCGCCTATGTGCGGGGTCTGGAATCGGCCGGGGTCGTGGCCACGCTCAAGCACTTCGCCGGATACGCGGCCTCGGCCGGCGCCCGGAACCTCGCGCCGGTGCGCACGGGGGTGCGCGAGCTCTCCGACATCACGCTGCCTCCGTTCGAGATGGCGCTGCGCGAGGGCGGCGCCCGTTCCGTGATGGCCGCCTACAACGACATGGACGGTATCCCCGCGTCGGCCGACCCGTCCCTGCTGACCGAGCTGCTGCGCGAGGAGTGGGGCTTCACCGGCACGGTGGTCTCGGACTACTTCGGTGTCGGCTTCCTCCAGTCGCTGCACCGGGTCGCCGGCAGCGAGGCGGAGGCGGCGCACAAGGCACTGGAGGCCGGCATCGATGTCGAGCTGCCCACGCTGAAGTGCTACGGCGAGCCGCTGGTGGCCGCCGTCCGCGCGGGCACCGTCCCCGAGTCGCTGGTCGACCGGGCGGCCCGCCGGGTGCTGCTCCAGAAGTGCGAACTCGGCCTGCTGGACGAGGACTGGCGGCCGGAGACCGGCCGCCGGATCGACCTGGACTCCACGGGCAACCGGGCGCTCGCCCGCGAGCTCGCCGAGGAGTCGGTGGTCCTGCTGGACAACGCGGACGGCGTGCTGCCGCTGGCCCCCGACACCCGGATCGCGGTGGTCGGCCCGCGCGCGGACGACCCGCTGGCGATGCTCGGCTGCTACTCGTTCCCCTCGCACGTGCTCACGCACCACCCCGAGGTGCCCACCGGCGTGGACATCCCGACCGTGCTCGACGCGCTGCGCGCCGAACTTCCGGACGCCAAGGTGACGTTCGCGCAGGGCTGCGGGGTCACGGAGCCGGACCGGTCCGGTTTCGAGGAGGCCGTGGCGCGGGCCGCCGAGGCCGACGTGTGCGTGGCGGTGCTCGGCGACCGGGCCGGGCTGTTCGGCCGGGGCACCTCGGGCGAGGGCTGCGACGTGGCCGACCTCGGCCTGCCGGGCGTACAGGGCGAGTTGCTCGACGCCCTGGTCGCCACGGGGGTCCCGGTGGTCCTGGTTCTGCTCACCGGCCGCCCCTATGCGCTGGGCCGCTGGCAGGACCGACTCGGCGGCGTCGTCCAGGCGTTCTTCCCCGGCGAGGAGGGCGGCCCCGCGCTGGCGGGCGTGCTGTCCGGCCGGGTCGGCCCGTCGGGCCGGCTGCCGGTGAGCGTGCCGCGCGACCCGGGTGGCCAGCCGTGGACGTATCTCCAGCCGCCGCTGGGTCTGAAGGGCGAGGTCAGCAACCTGGACCCGACGCCGCTGTACCCGTTCGGCCACGGCCGCTCGTACACGTCGTTCGCCTGGGAGGCGGCCGAGGTGCCCGAGGCCGAGATCGGCACCGACGGCTCGTACGACGTGTCGGTGACCGTCCGCAACACCGGTGAGCGCGCGGGCGCCGAGGTCGTCCAGCTCTACCTGCACGACCCGGTGGCCTCGGTGACCCGCCCGGACGTGCGGCTGATCGGCTACCAGCGCGTGGAGCTGGCACCGGGCGAGGCCCGCCGGGTGACCTTCGGCTTCCACGCGGACCTCTCGGCGTTCACCGACCGCACCGGCACCCGGATCGTCGAACCCGGCGCCCTGGAGCTGCGGCTCGCGGCCTCCAGCGCGGACGTACGCCACACGGCCCGGCTGAACCTGACGGGTCCGGTACGGCATCCGGGCGCGGACCGGCGCCTGCGCTGCGAGACCGAGGTCGCCCAGGCGTCCTGACCCGGCGTCAGGCCGGTGTGTCCCGTTCCGGCACGGGAGTCACCGGCCTGACGGCCCGCCGCCCGTCAGCCCACCGACTCGAAACGCCACCTGTGCACCGCCCGGGACACCAACTCCTCGCCGGGTTCCGGCAGTTCAGGCAGCTCAGCGTCGTACGGCGCGTCCCACCAGGTGATGACGAGGACCCGGTCCTGCGGGGCCCGGAGGATCTCCTGGCGCACCGGGTTCCCGGGGATCTTGTGCTCCCGCACCCAGGCGAGCAGGTCCTCCCCCCGGCCGGCGACGGCCCGTGCCTCCCACATCAGAGCGACGGTCACGGGTAGAGGTTCTCCTTCGCGACCTCGTGCACGTGATCGTGCGCGTGCGCGTGCCCGCGCCCCGGCACGTGCGGGTCCGTCACCGGCAGTGAGGAGTCCGCCGACAGGTCCCAGTCGGAGGCGGCCCGGTTGCGGGCGACCATCTCGGCGCCCAGCGCGGCGACCATCGCGCCGTTGTCCGTGCACAGCTTGGGGCGCGGCACCCGCAGCCGGATGCCGGCGGCCTCGCAGCGTTCCTGGGCGAGCACCCGCAGCCGCGAGTTCGCGGCCACGCCACCGCCGATCATGAGGTGGTCGACACCCTCGTCCTTGCACGCGCGGACGGCCTTGCGGGTGAGCACGTCCACGACGGCCTCCTGGAAGGACGCGGCCACGTCGCGCACCGGCACCTCCTCTCCCGCCGCCCGCTTCGCCTCGATCCAGCGGGCCACGGCCGTCTTCAGACCGGAGAAGGAGAAGTCGTAGGCCGGATCGCGCGGTCCGGTGAGACCGCGCGGGAACGTGATGGCCTTCGGGTCGCCCTCCTTGGCGTAGCGGTCGATGACCGGGCCGCCCGGGAAGCCGAGGTTCAGCACGCGCGCGATCTTGTCGAAGGCCTCGCCGGCCGCGTCGTCGATGGTCGCGCCCATCGGCCGTACGTCGGAGGTGATGTCGGTGGACAGGAGCAGCGACGAGTGACCGCCGGAGACCAGCAGGGCCATCGTCGGCTCCGGCAGCGCGCCGTGCTCCAACTGGTCCACGCAGATGTGGGAGGCGAGGTGGTTCACGCCGTACAGCGGCTTGCCCAGCGCGTACGCGTACGCCTTCGCGGCGGAGACCCCGACGAGCAGCGCGCCCGCGAGCCCGGGGCCCGCGGTGACCGCGATGCCGTCCAGGTCCTTGGCCGACACCCCCGCGTCCTTCAGCGCCCGCTGGATGGTCGGGACCATCGCCTCCAGGTGGGCCCGGGACGCGACCTCGGGAACGACCCCGCCGAAGCGCGCGTGCTCGTCGACGCTCGACGCGATCGCGTCCGCGAGCAGCGTGTGCCCGCGGACGATGCCGACACCGGTCTCGTCGCAGGAGGTCTCGATGCCGAGGACGAGGGGTTCGTCAGCCATGGGTCTCTGTTCCTTGTACGGAGGTCGATGGGTCGTGCAGCCGCATCACCAGGGCGTCGATGTTCCCCGGCTGGTAGTAGCCGCGCCGGAAGCCGATGGGCTCGAAGCCGAAGCGCTCGTACAGCTTCTGCGCGCGTACGTTGTCCACGCGGCACTCGAGCATCACCTCGGCGCAGTCGAAGTCGCTCGCGGCCCGCAGCAGTTCGGTGAGCAGCCGGCCGCCGAGGCCGGTGCCCCATTGGTCCTGGCGCACCGCGATCGTCTGCACGTCGCCCAGGTCTCCCGAGGCGGCGAGCCCGGCGTAGCCGACGATCGCGTCGCCGTCGCAGGCGATCAGGTAGCGCCGGGTCGCCTCCGCTCCGCGGGCGTGGGCCAGCTCGGACCAGAACATGCCCCGCGACCAGGCGTCGACGGGGAAGAGTTCCTTCTCCAACTCCAGTACGGGATCGATGTCCCACCAGCGCATCTCGCGCAGCACGACGGTCACTTGGGGGTGACCACCTTGTAGTTCTTGGGCACCTGGGCGTCCGGGCGGCGCAGGTACAGCGGTCTGGGCGGCTCCAGCTCCTCGCCGGCGGCCAGCCTCTCGGCGGCCAGGGAGGCGAGGGCCGCGGCCGAGACGTTCTCGGGGGCGCGGGCGTCCGGGAAGGTGTCGGGGTAAAGGAGGGCGCCCGCGCCGACGGCGGGCAGCGCGGTGACCGCCTCGTCGATCTCGGCCGGGCGGTCCACGGCGGGCTCCGACAGCCGCGTACGGCGGTCGGCGTACCGCGCCCAGTAGACCTCCTTGCGCCGGGCGTCCGTGGCGACGACGAAGGGCCCCTCCACCTCGGCGGCGTGGGCGAGCCCGTCGAGGGTGCACACACCGTGCACGGGCACGCCGAGCGCGACGCCGAAGGTGTCGGCGGTCATGAGGCCGACGCGCAGCCCCGTGTAGGGGCCGGGGCCGATGCCCACGACGATGCCGGTGACGGCGTCCAGCTTGAGGCCTGCCTCGGCGAGCACCCGGTCGACGGCCGGCAGCAGCAGCTCTCCGTGCCGGCGCGCGTCCACCTGGCTCGACGAGGCGATGACGGACGTGCCGTCGTGCAGGGCGACGGTCACGGCGGGGGTGGCGGTATCCAGAGCGAGCAAGAGCACGCAAACAGCGTACGGCGCCGGAGCCCGGCGCAAGGCCGCCCGGGACTCCCGTCCCTCGGCTGCTACCGTCAGCGCAAGGACGTACGAAGGTCGAGAGGTGGGCACACAAGGTGGCTAGGAGCAGCTCGGGAATCGTGGCCGGGCTCACCGTGGCGGCGCTCGCGGCAGTCGGCTTCCTCGCCTTCCAGGCACAGGCGAACGTTCCGGACACCCTGGGCGAGCCGAGCGGAAGCGTTTCCCCCACGGTCTCCGCCCCCAAGACGCCCAAGGCGGCCAAGAAGGACCCGGCCGCGCTGCCGGCCCCGTCCGGCACCGGTGTGCGGGTCGTCTACTCCACCGGCGCCGACCGCGTCTGGCTCGTCGGCGCGGGCAACAAGGTGAAGCGCACCTTCGAGGTCACCCCGGGCACGGTCGACCCGGCCGCCGGTACGTACGCCGTCACGTCGCGGACGGGGGCGACCCCCGGGTCCGACGGGACACAGATCGAGCACGTCGTGCGGTTCACGCAGGTCGACAGTGTCGCTGTCGGCTTCAGCGCCGCGGTGAGCGGCTCCACGGAGGCCCCGGACCCCGAGAAGAAGGTCGGCGGCATCCGCGCCTCGCGCGCCGACGGCGACGCGATGTGGGCGTTCGCGACGGTCGGCGCGAAGGTCGTCGTCATCAAGTAGCGCCCGACGCCGGCGCCCGGCCCCCGCGGGTGTCAGGGCCACCGCGTCCGGCTGCCGTCGGCTCGCGGAGCGCCGCATCGGGCTCGTACGACCGTCGCAGGCCTCCGGAGGACCGCGTCCGGCTCGCACGGCCCCCGCGCCGGAGCACCGTGTCCGGATCGCGCGGCCCGCGCGGCGTCAGGTCGGTCGGCCACGCGTCGGCGTGGGACACCCCGGGTGCGTGTCAGGCCGCCCTGTACGGGCTCCGCGTGTCCGGGTCGCCCACAGGTGCCCGGGGCGGCCGGGAGACCGCCTCCGCCGCGGCGCACGCCGCCAGCAGCTCCCGCATCGACACCCCGGCCACCGCGCGCGGCGCGGCCGGCACGTCACGTTCTGAAGCCGGCACTGCCGCCGACTCTGATGCCGACATGGACGCCTCCTCGGGCTCCGGGGGCAAGCGTGGTTAGGTAGACCTAACTATGTGCTGATGTCCATGTGACCACGGCCGGGACGCCGAACGCAATATTTTGCCGACGTCCTGTCGGAATCATTGGCCGAATGTACGAGCGAGAGCCGCCCGGGCCGCGCGCGGAGGCGGGTCGGGCGGTGGTCCGAGAAGGGTCGGTCGCGGGTGAGGGCGGGTCAGCCCTCGGGGCGGAGGCGGGACGGGCGCCGGGTCCGAGGCAGGACAGAACCCGGTCGGAGGCAGGACCGGCGCCAAGCGAAGGCAGGACAGAACCCGGGCGGAGGCAGGACCGGCCTCGGGCGAAGGTGAATCAGGCAGCGGGTGGAGGCGGATCAGGCGGCCGGTGGAGGCGGGTCAGGCAGCCGGTTGGAGGCAGGTCAGGCGGCGAGGACCGTCAGGTCGGCGGCGGCCCAGCGGCGCCCCAGCCCCGTGACCGTCACGTGCCGGACCTCGTCGGTGGTGTCCCCGACGGCCCGGTGGATGACGACGTGCAGCCGGTCGTCGGTCAGCTCCTCGACCTTGCCCTCGCCCCACTCCACGACGATCACGGAGTCGGAGAGCGAGACGTCGAGGTCGAGGTCCTCCATCTCGTCGAGCCCGCCGCCGAGGCGGTACGCGTCCACGTGCACCAGCGGCGGCCCGTCGCCGAGGGAGGGGTGCACGCGGGCGATGACGAAGGTCGGCGAGGTGACCGCGCCGCGGACACCGAGCCCCTCGCCGAGTCCGCGGGTCAGCGTGGTCTTGCCCGCGCCGAGCTCGCCGTTCAGCATCACGAGGTCGCCCGCGCGCAGCAGTTTGGCCAGCCTGCGGCCCAACTCCTTCATCTGCTCGGGAGAGTTGACGGTGATCTGCACGCCGACGCCGTCCTGGGCGGGCTCAGCCGGGTTGTGCGCTGCTGCTGGTGCTTCCATAGCCACCCACGGTAGCTCCTGCCGGCACGGCTCCGGCCCGCACGAGGAGGTCGGCGAGGCGGTCTATGACGACCTCGGGGTGCTCCAGCATGACGAGGTGTCCGGCGTCGGGGACGAGCACCAGCTCGGCGTCCGGCAGCAGATCGGCGATGGCCTCGCTGTGCTCGCTCGGTGTCACCAGGTCCTTGACCCCGGCGAGGACGAGGACGGGCATCTCGGCGAAACGGGCCAGCGCGGCGGCCTTGTCGTGCTCGGTGAAAGCCGGGTAGAACTCGGCGACCACGTCGATCGGCGTTCCCTCGATCATCCGTTCGGCGAACCGCTCGACCGCCGGATCGACGTCCCGGCCCGCGAACGAGTACCGCTTGATGACCCCGGCGAACAGGTCGGCCGTGGCCCGCCGCCCCCGCTCCACCAGGGCCGCCTGCTGCCCGAGCGCCTTCAGCACACCGGGGAGCACCCGCCGTACGGCGGCGACGCCCGCGACGGGCAGCCCGAAGTTGACCTCGCCGAGCCGCCCCGAGGACGTACCGACCAGGGCGACGGCGACGACCCGGTCGCGGATCAGCTCGGGGAACTGCTCGGCGAGCGCCATGACGGTCATCCCGCCCATGGAGTGCCCGACCAGCACGATCGGGCCCTCGGGCACCGCCGCCTCGATGACGGCCAGCAGGTCGCGGCCGAGCTGGTCGATGGTGACCGGCTTGCGGTCCTCCAGTTGGGCGACTCCCCGCCCGGACCGGCCGTGGCTGCGCTGGTCCCAGTGCACCGTGCGCACGACACCGCGCAGCGCGGCGCGCTGGAAGTGCCAGGAGTCCTGGTTGAGGCAGTAGCCGTGGCTGAAGACGACGGTGACGGGGGCGGGGGCCTTGCGGCCGAAGAGACGGCGCCGGCGCGGGGCGAGCGAGGCCTCCGGCTCGGCCTCGTCGACCTCGTAGTACAGCTCGGTGCCGTCGTCGGAGTAGGCCTTGCCCGGCGTACCGCGCAGGGTGCCGTACGGGCCGGTGGAGTCGAGGGCGAGACGGGCCTTCTTGCGCATGCCGCGCCCGACCGTGAGCCGCTCGATCGCCACTCCGGCCGCGGCGCCCGCCGCGACCACGCCTATCGCGGCGCCGGCGACACCGGCCCTGCGCCAGTTCCCGGCGGAGGCCGCGGCCGACGAGGCCGCGCTCACGACAGCCTCCGCACTGGTCTCGCTCACGTCCCGCTCCTCTTCGCTCCGGCTCTCGGCCGTCCGCTGTCGGCTGTCGGATCTCTGGGCTGTGCGCGCGTCGGCCCGGCTCCCGCCCGCCGTGAACCGCCCGCCGTTCTCCGCTCGCCGGGCCCGCGCGCCTGTTCGACTACAGGGTGCTACCCGTCCTGTTGCTCTTTCACCTTCACGTAGACGCGCGGAACACGGGTTCCGATGCGGGTGACGATCTCGTACGCGATCGTGCCCGCCGCGCGCGCCCAGTCCTCGGCGGTGGGCTCCCCCTCGTCGCCGGGGCCGAACAGGACGGCTCGGGCGCCGGGCTGCGGCTCGTCGCCGCCGAGGTCGACGACGAACTGGTCCATCGCGACCCGGCCCGCGACCGTACGCCACTTGCCGCCGACCAGGACGGGGCCGGTGCCCGAGGCGTGCCGCGGGACGCCGTCCGCGTACCCGACGGGGACGAGGCCGAGGGTGGTCTCGCCCGGGGTGACGTAGTGGTGGCCGTAGCTCACGCCATGGCCGGCCGGTACGTGCTTGACCAGCGCGAGCGACGCGCTCAGCGTCATCACCGGGCGCAGCCCGAAGTCGGCGGAGGTGCCGAGCTCGGGGCTCGGCGAGATCCCGTAGACCGCGATCCCGGTCCGTACGAGATCGAAGTGGCTCTCGGGGAGGGTGAGGGTTGCCGGCGAGTTGGCGATGTGCCGCACCTCGGGGCGTACGCCCTGTTCCTCGGCGTACGACACCATCTCGCGGAAGAGGGTGAGCTGGGCCTGGATGGAGGGGTGGCCCGGTTCGTCGGCGCAGGCGAAGTGGGACCAGAGTCCGGTCACGGTGATCAGCCCGCGTGCCTCGGCGGCCAGGGCCTCGGCGACGAGCTCGGCCCAGTCGGCGGGCTGGCAGCCGGCGCGGCCGAGGCCGGTGTCGGCCTTGAGCTGCACACGGGCTCGCGCCCTGACGGCCTCGGCGGCCGCCACGGCCTCCCGCAGCGCCCACATCCCGCTGACCGACACGTCGATGTCGGCCTCGACGGCCTCGGCCCAGGGGCCGCCCGGGGTCCAGAGCCAGCACATGACGCGGCCCGGCAGGCCGGCGGCCCGCAGGGCGAGCGCCTCCTCCGGCGTGGCCGTGCCGAGCCAGGTGGCACCCGCCTCGCGCGCGGCGCGGGCGCACGGGACCGCGCCGTGGCCGTACGCGTCGGACTTGACCACGGCCATCACGGCAGCGGTCGGCGCGTGGGCACGCAGGGCCCGTACGTTGGCTCGCAGTGCGGCCAGATCGATCTCCGCGCGGGCGCGCAGGGGCGCCGTCCGCGGGTGTGCTGTCTCTGTCATCGCGCCCCAGTCTCTCAGAGGCGTACGGCGGCTTCCCGGCACCGGTCCCCGGGAGGGTTCCGGTCCTCTCCCCGGGCGTCCGGGGAGAGGGACGACGGAGGCCGCCGGACCCGAGGCGGCCCCGGGCGGACACCCCTGTCCCCGGTGCCCGTCTCCTGGTTCTCTAGTGGCCGGGCCGTCGGCCCCACACGTAGACGTGGTCGCCCTTCCTGAGCACCTTCCAGAGCCGGCGGGCGTCGGCGAGCCGCAGGTTCACGCAGCCCATCGAGCCGGCGACCGTACGGATGCTGCCGCGCACGGCGTGGAAGGCCTGCCCGCCGCTGAAGAACTGGGCGTACGGCATGGGGCTGTTGTAGAGGGTCGACCAGTGGTTCCGGTGCCGCCAGTAGATCTTGAACCAGCCGGTGCGGGTGGGGTGCCGGACACTGCCGCTGCGCATCGGCACCGGGCCGAACAGGATCCGGCCCCGCTGCTGCACCCAGGTGCGCTTGTGGGTGAGGTCGACGCAGGCGACCCGGTAGGAGCGGGCCGGGCAGCCGCGCGGAGCACGCCGTCGCGGGGCTTCGGGGGCCGACAGCGCCCGCATGCGGGCCCAGGTGGCCGGTCCGGCGGTCCCGGTGGCGGGCTCGACACCGTGCTTCCGCTGAAAGGCACGGATGGCCCGGCAGTCCCTCACCGACTGCACCCCGTCCACCCGCAGCTTCAACCCCCGCTCGACTTCCCGCTGATACTCCCCCCGCTCCCCACCACACCCACCGGCCCGCCACCCGCCCGAGCCACCCGCACCCGGCGCGGACTCACGGGACTCGAACGCGCCGGACCCGGACCCACGCGGCCCGGACCCGCCCGGCCCGGACACGAACGGGGCGGACCCACGCGGTCCGGACCCGACGGGGCCGGAGCCAGGGCGGCCGGACGCGAAAGGCGCGAACCCGACCGACGCGGGTCCCGACGGCGCCGACCCACCCGGCCTGGGACCCTGCGGCGCGGACGAGACCCGCCCCTCGCGGCCCCCGGGCGTGTCCCGCAGGCCGCGTCCCGCGGCGGTCGGGCCCACGGGGGCCGAGGGAGCCGGTGGCATCAGGTCGCCCGGGGGCCGGTCCGGCCAGGAGGGGCGTGGACCTCTCGCCGCGGGACCTCTCGCCGCGCCGGGCCACGGCTCGGCGGCCCGTCCGGAGGCGGGCGACAGCGGAGCGGAGGCGGCCGTCACCGCCCCCACGGGCACGGCCGTCACCACCGCCAGCAGCACCGCGATCCCCCGGCAGGCACTTCGTCTGCTCATCACGCGAACAGACATACGCAACACCCGCCGCCCCCCGGAGACGCCACACGCACAAGGTCCCCCGATCTGTGCAACGCCCCCGGCAGACGGAGGCCGAGAAGGGCGTGCCGGGACCGTGGGGGTCAGTCGAGGGTGTCGCGCCAGGCTTCCGGGAGGGCGGCGGCCACGTCATGGGCACCGGCGGGCGCGCCGTCCGCCGCGAAGCGGCCGGCGAGTCCGTGCAGGTACGCGGCGACGCTGCCCGCGTCGAGCGCGGAGAGCCCCGCCGCCAGCAGCGACCCCGCGAGCCCCGACAGCACGTCCCCGCTCCCGGCGGTGGCCAGCCAAGCCGTCCCGGTGGCGTTCACCCGCACCGCGCCGCCCGTGGGATCGGCGACCAGTGTCGTCGCCCCCTTGAGGAGAACCGTCGCCCCGTACAGCCCCGCCAGTTCCCGTACGGAGGCCAGCCGGGCCTCCTCCACCGCCTCCCGGGCGACCCCGAGGAGCGCGGCGGCCTCCCCGGCGTGCGGGGTCATCAGCGTCGGCGCGGTGCGGGCCCGTACGGCCCCCCGGTCGGCGAGCCGCAGCCCGTCCGCGTCCACCAGCACCGGCACGTCCGCGTCCAGCACCTCCGCGACCGCCGAGGCGTCGTCCCCGGCCCCGGGACCCGTCACCCAGGCCTGCACCCGCCCCGCCTTCGCCGGCCCCGTGCCGGACACCAGCGTCTCGGGGAAGCGGGCGATCACCGCGTCCGCGGCGGGCCCGACGTACCGCACCGCCCCGGCCCCGCCGCGCAGAGCCCCGGCCACGGCGAGCACCGCGGCCCCGGGGTAGCGGGCGGACCCGGCGGCGATCCCGACGACACCGCGCCGGTACTTGTCGCTCTCCGCGCCGGGAAAGGGCAGCCGGGCCGCGACATCGGCGTGCTGGAGCGCCTCCACGTCGGCCGGCTCCGGCAGGTCGAGCCCGATGTCGACGAGGCGTACGGAACCGGCGTACCCGCGCGCCGGTTCGATCAGCAGCCCAGGCTTGTGGGTGCCGAAGGTGACGGTGAGGTCGGCGCGGACGGCGGCGCCCAGCACCTCCCCGGTGTCCGCCTCGACCCCGCTCGGGAGGTCGACGGCGACGACGGCGGCCCGTGAGGCGTGCGCGAGTTCGGCGAGGCGCGCCGCGTCCGGCCGCAGGCCGCCCTTGCCGCCGATCCCGACGATGCCGTCGACGACGAGGTCGGCCCGCCGCAGGAGCGGTTCGGCGTCGGCGGGCGCGGCCGAGGCGCCCCCGGCGCGCGACAGCGCCGCCAGTCCCCCCGGGTGGGTCCTCTCGGGGGCGAGGAGCACCGCGGTGACACCGGCCCCGCGCCGGGCGAGCCGCGCCCCGGCGTACAGGGCGTCGCCGCCGTTGTCCCCGCTGCCCACGAGCAGCACCACCCGGCGGCCGTACACCCGGCCCAGCAGGTCCGCGCAGGCGGCGGCGAGCCCGGCGGCCGCCCGCTGCATCAACGCCCCTTCGGGGAGCCGTGCCATCAGCTCCCGCTCGGCGGTCCTCACGGTCTCCACGCTGTACGCAGTACGCATACGGCCGAGTCTCGCGCACCGGCACGCGCCGTGCGCGTTCCCCGCACCGGGCGGGCCGCCGGGACACCGGGTCGTTCGGACCCGCGGGGCCCGTCCAGGAGGCGGCTCCCGACTAGCCTTCCGCCACCACCACCGCCGAGGCCACCCCGGCGTCGTGACTGAGCGACACGTGCCAGGAGCACACGCCCAGTTCGGCCGCGCGGGCCGCCACCGTGCCCTTCACCCGCAGCCGCGGCCGGCCGCTGTCCTCCACGTAGACCTCGGCGTCCGTCCAGTACAGCCCCGCCGGCGCGCCCAGCGCCTTGGCGAGCGCCTCCTTCGCGGCGAAGCGGGCCGCGAGCGAGGCGATGCCCCGCCGTTCACCGCTGGGAAGCAGCAACTCGCTCTCCAGGAAGAGGCGTTCGGCCAACCCGGGCGTCCGCTCCAGCGACGCCCGGAACCGGTCGATCTCGGCCACGTCGATACCGACCCCGATGATGCTCATGTCCGCACCCTAGAGGGATCGCACGGCGGCCGCGCTCACTCCACCGTCACGGACTTCGCCAGGTTGCGCGGCTGGTCCACCTCGTTGCCCCGGGCCGTCGCCAGTTCGCAGGCGAACACCTGGAGCGGGACCGTCGACACCAGCGGCTGGAGCAGGGTGGGGGTGGCCGGGATGCGGATGAGGTGGTCGGCGTACGGGACGACCGCCTCGTCGCCCTCCTCCGCGATGACGATCGTGCGGGCGCCCCTGGCCCGGATCTCCTGGATGTTGGAGACGATCTTGTCGTGCAGGACCGAGCGGCCGCGCGGCGAGGGGGCCACGACCACGACCGGCATGTCCTCCTCGATCAGCGCGATCGGCCCGTGCTTGAGCTCGCCCGCCGCGAAGCCCTCGGCGTGCATGTACGCCAGTTCCTTGAGCTTCAGGGCGCCCTCCAGCGCGACCGGATAGCCCACGTGCCGGCCGAGGAACAGCACGGTGTTCTTGTCGGCGAGGGAGCGCGCGAGCTCCCGTACGGGCTCCATGGTCTCCAGCACCCGCTCGACCTCGCGGGAGATGCGCGACAGCTCGCGGATGACGGCCTGGATCTCGTCGCCCCACTTGGTGCCGCGCACCTGGCCCAGGTACAGCGCCACCAGATAGCAGGCCACGAGCTGGGTCAGGAACGCCTTGGTGGAGGCGACGGCGACCTCGGGTCCCGCGTGGGTGTACAGCACCGCGTCGGACTCGCGCGGGATCGTCGAGCCGTTGGTGTTGCAGATCGCCAGGACCCTGGCGCCCTGCTCGCGGGCGTGCCGCAGCGCCATCAGCGTGTCCATGGTCTCGCCGGACTGCGAGATGGCGATGACGAGCGTCTGCCGGTCCAGGATCGGGTCGCGGTAGCGGAACTCGCTGGCCAGCTCCACCTCGCACGGGATGCGCGTCCAGTGCTCGATGGCGTACTTGGCGATCAGCCCGGCGTGGAAGGCGGTCCCGCAGGCGACGATGACGACCTTGTCGGCCTCGCGCAGCGCCCGCACCGGGATGCGCACCTCGTCGAGCCTCAGCGAACCGGCCGCGTCGATCCGCCCCAGCAGGGTGTCGGCGACCGCCTTGGGCTGCTCGGCGATCTCCTTGAGCATGAAGTAGTCGTAGCCGCCCTTCTCCGCCGCCGACGCGTCCCAGTCGACGTGGTACGAGCGGACGTCCGCGGGGCTGCCGTCGAACCCGGTGACGATCACGCCGTCGCGGCGCAGTTCGACCACCTGGTCCTGACCCAGCTCGATCGCCGACCGGGTGTGGGCGATGAACGCGGCGACGTCCGAGGCGAGAAAGGCCTCGCCCTCGCCGACACCGACGACCAGCGGCGAGTTCCGGCGTGCCCCGACGACCACGTCCGGCTCGTCGGCGTCCACCGCGACGAGCGTGAACGCGCCCTCCAGACGCCGGCACACCAGCCGCATCGCCTCCGCCAGGTCCGCGCAGGAGGAGTACTCCTCGGCGAGCAGATGGGCGACCACCTCGGTGTCCGTCTCGGAGGCCAGGTCGTGCCCCCGCTCGGCCAGTTCGTCGCGGAGCACGGCGAAGTTCTCGATGATGCCGTTGTGGACGACGGCGACGCGGCCCGCGTTGTCGAGGTGCGGATGGGCGTTGGCGTCCGTGGGGCCGCCGTGGGTGGCCCAGCGGGTGTGCCCGATTCCCGTCGTTCCGGACGGCAGCGGTCTGCCGCCCAGCTCCTTCTCCAGGTTGACCAGCTTCCCGGCCTTCTTCGCGACGGCGAGTCCCCCGTCCGCGAGGACGGCGACTCCCGCCGAGTCGTATCCCCGGTACTCGAGCCTCTTCAGTCCGGCCATCACCACGTCGAGCGCCGGCTGCGACCCCACATAACCCACGATTCCGCACATGGCGGCAGCGTACGATCCCCCGCCCGCCGAAATCAGGCTCACCGTGCCCGATATCGGAAATTCCGGCCGCCTTTCGGGGGCCGTCCGCGGGCCCTTCGGCCCCCTGGCTGTCACCGGGCGTGACGGACCCCACCCTCCATCCTGTCCATACTCCCGTAACAATGGACTGTGATCTCTCCGGTCTCCTCGTTGCCGCGGAGCGCCCACCGGTCCAAGCCGGAGGCGACTCCCTACGTCGACCTCACCCGTGCCGAGTGGAGTGCGCTGCGCGAAAAGACGCCGCTCCCGCTGAACGCCGAGGAGGTCGAGAAGCTGCGCGGTCTGGGCGATGTCATCGACCTCGACGAGGTGCGGGACATCTACCTGCCGTTGTCCCGGCTGCTGAATCTGTATGTCGGTGCCACGGACGGGCTCAGAGGCGCGCTCAACACCTTCCTCGGCGAGAAGGGCTCGCAGTCCGGCACCCCGTTCGTCATAGGCGTCGCCGGTTCCGTGGCCGTCGGCAAGTCCACCGTGGCGCGACTGCTCCAGGCGCTGCTCTCCCGCTGGCCCGAGCACCCCCGCGTCGAGCTGGTCACCACGGACGGCTTCCTGCTCCCGACCAAGGACCTCGAAGCGCGCGGGCTGATGTCGCGCAAGGGTTTCCCCGAGTCGTACGACCGTCGGGCCCTGACCCGGTTCGTCGCGGACATCAAGGCGGGCAAGGACGAGGTGACGGCTCCCGTCTACTCGCACCTGATCTACGACATCGTCCCCGGTGAGCGGCTCACCGTCCGCCGCCCCGACATCCTCATCGTCGAGGGCCTGAACGTGTTGCAGCCGGCGCTGCCCGGCAAGGACGGCCGCACACGGGTCGGCCTCGCGGACTACTTCGACTTCAGCGTGTACGTCGACGCCCGCCCCGAGGACATCGAGCGCTGGTACCTGAACCGCTTCCGCAAGCTGCGCGCGACGGCCTTCCAGAAGCCCGACTCGTACTTCCGCAGGTACACCCAGGTCTCCGAGGAGGAGGCCCTCGACTACGCCCGGACGACCTGGCGCACCATCAACAAGCCGAACCTGCTGGAGAACGTGGCCCCCACCCGCGGCCGGGCGACCCTCGTCGTCCGCAAGGGCCCGGACCACAAGGTCCAGCGCCTGAGCCTGCGCAAGCTGTAGGCCCTGCGGGCCCTCCGTCGGCGGCGACTAGTCTGCGGCCATGCTGCACCTGCGCCTGATCACTCCCGCCGACCGGACCGACGACGTCGTACGCCTGATCGACGAGACCGTCGGCACCACGCACCTCGTCGTCCTTCCCGGCGCCGCCCGCAATCCGGCGGGCGACGTCGTCATGTGCGACGTCGCCCGGGAGGCGGGTGACCAACTCATCGGCGGCCTGCGCGACCTGGGCATCGACCGTACGGGCTCGATCGCGGTCGAGGACATCGACCTGTCGCTGTCGCGGCGCGCCGACGAGGCGGAGGACGAGGCCCCGGGCGAGGGCGTCGACGCGGTGCTGTGGGAGCACCTGGAGGAGGCGACGCACGAGGAGTCGACGCTGTCGGTCACCTACGTCGCGTTCATCACGATCGCCACGATGATCGCGGCGTGCGGTGTGGTGCTCGACAACGCGGTGCTGATCGTGGGCGCCATGGCCGTGGGGCCGGAGTTCGGCCCGCTGGCCGGGCTGTGCACGGCGATCGTGCAACGCGGCGGACGCCTCGCCCTGCGTTCGCTGACGGCGCTGCTGGCCGGCTTCGCGATCGCGATGGCGGTGACGGTCCTCTTCAGCCTGTTCATGGACGGGGTGGGACTGTTCAGCGAGGCGAAGCTGGAGGGCGCGCGCCCCAACACCGGGTTCGTCTACGCCCCGGACTGGTTCTCCTTCGTCGTCGCGGTGCTCGCGGGCGCCGCCGGCATGCTGTCGCTGACCTCGGCGAAGTCCGGGGCCCTGGTCGGTGTCGCGATCTCCGTGACGACGGTCCCGGCCGCCGCGAACGCCGCGGTGGCCCTGAGCTACGGCGACATGGGCCAGACGTGGGGCTCCACCAAGCAGTTGCTGTTCAACCTGCTCGGCATCGTGGTCGCCGGCACGCTCACGCTCATGGCCCAGAAGTGGTTCTGGGCGGCGCAGCGCAAGCGGCAGCCCGCGTAGCGGGAGTCACCCCTGGCGGGCGGACGGACGGCTCGGCGGGCCGCCGTCCCCCCGGACGTGGCGGGCCGCCCGTCCCCGGACGTTCGTGAGGCCCGGCACCCCCGAGGGGTGCCGGGCCTCACGGCTTCGTACGGGGGTGCTAGCCGAGCGCCGACTTCACGGCGTCGGCGAGGCGGGCGGCCACCGAGCGGGCGTGGTCGATGTCGGCGGCCTCGACCATGACGCGGACGAGCGGCTCGGTGCCGGAGGGGCGCAGCAGCACCCGTCCGGTGGCGCCGAGTTCCCGCTCGGCGTCGGCCACCGCGGCGGCGAGCTCGGCGGAGGTGTTCACCCGGGTCCGGTCGACGTCCGGCACGTTGATGAGGACCTGCGGCAGCCGCTCCATGACCGAGGCGAGGTCCTTGAGCGTCCGGCCGGTCTGGGTGACCCGGGCGGCGAGGAACAGACCGGTGAGCGTGCCGTCGCCGGTGGTGGCGTGGTCGAGGACGATGACGTGCCCGGACTGCTCGCCGCCGAGCGCGTAGCCGTGCTGCTTCATCTCCTCCAGGACGTACCGGTCGCCGACCCCCGTCTGGACCAGGGAGACGCCCTCCCGCTCCATGGCGAGCTTGAAGCCCAGGTTGGACATGACCGTCGCGACAACGGTGTCGGAGCGCAGTGCGGAACGCTCCCGCATCGCCAGCGCGAGAACGGCCAGGATCTGGTCGCCGTCGATCTCCTCGCCCGTGTGGTCCACGGCGAGGCAGCGGTCGGCGTCGCCGTCGTGCGCGATGCCGAGGTCGGCGCCGTGCTCGACGACGGCGGCCTTCAGGAGGTCCAGGTGGGTGGAGCCGCAGCCGTCGTTGATGTTGAGCCCGTCGGGCGTCGCGCCGATCGTGACGATCTCGGCACCGGCCCGCGCGAAGGCCTCGGGGGAAACCCGGGCGGCCGCGCCGTGCGCCTCGTCGAGGACGACCCTCAGACCGTCGAGGCGGTTCGGGAGAACACCGATGAGGTGGGCGACGTACTGGTCGAAGCCCTGGTCGTAGGAGTTCACCCGGCCGACGCCGGCGCCGGTCGGGCGGTTCCAGGGAGCGCCGGTGCGGTGCTCCTCGTAGACGCCCTCGATCCGGTTCTCCAGCTCGTCGGCGAGCTTGTGTCCGCCGCGGGCGAAGAACTTGATGCCGTTGTCGGGCATGGCGTTGTGGCTGGCGGAGAGCATCACGCCGAGGTCGGCGCCCAGCACCCCGGTGAGATACGCCACCGCGGGGGTGGGCAGCACACCGACGCGCAGGACGTCCACACCGGCGCTGGCGAGGCCGGCGACCACGGCGGCCTCCAGGAACTCCCCGGACGCGCGCGGATCCCGTCCGACCACCGCCACGGGCCGGTGGCCTTCGAACGTGCCCGCCTCGGCCAGTACGTGCGCCGCCGCAACGGACAGCCCGAGCGCGAGCTCGGCCGTCAGATCCGCGTTGGCGACACCACGCACGCCGTCCGTGCCGAAGAGTCGTCCCACTTGTCCTCCTGAGAAAGCTGCAGAGTACGGAAGTCCCCCGCAGGATACGGAGTCATCCGATCACATGAGCCTTTGAGCACCTTGTGCCGTTATACGCCCAACCACTGTGATAAACGAACGCCCCGGCAGCACGGAGATGTGCCGCCGGGGCGTTCGGAGCTACGCGTACTGACGCGCAGAAGCAAGCAGCGAAGATTAACGCTTGCTGTACTGCGGGGCCTTGCGGGCCTTCTTGAGACCGGCCTTCTTGCGCTCGACCGCACGGTCGTCGCGCTTGAGGAAGCCGGCCTTCTTGAGGGCGCCGCGGTTGTTGTCCACGTCGGCCTCGTTCAGCGCACGGGCCACGCCGAGGCGCAGGGCACCGGCCTGACCGGAGACACCGCCACCCGCGATGCGGGCGATGACGTCGTAGCGGTTGTCGAGCTCGAGCACCTTGAAGGGCTCGTTGACTTCCTGCTGGTGCACCTTGTTGGGGAAGTAGTCCTCAAGGGTGCGACCGTTGATCTTCCACTTGCCGGTGCCCGGAACGATCCGGACGCGGGCGATGGCGTTCTTGCGACGGCCCAGTCCGGCGGCCGGCTGCGGGTCGCCGAAGCGGCCCGCGAGCGACTCCGAGGTGTACTCGCCCTCTACGGGGACCTCGGACTCGCTGGTGTAGCTCTCGATGTCGACAAGCTCGGTCTCAGTCTCTTCGACCGGCTGCTCAACGGTGGTCTCGGCCACGATTCTCCTCAGATTCTTTTTCGTCTTAGGGGGTGGCCGGAACTACTGCGCGACCTGGGTGATCTCGAACGGGACCGGCTGCTGGGCAGCGTGCGGGTGGTTCTCGCCCGCGTAGACCTTCAGCTTCGAGAGCACCTGACGGCCGAGGGTGTTCTTGGGGACCATGCCCCGGATGGCCTTCTCGACGGCCTTCTCGGGGTTCTTCGCCAGCAGCTCGTCGTAACGGACGGAGCGCAGACCACCCGGGTAACCGGAGTGGCGGTACGCCAGCTTCTGGGTCTTCTTGTTGCCGGAGAGGTGCACCTTGTCCGCGTTGATGATGATGACGAAGTCACCAGCGTCGACGTGGGGGGCGTAGATCGGCTTGTGCTTGCCCCGCAGAATGTTCGCGGCAGTGGTCGCCAGACGGCCCAGGACGACATCCTGGGCGTCGATGACGTACCACTGGCGAGTGATGTCGCCGGGCTTGGGGCTGTACGTACGCACGGTCGTAGCCTTCGCTTCTTCAGTGAGTGGGTCCTGACATGGCCACCACGGACGATCACGACAGCCCTGACCGCACTGCGGTGACGCATACCGCGTGCTGGTCGCTGGTCATCGGCCCCGGTGGACCGGTGTAAGGGCCCCTCACGTGAGAATGAGCAAGCCAATACACATAACGAACCGCAAGCTTACCCGCGGTGGCCCGGAAGGGTCAAAACGCGAGTGCTCACACCCTCGTGGCCCGTCGAACCCGTCGCTGGGCGACGAAGTGGTCCGGGCCGGCGAGCGGCAGGTGCCGACGGCGCCGGAGCGCCACCGATGCGGTCATCACACACAGGGTAAAGCAGTCCCGGAACGAACGCCGGGTCACCGCTTCCAGCCAGGGCCAGTCCGCGCCGGGCATCTGCGGCACCAGCGCGAGCCAGAACCAGGGCCCACGGGCCGCCGCGCCGGGGTACGGCAGCCCCGCGAGCAGCAGCGGCACCACGACGAGCAGATAGTGGTCGTAGGACGGCCGGGACACCAGGAACGCCGAGAGCATCAGCAGCACCGCGGTCTCGGTGAGCCGCAGCGGCCCGGGAACACCGCGCGACCAGCGGCGGTAGGCGCTCAGGACACCGGCGCCCGCCGCCGCGCAGGCGAGCGCGGCCGCCACCGGCGCGGGCACCCCGAGACGCGGAAGCACGGCCACCGGAGAGGCCTCGTAGAGGCGGACGAAGTCGTCGTGGCCGCTCAGCAGGAACGGCAGGGTCCGTGTGACGAACGCCGCAGGATCGGGCATCAGCAGCGCCGCCCCGCCGGACGCCAGGGCGGGCACCAGGACCACCGCGGCCAGCCCCCTCCAGCGGCGCGCGAAGAGGAACAGGAGCGCCACGGGCGCGAGGAGCGGCTTGAGGGCGAGGGCCGCGCCGATGACCACTCCGGCCCACCCCCACCGCTCCCGCGCCGCCAGCAGCAGGGCGAGCGGCAGCGCCGCCGCGGCGATCACGGTCCAGTTGCCGAGCGCGACCAGGTGCCCGAAGGGCGCGAAACCCACCGCGAGCCCCGCCGGTCCGAGCACCCCGAGGCGGCTGCGCCAGGGGACGCCGTGGACCCGCAGCGCGCACGCCCAGCCCGTCACCAGCAGGGCGGTCACCGTCAGCGGGACCAGCGGACGCAGCGCCGCCGCCGGGAGCAGCGTCTGCGGCACCGCCGCGAGCACCGCGCTCGGGAGATAGAGGAAGTGCCGGTCGGTGTACGGCGAACCGCCGTCCAGCCAGGTCCGCGCCGCCCGGACGACGATCGCGTTGTCCATCCCGCCGTCCGAGGTGTGGAGCGCGACGGCCACGGCATGCGCGCACAGCACCGCGCCCGAGGCCACCCACGCGTGCCAGGAGGCCCTACGCACCAACCACCCGGAGATGTCACTTTTGCCCTTGCGCATTCAGATCACGCTAGGGGCTCAAGTGCCCGGTGGAGCTGACCGGCACCCCCCAACGCCCGTCTAAGATGCGGCGCATGAGTTATGGGCAAGGTGGGCAGGGGCAGCCCCCGTGGGACCCCTGGAAGCCGGGTTCTCAGCAGGCGCCCCAGTGGAACAACCAGCGTTCCGGCGGGAATCCCGACTGGGCCGCCATGGCGGAGGCTTCCGAAACGCGCAACAAGCGCCGCAAAGTGCTGTTCATCGTGGGCGGGGCGCTGGCCACCGTCGCGGTCGGCGCTGCCGTGGCCATGGCCGTCGCCAACGCCGGCGGCGACAACGAGGCCGCCAACCAGCCGTCCAAACTGCCCGCCAGCGCGGACATTCCCGGCGCCACAACACCGCAGCCGTCCTTCGAGCCGACCTCGGCTCCGCCGCCGCTGGATCCGAAGGAGTTCATATCCAGCGCGAAGAAGGACACCGCGCCGCTGAGCCCGGACATCCTCTTCCCCGGTACACAGCTCACCGTGGGCGATCGCGTGTACCGCAAGGGTCCGACGGCCGACACGAAGAACTGCGCCTCGGTCGCGAAGGGCACTCTGCCGCCGGTCCTGACCAAGGACGGCTGCACCCGCTTCATGCGGGTCAGCTACGTCAAGGACGGGGTGGCGGTGACGGTCGGCGTCGCGGTCTTCGACACCGAGGCCCAGGCGAGCAAGGCCAAGGCCGACGCGGACAGCAAGAGCATCATCGCCTCGCTGCCCGGCAACGGCATCAAGGCGTTCTGCGACGCGGCCGTCTGCCGTTCGACCACCAACGCCTACGGCCGTTACGCCTACTTCACCCTCTCCGGCTTCACCGACGGCGATGACGTGACGACGAAGGACACCGCGGTGTTCACGACCGGCGACGACCTCGCCGATTTCGCGTTCCGTCAGATCAGCCGACGGGGCCAGGCCCAGGCGTCGGCCGCGGCCGCCCAGTAGCGGTTCCGGGCGCGGCGGCCGACGAACACCGGCCGCCGCCCCCCGACTTCCCCGCAGCGCGGTTGACGCGCGTTCGGGCGGCCGCCCCGCGCGGACCGCACCGGTGAACGGGCGTCAGCAGGACTCGCACCCCGCCGCACCCGGCAACGTCCGCTTGTTGCGGGCCTCTTTGCTCCGCGCGGCCAGCAACTCGTCTGCGGGGTAACCGACTTCCTCAAGGGTCAGCCCGTGCGGCCGTACGACGTGAACGGCCGAGTCCCGTACGCCGGCGGCCAGCACCTTGCCCGGCCAGTCGGGTCCGCGGTGCCCGTCCCCCACGAACAGCAGGGCCCCGATCAGCGACCGCACCATGTTGTGGCAGAAGGCGTCGGCCCGCACGGTGGCGGTGATGACACCGTCCTCGCCCCGTACCAGGCTCAGTTGCTGAAGGGTGCGGATGGTCGTCGCGCCCTCGCGCTTCTTGCAGTACGCGGCGAAGTCGTGCTCCCCCAGCAGCCGTTCGGCCGCCTCGTTCATGGCGTCCACGTCCAACGGCCAGTCGTGCCACAGGACATGACTGCGCAGCAGCGGGTCGACGCCGCCGGGTTCGTCGGTCACGCGATAGGCGTAGCGCCGCCAGATCGCCGAGAACCGCGCGTTGAAACCGGGAGGCGCCTCGGTGAGCGACCACACCCGCACGTCCTTGGACAGCCGCCCGGCGAGCCGCTTCAGCAGCTTCTCCCGGTGCTCGGCCCACAGTTCGTCGGGCAGGTCGACATGGGCCACCTGGCCGCGCGCGTGCACCCCGGCGTCCGTCCGCCCGGCCACGGTCAGCTCGTAGGTGGTGTCCCTCGTCCGCGTCACCGTCCGCAGCGCGTCCTCGATCTCGCCCTGCACGGTCCTGCGTCCCCCGGCCTGCTTGGCCCACCCGGAGAACTCGGTCCCGTCGTACGACAGATCCAACCGCACCCGCACGAACCCGGGCTCCGCTTCGTCACTCACACCTAGATCCTCTCAAGCCCGGGTTCCTCCCCGGGAACGCGAAAGCGGGCCCGCCCCGAAAGGGACGGACCCGCTCACAGCAAGGCAGTGCCTCAGGCGTCCTTCGACTCCTCGGCGGGAGCCTCGACGGCGTCCTCGACCTTGGTGTCCTCGACCTTGGCCGGGGCCTCGGTCTCCTTGACGGCACGCTTGGTCGCGGCCTCGGCCTCACCGGTGGCCTGCTGGGCCACGGTCAGGGCCTCCACCAGCTCGATGACAGCCATGGGCGCGTTGTCGCCACGGCGGTTACCGATCTTGGTGATACGGGTGTAACCACCCGGGCGGTTCTCGTAGCGCGGGCCGATCTCGGTGAAGAGCGTGTGCACGATGCTCTTGTCCGTGATCACCGAGAGCACCTGGCGGCGGTTGTGAAGGTCACCCTTCTTCGCCTTGGTGACCAGACGCTCCGCGTAGGGACGCAGGCGACGGGCCTTGGCCTCGGTGGTGGTGATGCGGCCGTGCTCGAAGAGCGCCTTCGCGAGGTTCGCGAGGAGCAGCTTCTCGTGCGCGGCGCTGCCGCCCAGACGGGCACCCTTGGCGGGCTTCGGCATGATGTTTCTCCTAGGTGTCTGCCCCGGCCGTATCAGGTACCGGGGTCAGTGTCCGAGCGGGCGATCGCCCGTCGAAGATCCGGGGTCCCGAAGGACCCCGGAGGACGGAAACCGTCCAGTACCGGATCAGTACTGCTCGGTCTCCACGAAACCCGCGTCCGCGTCGTCGTCGGCGCCGAAGGCGTCGGCGGCGGCGGTCGGGTCGAATCCGGGCGGGCTGTCCTTGAGGGCCAGGCCCATGCCGGCCAGCTTCGCCTTGACCTCGTCGATGGACTTCGCACCGAAGTTGCGGATGTCCAGGAGGTCGGCCTCGGAGCGGGCGACGAGCTCACCCACGGAGTGGATGCCCTCACGCTTGAGGCAGTTGTACGACCGAACGGTGAGCTCGAGCTCCTCGATCGGCAGGGCGAGATCAGCGGCGAGGGCGGCGTCCGTGGGGGACGGGCCCATGTCGATGCCCTCGGCGTCGATGTTGAGCTCGCGGGCCAGACCGAACAGCTCGACCAGGGTCTTACCGGCCGACGCCATGGCGTCACGGGGACGCATGGCCTGCTTGGTCTCGACGTCGACGATCAGCTTGTCGAAGTCGGTGCGCTGCTCGACACGGGTCGCCTCGACCTTGTACGTGACCTTCAGCACCGGCGAGTAGATCGAGTCGACCGGGATGCGCCCGATCTCCTGACCGACCTGCTTGTTCTGAACGGCGGAGACGTAGCCGCGACCGCGCTCGACGGTCAGCTCCATCTCCAGCTTGCCCTTGCCGTTGAGCGTGGCGAGGACGAGGTCGGGGTTGTGGACCTCGACACCGGCCGGGGGCGCGATGTCGGCGGCGGTGACCAGACCCGGGCCCTGCTTGCGCAGGTACATCACGACCGGCTCGTCGTGCTCCGAGGAGACGACGAGCTGCTTGATGTTGAGGATCAGGTCGGTGACGTCCTCCTTGACGCCCGGCACGGTGGTGAACTCGTGCAGGACACCGTCGATGCGGATGCTGGTGACAGCAGCGCCGGGGATCGACGAGAGGAGGGTGCGGCGCAGGGAGTTGCCGAGGGTGTAGCCGAAGCCCGGCTCCAGCGGCTCGATCACGAACCGGGAGCGGAATTCGTCGACGACCTCTTCGGTCAACGAGGGGCGCTGAGCGATCAGCATGTGGTGATCAGATCCTTCATTCGTGGACGCCCGCTATTTGACGCCCGACAAAACCGCGCCTCCGAAGAGGCGGGTACAGCAAGGGTACGGGCGATACGGCCCTTTTACGGAGCCGTACCGCCCGGAAACCTCGAACCAGCACAGGGCCGTCGAGAACGACGACCGAGCGGCCGTGCGTCAGACGCGGCGGCGCTTCGGCGGACGGCAGCCGTTGTGCGGGGTGGGGGTGACGTCCTGGATCGAGCCGACCTCGAGGCCAGTGGCCTGGAGGGAGCGGATCGCGGTCTCGCGACCGGAGCCCGGGCCCTTCACGAAGACGTCAACCTTGCGCATGCCGTGCTCCTGCGCGCGACGGGCAGCCGACTCGGCGGCCATCTGCGCGGCGAAGGGGGTGGACTTGCGCGAGCCCTTGAAGCCGACGTGGCCGGCGGAGGCCCAGGAGATCACGTTGCCCGCGGGGTCCGTGATCGAGACGATCGTGTTGTTGAACGTGCTCTTGATGTGAGCGTGCCCGTGAGCGACGTTCTTCTTTTCCTTGCGGCGCACCTTCTTGGCGGCGCCCTGACGACCCTTGGGGGGCATCTATTTCTCCTACGGGGAGGTGGTCGGTCCTACAGCGAAGACCGCTGATGAAGCGTTGTCCGCTGAGGACTACTTCTTGCCCGGCTTCTTCTTACCGGCGATCGCGCGACGCGGGCCCTTGCGGGTACGAGCGTTCGTGCTGGTGCGCTGACCGTGCACGGGCAGGCCACGACGGTGGCGGATGCCCTGGTAGCAGCCGATCTCGATCTTGCGGCGAATGTCGCCCTGGATCTCGCGACGGAGGTCACCCTCGGTCTTGATGTTGGCGTCCACGTACTCGCGGATCTTGACCAGCTCCTCCTCGGAGAGGTCACGAACGCGCGTGTTGGGGTTCACGCCAGTCTCGGCCAGCGTCAGCTGGGAAAGGGTCCGGCCGATGCCGAACACGTAGGTGAGGGCGACCTCCACGCGCTTTTCGCGCGGGATGTCAACACCGGAAACGCGTGCCATTCAATGGCTCCAGTTGTCGTTCGGAGGTCTTCCGCAGAACCGGATCCCGCCCGCCGTCGTCCTCTGATCCAGGGATCGAGGAGTCGGTACGAACCGGGTCCCCGGCCTCCGACCGGGGGTGTCAGGCCTGATGAGACTCAGCCCTGGATCCTGCGTATGAACATGTACTGCTGCGTCGCGCGAAGTATCTGCGGGTGCAGAAGGTGCGGTCGTGCGTCAGCCCTGGCGCTGCTTGTGGCGCGGGTTTTCGCAGATGACCATGACCCGACCGTGACGGCGGATCACCCTGCACTTGTCGCAGATCTTCTTGACGCTCGGCTTGACCTTCATTAGGTGAGGTTCTCCGGGTCAGTGCCACCCCCCGCGCCCCGGAACCGGGACACGGAGCAAGGCAAGATCTACTTGTAGCGGTAGACGATCCGGCCGCGCGTCAGGTCGTACGGAGACAACTCCACCACGACCCGGTCGTCAGGGAGGATGCGGATGTAGTGCATGCGCATCTTGCCGCTGATGTGCGCCAGGACCTGGTGGCCGTTCTGGAGCTCCACCTTGAACATCGCGTTCGGAAGAGACTCAACGACAGTGCCCTCGATCTCGATGGCACCTTGCTTCTTGGCCACGCTTTGCCCTTCGAATCGACTACCTTGATCGACTTCGTGCGAGCGCATGCAGACATGCGGGTGCACGAGAGCCGACGAGTCAGTCTACGTCAGGGCTCCCGGAAAGACGAATTGGCCTCGGTCCTCCCCGCCACTCATGACGATGCCCCACCCGTCGGCACGGTATGCGCGAGGGGCGGGGCTGACCGAGTGCACGGCCGGGGCGAGGAGAGCGGGCGGCGCGCTCCCCGCGGGCGGGGGCCTCAGCCCGCGAGGGGATCGGGCGCCGCCGTGATCCCGTACTCGGCGAGCTTCGCCCGGCCGCAGTCGGGAGCCGTGAGGACGAGCGGTCCGTCCTCCGTCAGCGCCACGGAGTGCTCCCAGTGCGAGGACCAGGTCCCGTCCGTGGTGATCACGGTCCAGTCGTCCTCGAGCACCTCGGTCCGCGGTGTGCCGAGCGACACCATCGGCTCGATCGCCAGGCACAGGCCGGGCACCAGCTTCGGCCCCTTGCCGCGCTTGCGCTCGACGTAGTTCAGCAGGTGCGGGTCCATGTGCATCTCGGTGCCGATGCCGTGGCCGCCGTAGTCCTCGACGATGCCGTACTTGCCGCCGCCCGGCTTGGGCTGGCGGCGGATGTAGGTCTCGATCGCCCGGGAGATGTCGACCAGGCGGTTGCCCACCTTCATCGCCGCGATGCCCGCCCACATCGACTCCTCGGTCACCCGGGAGAGCTCGATGAGTTCCGGGGCGTGACCCGAACCGACGAACGCGGTGAACGCGGCGTCGCCGTGCCAGCCGTCGACGATCGCGCCGGCGTCGATGGAGATGATGTCGCCGTCCTTCAGGACGGTCTTGTCGTCCGGGATGCCGTGGACGACGACCTCGTTGGCCGAGGTGCAGATCGTCGCCGGGAAACCGCCGTACCCGAGGAAGTTCGACTTGGCGCCGTGCTCGTCCAGCACCTTGCGCGCGACCTCGTCCAGATCCCGGGTGGTCGCGCCGGGCACCGCGGCCTCACGCGTGGCCGCATGGATCGCCGCGACGACCAGCCCCGCCTCACGCATCTTGGCGATCTGCTCGGGGGTCTTGATCTGCACCATGGTGGCTGCGGCCTTTCTGGACCGGAGAACGGACTACTCCAACGATACGGGGGACTCGACCCACCCCGCCCGGGGTCCCGGGACCCCGGGCGCGCGGGACCTTCGCCCTGCCCGCCTCGCACGTCGGCCGCGGCACCCGGTGAGGGTGCCGCGGCCGATGCGACGTAACTCTTCACGCCCACCGCGGCGCCTGAGCGCCCCGGAGCGGACCGCGCACGGACTTAGGCGTCCTCGCGGGCCAGCGCCTCCATCGAGCGCGCCGTGACGTCTTCCACCTTGCCGAGCGCCGGGATCGTGACGACCAGGCTCTGGGCACGGTAGTAGTCGATGATCGGCTCGGTCTGCGTGTGGTAGACCTCCAGCCGCGTACGGACGGTCTCCTCGGAGTCGTCGTCACGCTGGTACAGCTCGCCGCCGCAGACGTCACAGACGCCTTCCTGCTTCGGCGCCTTGTACGACACGTGGAAGACGTGCGAGGAGTCGTTGCGGCAGATGCGACGGCCCGCGATACGGCGGACCACCTCGTCCTCGGGGACCTCCAGGTCCAGCACCGCGTCCAGCTTCATGCTCTCGCTGCTCAGCATCCCGTCCAGCGCCTCGGCCTGCGAGACGTTGCGCGGGAAGCCGTCGAGCAGGAAGCCGTTCTCCGCGTCGGGCTGCTCCATACGGTCCTTGGCCATGGCGATGGTGACCTCGTCCGGTACCAGTTCGCCCTTGTCCATGTAGGACTTCGCCAGCTTGCCGAGCTCCGTCTGCTGAGAGATGTTGGCGCGGAACAGGTCGCCCGTTGAGATGTGCGGGATCGCCAGATTCTTGGCGAGGAACGCGGCCTGCGTTCCCTTCCCGGCACCGGGCGGCCCGACGAGGACGATTCGCATCAGCGGAGGAACCCTTCGTAATTGCGCTGCTGAAGCTGACTCTCGATCTGCTTCACCGTCTCGAGGCCGACACCCACGATGATGAGGATGCTCGTGCCACCGAACGGGAAGTTCTGGTTTGCCCCGAAACCAACCAACGCCACTGTCGGCACGAGAGCGATCAGCCCCAGATACAGCGAACCCGGCCAGGTGATCCGGTTGAGTACGTAGCTGAGGTACTCAGCGGTCGGCCGGCCAGCCCGGATGCCCGGGATGAAGCCACCATACTTCTTCATGTTGTCGGCGACTTCCTCGGGGTTGAACGAGATCGCCACGTAGAAGAACGCGAAGAACACGATCAGAAGGAAGTACATGGTGATGTAAATCGGGTGGTCACCCTTGGTCAGGTTGTTCGTGACCCAGGTTTTCCACTCCGAGTTCCCCTTGGAGAACTGGGCGATCAGGCTCGGAATGTAGAGCAGCGACGACGCGAAGATGACAGGAATCACACCTGCCTGGTTGACCTTCAACGGAATGTAGGTCGAGGTGCCACCGTAGGAACGGCGGCCGATCATGCGCTTCGCGTACTGAACCGGAATCCGGCGCTGCGCCTGCTCGACGAAGACCACCAGACCGACCATGCACAGACCCACCGCGATGACGGTGCCGAACTCGATCCAGCCACCGGCCAGCTTGCCCTGGATCTTGACGGTCCACAGCGCGCTCGGGAAGGTCGCGGCGATCGAGATGAACATCAGGATCGACATGCCGTTGCCGATGCCGCGGTCGGTGATGAGCTCACCGAGCCACATGACGACGCAGGTACCGGCGGTCATCGTGACGACCATCGTGATCGTGGTGAAGATCGACTGGTCCGGCACGATCTGGTTGGCCACCGGGCAGCCCGAGAACAGGGCGCCACTGCGAGCGGTGGCCACGAGGCCCGTGCCCTGAAGGATGGCGAGCGCGACCGTCAGGTAGCGGGTGTACTGCGTGATCTTCGCCGTGCCGGCCGAGCCCTCCTTCTTGAGGGCTTCGAGTCGCGGGATCACCACGGTGAGGAGCTGGAGAATGATGCTCGCCGTGATGTACGGCATGATGCCGAGCGCGAAGATCGTGATCTGCAGCAGCGCGCCGCCACTGAACATGTTGATCAGGCTGAAGAGCCCACGGTTCGAGTCGGCCACGTCCATACACGTCTGGACGTTCTTGTAGTCCACGCCGGGGATCGGGATGTGGGTGCCGACCCGGTAGACCACGATGATGGCGAGCGTGAAGAGCAGCTTCTTGCGCAGGTCGGGCGTCCTGAACGCCCGGGCGAACGCGGTGAGCACGGTGCCTCCTGCGACCCCCGCGCTACCGCGTCCGAGGGTGAGTCTTGAGGTTCGACGGATGACTGACAGCTAACCAACAGTCAAAGCCCGCCCGGAGTTCCCCTGAGGCACGCCGGACGAAAATCAACAGTGCAGGCCACCTTACCGGCGACACTGCCCCCCTTGGAACGACCAACCGGGGATGCCCCATTTGTGGGGCATCCCCGGTCGGGATCGTTCAGGTCATCGAGACGCCTGCTGAAATCAGACGAGCTCGGTGACGGTACCGCCGGCGGCGGTGATCTTCTCCTTGGCGGAGCCGGAGACGGCGTCGACCGTCACCTGCAGCGCCACGGAGATCTCGCCCTGGCCGAGGACCTTGACGAGGC
Source organism: Streptomyces sp. NPDC096324 (assembly GCF_044763015.1). NCBI lineage: Bacteria > Bacillati > Actinomycetota > Actinomycetes > Kitasatosporales > Streptomycetaceae > Streptomyces > Streptomyces sp. NPDC096324. The sequence continues at coordinate 14,603 of NZ_JBIWFK010000005.1, read as the reverse complement.
TGTTCTTGCGAACGGCACCCTTGGCGACGAGACCCTCGACGGTGACCTCGCCACCCTCCGGGTACAGCGCGCCCAGCTTGTCGAGGTTCACGACCTGGAACTCGGTCTTGAACGGGTTGCGGAAGCCCTTCAGCTTCGGAAGACGCATGTGGAGGGGCATCTGGCCACCCTCGAAGCGCTCCGGAACCTGGTAGCGGGCCTTCGTGCCCTTGGTACCACGACCAGCCGTCTTACCCTTCGACGCCTCACCACGACCAACACGGGTCTTGGCGGTCTTGGCGCCCGGGGCGGGACGGAGGTTGTGGATCTTGAGCGGGTTGTTTTCCGCCATGATCAGTCGACCTCCTCGACCGTCACGAGGTGGCGGACGGTGTGAACCATTCCGCGGAACTCGGGGCGGTCCTCCTTGACGACCTGCGTGTTGATGCCCTTGAGACCAAGGGAACGCAGGGTGTCACGGTGGTTCTGCTTGCTGCCGATGTACGACTTCGTCTGCGTGACCTTGAGGCGAGCCATTAGGCACCCGCCCCGGCACGTGCACGAAGGAGAGCCGCGGGGGCGACGTCCTCGAGGGGCAGACCACGGCGAGCCGCGATCTCCTCGGGACGCTGCAGGCCCTTGAGGGCCGCCACGGTCGCGTGCACGATGTTGATCGCGTTGGAAGAACCGAGCGACTTCGACAGGATGTCGTGAACGCCGGCGCACTCGAGCACTGCACGCACCGGGCCACCGGCGATAACGCCGGTACCGGGGGAAGCAGGCTTGAGCAGGACGACGCCCGCGGCCTTCTCGCCCGTGATCGGGTGCGGGATGGTGCCCTGGATACGGGGGACCTTGAAGAAGTGCTTCTTGGCCTCTTCAACACCCTTGGCGATCGCGGCCGGCACCTCCTTGGCCTTGCCGTAACCGACACCGACGGTGCCGTCACCATCGCCTACCACGACAAGCGCGGTGAAGCTGAAGCGACGACCACCCTTCACAACCTTGGCGACGCGGTTGATCGCGACAACGCGCTCAACGTACGCGGTCTTCTCGGCAGCAGCGCCGCCGTCACGGCCCTTCCGGTCCCGCCGCTCGCCGCCACCGGCACCGCTTCCACGGCGCTGGGGTCCAGCCATTGGATTACCTCTCTCTTTTTCCGCTAGCTACGCAGCGACAATCAAGTCGCTAGCGCGACGGGCGACTCAGAACTTGAGTCCGGCTTCGCGGGCGGCGTCCGCCAGGGCGGCGATGCGCCCGGCGTACTGGTTACCACCACGGTCGAATACGACAGCCTCGACACCGGCAGCCTTGGCGCGCTCGGCGACCAGGGCGCCGACCGACTTCGCCTGAGCCGACTTGTCGGCCTCGCCACCGCGGATCGTGGTGTCCAGGGTCGACGCCGACGCGAGGGTGTGACCCTTAACGTCGTCGATGACCTGGGCCACGATGTGACGGTTGGAGCGCGTCACGACCAGGCGCGGGCGCTCAGCCGTACCCGAGATGTGCTTACGGATCCGGATGTGACGACGCTTGATGGCAGCACGCTTGTAAGCGTCGCCCTTAGCAATCTTGACACCGTATGCCATGGCTTACTTACCCGCCTTTCCGACCTTGCGCCGGACGACTTCGCCCTCGTACTTGACGCCCTTGGCCTTGTACGGGTCGGGCTTGCGCAGCTTGCGGATGTTGGCCGCAACCTCGCCGACCTTCTGCTTGTCGATTCCCTCGACCGAGAAGTGCGTCGGGTTCTCGACCTTGAACGAGATGCCCTCGGGCGCCTCGACCGTGATCGAGTGGCTGTAGCCGAGCGAGAACTCCAGGTTGGAGCCCTTCGCCAGGACGCGGTAACCGACACCGCTGATTTCGAGCTTCTTCACGTAACCCGTGGTCACGCCGGTGATCATGTTCGCCACCAGCGTGCGGGACAGGCCGTGGAGGGCCTTGTTCTGACGCTCGTCGTTCGGGCGGGTGACATTGAGAATGCCGTCCTCGCCCTTGGCGACCTCGATCGGCGCCGCGACGGTGTGGGAGAGGGAACCCTTGGGGCCCTTCACCTGGACCGTACGGCCGTCGATGGTGACGTCCACGCCGGCGGGAACCGTGATGGGGAGCTTGCCAATACGCGACATAGCTGTTTCCTCCGTTTCCCTTCTACCAGACGTAGGCGAGGACTTCTCCGCCTACGCCCTTCTTGCCGGCCTGCTTGTCGGTGAGGAGACCGTGTGACGTGGAGATGATCGCCACGCCGAGGCCACCGAGCACCCTGGGCAGGGAGGTGGACTTCGCGTACACACGCAGACCCGGCTTCGAGATCCGCTTGATGCCCGCGATGGAGCGCTCACGGTTCGGGCCGAACTTCAGCTCGAGGACGAGCTTCTTGCCGACCTCGGCGTCCTCGACCTTCCAGCCGGTGATGAAGCCCTCCTGCTGGAGGATCTCCGCGATGTGAGACTTGATCTTGCTGTGCGGCATCGCGACATCGTCGTGGTACGCCGAGTTCGCGTTACGCAGACGGGTAAGCATGTCTGCGATGGGATCAGTCATGGTCATGAATTGGCCTTCGGCCTCTCTCGCCGGGGTTTCCTGTATGCGCCATCCCTCTCCCCACTCAGTGGCGGGACGGGTGCGGTGCGGGGACCTACGGCGTAGTAAGTCGTCTGGGCGTCAGGCGCCCAACCCTCCTAGCCTAAGCCATGGAGAGATGGGCACCTGACAGAGCCCTTTACTTACCGAGAGTCCTGGAACCCTGAATTACAGGGACTACCAGGAACTCTTGGTCACGCCCGGCAGCTCGCCACGGTGAGCCATCTCACGAAGGCAGATGCGGCACAGGCCGAACTTGCGGTACACGGAGTGCGGACGACCGCAGCGCTGGCAGCGCGTGTAGCCACGCACACCGAACTTGGGCTTACGAGCAGCCTTGGCAATCAGAGCCTTCTTCGCCATCTCGCTTACGCCTCCTTGAAGGGGAAGCCGAGGTGACGGAGAAGGGCACGGCCCTCAGCGTCGTTGGCCGCCGTGGTCACCACGGTGATGTCCATGCCCCGGGTACGGTCGATCTTGTCCTGGTCGATCTCGTGGAACATGACCTGCTCCGTGAGACCGAAGGTGTAGTTGCCACGGCCGTCGAACTGCTTGGGGGACAGACCACGGAAGTCGCGGATGCGCGGGAGCGCGAGCGACAGGGTGCGGTCCAGGAACTCCCACATGCGGTCGCCACGGAGCGTGACGTGGGCACCGATCGGCTGACCCTCACGCAGCTTGAACTGCGCGATGGACTTGCGGGCCTTGGTGATGGCCGGCTTCTGACCGGTGATCGTGGTCAGGTCACGGACGGCACCGTCCATGAGCTTCGAGTCACGGGCGGCGTCGCCGACACCCATGTTGACCACGATCTTGACGAGGCCCGGCGTCTGCATGACGTTCTCGTAGGAGAACTCTTCCTGCAGCTTCGCCGCGATCTCCTCGCGGTACTTCGTCTTGAGACGCGGAGTGGTGGTGGTAGCCATCAGATGTCCTCACCCGTCCGCTTGGCAACGCGGATCTTGTTGCCCTCTTCGTCGAAGCGGTAACCGACGCGCGTGACGACCTTGTTGCCGTCCTTCTCAACGACCAGCTGGACGTTGGAGACGTGGACGGGCGCCTCGGTCGTGACGATGCCACCGGCCTGAGAACCCTTGGCGGTCGGACCGGCCTTCGTGTGCTTCTTGACCCGGTTGACACCCTCGACCAGGACGCGCTCGTCGCGCGGGTAAGCGGCAATGACCTTGCCCTGCTTGCCCTTGTCCTTACCGGTGATGACCTGAACCAGGTCGCCCTTCTTGATCTTCATGCTTACAGCACCTCCGGCGCGAGCGAGATGATCTTCATGAACTTCTTCTCGCGCAGCTCACGGCCGACGGGGCCGAAGATACGGGTGCCACGAGGGTCGCCGTCGTTCTTCAGAATGACGGCGGCGTTCTCGTCGAAGCGGATGTACGAGCCGTCCGGACGGCGGCGCTCCTTGACGGTGCGAACGATGACAGCCTTGACGACGTCACCCTTCTTCACGTTGCCGCCGGGGATCGCGTCCTTGACGGTGGCGACGATCACGTCACCGATGCCCGCGTAGCGGCGACCGGAGCCACCGAGCACACGGATGCAAAGGATTTCCTTCGCACCAGTGTTGTCGGCGACACGCAGTCGCGACTCCTGCTGGATCACGTCTATCTCCTGTTTGTCTGCCGGTTCCCGGGGCGGGATCGTTCAGCACGACCCCGCCCCGAGCCTGGCGGAACCAACCTCAGGGAAACCCCTGAGGTACTTACTTGGCCTTCTCGAGGATCTCGACGATGCGCCAGCGCTTCGTCGAGGACAGCGGCCGGGTCTCCATGAGGAGGACACGGTCGCCGACGCCGGCGGCGTTCTGCTCGTCGTGGGCCTTGAGCTTGTTGGTACGGCGGATGACCTTGCCGTACAGCGCGTGCTTCACGCGGTCCTCGACAGCGACGACGACGGTCTTGTCCATCTTGTCGCTGACGACCAGACCCTCACGGGTCTTGCGGAAGCCGCGGTCGGTCTTCTGCTCAGTCACGTTGCTCTCGCTCATCAGGCGCTCTCCACCGTCTCGATGCCCAGCTCGCGCTCACGCATCAGGGTGTAGATCCGCGCGATGTCCTTGCGGACGGCCTTGAGCCGACCGTGGTTCTCGAGCTGACCGGTCGCCGCCTGGAAGCGGAGGTTGAACAGCTCTTCCTTGGCTTCGCGGAGCTTCGCGAGAAGCTCCTCGTCACCCAGTTCGCGCAGCTCGGACGCCTTGGTACCGGCCGACATCACGCTTCACCTGCCTCGCGCTTGACGATCCGGCACTTCATCGGCAGCTTGTGGGCTGCGCGAGTGAGGGCCTCACGGGCGATCTTCTCGTTGGGGTAGGACAGTTCGAACATGACCCGGCCCGGGTGCACGTTCGCGATCCACCACTCGGGGGAACCCTTACCGGAACCCATGCGGGTCTCGGCAGGCTTCTTGGTGAGCGGGCGGTCCGGGTAGATGTTGATCCAGACCTTGCCGCCACGCTTGATGTGGCGGGTCATCGCGATACGAGCGGCCTCGATCTGGCGGTTCGTCACGTACGCCGGCGTGAGGGCCTGAATGCCGTACTCGCCGAACGAAACCTGCGTACCGCCCTTGGCCTGACCACGGCGCTTCGGGTGGTGCTGCTTGCGGTGCTTGACCCTACGGGGGATCAGCATGTTGGTCAGGCCTCCGTTCCGGTGCTCTCAGCCGGAGCGGCGGCGGGAGCCTCGGCCTTGGGGGCCTCGGCAGCCGGAGCCTGCTGCGGCTTACGACCGCGACCGCCACGCTCGCCACCGCGGCCACCACGGCCGGCCGGGCGCTCGGCGCCACCACGGGCCGGGCGGTTGCCGGCACGGGCAGCGGCGTTGTCGGCGCGGACCTCGGCGATGTTCTTGACGTCGCCCTTGTAGATCCAGACCTTCACACCGATACGGCCGAAGGTCGTCTTGGCCTCGAAGAAGCCGTAGTCGACGTTCGCGCGGAGCGTGTGCAGGGGCACACGGCCCTCGCGGTAGAACTCCGAGCGGGACATCTCGGCGCCGCCGAGACGGCCACCGCACTGAATCTTGATGCCCTTGGCGCCGGCCTTCATCGTGCCCTGCATGCTCTTACGCATGGCGCGACGGAAGGAGACGCGGGAGGAGAGCTGCTCGGCAACGGCCTGGGCGACGAGCTGAGCATCGGTCTCGGGGCTCTTGACCTCGAGGATGTTCAGCTGGACCTGCTTGCCCGTGAGCTTCTCGAGGTCACCGCGGATGCGGTCGGCCTCGGCGCCACGGCGGCCGATGACGATGCCGGGACGCGCGGTGTGGATGTCCACCCGCACGCGGTCACGGGTGCGCTCGATCTCAACCTTCGAGATGCCGGCGCGCTCCATGCCGGACGTCATCATCCGACGGATGGCGACGTCTTCCTTGACGTAGTCCTTGTACAGCTTGTCGGCGTACCAACGGGACTTGAAGTCCGTGGTGATGCCGAGCCGGAACCCATGCGGGTTAACCTTCTGGCCCATTACCGGGTTCCTTCCTTGCTGCTGACGACCACGGTGATGTGGCTGGTCCGCTTGCGGATCCGGTAGGCACGGCCCTGGGCACGCGGCCGGAACCGCTTCAGGGTCGGACCCTCGTCGACGTACGCCTCGGAGATGACAAGGCTGCCGGCGTCGGTGTGGTCGTAGTTGTGCGCGGCGTTGGCGATGGCGCTGTCAAGCACCTTGCCAACCGGCACGCTCGCGGCCTGCGGGGCGAAACGCAGGACCGCCTGAGCCTCCGTGGCATCCATGCCACGGATAAGGTCCACCACTCGGCGGGCCTTCATGGGCGTAACGCGGATGTACCGCGCCTGGGCCCTGGCTTCCATGGTTGTCCTTCCAGTGTCTGTCATGGTCGATTCCACCCCGCGTTAGCGGCGCTTCGACTTCCGGTCGTCCTTGACGTGACCCCGGAAGGTGCGCGTCGGCGAGAACTCGCCGAGCTTGTGGCCGACCATCGACTCGGTGACAAACACCGGGATGTGGGTCTTGCCGTTGTGCACCGCGATCGTGTGGCCGAGCATGGCCGGGATGATCATCGAGCGACGGGACCAGGTCTTGATGACGTTCTTGGTACCGGCTTCGTTCTGTACGTCCACCTTCTTTACAAGGTGTCCGTCGACGAAGGGTCCCTTCTTGAGACTGCGCGGCATCTAAACCCGCTCCTAGCGCTTCTTGTTCGTCTTGCGGCGGCGGACGATGTACTTGTTCGAAGCCTTCTTCGGCGAACGAGTACGACCCTCCTTCTGACCCCACGGGGAGACCGGGTGGCGACCACCGGAGGTCTTGCCCTCACCACCACCGTGCGGGTGGTCAACCGGGTTCATCGCCACACCGCGGACGGACGGGCGAACGCCCAGCCAGCGCTTACGGCCGGCCTTACCCCAGTTGATGTTGCTCTGCTCGGCGTTGCCGACCTCGCCGACCGTGGCGCGGCAGCGCTGGTCGACCAGGCGGATCTCACCGGAAGGCATACGAAGGTGGGCCATCGTGCCCTCCTTCGCGAGCAGCTGCACCGAGGCACCGGCGGAGCGGGCGAACTTGGCGCCGCCACCGGGACGGATCTCGATCGCGTGGATCGTGGTACCGACCGGGATGTTGCGGAGCGCCAGGTTGTTGCCCGGCTTGATGTCGGCCCCAGGACCGTTCTCGACGCGGTCACCCTGCGACAGGTTGCGGGGGGCGAGGATGTAGCGCTTCTCGCCGTCCGCGTAGTGCAGCAGCGCGATGCGCGCGGTGCGGTTGGGGTCGTACTCGATGTGCGCGACCTTCGCCGGCACGCCGTCCTTGTCGTGACGACGGAAGTCGATCACTCGGTAGGCGCGCTTGTGTCCGCCACCCTGGTGGCGAACGGTCACACGACCGGAATTGTTACGGCCGCCCTTGCTGTGCAGGGGGCGAACCAGCGACTTCTCCGGCGTGGACCGCGTGACCTCGACGAAGTCGGCGACGCTGGAGCCACGACGGCCCGGCGTAGTCGGCTTGTACTTGCGGATTCCCATTTCTCAGTCCTCGTCCGATATTCGGACCAGGGCACTCCGTTAGGAGGCCTGGCCGAAGATGTCGATACGGTCGCCCTCAGCGAGGGTCACGATCGCGCGCTTGCTGTCGGCACGCTTGCCGAAGCCCGTCTTGGTGCGCTTGCGCTTGCCCTGACGGTTGATCGTGTTGACCCCGGTGACCTTGACCGAGAAGACCGCCTGGACGGCCTGCTTGATCTGGGTCTTGTTGGCCCGCGGGTCCACGACGAAGGTGTACTTGCCCTCGTCGAGAAGCGCGTAGCTCTTCTCCGAGACGACCGGCTTGAGGAGGACGTCACGGGGATCCGTGAAGCTCTTGCTCAGCGGGGTCTCGACGGTGTTCTTGCCTTCGGCCTCGTGGCGCTTCGCCTTGGCGACGCGCGCGACCTTCTTGGCCTTGGCGGCCTTCGAGGCAATGCTCGGGTGACGCGTAGCCATCAGGCTTCGCTCCCTTCGGTGTCAGCGGCCTGGGGGCCAGACACGAAGGACTCGAAAGCGGCCTGGGTGAAGACCACGTCGTCCGAGACGAGAACGTCGTACGTGTTCAGCTGGCCCGGCTCCAGGATGTGGACCTGGGGCAGGTTGCGCGCGGAGAGCAGCGCGGCCTCGTCGGAGCGCTCGATGACCAGGAGCACGTTCTTGCGCTCGCTGACCTTGCCGAGGAAGCTCTTCGCGGCCTTGGTGGAGGGGGTCTCGCCCTCGATCACGCCGGTGATGACGTGGATGCGAGCGTTGCGGGCCCGGTCGGTGAGGGCGTGGCGCAGGGCCGCGGCCTTCATCTTCTTCGGGGTCCGCTGCGAGTAGTCACGCGGGGTGGGGCCGTGGACGACGCCACCGCCGGCGAACTGCGGCGCGCGGGTCGAACCCTGACGGGCGCGGCCGGTGCCCTTCTGGCGGTAAGGCTTGCGGCCACCACCACGGACCTCGCCACGACGCTTGACCTTGTGCGTGCCCTGACGGGCCGCGGCCAGCTGCGCGACGACAACCTGGTGAAGCAGCGGGATGCTGATCTTCTCGACGTCGAAGATCTCGGCCGGGAGCTCTACAGTCCCGGCGGTGTCGCCGGAGGGCGACAGAATGTCAATGGTGCTCATGTCCTCAGGCCCCCTTGGCCGCGGTACGGACCAGGACGAGGCCGCCGTTCGGACCAGGGATCGCTCCCTTGATGAGGAGCAGGCCCTTCTCCGCGTCAACGGCGTGAACGGTCAGGTTCTGGGTGGTGACCCGCTCGTTGCCCATGCGGCCCGCCATGCGGACGCCCTTGAACACACGGCCCGGGGTGGCACAGCCACCGATGGAGCCGGGGGAGCGGTGCTTGCGCTGGACACCGTGTCCGGCGCCGAGGCCCTTGAAGTTGTGACGCTTCATGACACCGGCGAAGCCCTTGCCCTTGCTGTTGCCGGTCACGTCCACCTTGATGCCGGCCTCGAACACCTCAGCGGTGATCTCCTGGCCGAGGGTGTACTCGCTGGCGTCAGCGGTACGGATCTCGACGAGGTGGCGGCGGGGAGTGACGTCGGCCTTCGCGAAGTGGCCCTTGAGGGGCTTGTTCACCTTGCGCGGGTCGATCTCGCCGAACGCGATCTGGACGGACTCGTAGCCGTCGACGTCGTTCGTACGAACCTGGGTCACGACGTTCGGGCCGGCCTTGACGACGGTGACGGGAACAACACGGTTGTTCTCGTCCCACACCTGCGTCATGCCGAGCTTCTCGCCGAGGATGCCCTTGATCTGCTTAGCCATTCTCAGATCACCGATCCCTAGAGCTTGATCTCGATGTCGACACCGGCCGGGAGGTCGAGTCGCATCAGGGAGTCAACGGTCTTGGGCGTGGGGTCGAGGATGTCGATGAGGCGCTTGTGCGTGCGCATCTCGAAGTGCTCGCGAGAGTCCTTGTACTTGTGCGGCGACTTGATGACGCAGTACACGTTCTTCTCAGTGGGCAGCGGCACCGGGCCCGCGACCGACGCACCAGTGCGGGTCACCGTCTCGACGATCTTCTTCGCCGAGGAGTCGATGACCTCGTGGTCGTAGGCCTTGAGCCGGATGCGGATCTTCTGTCCCGCCATGGCTACTCAGTAGTCCTTTGTCTCGATTAAAACGCTCTGGCACTCGGGGGTTCGCGTTCTTTCTCCGACCCACGCGGTCGGGTGTGTCGCGCTCCTGGCCACAGAGATATCCGTTACGGATTTCCCAACCAGGGACACGGCTCCGCCCGAAAGCAACCGCAGGACCGGGGGTGAGAACACCCACCGGGCGCCTGGCCTGCACCCCGCTGACACTTCCCGGAAGATTCCCGTACGTCCGCCCCAGCGCTGCCTGACGACAGATTGGGCGACGAGTACTGTGGGACTCGCTTCCAGTCCTCCCGACGAGAGGCGCGCAGCATCGGCACTCGACCGAGCAACCCCGTTAGTTTGCCATACAGGACACCCCCCTGGCCAATCGAGCCGAGGATCGTACCCCTAAGGTGACGCAGATCAAACCCGGCTCGGCCGCAGCGTGGACGCCCGCCCGACGAGGGCCCTCCGGCACTCCCCTGCACGCCGTCCCGGCCGCCTCTTTCCGGCTCGCCGCCGACCGGTCACGGCGCCCGCGCCACCCCGGAGTCCTCCGCGCGATCGGGCCCGTTCGTCGACCGGTTCCTCCAACGCGCGGGCGTGCAGCCGCAGAGCGGCCTTGACCGCGCCCGATTCCGTCAGCGTCGTCGGCGCAGGGCGCTCCAGGCATCCCCGATCGTCTCCCCGGACCTCAGCCACCAGCTCTCCAGCTTGTTGCGCACCCCCGAGGCGACCTTCCACCACTTGAACCGCGGGGGCAGCCGCCGGAACGGTACGAAGGTCAAAGTGTCCTTGACGGCGTATTCGGCAATGCTTCTGGGCCCCTCCGCACTCAGTGCGGCGTACAGCTCGGGGGTCAGCCGGCCGTTGACGCGCGCCGCGGCACCGGCCGCGGTGTACGCGAACGCGCGCTGAGCGAGATCCGGCAGCCGCATCGCCTTGACGATCCGGGGCGACGCGTCCTCCAGCGAACAGTTGAAAGCGAGTCCGATCACAGCGGTGCCAAGATGCCCCGCCCCGCGCTCGAACGCCGCGTCCACCTCGGCGGGGTCGTCGATACGGATCAGGTCCTCACCGGTTTCCCAGTTCCACTCGGACACCATGACCGAATTCCTTCTCTCCGTCATCACTCGCACGGCGGCGGGAGGACCTTCTGCTTCTTGAGGTTGTTGATCATTCCCTTCTTCTTCAGCTTGTTCAGGTCACCTTCCGTGATGCTGTCGGAGGGGTACTTGCCCTGGACGTGGCCATGGTAGATCTCCTTGACGATCTTGCCGTCCTTGTCGGTCTCGTAGTGATGCCGGTCGAGAACCACGATCTCGTTGTTGGCGTGATCCACCCCGAGGCGACGGAATTTGGCCGGGTTGTTCGGGTCGCCCAAGGGAATGGACCGGTCCAGCGCCGCCTGGCCGTCCGCGGGGGCACGACCGATCTCGCCCTTGGCCGACGAATTGCTGCCCGAACCATGCTTGTCGTACGTCGAGTCGTCGTAGATGCGGACCGGCTCGTCGTCCTCGAGGCCGAGCGGGTCGCTCCATCGGAAGGGGTTGCCGACGTACGCGTGATGGTTGGGGGCGGGGTCCAGACCGAGCGGGTCGGGTGAGAGGTAGCTCGCGGTGTCCGGGTCGTAGTAGCGGGACAGGTTGTAGTGCAGGCCGGTTTCCGGGTCGCGGTACTGGCCGGGAAAGGCGAGTGGGCACAGCCCTCCGCCGTCGCCGGCCAGCGGCCTCCCCCACAGGCTGGTGGCGGCCCGCCAGGCGATCGTGCCGTCCTCGCCGACGAGTTCCCTGGGCGTGCCGACCAGGTCGGTGACGATCGCGTAGAACTGCCTGTCGACGTCGTCCTGGTCCTCGGCCCGCCACCGGCTCCGCACCTGGGCGGCCGCCCGATGGGTGCCCGGCTCCCAGTCCCACGTGTCGGTCTCCACCACGTCGTCACGGAGCGTCCGCTGCTCCGCGAGATGAGTGCCGTCCCAGGTGAACAGGACCTCTTCGAGGATCGAACCGTCCTCTGCCACACGGAGCTTGGAGGTACGCCGACCGAGCGCGTCGTAACGGTACCGCCAGACACCGCTGGTGGGCGTCGCCGCCTCGGTGAGCCGGTCCTCGGCGTCCCAGGTGTACGTCCAGATCCTGCGCAGGCCGGACAGCGTCCGTCGAATCACACGGGCCACACGCCCTTGAGCATCGTGCTCGTACGCCGTACGGCCCGCCGACTCGACCGTCGTCCCGGAGTGCCGCACCGGGCCCTGGGCATCCTCCCCGCCGGGGGCCGGATGACTGGCGGCGGTGAGGTTGCCGAGGTCGTCATAGGCGTAGGACTCGGTCCACGTCTCGGCCGACACCCGTGTGACGCGACCCGCACGGTCGAGGTCGAACCTGCGGCTGCCGCCGAGCCGATCGGCGATCCCCGTCAGGTGACCGTCCGCGCGGTAGGCGTAGGAGCGGGACTGGCGCACGTGCGCGCCACCGGTTCCGCCGTCGCCGGCAGTCCCCGACCGGACGATCTGCCCGACGAGCCGGTGGCCCGGGTCCCAGGACTGCGTCAGCGTGGCGGCGGCGCCCAGACCGCGTGCGGTCTCCCGGCCGGCGGCGTCGTGCGTGAAGGTCAGCTCGCCGCCCTCGGTGACGAGAGAGGTGGGCAGGCCCGTGGAATCGTAGGCCCACCGCGACGTCGCGCCGGAGGGCGTGGTGCGCCGTACCCGTCGGCCCAGCGGGTCGTACACACTCGTGACGGTCCGACCGTCGACGGTCTCGGCGACGATCCTGCCCACCGCGTCGTAGCCGTAGGCGACGGTGCTGTCGGGGTTCGAGGCCTCCACCAGGCGTCCCGCCACGTCGTAGCGCAGGAACGTGACCGCGCCGTCGCCGGTGCGCGACTCCACCACACGCCCCTCGGCGTCACGGGTCATCCTCACGGTCTGGCCGCTGCCGTTCGCCCGCTCGACCTGGCGGCCGGTCGGGTCGCAGACGTAGGTGAGCGTGCGGCGGTCGAAGTCGGTCTCGGCGACGAGGCAGCCCGCCGCGTCGTAGCGGTAACTCCACTCGTCGCCGAGCGGATTGGTCACGGCGGTGAGCCGCATCTCGGTGTCGTGGGTGAAGAGGTAGCGCGTGCCGTCCGGATCCGTCCTGGCCGTGGGCTTGTTGAACGCCCCGTACTCGAACGCGGTGGTGGAACCGCCCGCGTCGCGGTGCTCGGTGAGGTTGCCCTCCCCGTCGTAGGACCACGTCTCCCTGCCGCCGTCGGCGCGCTCGCGCCACAGCAGCAGGCCCTCGGAGTCCCAGCCCTGGCGGACGGTCCCTCCGACCGGGTCGTCGATGCGCACCACACGGCCGGACGCGTCCCTGCGCACGGTGACGACGCTGCCACGCGGATCGACGACCCCCACCGGAAGCCCGGCCCCGTCGCTGTCGTACCGGAACACGTTGCCCAGCGCGTCGGTCTCCGTGGTCCGGCGCCCTTGTTCGTCGTAGGTGTACGAACTCACCGCGTCCAGCGGGTCGGTGGTGGCGAGCAGGTTGCCCCGGTCGTCGTACGCGTACTGCCGGCGAGCCCCGTCGGCTTCCGTGACGGCGACCGGCAGGAGGCCGTCGTACGCCACCTGGACGCAGGTGCCGTCCGGCCGGTCCAGGCGCACCGGCTGACCGTGATCGTCGAGGGTGAGGCGTGTGGTGTTGCCCAGTTCGTCGGTGCGGGAGAGCAAGTGCCCGCGCGCGTCGTACTCGGTGTGCACGGCGAAGCCCAGCGGGTCGACGACACGCGTGAGGTGGAGGTCTTCGTCGTGGTGGTACTCGGTGCGGTGGCCGAGGCTGTCGGTCATCGTGGTGACACGCCACGCGTCGTCGTAGGCGAACCGCGCGGACATCGCGCCGTCCTGCCCGGTGCCGCGCACCACGCGGTCGGTGGCGCCTTCGTACGCGTACCGATACCAGCGATCGTTCCGGTCGGTCCAGGATGTGATGCGGCCGAGTTCGTCGTACGTCAGCCGGTACGGGCGACCGATGGAATCGGCTACCGCGGTGAGATGCCGCTCGGCGTCCTCGTAAAGGTAGGTACGCAGGACCGTGCCGGAGTGCGACCCGGTCACGTCGCCGGTGTCCCCCAGGAGCCGCAGAGCCGTGATCCGGCCGTCCTCGGTGTCGACGGCCAACCGGTACCCGCCGGAATGGTGGACCGCGACGGGCACACCCTCGGCGGTCCGCCTGAAGTCGATGCGCTGACCGTTGGGGTCGGTGACGGCGCGAAGCGGGAGCACGACAGCCGTTCCGCTGCCGGCGTCGGGGGAATCGGGCACCAGCGCAGGCCCGTAGTGCCGGATCAGCCCCGTCAGCGGGTCGCTGATCGTGACGGCTCCGCCGGGAGTTCCGTCCCAGGTCAGCGGGCGCCTCGGGCCACGGCTCGGTAGTACGGCGCTGCCGGGCACGGGCACGGGGTAGACCTGCAGCATGCCGTCCGCGCTCGCGCAGACGGCGCCCTCGGCGTCGAGTTCGAGACGCTCGTCGAAGGTCGACATCCACGCCGGACCGAACCACTGCCCGGATCGGAAACTCGAAACGTGGTGGCGCTCTATCGCCAAAGGGAGCAGGCCCGGGAGACGGACATCCGTATGGGACATCAGCATCTCGCCGGTGATCATGTCCACGGGGTCGCCGCCCTTGCACCGGCCCTCCATGGCCTTGCCCGCCTTGGCCTCGTCCCCGGCTCCCGATCGGAGCCCCTTGAAGAGATCCTTCATGTACTGGGCGCCGTTCTTGCCCAGCCCCCGAGCCGCCAGGCTCATCCCCTTGAGCCCTGCCCTGAGGCCCTTCATCGCCTCCAGGCCGCCCTTGAGTCCCTTGGCGAGTCCGCCGAGGGTGGTGATCCCCTTCATGCCGGGGATGCAGTCCAGCGCCGCGAAGGCCACATCCCAGAGGGACGCCTGGCCTTTGGAGTACTTGTACAGCGTGTCGGCGAGGA